>NZ_JBMSDT010000003.1:0-554268 GCF_049445795.1 Larkinella sp. VNQ87
GGAGTTGTTCTCTGATAAACTCTGATGTCCTCCGCTTAACCGCCGGGCGGCCCCGTCTGCGATACAACTTTTAAACAAACGCCAGAATTGTTTGCTCGATGATATCACAGGCTTCGTGCATCTGTTCTTCAGTAATGACCAGCGGGGGCGCAAACCGGATTTTGTCGCCGTGGGTGGGTTTGCACAACAGGCCCCGGTCTTTCAGACGCAGGCAGATTTCCCAGGCGGTTTTTTCCCCGTAAGCCGGATGTCCGCTCACCACGATGGCGTTGAGCAACCCTTTCCCGCGCACCAGCGTAACCAGGCTCTCCTTTTCGATTAGGGCCTGCATCCGGTTCCGGAACACCTCGCCCATGCGAGCGGCATTGTCGGCCAGCTTTTCGTCTTCAATCACCTTCAGGGCTGCCATTGTCACGGCGCAGGCCAGCGGGTTGCCGCCGTAGGTCGACCCGTGTTCGCCCGGTTTGATGGTGAGCATCACTTCGTCGTTGGCCAGCACGGCCGAAACCGGCATCGTACCACCCGAAAGCGCTTTACCCAGCACAAGCAGATCCGGTTTGACGTTTTCGTGATCGCAGGCCAGCCGCTTGCCGGTGCGTCCGATGCCGGTTTGTACTTCGTCGGCAATGAACAGCACGTTGTATTGTGTACACAGTTCCCGCACGCCTTTCAGGTAGCCTTCGTCGGGCACCACCACACCCGCTTCGCCCTGAATCGGCTCAACCATGAACCCGGCAATGTGCGGATCTTGCCGAAACACGGTTTCGAGCGCATTCAAGTCGTTATACGGAACGAGCAGATAACCGGGCAGGAGCGGGCCGTAGTCGTTGGTGCTTTCCGGGTCGGTCGACGACGAAATAGCCGCCAGTGTCCGGCCCCAGAAATTCCCGGTAGCATACACGGTTTTGGCCTGGTTCTGCGGAATACCTTTGACTTTATACGCCCACTTCCGAGTCAGTTTCAGAGCGGTTTCCCCCCCTTCGACGCCCGAGTTCATCATCAGCACCTTGTCGTAGCCGAAGTAGTCGCAGAGAAATTTTTCGCACACGCCGAGCTGGTCGGTATGGAAAGCCCGGGAGGTCAGCGTCAGGCGCTGAGCCTGCTCAATGAGGGCGCTGATGATACGCGGGTGGCAGTGTCCCTGGCTGACGGCGCTGTAGGCGGACAGAAAATCATAGTATTTCTTTCCTTCGACGTCCCACAGGAAAATGCCTTCGCCCCGGTTTAGGACCACCGGAACCGGTTTATAGTTGTGCGCGCCGTAGTTCCATTCCAGGTCAATGGCCTGTTGCGTCGCCGATACCGATGATAACGTGTCCATGATTGTACGGGGGAGTGAGTAATGTAAGCAGTAACGAGTAAATTTCGGCCTTAATCCGAAATTCAAAAATACAATTACTTGCTCAGTCAGACAACCCATGCCGACTTCCAATCCTAAAAAGCCGCTTGTTGATGGGCTGGACGATGAAGATTATTATTTCAATGAACAGGGATTTCTCGTTTTCACGGCCAAATACCACCTGAAGCGCGGCTACTGCTGCAAACACGGCTGCAAACACTGCCCCTGGCGGGGAGTTAAGAGTTAAAAGTTAAAAGTTAAGAGTTAAGAGTTGGCTCCGCCGTTTCCTGTAAAGTGGCGGAGCCAACTCTTAACTCTTAACTCTTAATTCTTAACTTTTAACTCTTTAGGGTTGCATTACTGGTGATTTTTTATCAACTTTGCGGGCTCATTCAGAAAAAGGTATTGTCATGGCACGAGTTTGTCAAATTACAGGAAAGCGGACGCGGGTTGGTAATAACGTATCACACGCTAACAATAGAACGAAGCGGAAATTTTATCCCAACTTGCAGAAGAAGCGGTTCTTCCTGGAATCGCAGGGCGCTTGGGTTACGTTGAAGGTTTCGACCTCCGCCATGCGCACGATCAACAAAAAAGGTCTGGAAGCGACGTTGAAAGATGCGCACCAGAAAGGTACGTTGTCGGTTTAACCAGACGACGATAGGTAGGAAGTGATACACCCGAGTGGTCCATCACTTTTAAAGACATTATGCGGCATCTGGTCAGCTAAATTCGTTTAGCTGACCAGATGCCGCGTTTTTGGTTATATCATTCGCTTCAGGGCAAATTGTGCAAAGACAATGGCGCCGTTGCGCCGAACGAGGATGCTGATTTCCTTGCCTTCCCCTTTTTGCAGCATCTTGTAGATTTCGCTGACATTCAGATCACCCGCCGGGGTGTTGTTGATAAAAAGCACCTCATCGCCATCCCGCAGGCCCGACCGGGCGGCCGGCGAATCGTCGATTACTTTTTCAATGTAGTAGTTCCGGAAATTGGTCCCCCGCGCTTTCAGTTCGAGACCGCTCATGTCGTGTTCAAACGATTGTTTCAGGATGCGCTTGATCGGTTTCAGCACCATGTACTTGTCCTGGTAATTGAACGTCACCTTAAACCGGCGCAGAATCTCACACCCTAAATTCCCGTTGCGTTCGGCGGCATGTTCCGCGATTTTTAACCCGAATGACGTACTGTCGGGAAACGAAGCCACAACGTTGTCCATTTCAAAATTTCCCAGCCGAATTTTCTCAATCCGCCCTAGGTTTCCATTGATAACACCACTCAGGCCCCGGCCCAGTTGTGCCCGGATTACTTTGTCGGGCAGCCGGATATCATCGCCGTTGCTTCGGTTGATCAGCAAGGCGTGTCCCGCTCCCGTATCGATCACAACCCGGATCGGTAGAGTCCTGCCGTTGTCGAGCAGCGCCATGACGTCCGTATACGGTTTTGTGTCCTGAATGGAAATGGGATAACGGGGACCATGCGAACGGCGATACCGGTAATTTTTTGGGCTGTTGAGTACCAGTTCCCGGCGCTGAAAGTCGATTGTGACCACAAAATTGCTGAAAATTTCGTACCCAAAAATGCCGTGAACCGGAATGCCAACGTATTCGGACAGCCGCAGAATATCGTCATCCAGCACCACAATGTTCTGATGATTGGCCTGCATATGACCCATCATCAAAAAGTTGTCGATGGCAACAGAGGCCATCAACTGCCCGCCTTCGCCCGCGCCGGTCAGCTTCACTTTGCGGGTAAAACGCAGGGGTTGTCGTCGGACAGCCGCCGGGTCAGTGATAATGACGGAGCTAACGCCCGTATCCAGAATAAAATGCAGGGTGTCCGAATTATTGATGCGAACCGGAACGATAATCAGATTGGAGTGGAGCTGAAAAGGAATTCGGGCCTGTTTACGATTACCCGTCAGGAAATAACCGTACTTATCTGCATTCTTCTGCTCGTCATTGCTCGCCAGAACCCCCTGCGAGCAGAGCAAAATTCCGAAGAAGATAACAAACAGTTTCATAAAAGTTGTCGATAAAAAGGCGTTGAAAAGTTACAACTATTTTGTCTAATAACACAATTTTTAATGAATCGTTGCTTCGCAATCCGGATACTTTTTATATGAATGGAAAATGATGTTGAAAAACCGCTAATTTCGCCCCGCGAGTGGTTGAACAAAAATTTAGATACGACGGTTTAAATCGCTCTTTTTTGGGTAGTCAGTTCGTAATCAGGGTGTAAATCATTAAATAGGTACCTATGCGTAAAAAAATTGTTGCCGGAAACTGGAAGATGAATAAGACGCTCGACGAGGCTCTCGGGCTGGTGTCGGAGGTGGTCAATATGATAAATGATGAGGTAACGGGCGATGTCCAGGTGGTGCTCTGCCCCCCGGCTTTGTACCTGACCACGCTTAAGCCGTATCTGGAAGGGCAGTCGCGGGTAGCGTTGGGTGCTCAGAATTGCCACGAAAAAGCATCGGGCGCGTACACCGGGGAGATTTCGGCACCGATGCTGAAGTCGATTGGCGTTTCGTACGTCATTCTTGGCCACAGCGAACGGCGGCAGTATTTTGCCGAAACCAACGCCCAACTGGCCGAGAAAGTGAACAGCGCGCTGGCGAATGGTTTAACGCCTATTTTCTGCTGTGGTGAATCGCTCGAACAACGGCAAACGGAAGTGCACCTGGATTTTGTCCGCACGCAGTTGACCGAGAGCCTGTTCCACCTGTCGCCGGAGCAATTTGCGAACATTGTCATTGCCTACGAACCGATCTGGGCCATCGGGACCGGTTTGACAGCCAGCTCCGCACAGGCGCAGGAAATGCACGAAATGCTGCGGCAACACATCGCCAGCCAATACGGCCCGGAAGTTGCTGATAACACAACGATTCTGTACGGCGGTAGCGCCAACGAAAAGAACGCGGCCGAGTTGTTCGCGCAACCCGACGTCGACGGTGGCCTCATCGGCGGAGCCTCCCTCAAATCCCGCGAATTCACCAACGTCGTTAAAGCAAACAAATAGAGTTAAGAGTTATGAGTGAAGAATTAAGAGTTGGCTCCGCCGTTTCCTGTAAAGTGGCGGAGCCAACTCTTAATTCTTCACTCATAACTCTTAACTCTATTTCCTCCATTTCCAGACGGAGAAGCCGAGCCAGACGAGGGAACTGCGGTTTTCGCCTTTCTTGCTGAACAGGCGGCCCATGTCGCTGAAACCGAGCGTAAGCGGTCCCAGGCGGCTAGAAAGACCAACGGCCACCCGGCTGTCGGGGCCGATAATCGAAATTGGTAGACCCAATTCCACATCTTCATCTTCAAACCGGGGCGTGACAATCAGCATGTTCGGCATCTGCGTTGCGCCGGACGACAGGTTGGTCATGGATAATCCGTTGACATAAAACGACGGCACCAGCCGCAGATCGGCTTCGAGGTGGAGCATCCGTTGCAGGGCTACTTTTCCCGGATTGTACGTCTGTGAACCGTTGTCTGCGTGCGTGTTCAGGTAATCGGCTGGGGCGTTGCCGAATTTTTCCAGTTCTTCCTGGTTGAAGGTAAACGGGCCACCGCCTGTGATCGCCTGTCCCGCCGGATACCGGATGCTGCCGCCATTGAGCAAAGCCGCCGAAAGCCGGAGCCAGTAAGCGGGTCGCGGGTCTTTCATAGGCGTATCGGAATTGTAACCCCGCCCGGTCGTTCGCTTGCCAATTTCGTAGGTAGCACCCAAATCATAGCCCCAACCGCTGCCATAGGCATTCGAAAAAACCGACGAAAGGCTGAAATCCTTCCGCGTTGTCGTTTGACCAAGGCTGTAATCTAGATTCGTGATATCCAGTCTCTTTTCGACATCGCCGTTGACCTGCCGAATGGCGTAGTTCCCCCGGGCGTTCAGATAGCTCATTTGCGCCCCCACGATCCGGCGAACCGTTGCGCCGATCTTCAACCGGTGCCATTGCCCATCAAACACCTGTAATCCGTAGGTCAGGCCCACTTCGCCGTAGCTGTTGTGTGCCAGACCAAAATCGAAGCTACCCGACGAGGGTTGCAGGTTGCGGTAAAAAAGCCGGTTTCGGTAAGCTTCCGTCAGGTTTTCGGGAAGCGATGATCCGTAGAGATAACTTTTTAGCCGGGTATGCAGGGCAATGGTCTGGTTGCCATCGACATTGATCAGAAACGACGGTCCCAGGATTTCAGAGTAAGAAGTGGTTCTTGGGGCATCGGTGATGGAGCCCACTGTCCGGAGCGGCAGACTAAGACTCTTACTATAGGGTAATTGAATGGTTTGAAAAAGACCCTTTGAAACATATTTGGTATACAGCGAATTGACCGACGAGTTTCCGGTAAACGCCACCACCTGAAATTTGTACCGCGTTCCGGCGATGGAGGAGGGGTTTTGGAGCATCCGGTGAATACCGCCATAGTTGCTGCTGACCAGACCGGGGTAATATTGTGCCCAAGCGCCCGTCGTGCTGGTGCTGACCAGTGCCGCCAGGAGCAGGCGCGAAACAGAGTTTTTCATAAAACGCTTATCGTAGATTCATTGTGTTCATGGAATGTAAATTTCCGGCGGCATCGATCCGTAACTGTTCGTCGGCCAGCATCTGGCGGACCACTTCCGCCAGCCGGTCGCCGGTCAGGTTCAATTGCTCGGCCAGTCGGCGCGGGGACAGGCCCTGACCGTGGGTGGCATCGAGTTGCTGAATGATCTCCTGACGAAGCCGTTCGGGATCAACCGGAGCCGGGTGCTGGCTCAGGCAGTGATCACAAATTCCGCACGACTCCTTCGGTTCTTCGCCGAAATAGGCCTGTAACCTTCGCGTTCGGCATTGCACCGGATTTTGCACATAATCCAGCATGGCCCGCACTTTGGCCAGATTCCGCTGCTTGCTCCGTTCCAGTTCCATCACATTGATGGGCAGATTCCGGGCGTCGAAACGCGGAGTCAGAAACGTCAGTTGCGGTTTGTCCTTCTGCTTTTCGTAGTGCAGAATCGACCGCTGCGCTAACTGTTCCAGCAAGGCTAAAACTTCCTGTTCCGGCATTCGGGCGGCTTTGGAAATGGCGCTTTCCGAAATGCTGACGTAGGTGGTAAACAACTCGCCCCCATACAGCCGGAGCAATAGTTTCAGGAAACTATCGTAATGCGGATTCATTACCTGAAACTCGTACAGCGCCCGGTTATCGACCGCCATCACCACCTTCGAGGGGCTAAAGTAGCCTTCGCTCAGCTCGATAAAGCCTTCCAGTTGCAACTGTTTCAGGGCATAATGCGTTTCCGTCACCGGCAGCTGAAACGCCTGACAAAACGCCGTCAGGTCAAAGTCAATATCGGTAAACTCGCCCCCGCCGATGGCCAGATTGGCATAATTCGCCAACGCCTGATACGTTCGTTTCAAGGCTTCAATGGGCGGATATTGCTGAATAATCCGCTGTTCGATATCGCTCAGATCCTTCTGGTTATAGAGCAAAACCGCATACGCTTTCTTCTCGTCGCGCCCGGCCCGGCCAGCTTCCTGGTAATAGGCTTCCAGGCTGTCGGGAACATCCAGGTGAACAACCGTCCGCACATCCGGTTTGTCGATGCCCATCCCGAACGCATTGGTGGCGACGATCACCCGCACCCGGTTATGAATCCAGGCATCCTGCTTATCCGAACGCTGTTTGGTCGTTAAACCGGCGTGGTAATAATCCGCCCGAATACCCTGGTGGTGTAGCCACTCGGCAATTTCCTGCGTCTGCCGCCGACTCCGCACGTAGACAATAGCCGCACCCGGCACGCCCTGCAACACTTTCAGCAGCCGAGCTTCCTTATTCTCTTCGTAGAACGCCGAATATGACAAATTCTTGCGGGCGAACGTCTGCCGGAACACCTGCGGAGCCTGCATCTCCAGCTTCTCAACAATGTCTTTCTGAACTTCGGGCGTGGCCGAAGCCGTCAGCGCCACCACCGGAACACCGGGCAGAAGCGTCCGAAATTCAGCGATTTGCAGGTAGGGTGGCCGAAAATCGTAGCCCCAGGCCGAGATACAGTGCGCTTCGTCGATGGCCAGTAAACCAACCTGCATTTGCTTGACCCGTTCGATCAGAATTTCGGTTTTTAACCGTTCGGGCGAGACATAGAGAAACCGGACGTTGCCGTAAATGCAGTTGTCGAGTGCCCGGTCGATTTCGCGCCAGTGCATACCGGAATAAATTGCCACAGCCGGAATGCCCTTCTTCCGCAACTGCTCAACCTGGTCTTTCATGAGGGCAATCAGGGGCGTCACAACGATGCAAACCCCGCCGATAGCCAGCGCCGGGAGTTGAAAGCACAGCGATTTGCCCCCGCCGGTGGGCAGCAGCACGAGCGTATCCCGGCGGTCGAGGACGGAGCGGATGATGTCCTCCTGCAAAGGCCGGAACGACTCGTAGCCCCAGAATTGTTTCAGAATTTGGTGGAGGGTCATAACCGACAGTAAAGATAAATCAATCCCAAAATAGTTTATGCCTGTAATCAAACTTTCGCCCGACGGCCTTGCCGGTTATCAGACGAAAGGATTTGCTCATTATCAATCAACCCCATATGATTACGAAAGTCATTAAAACCGACGAAGAATGGCGGCAGCAACTGACGCCGGAACAATACCGCGTGACCCGCCAGAAAGGGACAGAACGGGCCTTCACGGGCGAATATTGCGAAAGCCACGATCCGGGTACTTACCAGTGCATCTGCTGCGGTACGGACCTGTTTGAATCCAAACAAAAGTTCGATTCGGGCACGGGCTGGCCGAGTTTCACCGAACCGATTGACCCGGAGCTGATTCAGCTCGAAAACGATTACAGCTACGGTATGACGCGGGTTGAAGTGCTGTGTGCCGTTTGCGACGCGCACCTCGGTCACGTGTTCAACGATGGCCCACCGCCAACCGGCCAGCGGTATTGTCTCAATTCCGTTGCACTGAAGCTGAAACGCGCCTGAATGTTGACTCAAACCGCCCAATTCGCAGTAGATTGGGCGGTTTTGTTTTAAATACGGCAAAAAACTGTATTTTGGGCTATGCGACTAGCCTTCAATCTTTTTTGCCTGTTGGTATTCCTGAGTGGTTGCGCCACCTACCGCCCGATTCAGCGCCAGCTTCGCCAAAATCCCGAACTGACCGACCACGTTACCGGGTTTGCCCTGTACGATTGGGAAAAGCAGCAAATGGTCGTGCAGCACAATGCTGACCAGTATTTCACGCCCGCATCCAACACCAAACTGTTCAGCTTTTACGCCGGACTGGTCACGCTCGGCGATTCGATACCGGCCTTGCGCTACATCACGCGTGGTGATTCGCTGATTTTCTGGGGCACCGGCGACCCGCTGCTGCTGAATCCCAATTTACCGGACACGACGGCGTTGCGGTTTCTGCGTAACCGGCCCGAAAAACTGGTGTTTTCTCCGGCCAACTACAGCGGCCCGCGCTTCGGCCCCGGCTGGGCCTGGGACGACTACAACGACGATTATTCGGCCGAATTGGCTCCTTTGCCGCTCTACGGCAACATTGTCCGGTTCATCTCGCCCGACCGCGTGGCCCGGCTGGATGTGGAGCCCCGGTTTTTTCGGGATAGCGTCACGGCGGTTTCGATTCGGCGGTTTTCGCGGAGTGTGCAGCGCGACGAACACCGCAACCGCTTCGACCGGCCCGAAGCCGTGCGGCCGTTTAAGCAGGATGTTCCCTTCCGCTGGTCGTCCGAACTAGCCGCGCAATTGCTGACCGACACCCTGAAACGGCCGGTTTCGGTGGCTGACATCCGGTTTGACCGCTCGGCCAAAACCGTGTACAGCCAACCGGCCGATTCGCTGTACAAGCGGATGTTGCAGGTCAGCGACAACACCCTGGCCGAACACCTGATGCTGCTGTGTTCGTCGGTGCAGGATACTGTCAACAGTGCGGTCGGGATTCAGGTGGTTTTGGCGAAACACCTGGCCGATTTGCCCGACAAGCCCAGGTGGGTCGATGGGTCGGGGCTGTCGCGGTATAACCTGTTTACCCCGCGATCCATCGTTGGGTTATTGCAGAAAATCTACCGGACTGTTCCGCAGCAGCGGCTGTTTCAACTCCTGGCCGTTGGTGGGTCGACCGGCACGATTCAGCGCGTCTATAAAACCGACCGGCCGTTTGTGTTTGCTAAATCCGGTTCGATGACCGGCGTGTACAACCTGAGCGGTTATCTGGTTACCAAAAAAGGCAAGCTGCTCTTGTTCAGTATGATGAATAATAACTTCGCCGGTTCGGTGGCGGATATGCGAAACCGGACGGCGGCTTTTCTGACGAAGATCTACGAACGCTATTGATACCGCTTCCTCGAAAACCGCTTTTTTCCTGAAAAAAGAGCCTTTTTGCCGTTGGGAACCGCTCGTCGGCGGTTACTTTTGTACGACTATTTGTACCACCGTACCCGATTAACGAGCACCATGCAGGAGGAATTAAATTTGGAGCGGTTGCGCCAGAAGATTACTAATATTTCCGGCGGTGAACTGATCCGGTTACAGTCGTTTCTGGAAAATGAAATCCGGCGACGAAAGCAGATCTTGAGCGAAATTCCGGCTATTACGCTGGATCAAATTCCGCTTCGGGTGCCAACCCGGACCACATTCTACTCCATCGTTCGGCGACGGAAAATCTGCAACCTGGCCGAAGTCGGGCGGCTGTCGCTGATCGAAACGCTGGCGTTGTTGAAACCGGCCGATTTGCAAAGCCTGAAAAGCCTCAACCAGAGAGCCTACAACGAAATCGTCAATGAACTGGCCAAACTGAACGTTCCGTTTGAATCCATTGCACTTTGGGACTTAAAGATGATTGACGACCAGCCAGTTATCTCTATGCCCGTCCGGGCCATCAATCCGTTGGAAACCATCGCCAGCCGGGGACACACCGACAAAGTGTGAATCTCTGCACAAATCGGAGCCGGGGCGAATACTCACCAAAAGAATCCCTTGGGCTGCATCAGTAGTTGGTGCGGCTTTCTTGCTTTTCAAGGTATAATTTCTGGATTTGGTAGTATATTTTCCGTAAATTGATTCCTTCCTAAACCTCATCCTTCCTGATGGACCTGTTCCAGATCAAAAAAGCCCCCACGGTATACGACGCGGTTGTTGTCGGTTCCGGGGCTGGGGGCGGTATGGCGGCTTACATGCTGACCAAAGCCGGTGCCAAAGTGCTGCTGCTCGAAGCGGGCGGCTATTTCGACCCCGCCGATCCGAAGTACATGACGCAACTCAAATGGCCGTACGAGTCGCCCCGGCGCGGGGCCAGCACCACGCGGGCGGGAGGTGATTTCGATGCAGCCTGGGGCGGTTGGGAAATTGAAGGCGAACCGTATTCCTCCAAGCCGGGTGCGGATTTCCACTGGTTTCGCTCCCGGATGCTGGGCGGCCGGACCAACCACTGGGGCCGGATTTCGATGCGCTTCGGTCCCGACGATTTCCGGCGCGGCTCCCTGACGGGCGTGGGTGACGACTGGCCGATTCCCTACGAAGATTTCAAACCGTACTACGATCGGGTCGATAAACTGATCGGCGTTTTTGGCTCGGTCGAGAACCTGCCGAACGAACCGGACGGGTATTTTCTGCCGCCCCCCAAACCGCGTCTGCACGAATTGATGCTGAAAAAAGCAGCCACCAGCATCGGCATCCCGGTCATTCCGTCGCGGTTGTCGATTCTGACCAAACCCATCAACAACGAGCGCGGGCAGTGCTTTTACTGCCGCCAGTGCAACCGGGGCTGTTCGGCCTATGCGGATTTCTCGTCATCCTCAGTGCTGTGTATCCCGGCGATGAAAACCGGCAACCTGACGCTGATCAACAACGCGATGGTGCGCGAAGTGCTGACCGATGCCAAGACCGGGCTGGCCACGGGTGTTTCGTACGTCGACACGATCAGTTTGCAGGAAATTTCGGTGCGGGCCAAAACCGTCATTCTGGGGGCCAGTACCTGCGAATCAGCGCGTTTGCTGCTCAACTCCAAATCGTCGCGTTTTCCAACGGGCCTTGCCAATTCGAGCGGTGTGGTCGGAAAATACCTGAACGACTCGACGGGGGCCTCGCGCTCCGGCTTCGTGCCCGCGCTGATGGACCGCAAACGCTACAACGAAGACGGCGTCGGTGGGATGCACGTCTTTACGCCCTGGTGGCTCGACAACCGCAAGCTGGACTTTCCGCGTGGCTACCACATTGAGTACGGAGGAGGCATGGGGATGCCGGGCTACGGCTACGGCGGAGGCATCGAGAGTCTGAACGGCAAAATTCCGGGCCGCGACGGCAAACTGAAACCGGCCGGAGGCTACGGCGCGGGCCTGAAAGACGACGTTCGCCGGTTTTACGGGGCTTACGTCAGCATGTCGGGCCGGGGCGAACCGGTGCCGCTGGAGAGCAACTACTGCGAAATTGACCCCAACACCGTCGATAAATACGGGATTCCGACGCTGCGGTTTCATTACAAGTGGGCCGATGCCGAAATCAAGCAGGCCAAGCACATGCAGGACACCTTCGAGGAAATCATCCACGCGATGGGCGGCATTCCGCTGGGCAACAAACCGGGCAAGGAGCAGAACTACGGCCTGGCGGCTCCCGGCCGGATTATTCACGAAGTCGGGGCGGTCCGGATGGGTAATGATCCGGCCAAATCCGCCCTGAACAAGTACCAGCAGGCCCACGATGTCAAAAACCTCTTCGTCGTCGATGCCGCGCCCTTCGTCTCGCAGGGCGATAAAAACGTCACCTGGACCATTCTGGCCGCTTCCATGCGCACCTCGGAGTATCTGATCGACCAGGTGAAGCAGAAGAATATCTGAGCCACGTTTAAGGTTTGAGGTTTAACGTTTAACGTGATTCGGATGGCAACCATTCAGCAATTTGAGGAACTGGAAGTTTGGAAATTAGCGAGAGAGTTGGCTAAGGATGTTTATGCTTGTACTTCGACAGGAAACTTCAGCAAAGATTTCGATTTACGTAATCAAATCCGGCGTTCGTCTGGGTCTGTGATGGATAATATTGCTGAGGGCTTTGAACGAGGTAGCCGGGGTGAGTTTATCCAGTTCCTTTCGATTGCTAAAGGGTCAGCCGGTGAAGTTCGTTCGCAATTGTATCGGGCGTTGGATCAACTTTACATTGATCAACCAACTTTTGACGAATTGGCCACTAAAGCCAGAAGAGCCAGCCAAATGTTGAATGGCTTGATAACCAGGTTAAAAGAATCAGATGTAAAAGGATGGAAGTACAAAAAAACAGAAGCAAGTGACAGCAAAGCACCTTAAACGTTAAACCTCAAACCTTAAACGATTAAAAAATGAAGCGCAGAGACAGCCTTAAAGCCATTTCCATCTCCTCCCTGGGCCTGGCCGTGGGGCCGGTGGAGGCTGCGGTGCCCGAACCACCCGAACCCAAACCGGCGGTGAAACTGCTGCCCGGGCGGCAGAAATTTGAAGCAGAACGCGATATGAAGCTGCTGACAGCCACGGAGAAATTTTTCACCGCGGCCGAACTGCAAACCGTCACAATCCTGGGCGACATCATCGTTCCGGCCGATGCGCGGTCGGGGAGCGCGTCGCAGGCCGGGGTTCCGGCGTTCATCGAGTTCATGATGCGCGACCAGCCCCGCAACCAGACGCCCATACGCGGGGGCCTGCGCTGGCTCGACCGGAAATGTGTCAGCCGGTACGGCAATCCGTTTGCCAAATGCACCAAAGAGCAGCAGATCGACATGGTCGAGCAGATTGCCTATCCCGAAAAGGTGGCCCCCGACATGACGCAGGGAGCCGCGTTTTTTACGATGATGCGCAACTTTGTACTGGGCGGTTTTTACTCCAGCAAAATGGGCATCGAGGATTTGGGCTACGTCGGCAACACGCCGAACCAGTGGAACGGCGTGCCCGACGATGTACTGAAACAATACGGCCTGAGCTACGACGAACCGAAAAAGTAAGCTCATCGGCCAGTCCAGTGTCCGTTAGTTAGCGGATTCGTTGCTCTGGGGCAGGTAGTGAAAGCCCATGTAGGCGATTTTCCACTGGCCGTCGTGCTTTTCCAGAATGCGGGTTTCGACCGATCGGCCCAGCACCTTGCGGCTGCCTTTTTCGTAGGAAACCTGGTCGAAGGTGTACCAGGCCACGTTGGGGTAAATCCGGAAATTTTCGTTCGAAACTTCCTCGGTGGAGCCTTGCCACACGGTTTGGTTTCGGGCGAACTGCTGTTTTTTGTCGGCTTCCAAAGCCGCAAACCCGTTGTGAATCTGGACTTTATTCGGGTAGCCTTCCCAGTAGCCGTACCGACGGAGATACGGTGCGTGGACGTAGCAATTCCGCCAGGCCTGAAAATCCTGCCGATAATAGGCTTCGGTTTCTTTAGCAATCACAGCGCGAATGGCCGCCTGCTCGGCTTTTAGGTCAAGAACAGGCTTGGTTTCTGCAAAACGGTCGGCCATGACCAGCAGCAGGCCAACGACAACAAATAAGACTTTCATTAGCAATAAGTTGAAGATGTGAATAGAATGTCTGGGTCTAGCAACGGCTGCTGCGCGTCAGTACCGTTTGATGAACCGGAACAAAAATATCACTGTGTTGACTGGGGTTGTGAGACCGAACAAGCCGGAGGACATAAAGCAGTTTTCAGCCGTTCAAATACCGGGAAGAAGCGTTCAATGAGCAAGCGGTAGAACCTGCCTCCTGGCCATCGACGGGAGTATGAGGGATAATGGTGGGCTGAAACAGGCGCTGTGAGCAGACTGCTTATTCGCCAGTATTTGCAGGCAATCTCTAAGTGTATTTATTTTAAATATCGGTAACATGTTGATAATGAGCTAACAGTGTTAGATTGGAGATGCCGTTTAATTTTATAACCTGCTTTCATCTGTCAACGTTATTCAACAGTCCATCGACCAGGTAGTTCAGGAGAGCAGGAACGAAGGGCAGGGCAGTTGTTCGGGCTTCCTTATAGCCGGTTTTTTGGGTAAGTTCACGGCAAAGAAGATAGCTAACAGTGTTAGATTGTACACACAATTATTGATTGCGATTTTATTCATCCGATCCGGTAGCCGTAACTTTTCATCAATCAGGTTTCGGTTGCGCCAAACAACCGTTCGGGCGCTTTGGCCTCCTGCTGCGCGAAAGCGTTTGGCGTCAATTGGGTAAACTCCCGAAAGTCGCGGACCAGGTGCTGGTAATCGTAGTAACCTAATTCAAGGGCAATACTGAGCCAATCGAGGTTTGGGTGAGCATTCCGGCGCTTCATGGCATTCTCAAATCGGGCAATTCGGGCATAAAGCTTAGGGCTGACTCCTTCGCGCTCGACAAACTGCCGGTAGAACTGACGTTGAGAAAGACAAGCCTGGTCGGCCAGCCAATCCAGCGAGGTTCGTTCCGGATGCACCAGAATGAACCGGCAGACCCGATCGATCGGGCGCAGCGACCAGTGCTTCGCCCGTTGGATGAGGTGTAACAGAAAACTTTCAACGATCGGAATCATCGCAGTATAGTGCTGCGTGTCGCCCAGTCGTTCATTGACCCGGCGAACAGCCATTCCGAAGACGTCTTCAGCATCCAGAAACGTATTCGTCAGTTCGTGAGCCGGAATGCCGGTCAGTTGATGCAGCACTCCCGGCTGAAACTGCACCTGAAAAACCATGAAATCGCGCCCGACGTGCCGGTTGGTGACCATAGAATACTGACCGTTTAGGGTAGACACCGGTTTGGCAAGCCGGTGTCCGTTGAAGCCGTATTCAATTTTTTCACGATCCCGGGGATAAAACGCCAGCGAGTTTTCGGCCCGGGGCCAGTATGATTTTACGGGCAACACCGCCATGGAAGCCGGAAACGAACAGCCCACAATCTGCAACTGCCGCACATGGTTGCGCAGGGCCGGGCTGGGAAGCCGAAAGTCGAAGAATGCATCCATAAGGTTACACCGGTTGAGTTATTTGAGCGTCAGGGGTGGACCCAGAACGGACATACCGTGTTCCTGATGCAATTTCTGCAAAAGCTCGTCGGTCGGTGGTTCTTTCAGGGCGCTCAGTTTTACAAACATTTCTTCCAATTGGCCGGCCGGCTGTACCATATATACCTGCTTCCCGCGTTCGGACACTTGCAGCCAGGTATGCGGAACGCCCCGGGGAGCAAAGACAGTATCACCTGCTTTGACCGTAAACTTGGCATCACCGACCTGGAACAGATACTCGCCTTCAACAATCGAAAAGATTTCGTCCTGATCGTGGTGAACGTGCAGCACCGGACCGACTTTCTCTTTCCCAAGATATTCAAAAACCGCCAGTTGTCCGTTCGTATCCTTGCCCGATATTTTTACATCGTTCGCGTTGATGCCCCGATAAGGCGTGTGGACTCCTGAACGGGCTTCACCCGCTTTGACCACAAAGGAGTCAGAAACCGGAGCGGCTTCCCCGGTTTTGGCCGGTGCCGGAAAGGCCGAAGCGGCCAGAGATGCGGTCAGGAATGTTCGACGTTGCATAGCGGTTTGGTTAATGTGCTACGCAAGTTTGGGAATAGTGCTGATTCGCTGGTGGTAAAAATCAGCCAATATCAGGAGCCACGTTACTCCTCCTCAGCAATATCGTCGCTTGAATCAGCACCCGACTCAATAGCGGCTGCTTCGTTGTCGTTGGTCGCGCGGTCATAGTCGACGGAGTCATAATCAGTTTGATCCAACGTAGGGTCCTGGGGATTTTGATTTTCCATGATCGGGAATGGTTTGCACGGTTTGTATTAATCTACCAGGCAAAATGAGCAGCCCGGGAGAAGGTTTGGCCCCCCCTGAAAACCGTATCCGGTGAGGGTACGGTCAGCCTGCATGATAAAAACCGGTTTTACCAGATGGGTGTACAAGAGCGGGGAGGGACGGCAGATCCGGGAAATTTCCCGTTTTTACCCGCCGGTAGTTATCTTCTTCACTTAGCTCTGTAGGTTTGCACGTTAAATTTCTGTTCTGCGTCATAGTTTTATCAGTGCATGTAAATTGGAAAAGGCCCGGCTATTGAGTCCGGGCCTTTTTTGTTCAATGTACCATCAGGATGTGCCTGATTAAAAAGAAAATAAATCTGTTCTGTTGGAAATTTACAAATAGATAGCTGGGTATAAGTAACAGAAAACATGGTATGGAATTGAACGAAATAAAACCGCTGTTCGGCAATTTCTTCTCCCATGTTGCTGTTAACGATAACATATGTGATTGTATCACTTGGACTAGAAACTGTATCTTTCAATACCCTATATCCGTCTCACACCAAGAGTTGTTTCAAAAATTTAAACAATCATTTAAAATAATCGTTTTAAATGATTGTTCGTTTGTAATCTATCGTATAATTTTGAAGCGACAAATGAAAAAGAAAATGGATTGTTTCACGCTGCCATCCAAGTCAACCGAAGAGCGAATCTGGGAAGCAGCTAAACAGGTTTTCTTGGAGAAGGGTTTCGATGGGGCGACGTCGCGGGATATAGCTACGGCCGCTGGGATCAATATTGCCCTAACCAATTACTATTTCCGCAGCAAGGAAAAGCTGTTTCTGAACATCTTTGCAGAAATGTTTCAGCTATTCTTCACTGGAATGGTCGAGATCCTGAACAGGCCGATCAGTCTGCGGGAGAAAATTGCGGCCTTGATTGAGCACGATTTCCAGTTGATGAAGGAAAATCCTTGCCTGGCACTTTTTATCATGAATGAAATCCATCGCAATCCGGAACGGATTGCGGATTCATTTGGGATCATGAAACAAGTGCATCAAACCTTGTTTGAAGAGCAACTTCAGGTAGAAATTAATCGTGGTACAATTAGACCCATCAATGGCAACCAGTTGATACCTATGATTTTTTGTAACATTCAGTTTCTGTTTATCAGCAAGCCAATGCATATGAAAATGTGGCAGATGACGGAAGATCAGTTTGAGGAGTTTGCTATCAAGCAAAAAAATCTGGTCATCGACATGATCACAAACTTTTTGTATGAGCCTCAAAAGGTTTGATTTTTTTCGCCCAAGTTTAAACAAAAATTTAAATCACGCGATTAATGACAAGATTTAAACTGAATAGTACAAATTTATTAACACGGGTTCCACTGCCTTTGTTTGTCGACGCAGGTTGGTAAATGGTAACAAATTTGGAAAAGATTTTAAAAAACTGCCTGATTAAGAACTGAATAAAGCCCTTAATTGGTTCTAATGGATAAGTGCTTGACCCCGGGCTTTAACCAGGAGAGATGACATAGCCGTCTGAGTTAATCTATAAAAATGGGTGATTCACGGTTTCGATTCTCCGGTTCAGTGAAGAAAGTGGCACAAATAGAGGTTCACTTGCTTAGTTTCCGGCGAGGAAAAGTGTAAAGTGGGTTTAAGCGGGGTTATTGCAATGACTAGTTAATCCTGAGTAGAAGCCAACCAATGTATAAATAATAGTAACAAAAAGAGTCTCGCGAAGTAAAGGACCAAAAGCCGCATTCTGACACCAAAAATTCATGAGAAAAAAATTGCATATTAAAGCTGCTGCTTATCAGGACGTGGCGGTAGCTAAAGCAAAGGGGATTTACCCTTATTTCAGACCCATTGAATCCGGACAGGACACGGAGGTCATCATTCAAGGAAAACGAGTCCTGATGTTTGGCTCCAATTCGTATCTGGGATTGACCAATCACCCTGTGGTGGTGGAAGCGGCCAAAAAAGCAACCGAAAAATACGGTACGGGTTGCGCCGGGTCGCGGTTCCTGAACGGAACACTCGACATTCATGAAGAGCTGGAAAGCCGGTTGGCGGCATTTACCGGCAAGCAGGCTGCGGTGCTCTTCAGTACAGGTTATCAGGCTAACTTAGGCGCTCTTTCCTGTCTGACGGGTCGGCATGATTACCTGATTCTGGACGAAAGCAATCATGCCTCAATCATCGACGGTAGCCGGTTATCGTTCTCCAAGGTGATCAAATACGCCCATAACGACATGGACGACCTCTGGAGAAAACTAAACCAGTTGCCGGAAGAAGGCATCAAGCTGATTGCAACAGACGGTATTTTCAGTATGGAAGGCGACATCGTTAAGCTGCCCTTACTGAACCAGATTGCTGCCGAATTTGATGCCTCCGTGATGGTGGACGATGCTCACAGCCTGGGAGTTATCGGGCAAAAAGGGGCCGGAACCGCTTCTCATTTCGGGCTTACCGAGACGACCGACATCATTATGGGGACGTTCAGCAAATCACTGGCGTCTTTGGGCGGTTTTA
The DNA here is from genome assembly GCF_049445795.1 of Larkinella sp. VNQ87. NCBI lineage: Bacteria > Pseudomonadati > Bacteroidota > Cytophagia > Cytophagales > Spirosomataceae > Larkinella > Larkinella sp. VNQ87. The sequence continues at coordinate 18,564 of NZ_JBMSDT010000003.1, forward strand.
TTGCCAGCGATGCCGAAACGATCAACTACCTCCGTCACCGCGCCCGGTCGCTCATCTTTAGCGCCAGCATGACACCGGCCGCCGTGGCCAGTACGCTGGCGGCCCTGGAACTGATTCAATCGGAACCCGAGCACATCGAACGGCTGTGGACCAACACGCGGTACGCCAAACAACTGCTTTTGGAGAACTGCTTTGATTTAGGACCTACTGAAAGTCCGATTCTGCCGGTCTATATCCGTAACAACGAACACACCTTTCTGATCACCCGCATCTTGCAGGATCAGGGCGTGTTTGTCAATCCGGTGGTGTCTCCGGCTGTTCCTCCGCAAGATTCCCTGATTCGCTTTTCCATCATGGCAACGCACACCTTTGCCCAGATCGAAGAAGCGGTTGATAAACTGACCCGAGCTTTTTGGGAAGTGAAACATTTACCCCTTCCTGAACGAGTATGAAGCGTGTTGTACCTGTAACTTCGAAAAAGGAATTAGCCCAGTTTATCGATTTTCCGCATAGTTTATACCAAAACGATAAGAACTATGTGCCGGAAATTTTTATTGGTCAGCGGGATTTGCTGACCCCGGGCAAACATCCTTTTTTCGAACATTCCACGCTGCAATTATTTCTGGCTTATCAGGACAACACCATCACCGGACGGATTGCGGCCATTCACAACCGCAACCATAATGCCTTCACCGGCGAAAAAGACGGTTTTTTTGGCTTTTTCGATTGCATCGACGACCAGGAAACCGCTGATCTGCTGCTGAACAGCGCGTCGGATTGGGTGAAAAAGCAGGGACTGACCCGCCTGGTCGGTCCGACCAATCCAACGACCAACGATGTTTGTGGCGTATTGGTCAGTGGGTTTGATCGGCCTCCGATTGCCATGATGCCCTATAACGCTCCGTACTATGAGAAACTTTTGCTGAACACCGGTCTTCGGAAAAAAACCGACCTGCTGGCTTACGAACTGGAAGTTGCCTCGGCCAACGAGCGTTCCCTGCGGCTTCTGGACACCCTGCAGAACCGCCTGAAGCGGAGCGGAATCATCATTCGGAAGGTCAATCTCAAGGATTTCAAAAACGAAGTACCCCGGATTCGTGAAGTCTATAACCGCGCCTGGGATAAAAATCTGGGGTTCGTACCGATGACCGATGCCGAGTTCGATTACCTGGCGAAGGACCTGAAAATGATTCTGGACCCCAATTTTTGCCTGGTTGCCGAAAAAGATGATAAAGTGGTGGGGTTCATCATCGGTATTCCGGATATCAACCAAATTTTGATAAAAAATAAACGTGGTCGTCTGTTTCCAATAGGAATCATCCGGTTACTGACGCAGCGGAAAAGCATCACCCGCATCCGGGTTCTGACCCTGGGCGTGCTGGAAGGTTACCGGAAACTGGGTATTGAAGCGTGTCTGTATGCATCGGTGATTAAAAACACCTACGGGACCCGGATTACGGGCGGAGAATGTTCCTGGATGCTGGAAGACAATTACCTGATGAATCACGCCATCGAGCAGATCAATGGGGTGTTGTACAAACGGTATCGGTTATACGAAAAGGAGTTATGAACGAGCGGGTATTGATTACGGGAGCCAGCGGTTTTATTGGGTATCATCTGGTTCAGGCGGCTCAGGCTTCCGGGCTGGAGGTGCACGCTGCTGTCCGGCCCTCCAGTGATCTAAGCCCGTTGAAAGACCTGAATCCGGTTTTTGTTTATCCGGATTTCAGGTCGGAAGAAACGCTGCGGCCCCTGCTGGAACAGGGTGGCTACCGGTATATTATCCATGCCGCCGGGGCAACCCGGGCGAAAGACCAGTCGGCGTATAACCTCATTAATGCGGACTATACCGTTCGGCTGGCGCAGGCGGCTCAAGGGCTCCCGGTTTCGCTCAGGCGGTTTGTTTTCATGAGCAGTCTGGCGGCTCTGGGACCTTTACCGTACGAGGAAGCGGGAAGTATCACCGAAACCGCCCGGCCCCAGCCGGTCACCAGCTACGGGAAAAGTAAGCTCCTGGCCGAGCAGTACTTAGCCGGTGTCAAGGGATTGCCGATAACCATCATCCGGCCAACGGCAGTCTACGGCCCCCGGGAACGGGACCTGTTCATTCTGTTCAAAACCCTGTCCAAAGGGCTTGACCTGTACATCGGTCGGAGTCCGCAGCGGCTGAGTTTCGTGTACGTGAAGGACCTGGTTGACGTGACTATTGCCGCTCTGTTGCAAAACCACACCGAAAACCGGGTGTATAACATTTCGGATGGAGTTGCCTACAACCGGTATACCCTGGCCGATGTGTTCAACAACGTGAGTGGCACCCGTACCCGCCGTTTTCATCTGCCGGTCAGCCTCATGAAACTGGTAGCCGGTATGATGGAAGTAGGGTACACGTTTTCAAAAACGACGCCGGTATTGAACCCGGAAAAATTGCGGGAGCTGATGGCTCCCAACTGGATCTGTAGCATTGACGCTGCCCGCCAGGACCTGAATTATCAACCCCGGTATGGGTTGAAGCAGGGATTGGATGAAACGTTGCGATGGTACCGGGCCAACCAATGGCTTTAATAGAATGAATAGACAACTGGAAGTGACTGGCCAAGGCCACTGCCGAAATCAGTACAAAGATGTTACAACCAAGTAAGAAATGGGGGCTCCTGATACTCGGTCTTTTACTATTGATCAGTAGTATCTCAACGGCCCAGACAACACTGGTGAAAGGGGTGGTCACCGACGCTAAAACCGGGGAGACCCTGCCATTTGTCAGTGTCGTCGTACCCGGTACGACCGTGGGAACGGCCACGGATGCCGATGGAAAATACAACCTGACCGTACCCGCGAACAAAAACCGCATCAAGTTTACATACGTTGGTTACGTCAGCGTAGAAAAACCCGTTACCCCCGCGACGACGCAGGTGATTAACATCAAGCTGGCGGTGGATGCTACTCTCCTGAAAGAGGTAACGGTGAAGGGAAAAGCCCATTACCGAAACCGGGACAATCCGGCGGTGCAGCTTATCCGGCAGGTCATTGCCAACAAGGAGAAAAACCAGATGGGCAACTATGCCTACGTGGAATACGAGCAGTACGAGAAAATATCCCTCGCCCTGAGCAACCTGTCCGACCGCTTTCGGAATCGGCGCATTTTCCGGAACTACCAGTTTCTGTTCACTGAATCGGATTCGGCCAGCGGTAAAAACCGCCTGCCAGCCTACCTGGAAGAAAAGCTGTCGCAGGTGTTCTACCGTAGAAGTCCCGAAGCCAGGCAGCAACAGGTGAAGGCGCAGCGCCGGGCGGAGTTCGATCCTCGTTTTGTCGATAATAAAGGGCTGAGTAAATATTTTAACCGGCTCTACGAAGACATTAATATTTATAACAACAACATCTCGATTGCGACGAACCAGCTCCTGAGCCCCATTGCCAACAGTTCGCCCACATTTTATAAGTTTTTTATCCGGGATACGGTCAAAACCCAGACGCCCTGGCTGATTGAACTGGGCTTTGTCCCCCGCAATAAAACCGATCTGCTGTTTGAAGGAAAACTTTTTATCACGCTGGACGGTAACTACGGGGTTCAGAACGCCTATCTGACAGTAAATAAGGATATTAATCTCAATTATTTACAGGATCTGGAAGCCCGACTTGAGTTTGAAAAAAGCCCGGATGGTCGCTACCACCCCAGCAAGACGACCCTGGCGATGGAGTTTTCGCTGGGCAGCAATACCCCCGGCATTTACGGACAGCGCGTAGTCAATTATTCGAAATATTTGGTCGATAAAGAGGTGTCGGATGACGTATATACGTTATCGTTAGAGCCTGTGAGCAGCCCGGTTGATGCCCAGCAAAATGATGCGTATTGGGATACGATTCGGCCAGTTCCGTTGGACAAAAGCGAAGTGCGGATTTACCGGAACATCGATACGCTGCAGACCATTCCGTCTTTCCGGCGAACCATGAGTTATGCCACTATGCTCATTGCTGGCTTTAAACCGGTGGGACCGCTGGAAATTGGTCCGGTAAACACCTTCTACAGTTTTAATCCGATCGAGGGCTTTCGGCTGCGATTTGGCGGGCGCACGACCACCGATTTCAGCAAACGCATGTATCTGGAAACCTATGCCGCCTACGGTTTCAAGGACGAAAAATGGAAGTATTTTCTGAGCGGAACCTACTCTATCAACAACCAGTCGGTTTATGCCTTTCCGCTGCATTACGTTCGGGCCAGTTTTCAACGGGATACCAAAATTCCGGGTCAGGATTTGCAGTTTGTGCAGGAAGACAACTTTCTGTTGTCGTTCAAGCGCGGGGAAAACAACCGCTGGCTGTACAACGATATTTACCGACTGGAGTACATCCGGGAACTGGAAAACCATTTTTCCTATAAGATCGGCTTCAACCAGTGGACCCAGACTCCGGCCGGCATTCTCCAGTATATCCCGGTCAGCCAGGGCGAGAATTTCAGGAATACGGAACAATTGACCAATACCGAATTGAACCTTGAGTTACGGTATGCTCCGCAGGAGCAATTTTATCAGGGCAAGCTGTACCGCGTTCCCATTGTCAACAAATACCCGATTTTTACCCTGCGCTATGGTACGGGTCTGCGAATTCTGGGCGGAGAAAACCGGTATCATGCAATTTCAGGCAATGTGGAAAAAAGGTTCTATATGTCCCAGTTCGGGTACTTTGACGCTACCGTCGAAGGAGGATACATTTACGGCAAAAACATCCCGTTTCCGCTTTTGACCATTCACCGGGCCAACCAGACGTACGCGTATCAGCTGAACTCCTACAACCTGATGAACTTCCTGGAGTTTGTGAGCGACCACTACGCGAGCATCAATGTGCAGTATTATATGAACGGTTTTCTGTTCAATAAACTGCCGCTGCTCAAACACTTAAAGCTCCGGGAGGTTTTCAGCTTCAAGGCATTGGCGGGCGGCTTGCGGGACGAAAACCATCCCGATAAAGCCACGGGCGTCTACCGTTTTCCGGTCGATAACCAGGGAAACTCCATCAGCTATACCCTGGGGAAACAGCCCTACATTGAAGGCAGCGTTGGCATTGCGAACATTTTCAAGCTGCTGCGGGTCGATCTGGTAAAGCGATTCACGTATCTGAACCAACCCAATGTTTCAGAATGGGGCATTCGGGGGCGGTTTAAGTTTGATTTTTAACGGTCTGATTAACAGACGACACCAACTGTAAAGAAATGATGAATTACGCCATAATTGCCGCCGGGGAGGGGTCGCGTTTGGTGCAGGAAGGCTATCCGTACCCCAAACCGATGGTCAGCCTGCACGGCAAACGATTGATCGACCGACTGATCGACATTTTCAGCCAAAACCGCCCGGCTTCCATTCGAATCATTATCAACGGGCAATCCGCTCCGCTGGACGATCATTTGTTGGCGTTACGCGAAGTGTTTCCGATCGAAATCGTCCGGCAATCCACGCCCAGTTCGCTGCACAGTTTTCACGAATTGCTGAAAACCGCCCCCGACATGGAAGCCCTGTGCCTGACGACCACGGACACGGTTTTCAGGGAGGACGAATTCCGGGCCTTCATCGATGAGTTTGAAAACCATCCGGAAATCGATGGGCTGATGGCCGTCACGACGTTTGTCGATGACGAAAGTCCGCTGTTCATCAGCACGCGCTCCGACCAGACCATTACCGCTTTTACGGACCAGAAAACGCCCCAAACCGTCTTTGTGTCGGGCGGAATTTATTGCCTGCGCCGAAAAGCGCTGGAAGCCGTCGCAGCGGTAATCGAACAGGGAACGAGCCGAATGCGGAATTATCAACGGTTTCTGCTGGAAAGCGGGTTAACGATCAAAGCGTTTCCCTTTTCCAAAATTGTGGATGTTGACCACGTCCAGGACATCCGCACGGCGGAGCTTTTTTTGAGTGAAGTAAATGAGTTTTGATTAGCAGCGAACACCTTGGAATTAGTAGGCATACATAGAAACCGGAAGTTTTCACCGAATCACATTGGAAACGACGATGCTATTTTTTCGTTAACCGCCCAGGCACTCCGGAAACAGGGGGCGCGGATTCGCATTTGCAGCGAAGACGAGTTTCTGGCCGAGGAAGCCACTCCGGAACGAGGCATTTTTACGATGGCCCGTGAAAAGTCGGCGGTACAGAAGTTGCAGATCCTCGAATCGGCCGGGGCCGCAGTGATCAACTCGGCCTTTGGAATTGAAAACTGTTTTCGCATCAACATGCACAAAGCGCTCGAAAGCAATCAGGTACCTGTTCCCGTAAGCTGGATCGTGCCGACCACAGACGAGGGAAAGGACCGGCTGGACCAGTGGCCGGAAGCACATTTCTGGATCAAGCGGGGCGATTTCCACGCCATCCACCGGGAAGATGTAACCTTTGTCCGGAGTCGGCTGGAGGGACAGGAAATGCTGCGGGAATACGCGCTGCGGGATATTCCGGAGGTGTTGGTGTCTCAGCACCTGGCGGGCGATCTGGTCAAGTTTTACGGGGTTCGTGGTACCGATTTCTTTTTCTGGTTTTATCCCTACGAACATAATCACCACAAGTATGTTGAGTATGAGGCCATAAACGGCAAATCACACCATCATTCATTCGACGAAGCCGAACTGCAACGGGTGGCCACGGCTTCGGCAGCGGCTTGTCAGGTCGATATTTACGGAGGAGACGCCATTGTGGCCAAAGACGGCACGTTTCACATCATCGACCTGAATGACTGGCCCAGTTTTGCCCCCTGCCGGCAGGATGCCGCCAACGCCATTGCGGGCTTACTTTTTCAGAAATTTACACAAACCGGCTTATGAACACAGTGAGTAAAACGCCCGACGGGCCGAAAACCGGGACTCCGACCGACAGCGCATTTCAAAACTCCCTGAAGTCGTCGGACACCGAGGAGCAGATCGACATCTGGTTTTATCGCCCCATCGGCTATCAGATTGCCCGGTTTTGCGCCCGGGTGGGTATCACGCCCAATACCGTCACCATTATCAGCATCTTTTTCGGAGTAGCCGCCGGGATTCTCTTTTACGATCAGTCGCTGGCAATCAATGTGATCGGGATGCTGTTGCTGGTGTTTGCCAACTCGCTCGACAGCGCCGACGGCCAGCTGGCCCGGATGACCAACAACAAAAGCCGTCTGGGCCGCATTCTGGACGGAGCCGCCGGTGATTTCTGGTTTATTTCAATCCACGTCGCCATCTGTCTGCGGAGTATGGAGGAAGGCTGGACGGCGCTGATCTGGGTGCCGGGGGTGGTGGCCGGACTGTCCCACATCGTGCAGTCGGCAATGGCGGATTACTACCGGAACGTACACCTGTATTTCATCAAAGGAACCTCGGGCAGCGAACTGGACAACAGCCGCGATTTGCAGAAAGAATACGACCAGCTTTCGTGGAGTAAAAACTTCTGGATGAAACTGGTTGCCCGCAATTACCTGAACTATACCAAATTGCAGGAAAGCATTTCGCCGAATCTCCAGCAACTGCTGGCCGTTATCCGCCTGAAATTCCCGAATGGGTTACCGCCGAAACTGGTAACCGACTTCCGGGCGCAGAACAAACCCCTGATGAAGTACACGAACATTGTTCAGTTCAATACCCGGGTTTTGTTCCTGTTTCTGTGGCTGTTTATCGACCAGGCCTGGATCTATTTCTTCTTCGACATTTTTGTTCTGAACCCTATTCTGATTTACATGTGCGTGCAGCAGGAGAAGGTCAGCCGTCATTTTTACCAGCAACTCCAAACGTCCCGTGAAAATGAGTACCAGGCTTTATAAAGCGCTGTTTTTTACGCTGGGCATTGGTACGCTGGTCTACATGATGTCTGTCATGGGGTTCCGGGAGATTGGGCTCAGCATTACCAAAACCGGCATCTGGTTTGTGCCGGTGGTAGGAAGCTGGCTCGTCATTTACGTGCTGAATGCGCTGGCGTTCAGCGCCATCATTCAGGAGCCGCAGTTGCCTGAAAGCCGGTTGCCGTTCTGGCAGGTGCTGCGCATCACCATCGCCGGGTACGCCATCAACTACATCACCCCGTTTGTGGCCCTGGGTGGAGAGCCGTACCGGATTATGGAACTGAAACCGGCCCTGGGCGTGCGGAAGGCCAGTTCATCGGTTATTCTCTACAGCCTGATGCACATGTTTTCGCACATCGTTTTCTGGCTGGTGTCTATCGTGTTGATTGTCGCTTTTCTGCCGATCACCAACCTCATGCTCTGGGGCTGTGGCGTGTTGCTGCTGGTCGGGCTGGGACTAGGCTACTGGTTTATTCGTGTTTACCAGCATGGCTTTACGGTCCGTACGGTACGGCTGCTGGAAAAACTGCCGGTGGTGGGCCGGAAAGCCCGGACACTGGCCCAGGAAAAAGGAGAAACGTTGCAGGAAATTGACCACCAGATTCGGGTGTTATATGCCGACCGAAAACCGCGTTTCTACGCGTCGCTGCTGCTGGAATTTATCGGTCGGGTGGTTGGCTGTCTGGAAATTTACTTCATCGCCCGGGCGTTGAACCTGGACATGTCTGTCGTGGAATCCCTGATTGTGAGCTCGGGTTCCTCGCTGTTTGCCAATCTGATTTTCTTTTTCCCGATGCAGCTCGGAACGCGGGAAGGCGGACTGGCGCTGGCGCTCCGCTGGATTGGCTTTCCGGCTGGCAGTGGCGTCTTTATGGGGGTGATCATGCGCATCCGCGAGTTTGTCTGGATTCTGATTGGACTGGCTTTACTGAAAACCGCCCGGCCCAAACCCGTACCGCAGCCGACCGAGCTGGTCGCTGATGAATAACCCACTCGAACCATGATAAAAGGACTTTTATTTGATTACGGCGGCACCATTGATACCAACGGCCTGCATTGGGGCGGGGTGTTGTGGAGTCATTATCAACGATACGGCATACCGGTCGATCAGCCTGCTTTTGCCAGGGCCTACGCCTTTGGCGAGCGATCTCTGGCGATCAACCCGCTCGTCAAACCGACCCATTCGTTTTATGAGGTGCTGCTTCTGAAGATCGAACAACAGTTTCAGTACCTGACGGACAATGGCTTTAAGCCCGATTCGGGTGCCATTGAAACGATTGCGTTTGATTGCAGCGAGTTCGCGCGGCAAACCGTTGCGCAGGCCAAACCGGTTTTGGCTGCCCTGGCGAACCAGTACCCTTTGGTAATGGTTTCAAATTTTTACGGGAATCTAAACACGGTTCTGGATGATTTCGGAATCCGTTCGTGTTTTCAAACGGTGATCGAATCCGCCGTGGTAGGCATCCGGAAGCCTGATCCGGGCATTTATCGGCTGGGCCTGGCCGCCCTGCAACTGCCTGCCGAAAACGCGGTGGTCATTGGCGATTCCTACACCAAAGATATTCAGCCCGCCTTGACCATCGGTTGCCGAACCATCTGGCTGAACGGAGCGGGTTGGGAAGATACCCCCCGAAACAGCGAATCGATTTCGGTAGTGGATGCCGAGATAACGGATTTTGCCCGGCTGCCGGAGGTGCTTGCCCGTTTGGACGGAAAGGCGGCTCAGCCGGTTGCTCATTAATACAGAAGAAAATTACGCGACACTAACCTCCATAAATCATGTACGATATCTGCACCATTGGACATATTACGCTGGATAAAGTGGTGACCGGTCAGTCGGTCAACCACATGCCGGGCGGGACTTCTTTTTACTTTACCAAGGCCATTCGTCAGTTCGATGTTCAGTATATGTTGGTAACAGCGCTGGCGGTCACCGAGCAACACATCGTTGACGGAATTCGGCAGGATGGGATCGAGGTGTATGCACTGCCCAGCGAGCATACGGTTTTTTTCGAGAACATTTACAGCCTCGATCAGGATTACCGGGAGCAGAACGTGCACCACAAGGCCGCATCGTTCGGGGTGGACGGAATGCCCGCCATCGACGCCCGGATCTATCATTTAGGTCCGTTGCTTTCGGATGATATTTCGGTGGACCTCCTGAAAGCACTGGCGCAAAAGGGGCTGGTGTCGCTGGATATTCAGGGCTATCTGCGGTACGTGAGCAATACCAAAGTGCTGTACCGCGACTGGATCGATAAGCGCGAAGCTCTGCCGCATGTGGCCATCCTGAAGGCCAACGAGCATGAAATGGAAGTGATCACCGGCAAAGAAGACCCCCACGAAGGGGCGAAGTACCTGGCCGATCTGGGCGTCCGGGAAGTGATTATTACGCTGGGGAGCAAAGGGTCGATTGTCTACACCGACAATCGATTTCACGTCATTCCGGCTTTCGAACCCCTGGCGGTGGTGGATGCGACCGGCTGTGGCGACACCTACATGGCGGGCTATTTATGGAAAAAGGTAAAAGGCGCTTCCGTGCAGGAATCGGGTGAGTTTGGGGCGGCAATGGCCACGCTCAAAATTGAATCATCCGGCCCCTTTTCCGGAACCGCCGACGCCGTGGAAGACGTTTTAAAAAACCGCCGGGCTGGAAACCGGAAAAACAGACTGCCTTCAGGGGTGTTTACTGTTTGAGGTAATAAAGCGGAAAATTCCGATTGAACAATGATGAAATACGCAGGCAGTCTAGTAGTCATACTGATGGTGTGGCTGGGTTCGTCTATTGGTAATGGTAGTATTGCCCAAAAAGATGAACCCCGTTCCCGAACGCCCCTGAGCAACCCGGATACGTTTCCTGTTCCGAAGAAAACACCCGGTTTTATGTTTTACATTCAGCGCGATCCGAATACCAATACGATCTGCTACGAGCTGAATCTGGGTAAGGAAGGAAAGCTTGAAAAGAACAATCCAATCCATGCTTTCTGGATTCGGTACCCCGAGGGAGGGCACCGGAAAGATCTGAACTTTATTCAACGGAAATTTGCGTACGGTATTAACTCCAAATCGATTGGGGAGGACAGGTACGAATTACGTTCCGTCGCGTATTCCAAACTACCGTTGGTATTACGGAAAGATTCGAAAAATCAATACCATGTCTATGTGGATATTGATAAAACAGAATGCATTTTAAACCGGATTTTTATTCGCATCGACGGCGGCACGTTCTGGCACCCGAATGTCTTGTATATTGAGTTGAGGGGCGTTAATCCGGTCACGGGTAAAACCGTCATCCAACGCATAAAACCTTCCTGACATGGCTAAAAATTATGTCTCCAATTCACAGGAATCAACCCGAATGTTTAAGAATGACTTCCTGGAAGCTTTTTCAAAAGTCAATTTCTGGGTTCCGCTGGTGATTTATATTCCGCTGATTTTATTCTTAACCTACCAGGGGTTAGTTGTTGCCGAACTCCCGATCTGGCTCTTCCTGACGCTCTTAGCGGCCGGGCTTTTTGTCTGGACGCTGACCGAATATATGCTGCACCGGTTTGTGTTTCATTATGAGCCGAAAAGCAGACTTGGTAAGCGGCTGCACTTTATTTTCCACGGCGTACACCACGATTACCCCAACGATGCAAAGCGCCTGGTGATGCCGCCGTCGGCTAGTATTCCGTTAGCGGCTGCGTTTTATTTTTTGTTTAACTGGTTGCTGCCGCAGACTTATAACTACGGTTTTTTTACCGGGTTCATCGGAGGGTATCTGGTCTATGACATGACGCATTATGCCATTCATCATTACAACTTTAAAAGTTCGTTGATGAAGAACATTAAGAAGCACCATATGCTGCACCATTATTCCGATCCATCGCACGGCTATGGCGTCAGCTCAGACCTTTGGGACCGCATTTTTCAGTCGGGGTTCAAAAACCGTCTTAGAGCCAATGAGTAACGGGTGCCAGGGCGTAAAACCGCCTGTCGATCAGAACTTCAAAGAAGGTAACGCCTGGTGTCGTTCGGACCAGGGCTCGTGCCGTTTTGGTATTTACTCCGAAAGACCTAAGGGATAAACGGCTTGCCGACCACCAATCGGTCGCCCGAAAAATCTACCTCGAACAAACGAGGAATTCGCACATACCGGCCGTTTTGGTTTTTATGGCTATGAACCGCCATTAACCAGTTGCCAGTCAGCGTCTGAAACAACATACCATGTCCGTGATTGGGCGGGGTGATGGGCGTTTTCTCGTGTACCCACGGTCCGTCCAGCGTGCCGCTTGTCGAGTAAGCAACTCCTTGCGTGTACACATCGTCGATCCAGCTCGTCCAGATCATGCCCAGCCGACCGCTTCCGGTCCGGAAGAGATACGGTCCATCCGTTACTTTATTGGGACCGATCTTTCCCTCTTCGTTTTGACGGCTCCAGGGACTTTCGCTGGCCCGAAAAAGCAGCTTGCCTTCGCCAATGGAGCCGCTCAAATCCGGTTTCAACTCGATTTTCTCAATCGTACCATTCCCATTTTGCAGCCATTCATAACAATAGACCATATACGGTTTTCCGTCGGTATCGACCCACAGGGTACCATCCAACGTCGGTTTGCTGGCAGGTAGATAAATGGGGTCTTTCATGGGCACATAAGGCCCGGCAGCGTTGTCGCTGACCAACACATGACAGGCCCGGCGCTCGATGATATTTTTTCCGACGGTATCAATTTTTACCGCCCGGTTGGTGAAGGTGGCAAAGTAGTAGTAGTTGCCCCGATAAGGGTGTAATTCTGCCGCCCAGATCATCGGGTTGTTGCCCATCCAGGACGCCGGGTCCGTCCGGACCACTTTCTGAGGGCCTGTCCATTTTTTCAGATCGTTGCTTTTCCATATCAGTCCCCCTGTACCGGTCATGTAATAAGTGCCCGTCTTTTGGTCAGCCAGGATAAACGGGTCGCTCAAACGGATGGAATCCAGCGGTACATCCACGCGAAGCACCGGCTCCCGGTTCTGGGCAAAAACCGTAGTGAACTGAACTAGCAGGAAGACTACGATGAGGAATGCTTTTTTAAGCATGGTGGCGTCAGGGAGAAAGTTGATAATTTCAAAGCCGTAGCTATGGAAAGGCGGTTTTGTCGGTTTTCTACCGGGTGTTCGATTAAAGGAATGACTGGCAGCAGGTATCGTGGTATTGGCCGGGGAGCACCTTTCAGGACTGATTAAGCCGATGCAACGTAAGCCGCAATCACTGGCTGCAAAAGTGGTAGGATGGCTTCAATCTGCGCCTTTTCCTCATCGGTCCAATGGCGGGGACGCCCAAATAGGCAAGGTTGCAAAATCCCCCACAGCTTATTGTCCCGCTGAATGTGTGCGTGGATCAGCGCCCGATGACCGAACGTTTCCCGCTCAAACTGTCGATTGAGCACCCCGGGCCCGGCCGTGTCAACATCATCTACATAAACCGAGGGTTTCATGGCCAGTCCCGCCCGAATCAGCGGGTCCTGCGCCGGTAAGACATCGGTATCGGGTTGCCAGTTGGGCTGTATCGTATTTTTGTCGGGTATACCTTCGTGTTTCCGCCAGCAAAAAGCGGTTCGTCCCCGGTTCTGATCGGGTTGCCGTACATACAGGAAACAGCGATCGGCATTCAGGGCAGCTCCTACAACCTGCACCACCTGATTCAGCGTATCGGCGGGCGTATGGCCGGCCAGAAGGATCGCTTCAATGGTCGACGATAAGGCATGTAGAGGTATCATGGGTGTTTAACCGCTGGCTCCTGGTTCGGGTTCAGAATGTTATCCATCCGGAAGTCAAATAGTTTGGAAGTTGCGACGATACGTGCAATAGGAATGCGTTCCTGCAACTGACTCCGGAACTGGAGGGGGAGTAGATGCCGGACAGGGAGTCGTATTCTAATTAATTGACCGGTTGAAAAACAGATTTTGCCGGCACATGTCAAAGATAAAACGGGTGTCATTATGGAAGCAGGAACGATGGAGGCAGGTTGGAAAAGTACCCGACTTTCGGTCAATGGTCTGTCGCTTCATGTGGTGGAAGCCGGACCTGAAGATGGCCCTCTGCTCATCCTTTTGCACGGCTTTCCGGAGTTCTGGTGGGCCTGGCGCCATCAGATTACTCCCCTCGCTGATTGCGGCTATCGGGTGATTGTCCCGGATATGCGTGGCTACAACCGCAGCGATGCTCCGCAGGAGGTTACGGCTTATCGACTCGATACGCTGGTGGCCGATGTGATGGCGCTGGCTGATCTCTACGGGGCAGATCGCTTCCATCTGGTGGGGCACGATTGGGGCGGTCTTATAGCCTGGGGTGTAGGAACCAGCCACGCCGAACGACTGGAACGGCTGGTAATTATGGATGCGCCCCACCCGGACCGCTGGGTAGAACAGGCCCTGCGGCATCCGACCCAGGCGCTGCGCAGCACCTATGTGGCTTTATTCCAGTTGCCCTGGTTACCAGAAACTGCGTTGGGAGCACTGGACTTCGCAGCATTGCGGTCTACTCTGGAGCGTACGGCGCGGCCGCATACTTTCAGGGCGGGAGAGATGAAACACTACACGGAAGCCTGGGCTCATCCTGGCTCCCTGACGGCCATGCTGAACTACTACCGCGCGCTGCGCGAACGAAAAAAGCCTGACCAGCCCGCCCGTATTCAGACACCGACGCTCGTGCTTTGGGGTGAAAAGGACAGCTTCCTGGAACTACACCTGGCACATGCTGCGCTGGAACTATGTGACAACGGCCAACTATCAATCATCGAGGGCGCCACTCATTGGCTTCACCTGGAGGAACCTGCCCGGGTCAATGCGGAACTTATGCGGTTTTTGGATTCTGAGGGGTAAGCTCACAACGATTGAAAAGGGGCCTTCGTTGTCTGCTATACGAATCATACTCTTTTGCCGGTTGAAAAGCCAATAGGCGAGGTTGGGCAGTCGTCATGGTTTAAGACCTTGATAGTCGTCAGATTGTTACGTAAGCAAATCCTTCCCCTCTAGCAGCATCGGTGGAGTAAGTACAACTAGCACACACTATCACATTGTGCGTTTCTTCTGTGCGTTGCGCCAACGGTAGCCCGTCAGATAAATCCGACGCCTACCACAACGTTTGGATTTGCTCCCTGTTTCGGGTACAGTCTAATAGAAAAGGAAAAAAAGAAGCCTGCCAGCGGTTGCTGACAGGCTTTTGTGAAGTGCCGAAGGCGAGACTCGAACTAAGTTAATCTCTCTATTTGCAGTATTTCAGTCAAAAGCTAAAAAAATGCGTTTTTTGATCAATTAGGCGATATTTTGATGTGTTAAAGGTTAAACTCAATTAAGAGAAATTAAAGTTGATTAACAAATTCCGTCCCCGATTCCGTCCCCTGAATTGAAATTCTGCTATATTTGATGTGTGTTGTAAACTTCTTCAAGACATGGCAAGGAAAGCAGATTCTCCAATATCTTACGTCTTACGCGAACCGAATTCAAAAGTACCAACCCCGCTCATTGGGATTGTGCGGTTCAACAATGACCGGCTTAAGATAGCCACAGGCTTTAAAGTGCTTCCTAAGAATTGGAATGATGCAAAACACCGTGTTAAGAACGTTGTTGATGCTACTGACAAGGATAAGATCAATGACTTCTTGACAGAGCTTGAAGAGAAGGTAGGCAGTATCATCACAGATTTAAAGACGCGACGGCTTTCAATTACAAAGGAGGTGCTGAAGTCTCGAATTACTGAATACTTGAATCCTACCCCTGTCGAGAACAAGCCTAAAACGCTATTAGATTTCGTTCGATGGTATATTGATACCTGTCCAACTCGATTAGTGCGTAGTAAGGGAAATCGAGCCGGTCGTGTCATTTCTCCAAGTACAATTCGTCGGTACAAAACCACTTTGAACGGCCTTGTGTCTTTTGCTACCAACTACCCCAGATCATTAGAATTTGATAATATTGATAGTCATTTCTATAAAGCATTTACTGAATGGCTTACTGCTCGTAACTATGCCACGAATAATGTTAGCAAATACATTGAGAACGTGAAGGGGTTCATGAGTGCTGCTGTTGATGAGGGTTTTACGACAAACCTTGCGTTTCGTAAGTTTCCTAATCTTAGAGAGGATGCGGAAAACATATATTTGACTGAAAATGAGTTAAAACGTATCTATGAACTTGATTTATCAAAATCGGCACGACTCGAAAAAGTAAGAGATTTGTTTGTTTTCGCGGCTTGGACTGGGTTGAGGTTTTCAGATTTCTCAACTTTACAACCAGAACATATTAAATCAGATGATGGTGGAAACTTGTACTTAGACCTCAAACAACATAAAACATCAGCACGAGTGAGAGTACCAATAGAGAATGAAGCTGTTAGTGAGATACTAACAAAATACAATAACAGGCTTCCCAGTGGTATATCTAATCAGAAAACAAACGATTACTTAAAGGAAATTTGCAAATTAGCAGAAATCAACGAACGTATATTGAAACACGTAACAAAAGGGGGTAAGCAGGTAATAAAGACTTCCGAAGGTTGGGGAACGATGTCTCCAGGTGTTGAGAAATGGCAATTGGTGACTACCCACACCGCCCGGCGTTCATTTGCTACAAATATGTTTAAAAGAGGAATGCCAACATTACTGATAATGAAACTAACAGGTCATAAAAAAGAGTCCGAATTTCTAAAGTACATAAAAATAGACGCAGAGGAGACCAACGTTTTAATACGGTCGTATCTACGTTCAAAGCCAGCAGTCTTGGAAAGCTCTTTGGGGTAATTAATTGAAGATAAGGTAATTGAGAAGCTAATAATGTCTAAATCTGTTCTTTTTTAACCAAAATAGTGAAGAATCTTATTTGATAAAGTCCCTTGATTGGAAATTAAAGATATAGTGATTGATCTATATTATCAACTATTTAACATATTTATATAGGAGAGTTGATGGAAAGCTGGCAATTATTTACCTTGTTTTACACCTGTAAGAATTTCATTTATGCACTTATAAGTTCTGATGGAAAAAAGAGCGCAAGTTATAGCACTCTTGTACATATGACTAACGGTTATATATTTCCAGTTGAAATTAAGTATGGAATGATTTTCCTTATATGTATTGATCAGCTTATATGGCCCTAAACTGTAATATATCCTTATGATTATTTTCTTCTATGTATCAAATGCTGTCATAGTGTGCTTTCTACTTTATAGATTCGGAAGACAGCTTAATGAATCTCATAAATACAACATCGCTTTGTCAAATTCACAATTAAAATGTGACTTAGCTTATAAAGAGAAAGAAGCTCTCAAAAAAAACGTGTTTGAACTCATGCTTAAAGTTTATGGGGCTGAGATAACCAATAAAGTTAGCCAAAGAACAATTTGGGTAGGAATGCCTGTAGAGTTATTATTCGTTGCTAAAGGTAGACCCGCAGAAATGAAAGAAAATATTTATAAAAATAAAGTAGTTGATAAATGGTATTATGGGAAATATACAAATCGTTTAGGTAATACTAAATATGAGTTAGAGATAATCATAGAGAATGACATAATAGTAGGGTGGAAGGATTTGATTTAAAGATTAAGCTATGATAAAGAACTTTTACGACCAGTTAGGGGTAAAACCTGAAGCTACACAAGAAGATATAAAAAAAGCATACCGAAAATTATCAGTGAAATTTCATCCTGATAAAAATGATGGGGATGTTTTTTTAGCCGAGATGTTCAAAAGTATTAATGAGGCATACGAAATTCTATCAAATGTTGATAAGAGGAGAGAGTATGACTTAAGATTGAAATCAACCTACACATCTTCTAACTCATCTTCATCATATTCTCAGCAAACTAGGTCTAACTCAGACTTTGAACGACAGGAAGCAATAAAAAAAGAAATATTCAATAATAAGTATGCCTTAGTAAAAGCAATTGAAAGGTATATGGAGAAAGTATATGAGTATGATGGTGAGTTATTTGTATTAAATCAATTACAGAAAGTAAAAAAGCCGAATTATTTATCATTTAAAGTGGTTTTTCTTTGCCTGTGTTTTCTAGTCGGTATATGGATATTCGCAAACCCATATAGAAATAACTTCAATTATTCTAATAGTGGTAATGTTATTCAAGTTAAATCATTAGCAGTTGTATACAGTAAACCAAATATTAAATCAATAGAAGTAAATAATCTTATGTCTGGCTCAAGGGTGACAAAGTTGTCGGAAACAAAATACTTTTATAAAGTGAAATTTATGAGTGACAATGGGAAGGAAATAACAGGATTTATATTAAAAGATAAAGTGGAGAAAAATTTTTAATTGAAATTGTTTCTACTACACCTTAGCGAGTACTCCTGTTAACTAAAGATATAAACAAAACACAGTGTTTAAGTAGGCTTATTTAATTTGCTTCATCTCAATAACCTTGAGTGCTTATGTAAAGATTTTTTTATGTATTGAATTTAGCTTTAACCTATCATGGTATTCATTAAATTTAAGATGGTATTTTAATCATAGAGGGGGTAATGAGTACCTTACGTCTTTTCTCTAATCGCTTAACTATTTGATGTGCTAATCTAAATTATTAGGAATAAAAGCTATTTATCAATAATTAATTTAGATCAAGGTTTGTCTGGCTGCTTTAAATGCTCTTGTTGTTTTTTAGAACTAACATAGATTTAATCATCTTTAATTGCACTTTATTTAGTTTATTTAATGTACATGACATTTTTATCGCTCTTTTAGTAAGTTTCCCTTTATAAAATGCGGTAAAGCGTTTCGATAACATTTCGTTTAGTTGATTAGTGAGATTATAATGTCTATCATAAATATAATTCTGCTTCGATAAAAGTTGGGAATTATAATATAGCCTACGACTGAAAGAAGTCCTACTTTGCCAAATTCCATTGTCGAAATTGTGGAAAAGAGTACGACAATGACTATTATTTACTGGGCAGATAAAGTATAATACGTTCCCTTTTTCTAAATTGCTTTTTATTGATCTTAACTGGATTACCTCATTATGTACAGTTGCTTCCAGATTGAAAGCATTATTAATTTTGTAGACTAAATTCATGTATGGTTCGTTGTCTGGTGGGTAATATGTTGTTAGTGAGATTTTACCTCTAATATTCCCTAGTTGGTCATACCAAGATAACTCTCCTGATACCTCTTCATTTTTGATAAAGAAGCCTTGCTTAAGAAGGTAACCCAACTTAATACAAAAAGAATCAGTTGTAGAATGCGTATTTATACTTTTACGGCCCATTTGATATTGAGATGTTTCTAAGCTACTAGCTTTGATTGAGAAAATGTATTATTCTGCATGAAAGTCTTAATTTTTGAATCTAATACTTTGATTGAGTCTGTTGATGAAGCATTAGCAGATTTAAATTTCTCAATTGTAGACAAGTATTTTTTAATATTCTGCTTTGTACTCTTAGATAGCAGGTTTGCCTTATAACTTATTTCAAGAGTCTCTCTTATTGAGTCAATGCCGCATTCAATAATTGCTTTCATTTCCATTTCTCTTTGAGTTCTAAATAGACCGATAGTGGCTGTATAGTCTTTCTCAACATCACTATACATTGTATACCATATTTCAGGTAATCGGTTCACGTTGTCTAGAATAAATTCTACAGTCACGTTTTTTGTGCCGAAATGTTTCATGATTTGATACTTATTAAAAAGCTTATACTCTATACGTAAAAGATTTTCTGGAACAGTGTTTTCTAGTCCATTTTTTGCCATTTCTTTTTTTGCACATGCAGTTTGGTCATAAAATATAATTTGATGTGAGGTGTTTCCAATAACTACACTTTCTCCATTGCTTTCAAAGTTGGTTTTTTTCATTCTTTTACACCCTACTATTTTCCCAGTTATTGATGAAGGCGGTAATGGTAATTGTATACTTACTCCAATGTCAATTCTTTTGTGTATTGCTCTTGACCAGTCTATAAAGTAGTACCGTGACTGCAAGATAGAGTAGGCTTCTTGTAACTGGTTACTATTCAACAACAGGAAGTTGTTACCAAAGTATAATTTTGTTAGACTTCCCTGTAAATATATATTGTTCTGGGCAATCCATATCTTAAATCCATTATCATAGCAAGTGTGTGTTTCAAACGGTGCCTTTGAATTATCACTTGTTGATCTTGTATTTTTATCAACAGAGTAATTCTCTTTTAAGAATTGAATACAATCTTCTACTTCTTGTGGTGTACGAAACGGCTGGATTATTTGTATTGTGTCAATCATGGTGGGACAACTTTTTAGACTTTTTCTAACTTGTTATAAGTAATAAATAGGAATAAGAAAATTTAGATAAGCTAGCAAGCACGAAGCTTGAACAACTTCATGCGTTATATGGGACCCATTCAATTAGAATAAGCATCCCTTTCAGTAGCTTAAATACCTTCTTGCCTGTATGGGACCCAATCAATTAGAATTAGCCTTTCTAATGAGATTTGCAGAATCAAGTACTTCATTTCTTTTATACCTGACATGGTTACCAAGCCGGTAGGGCTTTAGTAATCCTTTCTTATCCCAATTCCAGATAGTTACTTTAGATACTTTAAGTAAGGCGGCTACCTCTTCGCGTGTTAGAAACTCGTCAGGGGCTTGATGAGTAATGCGCATCATTAATTGATTGATTGCGCTTTCTAAAGAAGAAAACTTGGTAAGAATGGTCTGAGCGTCTAACTGCTCGATCTGAAGCGTTTTTACAGTATTCATCAGCTTTAATTGGTGATACTGTAATTAAGTAAAAATCCCTGAACCGTTCAGGACACATCAAGAAAGTTCAAGACAACTGAAGACATAGAAAAGTATTACCTATTTTTGTAGTTCTCCTTGCAATATTTGTCAACCTTTTCAAATATTTCATCATATTGCTTACTCTCTTTTTTAAACCGCTTCGGCGGCAAATCCAGAATCTTACAGAAAAGCTTATGTTGATATGTGTCTTTATTCATTGGTAAAATACCATTTCTTACTAATGCTTCTATGAATGCTGCTATCTTTCCTTCGAATCTACCTTTAAGGATGCATTCCCCTTTCGGGTTAATAAACGAGAAATGTCTTAAAGCTTTAAATGTAAAATCGTGCTTTTCTTTATCAGCAAAGAAGTGTAGAAATGGTAAATGTAACGAGCTATCTGTTTTATCTTCGATTATTTGCAGTGAAGTAGGCTCTTTTTGTAAGTTGCTGGCAACTCTATTAAACCTATTTTTTTCTTCCTCCGCGTACTCAATGATTTGTTTAATTATGTTTTCCTCTTTAAACTTCTCCATTGCGCCGGGTTCAAATCCAGTCAAATCAGCATAATATTTTTCCCAGAACTCAACTATATCTATATTGATTCCATAGTCTTGATCAACTTTCGTCTTAAATTTTGCAAGAACCTTTGCTGGACTTTTTATTAATTCCGAGAACCTCATTTCCCTCTCAATATCTGGCTGTAAGTCAGTTTTAGCCATTTGATCAAGCAATGGTTTCATATCCTCGCCTAATCCGTAATCTATTTCTCCTCTTAGATAGGCTGCTTTCTCCTCCCTGAAATAGTTTTTACTTATAATCGACTTATAATAAGTATATGTACTCTCATCGCTTAACAACCATTTTAAGGTTTCTATTTTTTCTAATGGGTTCACCTCTTTTCTAATTTATTATTAGTAATAATTCATAATTCCGTCCCCGATTCCGTCCCCGAACAAAAACAAAAAACCCATAACCGACTGATTTACAGTTAGCTATGGGTTTGATGGTGTGCCGAAGGCGAGACTCGAACTCGCATGCCCGTGAAGGCACACGCCCCTGAAACGTGCGTGTCTACCAATTTCACCACTTCGGCAGCTCGTTTCCCCTGATTTGGGACTGCAAAGATGGAGCGTTTAAATTAGTTTTGCAAGCGAAAACCGCAAAAAAATGTGCGGTTTTTGTCCTTTTTAAGCGTTGGGTGAACCAAAACCGGCTACAGGTTGACCGCTTCGTACAGGGACGGAATGTAAACATTCTGAAAACCAGCGCTCTGGAGCTTTTGTCGGAACAAAATCTGGCGGTCGTACTCGCCGTGGACCAAAAACACCTGCTTCACCTGCGCCGGGTTTTGGCACGCCAGAAAATCCAGCATCTCGCGGTAATCGCCGTGCGCGCTGAACGAATCCATTACCTCGATGTCGGCTTTCACCTGAAACGTTTCACCGAAAATTTTCACTTCCGCATCGCCCCGCTTCAGCGCCCCGCCCAGCGTTTCGGGGCCGCAGTAGCCCACGATCAATACCGTGCAACGGGCATCTTCGATGTTATTTTTGATGTGGTGCTTGATGCGCCCGGCTTCGGCCATGCCCGACGACGAAATGATGATGCAGGGTTCGTCGCGGTCGTTGATGGCTTTGGAATCTTCCACGTCCGAGACGTAATGCAGGTTCGGAAAGGCAAAGGCGTCACCGTCTTTCTCGATGTACGCCAGAATTTCCGGGTTAAAACACTCCTCGTGGGCTTTCATCAGGTGCGTGGCTTTGACGGCCATCGGGCTGTCGATGTACACCGGCAGGCGCGGCAGCTCACCGGTATTCGCCAACTGGTCGAAGGCATAAATCAACTCCTGCGTCCGGTCGACGGCAAACGCCGGGATGATGAGTTTGCCCCGACGCACAACGCAGGTGTCGTGCACAATCCGGAGCAGATGGGCGCGCATGTCGGGTTCGGGCTCGTGGAGCTTGTCGCCGTAGGTCGATTCGCAAATGATGTAATCGGCCTGCGGAAACGGCTCCGGCATTTTTAGTATCTTGTCGTGCGGTCGGCCAATGTCACCACTGAAAAACAGTCGTTTTTCGACCGCTTCGCCGTTCGGACCGGTTTCGTGGACGGTCAGGCTGATGGCTGCGCTCCCGAGCAGGTGGGCGGTATCCGTAAACAGCACGCTCACTTCGTCGCGGCTGAGCCAGAACGTTTGGCCGTACTCGACCGGTTTCAGGAGTTCGAGGGCGCGCTCGACGTCGGCGGTTTCGTACAGCAGTTCGAGCAACGGCCGATTCTGGCGTTCCCGGCGTTTATTGACCCGTTCGAGGTCTTTTTCCTGGATGTGGGCGCTGTCGAGCAGCATCAGCCGACACAGATCAGCCGTTGCGGGCGTACAATAAATCGGGCCGTTAAAACCCTTCCGGACCAGACGCGGAATCAAGCCCGAATGGTCGATGTGGGCGTGTGACAGAATTAAATAATCGACGTCGGCGGCTTTAAACCGAAAATCCTGGTTCAGATCGTCCGTGTTGATGCCCTGAAACAAACCGCAGTCGAGCAGAATACGGGTGCCGCGTTGGGTCGTGATCAGGTGCTTGCTGCCCGTAACGGTGCGGGCGGCCCCAAAAAATTGAATTTTCATGGCTGGATTGTCTATGTAAGTACCCCCAACCCCCTGAAGGGGGCTTAAATATCCGGATTCCAAAGCCCCCTTCAGGGATTGGGGGTTTAAGCTAAGCGATCGCATATTGGAAAAATTACGGTACATCACCAAAAAATTCTGGAAACAACGCTGGGTAAAAGCCCTGCTGGTGCTGCTTGCGGTTTTCATGGTGCTGAATCTGGCGTTTCCGCTGAAGGTCCGGCCCCGGTATTCGACCGTCATCAGGGCGGCCGACGGCACCATTCTCCACGCCTTTCTGAGCGACGACGACAAGTGGCGGCTGGCGACGGAACTGGACGAAATCACGCCGGTTTTGCGGAAAACGATTCTCTACAAGGAAGACAAGTACTTCTATTACCACCCCGGTTTTAACCCGGTTGCCATGGCGCGGGCGGCTTTCCGGAACCTCGTCACGGGTCGCCGGACGTCGGGGGCGTCGACGATCACGATGCAGGTGGTCCGGCTGCTCGAACCGCGGGAACGAACCTACGGCAGCAAGCTCATCGAATGGTTTCGGGCCATGCAACTCGAAATGCGGTTTTCGAAAGACGAGATTTTGCAACTTTACCTTAACCTCGTTCCGTACGGCAGCAACATCGAAGGCATTAAATCGGCCTCAATGATCTACTTCGGAAAACCGCCCCAGTTGCTGAGCCTGGCCGAAATCACGACGTTGACGATCATTCCCAACCGCCCATCTACGCTATGGCTCGGGCGAACGAACCCGCTGATCGTGCAGGAGCGAAATCGCTGGCTGAACCGGTTTCGAAAAACCGACCTGTTTACGCCCGAAACCATCCGGGACGCCCTGGCCGAACCGCTGAACACCCACCGCCGGGCCTTGCCCAAACAGGCGCCCCATCTGGCTTTGCGGCTGAAAAAGCAGCATCCCGACCAGCCCATCATTCACAGCTTGTTGCGGCCGAATCGCCAGGCGCAAACTGAGCAACTGGTCGCCAGCTATGTTGGGCGGGTGAGGGCGATGAACATCCACAATGCAGCCGTTTTGGTCGTGAATAACCAGACGCTGGCCGTGGAAGCCTACGTCGGCTCGGCGGATTTTGCCAATCGCTTCGATGGGGGGCAGGTGGATGGCGTTCGGGCGGTGCGGTCGCCGGGCAGTACGCTCAAACCGCTGCTCTACGCGGTGGCTTTCGACAAAGGGCTGATGACGCCAAAAACCGTGCTGAACGACGTGCCGACCAATTTTTCGGGCTACGAACCCGAAAACTACGACCGCCAGTTTTACGGCCCCATCACGGTTGAATCGGCGCTGGCAAATTCGCTGAACGTTCCGGCCGTGAAGGCCTTGCAGCAGGTTCGCACGTCAACGTTTGTGGATTACCTGAAAAAAGCCGGGTTTGAAACCATCAAAAAACAGTCGAAAGACCTGGGGTTATCGGTTATTCTGGGCGGTTGTGGTGTAACACTGGAAGAACTCACGCGGCTGTTTGCGGCTTTTGCCAACGGCGGGAAAGTCGGTGCGTTAAACCTCGTAACTCCGGAAGCCGACGAAAAACCGGCGAAAAAAAGCCAGCTCATTTCGGAAGAAGCGGCTTTTCTGATCACGAACACGCTCACGCAAATCACGCGCCCGGACCTGCCCAACAATTTCGACAACAGCTACCACCTGCCACGCATTGCCTGGAAAACCGGCACCTCGTATGGTCGGCGGGATGCCTGGAGCATCGGCTACAACAAGCGCTACACGGTAGGCGTCTGGGTCGGTAATTTTTCGGGCGAGGGCGTGCCCGAACTGAGCGGGGCCAACATCGCCACGCCTTTGCTGTTCAGCATTTTCAACGCCATTGACTACAATTCGGGCAGCGGCTGGTTCCGGATGCCGAAAAGCCTGTCGATGCGGCAAGTCTGCGCCGAAACCGGCGACGTGCCGGGCGAATTTTGCGAACACAAACTCGTCGATTATGCCATCATGGGCGTCTCGCCCTACCGCCGTTGCCAGCACCGCAAAGCCGTCTGGACCAACGCAGCCCGGACGATTTCGTACTGCGCCCATTGCCTGCCCGCAGCGGCCGACGGCGAAACCGGTGGTGCGGTGCAGACGTTGTACCCGAATCTGGCCCCGGAACTGATCGCGTTTTACGAAAGTCGCCGGATTCCGTACGGGAAAATTCCGCCCCACAATCCGGCCTGTACGCGGGTGTTTGCGCAGCGGGGGCCGCAGATTGTCAGCCCGACCGACGGCAGCGAGTATTTCATCAGCGCCCGCCAGCCGCAGCAGTTGCAACTGAGTTGCCAGGCCGACAACGAGGTGAAGGAGGTGTATTGGTACCTCAACGACAAACTCTACCGTAAAGCCGCGCCAACGGAAGGCGTTTTCTTCAGCCCGGAGCCGGGTCCGCTGAAAATTTCCTGCGCCGACGACAAAGGCCGCAACACCAACATCCGGATTCTGGTCCGGCTGGAATAATTTTAAGGCAAGAGACGTAAGACAAAAGAGTAGAGACGTCATGTATCGGCTGTCAGGATCTTCGGCCGTCTCGACGCTGACAGGAATTTATATTCAAAACGCCTAAATTTTAGTAAACCGCCTTTCAAAACTGCGTTACTTCCTTAGCTTTGTGCCACTTATGATGGTATGAAAGCGGCTGGGCAAACGATGGACGAAAACCGTCTTTTCTCTCCTGTCCCACCGCTTTTGTCGGTAAACTAGTATTCTCCTAAAACCCCTTTTTCATGAATACCAATCGACGGGATTTTCTCCAAAAACTTTCCAAAGGGCTGGGCGCATCGGCGCTTTCGTTGCCCCTGGCGGGCTATGCGTCCACGCTGAATCAGCAGGACCAGTTTGCCCGGATCAACACGCTGGTGTCGCACCTGGGCGAACCGTTGCAACCGGGTCGCAAACTCGGGATGGCGCTGGTCGGTTTAGGAGGCTACGCCAAAAACCAATTGGCTCCGGCCTTGCAACAGACCCAGCACGTCCGGCTGGCCGGGATCGTGACCGGAACACCCGCCAAAGCCGAAGAGTGGACGGCCAAATACAACATTCCGAAAGCGAACGTCTACGATTACAAAACGTTCGACCGGATTATCGACAACAAAGACATCGACATCGTGTACGTGGTGCTGCCCAACTCGATGCACGCCGAGTACGTCATCCGGGCGGCTAAAGCCGGAAAGCACGTCATTTGCGAAAAACCGATGGCGGTGACGGTGAAGGAATGCCAGGAAATGATCGATGCCTGCAAGAAGGCAAACCGGCAACTGGCGATCGGCTACCGACTTCATTACGAACCGTTTACGCAGGAAATGATGCGACTGGGCCGGGAAAAGGTGTTTGGGAATATCAAGTTTCTGGAAGCCAGCGACGGGTTCAAAGCCGGTGATCCGAACCAGTGGCGGCTCAAAAAAGCGCTGGCGGGCGGTGGTCCGATGATGGATGTGGGCATCTACGCCATTCAGGGTGTGCGGCTGGTGACGGGCCTGGAACCGATTTCGGTGACGGCTCAGTTTGCCCCCAAAACCAATCCGGAGAAGTTCAAGGATGTGGAAGAAGGTATGTACTGGCAGTTCGAATTTCCGGGGGGCATCACGTCGACCTCAACCACGAGCTACGCGGCTGGCGTGGAGCGGCTGTACGCGTCGGCCGAAAACGGCTGGTTCGAGCTGCGCCCGGCGTTTGGCTACGGCCCGCTGAAAGGCATGACGAGCAAAGGGCCGATTGAAAAACCGGTCGTCAATCACCAGGCCATGCACATGGACGGGATTTGCAAGGATTTGATCGACGGCAAGCAACTGCCGAAGCACATCACGGGCGAGGAAGGGATGCAGGATATGAAAATCATCACCGCCACCTACCAGGCCGCCGAAACCGGGCGGAAGATCAAGATCGGGTAGGGTGAGTTGGGTTGTTACACAGGGTTAATCAGAGAGAATCAGAGAAATACTCCGATAAACCCTGATCCTCTCTGATTAACCCTGTGTAATAATCAATTACTTCTTTTTCCCCATTGCGTACTTAATCCCGCCGAGGATGTGTTGCAGGAACTGCGGGTCGCTGTAGGATTCGTCGGTGTGGCCCCCGCCCGTGTAGAACGACCGCCCGCCGTCGAATTCGCGGTACCAGATGAACGGGTGATTGTCGCCGTTTTTACCGCCTTCGTACGTCTTCTCATCCAGTTTTCCAATCACCTTGATGCCTTCGACGATGCTTTTGTAGTTGTACCACTCATCGTAGCGTTTCCAGCGGTCGGGCAGCATCTTGGTCGAGAGGTGTTTCTTGTCGACAATCTCGATTTCGGCGTTCTGCTGTTTCGGGTGGCTCAGGAAGTACGCGCCGACGAGCTGGTTGTACCAGGGCCAGTCGTACTCGGTATCGGCAGCCGCGTGAATGCCGACAAAACCGCCCCCTTTTTTGATGTATTGCTCAAAAGCCGCCTGTTGTTCGTTGTTTAAAATGTCGCCGGTGGTGCTCAGAAAGACTACGGCTTTGTATTTCTTCAGGTTGTCGGGCGTAAACAGGGCCGCATTTTCGGTGGTGTCGACGTTGAATCCGTTCTCCTGGCCGAGTTTATAAATACTGGCTTTGCCGACTTCGATGGATTTGTGCCGGAAGCCTTTTGTTTTTGAAAAAACCAGGATAGCGTCTTTGGCTTCGGCCGGACCCGTTGATAAGCAGGAGAATAAGCCCAGAAAGCTCAGAAATGTCAGAATCGTTTTCATACCGGGGTTTAGTAGTACATTGCCAAAAGTATCCATTTTGTCGTATTTTACCTTCGGTATTCCCGCAAATTCTTTCCTGTGTATGAAAGTTCGGCCCGCTGTGCTGCTCATCGAAAATAACCACGTACTGCTGATGCACTACCGCTACGGCGAAACCGACGTGTATGCCTTACCGGGCGGCAATCCCGACAAAGGCGAAACGCTCGAACAAACCGTCGTGCGCGAGTTGCAGGAAGAACTGGGCGTGGACGTGGAAGTGGGGCCGCTGGCGCTGGCGGGCGAGGTCATTTTGCCCGAAACCGGCAAAGACGATGTGTTACACGTGGTGTTTACGGGGCAACTGATCGGCGGTCTGCCGGTGCTGAACCCGGCCGAAACCTCGGCGCTGGCCGTGGTCTGGAAACCGGTTCGGGCGCTGGATTCGCTGAATCTGTATCCGAATGTCGGGCCGCAGATTCAGGATTTGCTCTTGTCACAAAAAAGTCCGGGCTATATTGGGAAGATCAATCAGACGTTTTTTTGAGCCGGTTTGCCCCCCACCCCCTAAAGGGGGCTATAAACATCCGGGTGCTGAAAGCCCCCTTCAGGGGGTTGGGGGTGATTTTGGGCCAATTAGTACCCCGACAACCATCCCCGCCGTGCTGGCCAAGAGGCCGTAAATCATGGCCGAATACTCCGTTTCCAGCGCCAGACAGACGAACCAGACCAGAATCCCGCCGATCATCGAGAGCAGGCAGCCGAGCGTGTTGGCCCGTTTCCAGTACAAACCGGCCGTGAGGGGCACAAATAGCGACACGAGACTGAACGCCGACGATTCGCCGACCAGCTCGAAAATGTTGACATCGCGGGCGGCTGTCATCCAGACGCAGATGAGCGTGATCACGACGACGGCCAGCCGGATTGTGAGCAACAAGGTTTTGTCGCTGATGTCGGGCCGGAAAAACCGGAAGATGTTTTCCCCAAAAACCGTCGCCGGTGCCAGAATCGCCCCGCTCGACACGCTCAGAATGGCCGACAGTAACGCACCGAAGAACAGAATTTGCAGCGGCATACTGCCCTGTTGCAGCACCATGTTCGGAATCAGCATCTGGTTGTCCTGGCCCAGATTCGGGTAGAGTTGTTTCCCGGCCAGCCCGATGAACAGCGGCAGCATGGCGATGGTCAGGTACAGACCCGACGCCAGGTACGAGGCCCGGACGGTGGTTCGCTCGTCTTTCGCCGACATCACGCGCTGAAAAATGTCCTGCTGCGGAATCGACCCCAGCCCGATGGTCATCCAGGCGGCAATCCAGCTAAGGCTGTCTTTCATCGTCGGCGGGGGCAGAAACCGGAAAAAACCGGGTTTGGTCTTCTGCACGATGGATTCGATCCCGCCGGTCTGGTTATACAGAATCACGGCGATGATAATCAGGGCAATAATGATAATGATGTTGTGCAAAAAGTCGGTGATGGACAGCGACCACATCCCGCCCATCATGGTATAAATCATCACAATCAGCGCGCTGGAGGCAATGCACCAGAAAATCGGAATGCCCGTCACCAGGTTCAGCACAATGCCGATGGCGATAAATTGGGCGGCAATCCAGCTAAAGTAGGAGGGAATGACCAAAACCGCCGAAATGAATTCCGCTGAGCGCCCAAACCGTAAACTGAAATAATCGGAAAACGTGGTGATTCCCAGCCGGTAGAGCGGACGGGCGTAGAACGCCCCCACCAGAAACAGACACAAGGCCGACCCGAACGGTTCTTCAATGATCGCTAAAACCCCGCCCTCGACAAAGGTCGCCGGGGCACCCATGATGGTTTCGGAGCCAAACCAGGTTGCAAAGGTCGCCGAAGCCGCCAGCGCCAGCGGCAACCGCCGACCAGCCAGCACAAAATCCTGGCTATTGGTCACTTTTCGGGCCGCCCAGGCCCCGATGGCCAGGTTAGAGAGGAGATAGAGCGCGATAAACGTGAGGAGCATTACAGGAGTGGGCTAATCCAAAACCAGAGACGGTTATTTGGCGGTAATAATCGTCAAAGTTCCGCTGACTTTCAAGGAAAAGCGGGTTAACGCCTGCAAAACGGCGTCTGGCGCGTTTTGATCTCCCGGTTTAGGGCGTCACAGTATACTGATACAGGCCGAAGCTGTTTTTCTGCGGTAACTCAAACGGAACGCTCTTCCTTGCTGAGACCCCTGCCCGGAACGTTTTTCCACTACCGGCTACCCGGGTAAAGGTGACCTGTTTACCCGGTGGTATCAGTAACGGTACGGCCATTCGGGTCGCCGGATTATCCTCCCGGAATACGAGCATATACCCGGTTTTTTCATCGGCAATCGATTGAAAACCGGTCCACTGCCGTCCATCCGGTTCGTTGCCGATCGGGAAGATGTTGCCCGCGTGAATTCGGCTGCTATGCTGCCGGTAGGTCCTGATCAAGGCGCTGGTGGCAAAGGCTTCTGATGGTAAACCGGTGCCTTCGAACCACGCCAGCGGCTGGGCGAACATCGTAATGGCAAACAGGTAGTCGAAGGAATAGTTGCGGGGGGCAAAGATGTCATCGGACGGGTACTTGTCCTGGTTGCGCCATTTGTTCAGAAATTCGATTTGCAGATTTTGGGCGGGTAGGTAGCGGGACAACATCCAGAGGTTGCGCAGGGTCGTGTACGGGTAATAGTTTGTCCAGTCCGTATAGCGGTTTTCCAGGAAAATAGTATCGTATCCTGCCCGCGATCCCCGCAGCCGGGCCTGGTACTCCCGCAGGGCGCGGTGGCCGTTTTGCTGCTCCCCGGCGAATACGCCCGTTACAAAACTGTATCCCTACCGAATGGCGGTAGGGTGTAAGTCCTGGGGCATGATCCCCGCGCCAATAACCCGAAAGTTGCCGTATTCAACCAGAAAATCACCGCCCGGGTAGGCTCTACTTTTTCAATCACCGGGGTGTTGTTGCCCGCCGTGCTGGCCGTCAGCTTTTCGAGGTTGACCAGATTCGCCAGATTCGTACCCGGTCGTAGCCCGGTCGCAGCCAATTCGCCCCATTCACGGGTTCTGCACGACTTATCCGTGGTAGGCGTGGGCGTGCTGGTACTGCTTCGGCGTAATGCCCGTGATCCGCTTAAACTGGCTGTTAAAGTGCGTAAAATTGTTAAAACCGGTTTCAAAACAAATTTGGGAGATGTTCAGCTTGCTGTCAATCAGCATTTTGCAGGCATTTCCGATTTTGATTTCGTTTAAAAACTGCGTGTAAGTTTTGTTCGTGTGCGATTTGAAATACCGGCAAAAAGCCGTCAGGCTCATGCAGGCAATGGTCGAGACTTCTTCGAGCGTCGGGTTTTCGGCGTAATGGTCGATGATGTACTGGTAAACCCGGTTGATCCGCTCACATTCCTCCTCCTTGCTGTATTTTGTAAAGACGCGGCTGGACAGCACCTCGTACTCCTTCGCGTCGGCCATCGTTTTCAGGATACCGAGCAGATCGATGATCTTGCTCAGCCCGTCGGTGGCCTGGTCGAGTTGCTGAAGTTGTGTGATGAGCTTTTCACGGTGAGCGCCTTTAAACAAAATACCACGTCGGGATTGCGACATCAACCGGACCAGGGGGCTCACGTGCGGTAACTGGTAGAACGAATCGCCCAGAAAATCCTCCCGAAAATACACGACCAGGGCTTTCGACCGGAGCTTCGAATCTTTGTGATAATAGTCGATATCGCTGCGGTAGAGGTGCGGAATGTTGCTGCCGAACAAAACGACATCGCCCGGCTGAAACCGCTCCATGCTGTCGCCGACAAACCGGATGCCGGTGCCTTCCTCGACATACATGATCTCGAATTCCGGGTGAAAATGCCAGGACGGAAAGAAGAACGGTTCTTCGACTTTCATGATCTGAAAAGCCTCGTGCTGCTGCGTATCAACGATTTTCAGAATGGGTTTCATGGGGTAATGTCGTTGCTCAATAGACGGTTAAAACCGCTGTTAGTAGCCCGGATTCTGTCGGAACTCGCCCTCCGTCCGGTCGATCTGCTGCTGCGGAATCGGGCGCAGGACGTGGTGGTCCTTGATGTTGGCAGCCGCCAAGGGGTTGTACTTTTTGACCCGCTCAATGAGTTTCCCGGTGCGGGCCAGATCGATCCAGCGGTTGCCTTCTCCCAAAAGCTCGCGGGCGCGTTCATCTAATATAAAATCGAGGGTCAATTGATTGGGCGTCACTTCCATCGCCGTCCGGTTGGCCTGGGTTTCGGCGGGGGTACTGCCCAGGGTGGCAGCCCGGCGCCGGACCACGTTGAGGTACGTGGCGGCTTCGGCGGCATTTCCGCTCATGAGAAGAGCTTCGGCGGCAATCAGGTATGTTTCGGCCAGCCGGTAAAACAGCAGATCCCGCGAACCGGGCTGGTCGTTGACGCCCGGGCGCTCGGGGTCCAGAAATTTATTGAGCGTAGGAAAAACGCGCTCATTTTGTCGGCTGGGCGTCCAGACGTTGTACTTCGCCCGGTTTATCTCGGCGGTAGTCCATTCGCGGTCGGTCAGATACAGGGCGGTGTCGCCCGCAGCCAGCATCACCGATCGGCCGTTGATGGTGTAAGTGCCGGGCCGGTTGCAGTAGAAAACCCGTTTGAAGCTTTTGGTGTAGCGACTGTCCCGCTGCCGGTCAAAAAGTGTATTGAGCACAAAGTCAGTGGGTTTGTAACGGGCATACGGCCGACCGTTGGCGATGTCGCGCTGCATCCCAGGCAAGTCGTCGTACTTCATGATGAAATACAGGTGCATAGTGTTGCCGGGGCCGTTGGCGATCACATCTTTTGTGTTTTGAATAGCCCACACCACCTCCGAATTCTTTTCGCCCGAGCCCTGCTCAAATACTTTCCCGAAATCATCCAGCAGTTTGAACGAATAGTTGTTGATGACGTTTTTGGCGAGTGTGGCGGCTTTCGGGTAATCGTCGGGCTGCTTGGCTTCGGACGTAGCCCGGGCCAGGTACACCAGCGCGAGGGCGTGTTCGGCCGCCGGTTTGCTCACCCGGCCGTAGTTGGCCTGCGTCGCTGGCAGGTTCTGAACGGCAAACTCCAGGTCTTTGATGATCGTGTCGTAGACATCCCTGACCGGCGAACGGGTGGCCGTGGTCTGAATACCGGTCGTTTCGGTCAAAGCCAGCTGTACGGGGCCGAAAAGCTGGACCAGCATGTAGTAGTACTGCGCCCGGATGAACCGAACTTCGGCCACGCGCCCGGTCTTGACCGCATCCGTCAGGCCCGTTACCTGCGGGGCGCGGCTAATAACCGTGTTGCAGGTGTTGATGGCCGTGTACAGGTTGTTCCAGTTGTTGGTCACCGCTGTCGTGCGGGGGTTCAGGTCGCTGTTGTAAAAATTCAGCATTTTATTACCGCCGTCGAAACCGTTGGTAAACGTGTCCGTGCCGAAAACCGTGAGAATAGGAACGATGCCGTTGTCTTCAATGGCGCAAAAGACGGTTTTCAGCGAGGCATAGGCCGCATTGACCGCATCCTGAAAACCGGATGCCGTGTTGAGGTAACTGTCGGTTACCTGCGTCCGAACATCTTCTTCGAGTTCGTTCTGGCACGCAGAAAGAAACAGGCAAAAGCCCAGCATACTGACAATCAGTGTCTTTTTCATGGGGCGCTGGTTTAAAATTTGACGTTTAAGCCCGCCAGAAACGTCCGGACCGGGGGCGTGTTGTTGGTGGGAAATTCGGGGTCGATGCCGTTGTGTTTGGCGGTGTAGGTCGAGAAAACAAACGGATTCTGAACGCTGACGTACAGCCGCAGCGATTGCATTCGTAGTTTCTGAGCCAGTCCGGCCGGGACGTTGTAGCCCAGGTTGATATTCCTGATTTTGGTAAAAGAACCGTCGAAGTAAGAAAGCGTCGAGCCAAAGGTCGGCTGCTCCTGATTGACATTGGGCCGTGGGTAGGCGTTCGTCGGGTTGGTGGGCGTCCAGTAATCGACGTTGTACATATTGACGCGACCCGACAGGTAGCGCGAGGACCCGTGAAAAGGACTTTGAATCAGGCTCCCGAAGCGGGCGAACGTCAGAACGGACAAGTCGAAGCCTTTGTACTCAAACCGGTGCGTCATGCCACCCACCAGCCGGGGAACATCGGAACCCAGAATCTGCCGGTCGGCCGGGTCGATGACCCCGTTGCCGTTGACATCCTGCACCTTGATGCCGCCCACGAATGAGCCAAGCTGCCTGGCCTGCGATTCCTCGCCCAGTTGCCAGATGCCGGTTTTGACGAAATCATAATACACCACGGCCGGTTGCCCGATAAACCGCAGGTTCCCGATGTCGTCGACCTTGCCCTGCGATAGTTCCAGGATTTCTTCCCGGTTTGTGAACAGATTCAGGTCGGTACTCCACTCAAAACCGCCTGCCTGTTTCGAGGCCACGTTGAGGGTCGATACTGAAAACTCGACGCCCCGGTTGCGCTTGGAACCGACGTTGGACAGCACCGAGGCAAAACCGCTCGTGATGGGCAGTAATTTCGGCAGCAGCAAATCCGTGGTTTTCGACTGATACACTTCCAGCGCACCCGTGATGCGGTTGTTCAGGATGCCGAAATCGATTCCGGCGTTGAAAGTCGCGGTGGTTTCCCAGCGGAGGTCGCTGTTTCGGATGCTCGAAGGCCGGTAGCCGAACGCCGGGGAACCGTCGAAATCATACTGGCTACGGACCAGCAGCCCGTTGGTCTGGTAGGGCGGGATGCCTTCGTTGCCGGTGGCCCCGTAACTGACCCGGAATTTAAGGCTGGTAAAAACCGGATTGCCCGTCATAAACCGTTCGTTGGTGACGTTCCAGGCGAGGGCCGCCGAGGGGAAATACCCCCACTTTTTCCCTTCCGCAAACTTGGACGAACCGTCGGCCCGGCCGGTCAGTGTCAGCAGGAAGCGGTTGTCAAAGGCGTAGTTGATGCGGGCCATGTACGACAGGATGCTCCACTTTTCGTAGCCGCTGCTGACGCCGTTGATCACCGAAGCGGCCCCCACGTTGAAATACTCGAACGATTCGACCGGCAAACCTGATACATTCACGAATGACTGCTCAAACCGGCGGGTTTGCAGGCTGTACAGGCCCGTAAAATCCAGGCTGTGTTTGGCTCCGAACTGCTTTTTGTACGTCAGGATATTTTCCCAGGTATATGCCAGCGTGAAATCCTCGCGGGAAGAAGCCGCCGGATCACCCAGCCGCCGGACGTTGGTATAGCGGCCCCGGAAGTCGCCTTTTTTGTTGTAGGTCAGGTCGGGGGCAAAATTCATCCGAAACCGCAGGCCGTCGATGAGTTCGGCCTCGCCGTACAGATTGCTCAACAACCGAAACCGTTTGCTCTTGTTAATCACCGCGCCAGGGACAAGTTCCGACAGCGGATTGCTCCGCAGGCCGTCGCTCGTCGGCAGAAAAATGAGTTCGCCGTTGTCGTCGTAGGCCCGCCCGAGCGGATTTTCGCTCAACGCGCCGAAATCAGCACCCTGCCCGTATGGATTGACATCTTCGCCGTTGCGTTCGCTGTACGAACCCAGGGTTGACGTCCCGGCTTTGAACCGCTTACTCAGGGTCTGATCGAGGTTGATGCGGGTCGTGTAGCGGGTGAAATCCTGACCCGGAATGATGCCAATGTCTTTGAAATAACCGACGGCAACGTTATAACGGGTGTTGTCGGAACCGCCCGAAATGCCCAGTTCGTGGTTTTGCAGGCTACCGTTTTTGACCATTAGCCGCTGCCAGTCGGTGGAGCGGCCCTGGGCGATGGATTCCAGTTCAACGGCTTCGAAGAGTTTGGCATCGGCCTGCGGATCGGCATCGTCGTAGAGCGGTCGGCCGGTGGCGGTGTTGATCACGGCCCGGCGCGACTCGCGTTTGTATTCGGCAAATTGCGCGCCGTTCATGACATCGGCATAGCGCAGAATCCGCGAGGTGCCCAGGTAGGTGTCGTAGCTGACGGTCGGTTTGCCTACTTTCCCGCGCCGGGTCGTAATGATGATGACGCCGTTGGCACCCCGCGAGCCGTAGATGGCTGTGGCCGAGGCATCTTTCAAAATCTCCATCGACTCAATATCGCCCGGATTGATGTCGTTAAAACCGCCACTGATCGGGATGCCGTCCACGACGTACAGCGGATCGTTGCCCGCGTTGAACGACCGGCGACCCCGGATTTGCACCGAGACACCCCCGCCCGGTTTGTTGCTGTTGGTCAGCACGTAAGCCCCCGCTACCCGGCCCTGGAGCATCTGGGGCGCGTTCGTCACCGGAACTTCTTTCAGCGCTTTGGTGGTGATGGACGAGATCGCGCCGGTAATGTCGCTCTTTTTCTGGCTACCGTAGCCCACTACGATAATTTCATCCAGTTTGCGGTCGTCGGCGGTCAGCTTCACGTCGATGACAGTGTTGCTACTCACCGGTATTTTTTCGAGCTTGTAGCCGACATACGAAAAAATCAGGACGGCATCCGGTTTGGAAACATCGATGGAATATTGGCCTTCGGCGTTGGTCACGGTTCCCTGGGTGGTTCCTTCCACCACGATGTTGACGCCCGGCAGCGGTTCGCTGCTGCCGCTATCGGTTACTTTTCCGGTAATGACCCGTTTGGGCGTGAGCGAATTACCGGCAAAAGCCGTACTCCAGAGGGCCAGACAAAGCGCCAGAACCGACCATTTGGGCAAGGCGCTCCCGGCCAACGCTACAATAGAGTTGGTAGTCATAGAAAATGAGCGTAGGAGTGGGTGAAGAATTAGTTTGTGTAGAGCTGTCCGGGGTCTTTCCAGACGGTTACGTTGCCGTAAACTTCCTGGTCGGTGTACGGCCGCAGCGGTTTTTTGAAACCGGCACCGACGAATTTGTCTTTCAATTTATGCAGGCTCGTGAAATCGCCGAAGAAGATGTTGTTCATCACGCGCCAGTAACCGCTTAGTTCATAGCGGGCCTGTTCCCATTCTTTGGGATGTTTGCTGCGCAGCGTTTTGTCCATGTCGAGGCAAACGGCCAGGTAAGCCGCCCGGGCGCGTTGTTCTTTCGTGCCCGACAGCAGCGCATTGGTGATTTCCTTTTCATACTGTTTTTGCAGCATCGCTTTCTGCGTTTCCAGCGAAGCCAGCGGCTGAACGGGCGCCGGAGTCTCGGCAGGAATTTCGTACACCACCACTTGATCGACGACGGTTTTCCGGCCGCCGTTGGTTTCATTGACGAGTTCGAAAAGCTCGATCAGGCGGTCGGCAAAACTGGTGATCGTTTCGTCCATCGGCATCTTGTCCCGCGTGGTATTCTTGTAGCGGTCGACGATCTGCCAGCCTTCGTTCAGCATCTTGCGATAACCGTGCATCGCGCCGAGGATGGTTCCCAGCGTGGCCGCGTTGCAGTCGGCATCCCAACCCAGATTGAACGATAGCTTCAGGGTTTCGGCAAAATCGCCTTCGCCGTAGAGCAGGGCCATGATGATGGCACCGGTATTCAGTTCAGTGCCGTTGCGGTCGCGGGTGCGGTGGTCTTCACGGGTGTATTTTTCCAGCAGTAGACGCCGGGCTTCGGGCCAGTTGGTCGGGTGTTGGCGGTGCCAGCCCTGCACGTCGCGGATGATGCGGAGCGTATTGCTGGCCGGATCAATGGAGGCAATACCGGCGTCCAGAATTTTTTGAATGTCATTTTCCACAAAGGCCGTGGCAATCATGGCCGTGAATAGCTGCGTGGTCTGGGCCGGTTCGTTGTCGATGGCTACTTTGGTATAATGCAACCCGATTTTCGATGCGGTTTGGGGCATAGCCGGAGCCAGCAACCCGAAGGTTTCGCACAAAAACTGACCTGAAACATTAAACTCGGCCCAGGGATTCAGGGAGATGAAACCGGTCATGGGCGGTTTTACGTCAATGTCCATCAGGTGCCGGGCATACCGGTTCGAGCACCAGATGTTGCGGTTGATGCGCTCTTTCCACAAGGCGGTCACCTCGTCGTAGGGCAGAAAAACCGTTCGTTTTTTCTGCATGGTGTAGATATAGACCCATTCAAAATCGGTGTCGTCGTCGGTAACCGCGCCGTTTGGTAGCGAAGGAATGTAGTTTTTCAGGTTGCCCGCTTCCCGGATATACTTGAATTCGTACGGAAGCCCGTTGAGGTTGCCCAGCATTTGCCCCAGCAAACCGCCCCGGATTTTATCCCGGATGATTTCCGTGGGTATTTGTGTGGGCTTGGGACCCGGCGCTCCGCTGGCCCGAATCAGCGAGAACAGAAGCAGCAACGGGAGACTGACACTAGAAGGAATAAAGCGGTTCAGGGCTTTCATTTTTCCAATTTATATTAGATTTAAGAAAGAAATTTTTGCATTAGATGTATGTCAAAAGTAAAGAAATCAATCCCATTCAGGCATAAGTGATTTAGCCAATCCCTAAAGTATTTTAGCAAGTATTTCGGGAAAGACTCCGGTTGTGGGTTAATATACCCGAATAAAAAGCCTGCCGATGGCTTGCAACCATCAGAATGGGGTCTGCCAGCAGGTTTGCCGGTTTATATTTTTGAATAGATGAAAACCGTCAGTTTGCCGAACGGATGGAGGGGGGCGTTTCCGGCGTCGATTCCGGGAGGGGCCATTGCTCGGCGGAGAAATTAACTTGCTCGGCTTCTTCGATCAATCCCAGCGAGATGGCGTGCCGCCCCCCTTCGTAGGGTGTTTTGAGCCAGTTTTCCACCATATCGATGGCTTCAAATACACCGATGCACCGACCACCGAGGCACAAAACGTTCGAGTTGTTATGGGCGGCCGTCATTTTGGCCTGGTAGCTGCTGTAGCACAAAGCGGCCCGGATGCCTTTGTATTTGTTGGCGATAATGCTCATGCCGATACCCGTCGAGCAGATCAGAATGCCCCGGCTGTTGGGTTCCTGAAGTACGGCCTTGACCACCTTCGCTGCGTAGTACGGATACCGCACAATGTCTTCGGAATCCGATCCCAGGTCGGTGATTTCGTAACCCTGCGCTTGCAGGTGGGCGACCAGCGCCACTTTCAGCGCAAAACCGCCGTGGTCGTTTCCAATGAATAGCTTCGTCATGTTGGGGTTTAGCGGGTTAAGAAGTGGCGATTAGTTTGTAAATAGGACTTGCTCATTGTAGGCTCTGACGAGCGGCAGCAAATACTCGGCCGCCTGTTGTGCTGCTACATCGGGCGTCGGCAAGGGCAGAATTTCGACGGAAACCCAGCCGTCGTAACCGGCGTGTTGAATTTCCCGAAAAATAGCCAGAAAATCCAGGTGCCCCTGGCCCGGTGCCAGCCGGTTTGAATCGGCCAGGTGAATGTATTTTACATACTCCATGTAACGGCTCAGTTCAGGACCAATGGATGTATCTTCAATGTTCATGTGAAAAACGTCGGGCATGAGCTGCATATTCGGACAACCGATGCGCTCCATTAGCTGAACGCCGTCCGGAACGGAATTGATAAAGTCGGTTTCGTAGCGATTGACGGGTTCGAGGATGAGCGTAACGCCCTGTGGCTCGGCGTAGGCACAAAGTTCCTGGGCCACATCGGTAAACAAGGCTTCAACGTAGTCTCGGGACCGGCCGTTGACCGGCCCTCGCACCCGACCGATGTTGACCAGTTGCCCAAACTGAGCGGCCAAATCGATGAATTCTCTGAAAAGCGCAATGCCTTCCCGGCGTTTTCGGGGGTCGTCGTGCGTCAGCATCAGGCCCCCATCGGCATAAACCTGCCCCGTCGAAATACAGGATACTTCCATCGCGGATTGGTTGAGCAGCGCCTGAAGCCGGTCCGGATGAATTTCGTCGGCGCGTTTCAGGGCCAGTTCAACCCCGTGGTAGCCCAGGCGGGCGGCTTTTAGGATGGAGGTTTCAAAGCCCCGGTAAACGACAAAAGCACTCGGCAGGGCGTGGGTATCGGCAATCGCAATCGACAATTTCATGCTGAAAGGGAATTAGGAATGGGTTGTTGCGTAATGGGCAAAAGCGTAACCGGTTCAATCTTTTTAATCACAACAAAAAGAAGCAGATAACCCAGCGGATGCAGCAATCCGGAAATAAAGAAAGCCGGGCCGTAGCCGTACTGCTCAATGACAAAACCGATCACCAGACTGAACAGCATGGCTCCGTAGGTGGCAGCCAGCCCCATCAGGCCGGAGACCGAACCGACCAGTTGCGAAGGGAACAAATCCGCTACCAGCGTCTGCACGATAGTCGAAAATGCCTGGTGCCCAAACATCGCCAGCCCGAAAAACAGGATGGCCAGGGTTAGCGAAGCATCGGTAATCAGGAGCGAAACCGGCAGCAAAGCCGCAGCGATGCCCAGCGGAATCTTGCGGGCCAGATCGACCGACAGGTTTCGGCGAATCAGAAAACTGCTCAGCCAGCCACTGGCCAGACTCCCCAAACCGGCCAGGGCGTACGGAATCCAGCCGTAGGTGCCGACGCCCTTGATGTCCAGGCCCCGAACGTCGTTGAGATATTTGGGAAGCCAGAAAATGAAAAAATACCAGCCCGCATCGGGGAAAAACTTGACGAGCATGACGCCCCAAACCGCCCGGTACCGGAAAAGATCGACCCAACGAATCGCCGGTTTGGGGTCGGCGCTGACCGGCACGGTGCTTGCCAGGTAAACCCGTTCGGCTTCGGTAATCAGGCGACTCCGGGCCGGTACGGTGTAAATGCGCAACCAGACCAACGCCCACACGATTCCGATGCCCCCCGAAAGCAGGAACGTCCACCGCCAGTCGAGCACCGAGATGATCAGGGCAATCAGCGGAGGAGCCACCACGGCGCCCACGCTGGAACCGGTGTTGAACAGCCCGAACGCCAGGGAACGCTCCCGGGTCGGGAACCACTCGGAGACGACTTTGGCCGAAGCCGGAAAACCGCCCCCTTCGCCCACGCCCAGTAAAAACCGGGCGATGCCCAGGCCCGTCAGGCTCGACACCAGGCCGTGCAGCATATTGGCAAGCGACCACCAGAGGGTCATCAGGGCGTAGCCTTTTCGTGAACCCAGCCGGTCGAGCAGGTAACCGCCCACGGCGTACATCGTTCCGTAGGCAAACAGAAACAGGCTGTTGATCAGGCCATACTGGCTGTCGCTGATGGGGATGGTTTTGCGGATTTCGCTCAGCGCGACGGGCAGGTTTTGCCGGTCGAGATAATTGATGGCAGTGACGAGGGCAATCAGGCCGACAATCCACCAGCGGAAATGGGCTATCGTTTTCAAGGGTCAGGAGGGTTTACTGCACATACCAGGGCACTTATGAATGTGGCTTGCCGAACGTACTCAGCAAACCGCCGTCTACGTAAAGAATCTGTCCGTTGACAAAATCCGACGCGGAAGAGGCCAGAAAAACAGCGGCTCCCACCAGGTCCTCCGGAGTGCCCCAGCGCCCGGCCGGAGTTCGGCTGAGGATATAGTCGTTGAGCGGGTTGCCGGGTTCGCGGTAGGCGGTATTGATGGGCGTGGCAATGTAGCCCGGCCCAATCCCGTTCACCTGAATGTTGTGGATGGCCCATTCGGTCGCCAGGCTGCGGGTGAGCATCTTTAACCCGCCTTTCGCGGCTGCGTAGGCCGAAACCGAGTCGCGGCCCAATTCACTCATCAACGAGCAGATGTTGATGATTTTTCCCCGTTGGCGGGCAATCATCCGGCGACCGACGTATTTGGATACGACAAACGGAGCGCTCAGGTTCGTGTGAATAACCGTATGCCAATCGGCTTCCGTCAGGTCTTCGGCCGGGGCGCGCCGGATTACCCCCGCGTTGTTGACCAGAATGTCGATTGGCCCCCCGGTTTCCTCTATTTCCTCAACGGCCTGTTGGACGGCTTCCGGATCGGTGATATCGAACAAAGCGCCCGTTGCGTTAAGACCCTCCTGCTTCAGTTCATCAACAAAACCGTCCAGTTTGTCCTGGTTTCGGGCGTTGATCACTAGCGAAGCACCAGCCAGCCCCAGGCCCCGTGCCAGCGCTGCCCCGATGCCCTGCGTTCCGCCCGTGATGAGCGCCCGGCGACCTGCCAAATTAAAAAGTGATAAGGACATACCGGTGTGGGATCAGCGGTTTAGGCTTTTGCATGGATCATTTTATCCATCCCACAAAATTAACGGCTCTGAAATGGGGTAATTAAAGCGGATTACCGGAAACTTAAACTCTATTAGCCGGTATAGAGCCGGATTGCTTGAAAGAAAGGTTAAATGGAGATGCGCATTTGCCCGGCGGTCTCAAAGAGCAATAAAAAAGCCGGTGGATGAACACCGGCTTTTTTGTGAACGGACGGGCGGTTTTACAACCGAATCGTCGCGGGTAAATATTTTGCGATCAGATCTTCGTAATACGGTTTCAGCTCCGACACGACTGGCGTCACCGGGCTTTTCGAATACAGATCGTATGGGTTGAATTTATTGACCCACTTGAACATTTCATGGTCGTGCGCGTCCATGAGGTGATCGTAGGCATTTTCGCGGTGTTGTGCGTAGAACGAGTGGTACCGGATCATGTACAGGGCCGGTTCGGGCAGGTGATCCTTCGTGATGTGGTACAGGTACTCATCGTGGCCCCACGACATCGTTACGTTTCTCAAACCGCAATTTGGTTCGTAAACACCGTATTTGGTGTTGAAATCCTTGTTATTGGAATCCGGGTTGGCGGCAAAAAACTCGGGATAAACGATCTTGTCAGAATGCGCACAGCCAACCGGGAAGGTGTCACCCACCACGGCCCACTGCGGTTCGCCGAACAGACACAGAACCTTGCCCATGTCGTGCAGAAAACCGGTCAGCACAAACCAGTCGGGGTGGCCGTCGGCGCGGATGGCTTCGGCGGTTTGCAGCAGGTGTTGCAGTTGATCCAGTTCAATATCCGGGTCCGAATCATCGACCAGCGTGTTCAAAAACTCCATGGCACCCCAGACCGGGATTTCTTTTTTGTCGAATTTCAGGAATTCCGCCCGCTTTTCCTGCACGAAATCGTACGTCTGGTACGTGTGATTCAGGCGGTAAAACTCCCGCACCGTGTCGCGGCCCGGATTGTCGTAATTGCGGTATTCTTCTTTCGCTTTATGTTCCGGTTCAGGGTAACGAATCAGCAGATCGTCTTCCCATTCTTCGAGGCTGCCCAGCGGGTTGCGTTCGGTGTCGGTCAAGGCCATAGTAAGGTTGGTGTTTATTAGCCAGTTATAGGGCTGTAAAGATACGCATTCCGGAATACAGAACAAGGCCGTTCTAGCATCCGCCAAACCGCCAGATTCGGTCGGGTGTAATACAGCCATCCAGCGGAATATCACCGACATACACATCCGCGATCCGCTTGACGGGCTCAAATAGCGACAAACCGATTTTCAGGCAATCCGGGCGGCATTGCGCCAGAAACCGGTCGTAAAAACCGCCCCCGTAGCCGACGCGATTGCCGTGCTGGTCGAATGCCAGTAATGGGACGAGCACCAGATCGAATGAGGAATGATGAATGAGGAATGATGAGGTGGGGCAGGGTTCGGGAATGCCGTAGCGGTTTTGGGTCAAAAGGGTCGAAGGGGTGAGCTGATAATGCGTCAGCGTGCCCGTTACCGGCTCCGTGACGGGCGCGGCCACCAGTGTCTGCGGGGCGCTTCGCCAGAGTTGCCGGACGATCAGCCAGGTATCGACTTCGTTTTGGCGTTCGATGGGCAGAAACGTGCTGATGGCCGACACCGGTTTTTGCCAGTAAAAAGCTTCTTCGGTAAAAAACAAGGTTGCTACCGCTTCGCAACGGCGCTGCCAGTCGGCCTCCGGCAAGGCCCGGCGTTTCCGGAGGAACTCGCTGCGCAACTCGGCTTTGGTCATGGCTTAGTCTTTCAGCACCAGCATCCGGTAATCGAGCGGATCGAAGGTTTGCACGAGTTTGTGCACAAACTGCGGGTCGTTCAACTGAAAATTAAGGTAGTTCTCGGACCGTTCCTGAATGCCGCCGTTCGGGAAGAGTTTGTTTTTCAGCGTCATTAACTGGTTAAGGACCGTCTCGTAATTCTTCTCTTCGGTGCGTTTCAGGCGTTTTTCCAGGTGGTCGATGGTATGCAGCAACCGGGTTTGCTCAGCCAGCACGGCCCCTTCCAGCGATTTATCGACCCGCACGGATTTGTTCAAAATTTCGGTAAAACACTGTTCCAGACAGGCTTTCTGCTCCGACAGATCGAGGGAGTTCTCACTGATCCGCTCCGTGTACGACCGGCGCAGCTTCACTTCATCCCAGAACAGTTCTTCCGGCGTAACGCCCAGCTTGTCCATTTTTTTCGCGCTGGCCGGATTGACATACAAGGCAAAGTTGCGCGGCATTAGCAACGGATACGGGATCTTGAAATAATCGAAAACGCTTTTCAGTTGTAGCCAGTACGGCACTTCGGAAGGTCCGCCGATGTAGGCTAGGTTGGGCAAAATCACTTCCTGATACACGGGCCGCAGCACTACGTTTGGGCTGAAACGGTCGGGATGCTGCACGGCCAACGCCAGCATTTCGTCCTGCGAAAACCGTAATTCGGTAGTTAAGACCTGGTACGTGCTGGTGCCGTCGGCCGAGGGCTGCACAACGATGCGTTCGCGGAGCTGGTCGTCCAGATAAAACAGGTTGATTTCGCGGGGGGAGATTTGCGTGCGGTAGCCGAGCGCTTCGAGTTGCTGGCTGGTCTGCGTCACGAGCGTGTCGGTCGCGTGGTGGAGCAGTTCGTCTTTGATGACCGGCGCAAAGAGTTGTTTTAATTCCGCATCATCGGGGTCGAGGCAGATCAGGCCCTCGCTGCCCAGCAGTTTGTTGACGTACCAGCGAACGGCGTCGGTCAGCGTATCGTGTTTGAGGTACGCTTCCTCGAACAGAAACAGCTTTTCGGGCATCTGATCGAACACGGTTTTCAACTCTTTCGGGTTCATGCGCCCAACGGCCCCGCGTTGCTCGGTTTCCCAGATATAACTTTTACCGAACAGCGTAAAATGGTTGATTTCGGCAAAATCGTGGTCTTCGCTGGCAAGCCAGTAGATCGGTACAAACCGGTAGTCCGGGTAGGTTTCGTTCAGCTTCTTCGCCAGATTGACCGTCGTGATCCATTTGTAAAGCACATACAACGGGCCGCTGAAAATATTGAGCTGGTGGCCCGTCGTGACCGTAAACGTGTTGGGCTGTGCCAGCACCGAGAAGTCCGGTTTGTTCGGAATG
This sequence comes from Larkinella sp. VNQ87, assembly GCF_049445795.1. Classification (NCBI taxonomy): domain Bacteria; kingdom Pseudomonadati; phylum Bacteroidota; class Cytophagia; order Cytophagales; family Spirosomataceae; genus Larkinella; species Larkinella sp. VNQ87. Next base: position 63,551 of record NZ_JBMSDT010000003.1, read on the forward strand.
TGTTGGTACTGCCGTTCCAGAACCCGCACCAGCGTCTGCCGTTTGGCCTCGTCGAACACCCGGTTTTTGACCTGATCGCCAAATGCTTCCAGCGACGGAAAGCGGTCGTAAAAGGGTTGAAGGGCTTCTTTTTGGGAAATATAATCGAGGAAGAGCGTCGAAAACTGGCCGGTAGCGGTAAGCGGGAGGTACTGACAGTCCATGAAAACGGGATTTTTGTCACTGAACACCGATTTAGTGGGCAAGGTTCGCGGTGCCGACAGGATTACACGAATGGCAACGAGGCTTTATGAGCGTAGTCGATCGTTTCTACCTGAAAAGATAGTTATTCGTTAGGCCAGTCCGGTTTTCGGAATCAACGACCAGATGCGGTTACGGGTGGTATGAATCTCCTGCAAGGCCCGGGTGCCGCCCAGCGTTACCGTAAAAAACCGTTTCCGCCGACCCCCGCGTTCGGCCGTGGCCCCGCCCATTGTCGAGTTCAGATATCCTTTCTCTTCCAGCCGTTGCAGCGTCGCGTGAATGGCGCTCAGGCTGACCGTCCGCCCGGTTTGTCTTTCAATTTCCTCCAGAATAACGACCCCGTAGGCTTGCTCGTTGAGCATGGCCACCGTCAGCAAGACTAATTCTTCGAACTCACCCAAGTACGGACGATTCATATATGTTTAGGTTTTGCAAAACAAATATAAAAAAGAAGCCAGATAAAAGAAGCAAGACCCCAAGCCTCCGCCAAGACCCTACAAACAGGTCCGAAGGACTTGACTTTGTTAACCCCGGGTGCCGTGCGGGGCTGATGGAGCTATGCCTCCGGCGCACAACCCCGCAGGGGTTGTGCGCCGGATTATACTTGCTTTGTGATCACATCGCCCAGCCCTGGCGGTAGTCGCGTTTCAGGTACGGGTTCAGTTCGGGTGCGTTCGTGAATTGCATGGTGTTGGTATCCCAATTCAGCTTGGTGCCCTGTTTGTAGAGGGCCACGATGCCCAGCAACATGGTTTCGCACAGCGGCCCGGCGTATTCGAACGGCGAAACCGTCTTGCCGTTGCCTTTGCAGGCTTCGGCCCAGTTGCGCTCGTGGCTCATGCCGACGCGCGGGATGGTCTGCGCCGGTTTTTTGTACGAATCCATCCGTTCCTGCGGCAACAGACGCGGTTTTGATCCGTAGGTTTCGTGGAAAAGTTTGCCTTTGGTCCCGATGTACAGCACCCCGCCCCCTTTCGGCACGGGCGCGTCGCCGAACTCCAGGGGTTTAGGCGGCAGAATTCCCCCATCGTACCAGGTCATGACGAGCGGATGCTTTTTGTCTTTGGTTTCAAACTCATACGTCACCATCGACGCAACCGGGTAGCTTTGCTTGTTGAACGGTGTTGAAGAGGCTTCGACGCTGATGGGTGGTTTGAGACCCAGCGCCCAGTACGGGTGATCGACCAGGTGAGCGCCCATGTCGCCCAGGGCACCCGCGCCGTAGTCGACCCAGCCGCGCCATTTAAACGGGGTGTAGGCCGGGTTGTAAGGCCGGAGCGGAGCCGGTCCCAGAAACAGCTCCCAATCCAGCGTCGAGGGCACATCGACGGCTTCCTTGGGTACCTCCATACCCTGTGGCCAGATGGGGCGGTTGGTCCAAACGTGCACTTCCTGCACTTTCCCGATGGCGCCGTCGGCAATCCACTCGTTGATCAGCCGGGCATCGTCGTTGGAGTGGCCCTGGTTTCCCATCTGCGTCACGACTTTCGGGTATTCTTTCGCCAGCCGGGCCAGTTCGCGGGATTCCCAAACGGTGACAGTCAGCGGTTTTTGAACGTAAACGTGCTTGCCGAGCCGCATGGCCGCCGACGCAATCACGCCGTGCAAGTGGTCGGGCGTGGCAACGATAATGCCGTCGATGTCTTTCTGTTCCAGCATTTTGCGGTAATCCTTATACCGCTTGGCGTTCGGGTATTTTTCAAAAACCGGGGCCGCGTATTTTTCATCCACGTCGCAGAGGGCGACGATGTTTTCGGTGGGAGCCAGGGCGTTGAGGTTGCTTTTTCCCATGCCGCCGATGCCGACGCCCGCGACGTTCAGCTTGTCCGACGGAGCGATAAATCTCGACCCGTCAGACCGTTTGCCGCCCAACACATGGCGAGGCAGAATCGTAACACCCGCCAAGGCCAGCGACGACGCTTTGACAAAACCGCGTCGGCTAAGGGGCTGATCTTCTTTTTTGTCTGGAGTATTCATGTGAAAATCGTACGTTAGGTAAGGGATAGACTCAATGGCCTTAAAGCTACAAAATTTAGTACTATCCCATCCTACTTTTGTACTATCTAGTCGAATAATTTAACGGACAGGTAGTCCGTGCTAGTGAGGCATCAGCAACTAGCCTGGAAAGAAAGGGAGCGACCTTATTTCAACTTCTTCGGATCGATCCGCCGGATGACTTCCCGCTTGTTGAAAACCACCCGCCAGACAGCAAAGGGCAGCGTTGCCTGGTCGGCGCAGGTTTTACAGATCAGGTCGTTGGGGTCGACGGGAGCGTTGTAGACAAAAAGCGTGTCGTTAATTTTCTGAATGTTGGTGATTTGCTCCAGCTTGTTCTGGGCGTTGTACTGATAAGCCGCCAGCAACTCGCGCTCTTTCGGATGCAAAGCAGGGTTTGCCGTATCTTTTTCGGTGAGCAGCCCGATGGTGATGGCGTATTGTTTTTCCAGCTTTTGAATAACGGGTATGTCGTTCAGCGTACAAAGGGACTTATTACCGGTATTTTTGGTCAGGGCGCTGGTTAATGCCTTTCCGGAGTTCTGCACGAGGACTTTGCCCCAGTCATCCACAGTCGATACTAACTGCGCGTTGGTGATGCGTTTAATTTTGCGGTCGTTTAGCTCCTGCACAAACGCTTTGGTATTTTCGTTTCGGTCGGGCGCGCAGGAAGAAACCAGAGCGAAAACGGAGAAAAAAACTAACAGGCTAGTGTATGAAAGGAGACGATTCATGGTCAGGAACTTAGTCGGTTGAATTCTTGTCATCTGGTTGGATAACCGTTAGGATGGCGGTTTCGTTGACAAAGGTACGACGGAACCGTGGACTGGCCGAATTTTCGTACCTTTGTGTCCACTACGCACGGATCAGTCGTTTGCCCGTTGTCCCGAATCTATTTTTGACCCATGATTGACCAGTTAGAAGCCATAAAGGAACGGTTTGAGGAAGTGTCTCAGCAGATTATGATGCCGGAAATCGTTTCGGATCAGAAGAAATTCACGAAGCTGAGCAAGGAATACAAAGACCTCGACAAGATCGTTAAGCAGTACCAGCAGTACAAAAAACTGGTGCAGGACATCGACGGTGCCAAGGAACTGCTGGCGACCGAGCGCGACGAAGACCTGCGCGAACTCGCCAAAGCCGAATTGGATGATTTAGTGCCGCAGCGGGAGCCAATGGAAGAGGTTTTGAAAGAAATGCTCATTCCGAAAGACCCGAACGACAGCAAGAACGTCATCCTGGAAATCCGGGCCGGCACCGGGGGCGACGAAGCCTCCATCTTTGCCGGTGATCTTTTCCGGATGTACCAGCGCCTGTGCGACCGGATGGGCTGGCGGATGTCGCTGATGGACTACACGGAAGGCACCTCGGGCGGTTACAAAGAAATTATCTGCCAGGTCGAAGGGGAGGATGTCTACGGCAAACTCAAATTCGAGTCGGGCGTTCACCGGGTACAGCGCGTTCCGGCCACCGAATCGCAGGGACGCATTCACACTTCGGCCGCCAGCGTGGCCGTGTTGCCCGAAGCCGAAGAGGTCGACGTGGAGATTAACATGAACGACGTTCGCAAAGACACGTTCTGTTCATCCGGCGCGGGCGGGCAGTCGGTTAACACCACGTATTCGGCGGTGCGGCTGACGCACATCCCTTCGGGCCTGGTCGTGCAATGCCAGGACGAGCGTTCGCAGTTGAAAAACTTCGACAAGGCGCTGACGGTTTTGCGTTCGCGCCTGTATGAGATTGAATTACAGAAGCACAATGATGCCATTTCGTCGCAACGGAAGTCGATGGTCGGCAGTGGTGACCGTTCCGACAAAATCCGGACCTATAATTACCCCCAAAGCCGCGTCACCGACCACCGCATCGGCTTGACCGTCTACAACCTGCCGACGGTGATGGATGGCAACATCGACGATTTTATCGATCAACTTCGAATCGCCGAAAACACCGAGCGGATGAAAGAAGCCGCCGTCGCCTAACGTACCCACGGACTTTAGTCCGTGAGTTTTAGCTACCCCATTGAGTAACTAGCAACTCACGGACTAAAGTCCGTGGGTACGTTACACCGCTGCAGTTTTTAGGCGATCGCGCAGCTGGAAGAGCTCATCGCGTAGCCGGGCCGCTTCGAGGAAATCAAGCTCCTTGGCGGCTTTTTCCATTTTGGCCTGCGTTTCCTTGATCACCTGCTCCAGATCATTTTTGCCCATGTACTGCACGACCGGATCGGCAGCAATCCGGAATTCGTCGGGTTCGATGTAGTATTGCTTGGCGACCGGACGCGAATCGGCCACTTTGGTTTGCTCCATGATCGCTTCGCGGGATTTCAACACCGTCGTCGGTGTGATACCGTGTTCGAGGTTGTAGGCCATCTGAATTTCCCGACGCCGGTTCGTCTCACTGATCGCTTTTTCCATCGAACCGGTGATGCGGTCGGCATACATCAGCACCTTGCCGTTGGCATTCCGGGCAGCCCGGCCGATGGTCTGAATCAGCGAGCGGATGTCGCGAAGGAACCCTTCCTTATCGGCATCCATGATGGCTACCAGCGACACTTCGGGCAAATCGAGTCCTTCGCGCAGCAGGTTGACACCCACCAGCACGTCGAACACGCCCAGCCGCAATTCCCGCAAAATTTCAACCCGGTCGAGGGCTTTCACTTCGGAGTGAATGTAGCGGCCTTTAATGCCGACCCGCTCCAGGTATTTACTGAGTTCTTCGGCCATCCGCTTGGTCAGCGTGGTGACCAATACCCGCTCCCCGCGTTTGACGCGGCTGTCGATTTCTTCCAGCAAGTCATCGATCTGGTTTAGACTCGGCCGCACCTGGATTTCCGGATCGAGCAGACCCGTCGGGCGGATCAACTGCTCGACCACCACGCCTTCGCTCCGGCGCAGTTCGTAATCGGCGGGCGTCGCGCTGACGTAAATCGTTTGCGACGTTAATTCTTCAAATTCTTGAAAGGTCAGCGGGCGGTTGTCGAGCGCCGACGGCAACCGAAAACCGTAATCCACCAGGGCTTCCTTGCGCGAGCGGTCACCACCCCACATGGCTCGGATCTGGGGCATCGTTACGTGGCTTTCGTCGACCACCGTCAGGAAATCGTCCGGGAAATAATCGAGCAAACAGAACGGCCGTTGCCCTGGCATCCGGCGGTCGAAATACCGCGAATAGTTTTCGATACCGGAACAATAGCCCAGTTCGCGCATCATTTCGATGTCGAACTCGGTGCGCTCCTTGATCCGCTCGGCTTCCAGATGGCGGAATTCCGACTCAAAATACCGGATTTGGGCCACCAGGTCGTTCTGAATTTCGCCAATCGCCATGTTCAGCGTATCGCGCCCCGTCACGAAGAGGTTGGCCGGGAAGATGGCGATCATCCGGTCGTCGGCGAGTTTCTTGCCCGACGCCGGATCAATGCGTTGAATGGCTTCAATTTCGTCACCGAAGAAAATGACGCGGTACGCAAAGTCGGCGTAACCCGGAAAAATATCGACGGTATCGCCTTTGACGCGGAACGTACCGCGCGTAAATTCCACTTCCGTCCGGCTGTAGAGGATTTCGACCAGCTTGAACAGAAACTGATTGCGGCTCATGGTTTCGCCCACGCCCAGCCGGATGATGCTTTTCTGGTATTCCTGGGGGTTCCCGGCACCGTAAATGCACGAAACCGACGCAATCACGACAATATCCCGCCGACCGCTCATCAGGGCCGACACCGCAGCCAGCCGCAGTTTGTCGATTTCCTCGTTGATGGCGAGGTCTTTTTCGATGTACGTGTTCGTCGTCGCAATGAATGCTTCGGGCTGGTAATAATCGTAATACGAGATGAAATAATGAACGGCGTTGTCGGGAAAGAACTGCTTGAACTCGCCGTAGAGTTGGGCTGCCAGCGTTTTGTTATGGCTCAAGACGAGCGTCGGGCGGTTGAGCTGCGCGATGACATTGGCGACGGTGTAGGTTTTTCCGGAACCGGTTACCCCTAAAAGTACCTGTGCGGGTTCACCTTCCCGAATGCCTTTGACCAGCTTTTCAATGGCCACAGGCTGGTCGCCCGTCGGTTTAAATTCTGACGTTAATTTGAAGTTCATTAGCTGCGTTTTGAATCTGGCTAATTTACAAATAAACAGGCAGGATGCCAAGACAGTTTTGGAAAGAAAGCGATACCTTGCATTGGATTAACTACTCAGCACGGAAGACAATGAACAGTAATCAGATCATTTACATGGGAGTTAATGCACCACGCATTCATCAGGCTATCATCGGTCGGTTGATTTATTGGTTAACCGATTTATACATCAAAAACCAAACCGAGCTGATGCCTTATCCCGAAACCATGATTGACGAAAGTGAAACCAGCCCGGTACCGGATGTGATGCTCGTCAACCATGATACCGACCTAACGGAGGTAATCATTGAAGTCACGCACACGCAGGGTGTGCCGAAAGATATGGAAAAACTCAAAAACCTGATGCAAGTATATCGGGTCAATGAGGGCTTTGTCTATGATTACAAACAAAAGCGATGGTATAAGTTTCGGCTTGGAGGACCGGAATCGGGTGAACTCTCGTCGTTTTGTGATGCGAATGGGCAAGATCTGTCGGCCTTTGTTCCCTAAACAATACCGGAATAAGAGTTGCTACAACGTCAGATAACGGACGGAATGGTAAGCGACTAGACGGCAAACCGTCGCATCGGCTAACCAGTAATCTCCTAACGACCAGGGCTGGAAGCCCTGGTCGTTTTTTGTTGATCGCTTCAGCCGATTAGCGCTAGGCACAGGAACAGCGGTGGCCGGCTGGACAGCCGCCTTGGGCGCGGGGTCCATGGGAGGAAGCAGAACAGGATGTTCCGTCATTTTCCTGAACAACTCGGACCTGCATCAGTTATTCAGGCATTACGCAACGTTCCTAAAAACATGAAAAACAACCTGAAAATTGGCAACCGGAGTCTGACCGTTGGACTCGGTATTGTGCTGACGGCTTTCTGTTTAAGCTGCGGCTCGAAAACGGAAAGCAACCAAACCAATGGGGATTCTGCTGAAGCGGCTGCTGATACAAGCATCATGGGTATCCAGGGCGATACCACCACCAATACGCTGGATGCTCCGCAATCGGCCCAGGGAGATACGGGCCAGACATTGCCCGAAATGCGGGCTAAAGTAAAACAATAAGTGACTGCCCCTGACAGCGGCCAACGGCCCTGTCAGCGGGCGATTTTTAACGCGGATTAGCCGGATAATCAAAACTTGTTTAACCGCTGACAGGGCCGTTGGCCGCTGTCAGGGTTGAGCGCCCAGCCACCGCAACCGGTTTTCGATTCCGGTGGCGTCGTCGAGCTGCGTGAGCAAAACCGCCGGGGCGCTGACCAGATCGGTGCTGTCATACTCCAGTTGCAGGCCCACAAAGGCCAGGTACTCATTCAGCAGCGGCTCGAGGGGTTCGTTGCCGAAAATGCAGCGGTCGTAGTACCAGTCGAGCGGCTCACCGGTCACTTCTTCCGTTACAGTTCGGTAATCGTCCAGCGTATAGCCGACAAACGGTTTTCCAAACCGCTCCCACATCAGCCGCATCACGTCGTCGAGCGAACGGGCGTGGTTCCAGGTTCGGCGGATGTGCAAATCCAGAATCAGTGCCACGGTTGCTCCTTTGTAATACACAGAAACCTTGCGGTTCGGCACCCCTTTGTCGTAGCCATCGAGCCACAAATCCCAGGACGATTCGGTCAGCGACTGAAACGACCGCCCGCTGGGCTCAAAATGCCGTTTGAGCAATACCTGAAGCTCCTTGAAATAGGCCGCATCGCTGAAAACCCCCGACCGCCGAAGCATCAGGTCGCCGTAGTAGGTCGTGACGCCCTCGGCCACAAAGCAGGTCGTGAAATAGTTCTCCTTCGTAAAATCGTACGGCAATAGTTCCATCGGACGGATGCGAATCACATTCCAGGCGTGAAACAATTCGTGCGACGACACGCCCAGCAAATCCGTGTACAAGCCTTCGCCCTCGTCGTTCGGGCCAAGCACGAGCATGGTGGAGTTACGGTGTTCGACGCCGTGGTAAACCGCCGTCGGCAGAATCAGGGTCAAAAAATGATAGACTTTTTCCGGGAATTTGCCGAACAACTGCACCTGCGCTTCCGAAAATCGCCCGAAATCGTGCCGAATACGCTCCCAATCCGGTTTTAAATTGCCGTGAATCCAAACATGAAAAACCGTCTCGCCGACTTCGTAATGCGTGTGCTGCAAGTCTGGCGAAGCAATTAGCGGGCAATCGACTAATTCATAAAAGTCGATTGCCTGCAGCGTTTTGGGCGCTGATTCCGGTAAACCGCAGGCAATTTGCCAATCGTCCGGAATGGCCAGCTCGAGCGTGCAGGCTTCGTGCAGACGGTCGTCGGCGTACAGGCACAAATTGACCGGGTTGATGTACAAAAGCCAGTCGTCGGTGAAGCTGGTTCCGGCGTTGATAAGGTTGCTGTAGTAGGTGTAGCGGGCCACCAGCGCCGAAACGCCAGCGGTTTGAACCCGCCAGCGGTCTTTTGTTATTTTCTGAAATACCAGCGGTTTTCCGGCCGAATCAAAAATTTCAAACCGCTGAATGTTTTTGGCAAAGTTCTGGATCTCATACCGACCAGGTCGCCAGGCCGGGAGTTGTAACTCAACAAGAGGGGTGGAAAGATCCGTTAGATGAAACTCAACTTCAATAAGTCGGGACGAAGGCGTCGTTGACGAAATCCGGTAGTGCATACCTGCGAAGATAACCCCTTGTTGATGAAAACGCTAAATAAATGGGACAAACTTGCGCTGTTCCGAAACATTCCCTACCTTTGCAGACTCATTTGAAAAACAGGCATCCAAGCTATACTAAGTCATGAAAAGAACGTTTCAACCTTCGAACCGCAAACGCCGGAACAAACACGGTTTCCGCGAGCGTATGGCCTCCGCCAACGGCCGCCGGGTTCTGGCTGCTCGTCGCGCCAAAGGACGTCATAAACTGACGGTTTCGGACGAGAAAAAAGGCGATCGGTTTAAGATTTAACAGTTTATAGTTTAAGGTTTATAGTGTAGGGTTCAGTCAATCGAGCCAAACTATGAACTATAAATTTTAAACTATGAACTGGTCATGAAGCAAACGTTCACGAAATCCGAACGGCTTTGCAGTAAAAAAACCATCGGACAGTTATTTCAGAAAGGTAGTGCGACCACGCGGACGTTCTACCTTTTTCCATTTCGTCTTCTTTACACGGCCGATCCGGAGCGCACCGACCCCCTGCCTGCTATCCTGATTTCCGTTTCCCGCCGAAACTTCAAAAAAGCCGTCGACCGCAACCTCATTCGTCGGCGCATTCGGGAAGCCTACCGCCTGAATAAATCGTTATTATTCGGAACGCCCGACAAACCGAAGCAACCCCCGGCATATATTGTCTTTTTATATACCGCCCGCGAGAAAATTTCGTTTGAAGAGATAGAAAAAAGTATGAAATTAGCTTTAGCTCGTGTTACTGTTACACAGAGCTAATCAGAGATGATCAGAGTTAATCAGAGTTTTTCTCAGATAAACCCTGATCATCTCTGATTAATTCTGTGTAACAACTCTTTTTTTGTTTCGATACAACTCTTTAAAAATATGCGCAAACGTCTGACCGTCGCCCTGGGAGCGACCCTTTTGGCAGGAAGCCTTGGCTTTTACTCGTTCCGTCACGACGACCGGTTTTTTGAAATCGCCCGGAACCTGGACATTTACGCGACGCTGTTCAAAGAACTGAACCTCTACTACGTCGATGAACTGAACCCCAACCGGATGGTGAAAAACAGCATCGATGCCATGCTGAAATCGCTCGACCCGTATACGAACTTCTTCGCCGAGGACGAAATCGAGGATTACATGACGATGACCACCGGGCGTTACAACGGCATCGGCGCGTTAATCGGGTCACGGCAGGGGCGCAGCATCGTGATGATGATTTACGAAGGCACCCCGGCCGAAAAATCCGGGTTGCGAATTGGCGACGAAATCCTGAAAATCGACGGTGTCGACATCAAAACCCGCCGGGAGGCCGATTCGGATAAACTGCTCCGGGGCCAGACCAACACGGCCGTGAAGCTAACCGTCAAGCGGTTTGGTGCGAAAGATCCGATTGATTTAAATGTCATGCGCGACGTGGTGAAAATGACCAACGTGCCCTATTACGGCATGATTACGAACGAGGTGGGCTATATTGACCTGAAAGATTTTACGGGTACGGCTTCGCGTGAAGTACGCAATGCGTTTACCGAACTGAAGGGCAAAGGCATGAAAAAGCTGGTGCTCGACGTACGCGAAAATCCGGGCGGTTTGCTGAACATGGCCATCGATATTGCCAACATCTGGCTGCCGCGCGATTCCGAAATTGTGACCACGAAAGGCAAAGTAACCGAATGGAATAAAACCTATACGGCGCTGAATCCGCCCCTCGATCTGGAAATTCCGATCGTGGTGCTGACCAACAGCCGGAGTGCTTCGGCCGCCGAGATCGTTTCCGGCGTCATTCAGGATTACGACCGGGGCGTGTTGGTCGGCCAGTTGACCTACGGAAAAGGATTGGTACAAACTACCCGCGAACTCTCGTATAACACGAAGCTGAAAATCACGACGGCCAAATACTACATCCCGAGCGGGCGCTGCATTCAGGCTATCGACTATAGCCACCGCAACCCCGACGGCAGCGTGGGCAAAATTCCGGATTCGCTGAAAACCGCCTTTAAAACCAAGGCCGGCCGGCCGGTGTACGACGGGGGCGGGGTGACGCCGGATGTGCCGGTGGAAGCCGCTACGCCCGCGCCGATTGCGCTGAGCCTGACCAACAAAGGTTTAATTTTCGATTACGCGATCAAATACCGGCACGACCACCCGACGATCAAACCGGCCCGCGAATTCCGCCTGACCGATGCCGAATACCAGGATTTTGTGACGTGGTTGAAAGACAAGGAGTATGATTATACAACCCAGGTTGAAAAAGAGTTGGGGATGCTGGAAGCGTCGGCCAAGAAAGAAAAATCATTCAACCAGATTCAGGACCAGTTGAAAGCGCTGCGGACAAAACTGTCGCACAGCAAGGATGCCGATCTGGCGACGTTTAAAGGCGAATTGAAAACGCTGCTCGAACAGGAAATCGTCGGCCACTATTATCTGCAAAAAGGCATGAAAGAAGCCTCGTTTGCCACCGATCCCGAAATCAAAACCGCCCTCGACCTGTTCAACGACATGAACCGCTACCAGTCCATCCTGAAAGGAGTTAAGAATTAAGAGTTAAGAGTGAAGAGTTAAGAGTTGCGCTGCGACTAGTGAATGCGTCAGCCAACTCTTCACTCTTCACTCTTCACTCTTCACTCAATTATGTCTCTCATTCTCTCCCTGGATACTTCCACCACCGTTTGCTCCGTGGCGTTGCATCGCGATGGCGAATTGGTGGCTTGTTACGAGTTATTTACTGAAAAATCATCGTCGGGTTTGCTGACGACCCTGATTCAGCAGGCGGTGCAGCACGGCGGCCATCAGTTGGCGGAGCTGGATGCGATTGCCGTAGCGAAAGGTCCGGGCTCGTACACCGGTTTGCGGATTGGTGTATCAACGGCCAAAGGCTTGTGTTTTGCGCTCGATAAACCACTCCTGGCGCTCGATACGCTCGAAGCGATGACGGCGCAAATCCGCCCGTTTTACCCGATGCCCTACGCCCTCTGCCCCATGCTCGACGCCCGGCGGATGGAAGTCTATTGCGCCGTCTACAATACGGCGGGGCAGGTCATAATGCCGACGGCCGCCGAGATCGTTGATGAGCAGTCGTTTGCGGACTTGCTGGCCGAACGGCCCGTGGTCTTTTTTGGCAATGGCGCGACCAAGTGCCGGGCGGTACTGGCACACCAGCCGAATGCGGTTTTTCCGGCACAGGTCGTTCAGCCTTCGGCTAAAACCGTGGGTCAACTGGCGGCTGTGGCTTTTCAGGAAAACCGGTTTGAGGATGTGGTGAATTTTGAGCCGTATTACCTGAAAGATTTCGTGGGAACCAAGCCCAGGAAATTGGTTGTTTAGCGGGTAGTACCTACGGACTTTAGTCCGTGTGATTTATTATGGAAACTCAAGAAATTGTCAATCGGGTGGCCAAAAGTGGCCTGGTCACGCTGGATCTGGAAGATTACTACCACGCTGGTGAACGGGTTGTGTATGATTTGAAAGACAACCTGTTTATGGGTTTGATTCTGAAAGAAAAAGACTTCCGGGAGTTTCTGAAAGCCCACGATTGGAGCCAGTATGCTGGAAAAAACGTCGCCATCACCTGTTCGGAGGACGCCATCGTGCCGACCTGGGCGTATATGCTGCTGACGCTCTATTTGGAACCGCACGCCCACCTGATCGTGTTCGGCTCGCTTGAGGATCTGGAAGAAAAGCTTTATTTCGACGCCATTGCCCGCATCAACATAGAAGACTACCGCGACGCCCGCGTGGTGGTAAAAGGCTGCAGCAAGGTACCGGTTCCAACGGCGGCCTATGTTGAGGTGGCGCGCCGGTTGCGGCCCGTTGCCCAGAGCATCATGTTCGGCGAACCGTGCAGTACCGTGCCCCTCTACAAACGCCCTCGTTAAGTACCCACGGGCCGCCCGGCGGTCCGTGGGTACTACTGATTATACACAAACTCCTCTTTTCGTCCGTCAGGGTAGATCATCCGGATCGGATAGCCATCGGCCCGGTATTCGTAGCGGAAACGCTGTTCTTCTTCTTTGCCGGTCGTCGGATTCATCGACCGGATGCCGACGATGTTGTTCGAGCTTATAAACCAGCTAATCTCAGTATCGACCCGAACGGGTTTATAGGGATTGGGTGCGGTATCGTACTCATAAATAACTGAACTCCCCGAATCTTGAATCAGATTGCCCCGATTATCGTAGGTAAAAGTGGCTGACGAAGTCAGTTGATTGGTGGCATTGTAGATGTCTTTCCGGCTGATTCTTTTTTGGGTATCGTAGGTAAATCGGGTAGTCGATCTAAAATCACTTTTATCATTGATGATGAGGTAGTTTTTTCGCTCCCGGATGGTTGTATCTGCGTTATAAACCGCTTCACTGTAGGAATACATTTTTAGCGGCAGATCGGAAACGCGGGTCGATGACCAGGGCGGATTGGTGTAATACTGCTCAACCCGGAGCGTTGTCGGATTAAGCCAGCGAAAAACCAGTTTACTGTCCAGACTGCCGTTGGGTCGATTGCTGATGATTTCCTGAATACGGTTATTCTGGTCATAGACGTAGTGCATGGATTCAACGGTAGCGGGTTTGGTTGGGTCCGCATAATAATCGTGTCGAATCAGACGAATAGACTGGCCGCGAGACAGAATGGCGTCTTCATTCTTCCGATTGCAGGCCGTTACCAGAAGCAAAAGATACAGCAGGGAGATCTTTTTCATAATAGTCTCGGGATAAGGAAGCTACCAACAAGATTCCGCCAGACTGGAAAGCGTTGTAAACCGGTTTTGAAACTTTTACACCAGCCGAAAACTCCGCCGGTGCCAGCGGCACGGCCCGTGTTCCTGAATGGCCCGGCGGTGCAGCGATGTGGGGTAACCGACATTTTGCGCCCAGCCGTAGTGCGGAAACTCCAGCGACAACTTTTCCATCAACTCATCGCGGTAGGTTTTGGCCAGCACCGACGCGGCCGCAATGGACAGAAACTTGGTGTCGCCTTTCACGATGCAGGTGTGCGGTATCATCGGGTACGGCACAAACCGGTTGCCGTCCACGAGCAGATGATCCGGTTTTGGGCCGTCCGGTTGATGCATGATCGTATCCAATGCCCGGTGCATCGCCAGGAAGCTGGCTTTCAGAATGTTAATCCGGTCGATTTCCTCCGCCGACACCTCGGCCACGGCCCAGGCCAGGGCCTCGCGCTGCAATTCGGCCCGGAGTTGTTCGCGCTGAAACCGGGTCAGTTGCTTCGAGTCGTTCAGAATGGGGTGCGTGTAATCTTTGGGCAGAATAACCGCAGCCGCCACCACCGGCCCAGCCAAGCAGCCCCGTCCAACTTCGTCCAGCCCCGCTTCAATGGCGTTGATGTTGTAATAGGAATGTAGCATTGTTTTACCCCGACCCCTAAAGGAGAGTTTTAAAATTACAGGTTCGTGCTCCCCTTTAGGGGGTTGGGGGTGTTTAAACCTAAGAAATCAATGTCTTATGTCTCTTCTCCGTTTTTCAATCTTCCAATATATTGCCAAAAATCGTGCTTTTCAACAGCAATGTCAGCAGCAGGAACACGATGGCCCAGTACAGGTAAACCCGATAAAAATCTTTAATGTCCTTGTAGACAATGGTTTTGACGGGCGCTTTTTCCAGCCGGTCGATTTCGTTGAAAACCGCCTGCAACCGGGGAGCATCGCCCGCCCGGAAAAAACTGCCGCTGCCGATGTTGGCAATGGTCGTCAGGACGCCTTCGTCCATCGTGACCGTCGAGATCGTCGCCGGGACACTGGGCCGGGGCGGTTTTCCGATGGCAACGGTATAAATCCGGATGTTGAACGCTTTTGCCAGCCGGGCCACCGTCACCGGGTCGAGGTTACCCGCCGTGTTGTCGCCGTCGCTGAGCAGAATGGTTACCTTGCTTTTCACCGTCGATTCGCGCATCCGGTTGATACAAACCGCCAGAGCGCTGCCGATGGCCGTGCCGGAGGTTTTGATCATGCTGTCGTCTAGGTCGTTCAGATACCCGTTCAGCAGCTCGTGGTCGGTGGTCAATGGACACAGCGAGTAGGCTTCTCCGGCAAAAATCACCAGCCCGATGCGGTCGTTTCGGCGGCTTTTCACGAAGGCCCGGGCCACGCGCTTGGCAGCTTCCAGGCGGTTGGGTTTCAGGTCGGTTTCGGTCATCGACGACGAAATGTCGATCGCCAGCATCAGGTCGATGCCTTCGGCCACGCGTTCGGTTTCTTCCCGGATCAACTGCGGCCGGGCCAGCGCCATCAAAATAAGCGCCATGGCGATAAAAAGACTTACCGGCAACAAATACCGCAGACTCCCGACCAGCGTCGGCTGGAGTTCGGTACGATTCAGAGCCACACTTAGTCGTTGCCGTGACCGGCCCGACAGCAAGGCCCGGAGTCCGAATAAGAGCAGAATGGCCGGAATGGCATACAGATAAATCGGATGTGCCCAGGTAAACTGGCGAACCGTTGAGACGGTGAACCATTCGTATGAAAACCACTCCATTTGTTCTCGATCAAGTTGTGATGGCTTCTTCCGTTGCCTGAATTTGCACGCTCCGTCGGCGATAGGCGCGGTCAGCTACCTCGCTCAGAATGCGGAGCGATTGCTGGGTACGGTCGGAATACATACTCCCGTAAATGACCCCATCAATTTCTTTCAGCGCGTCGGCCAGTCGATCGTCCTGCACCAGTTCCACAATCTCGCGGGTTGTCAGCGAGGTAAACGGTTTTCGCTCCAGCCGTTCCATGTATTTTTTCCAGATAATCACGGCCCGTCCGGCATCGTCGTGGGCGGTTTCGGGGCCAATATCGCGCGTCAGCCGCTCGAAAGCCCGCTGAAAATTGAGGTATTGCCGGTAAAACTGGTATTGCCGGATACGGGTTCGGATGGTACGGCCAAAGAACAGAAACAGCAATCCGGTGAGTGCGCAAAAACCCATGACAATCACCATCAGCAACGGATAATTCATCTGCTGTTTCAGGGCAACCACCTGCGTGTGGGTCGAAAGCCGGAGCGTGTCGGGCCGTGACGTCTGAATCCGTTCGCGCAGCCGGACCGTATCCACGTTCGAACACACGACGGTGCAGTCGGTGGGCGTTCGCAGCAGCGTAATCGGTACTTGCAGCGTCTGGATTGGCCTGGTTTCGAACGAAATCAAGGTGTACACGGAACTGTCCAGACTACCTCTTGCATCGGTTTTTGTCGAAAAGATCGAAATATCCCGCACCAGAAACGGCACAAAATGCCGGGCCGTATCCGGAAACAGCACATCGACGCTGGCTCGGTGCCGAATGCTCAGCGCATACTGAAACGGTTTGCCGATCTCGATGGTATCGGTCAGGAAAATGCCTTTCGGCGTCTGGGCATTTAAAGAAGTTAAGAGTGAATAATGAATAATGAATAATAAATAGCGAATAATGAACCGTTGGCGGAACGAAATTAGATAGGAATGCGGCCGGGTCGTCGCACGATTGAACGGATCAAAACAGATTTTTTCCGTTCTAATCCGTTCAATCTGTTCAATCCGTGTTCCTATCATACCATTCATCGGGTTTTACGAATGCGGAACAGGTCAATGAGTTGCGGCACGTAATCCGCCTGCGAATCAAGCGCTACGTAATCGGCGTTATATTGTTTACAGAAGCGTTCCAACTGTTGTTTACTTTGCCGGAATGTCTGCTTGATGCCGTTCCGAAAACTTGGCGAAGAGGTATTGATCCAAACCGTTCGGCGGCTTTCGGTATCGTACACCGGAATGATGCCCAGCCGGGGCAGGTTAGTTTCCCGCTGGTCGTACATATGAATCACCACCAGATCGTGCTTGCGGGCGAGGGCTTTCAGGTTGTGTTCGTAGCCCGAATCGATGAAATCCGACACCAAAAATACCACACTCCGGCGTTTCAGCACGTTTAGCGTAAACAGCAGCGCATCGGCCAGGTTCGTGCGTACGGACTCCGGTTTTAGTTTGAACAAATTGACAATCAACTGATACCCGTGTTTCATGCTGTTCGACGGTTTCAGGTATTTTTCTTTCTGATCCGAAAAACAATACATCCCGACGTGGCTGGCTTCCTTGATGGCCGACAGCGCCAGCACCCCGCACACTTCGCGGGTCGTATCGAGTTTCGAACGGGTGGCCGTGCCAATTTCCTGCGACGCACTCACGTCGATCAGGAAAAAAACCGTCTGGTCTTTTTCTTCCCGGAAAATTTTGACGAACGTGCCGTGGCCTTTCGACGACACGTTCCAGTCGATAGCCCGCACGTCATCACCGTATTGGTACGTTCGCAAATCGCTGAATTCCAGTCCGGAACCTTTGAAAATAGACCGGAAACTGCCGCGCATCTGGGAATTGACGGCTTTCCGGATCCGAATTTCAAACTGATAAAGGCGGGCCAAAAACTCGTGCATCGTAAATTTTGCTCGTTCACACGACTAAAAACGGCTTTCTGACGAATCGCTGTCTCCGGGCGCGTGGTATTAAGAGTAGGATTCCCGACATTTGTAACCCAATGCCAGTTTTGACAAAAATAACGAAAATGCACGCGCAACCGTACAGCCTGTTTCGACGACTGGGCATATGGGCGCTGATGGGGCTTCTGCTGGCTTGCCAAAAGCCCACGACGGAAGCGCCCGCCGACCTGATTCCCAAGCCTAAAATGGCGCAGATCCTGACGGAAATCCACCTGGCCGAAGCCCGGGTAACAAAGCTCAACCGGATTTCGCAGGATACAAACACGCTGATTTACAAACATCTGGAACGTCAGATTTACAAAAAATACCAGGTCGACACGGCGGTTTACAACAAAAGTTACACCTACTACGCAGCAGACCCCCAGCAACTGGCCGACATTTATAAGTTGGTGACGGAAGAATTGGAAAAACGTAAAAAACCGGGGGATAGCAGCGGAGTGGCGAAAACAAAGTTACCGAATGCCCTCAAACGTTTGAAGAAATGATTGCCATCATCGGAGCAGGGATTTCGGGCCTGACGCTGGCGTACGAACTTCAGCAACGCAACATGCCGTGCCGGATTTTCGACCGGGGCAGCGAACCGGGCGGCCTGATGCGGTCCCGGCGCGAAGGCGATTACCTGATCGAACTCGGACCCAACTCGCTGCTGGGCGATGCCGATTTGCTCAACTGGCTCGACCAACTCGGCCTGACGCCGGAAATCAGCTTTGCCAAGCCCGTCAGCAAGGCCCGGTTTATTTACCGCAACGGCGCGTACCAGCAACTCCCCACTGGGCCGCTATCGCTGCTGTTCAGTTCTTTTTTTAGCTGGGAAACCAAAAACGCGCTCTGGAAAGAACGTTCCGTCCAGTCGGTTTCGCCCCCCGGCGAGACACTCAGCGAGTTTTTCCGTCGGCGGTTTTCACCCGAAATCGTCGAATACGCCCTGGCACCGTTTGTAGCGGGTATTTACGCGGGCGACCCCGACCGGCTGCTGGTTTCGGAAACGTTCCCGGTTTTGCTCGACTATGAAAAAGAGTACGGTTCGGTGCTGAAAGGGTTCATCAAAAACGCGGGCGGGGCGCGTCGGCAGTCGTTTACGTTCCGGAACGGGCTGCAAACCTTGCCCAAAACGCTGCTGGCTCCGTTGAAGCACGTTCACCTGAACGATGCCGTCGACCGGCTGACTAAAACCGAAACCGGCTGGCAGGTCGAAGCCCGGAGCGGTTCGTACGCGGCCGATGCCGTGGTGCTGGCCTGCGATACGGCGACCGCTGCCAACCTGCTCGAACCGACCTGGCCAGACACGGCGGCTTTGCTTCACCAGGTCGAGTACCCGCCCATGATTGCCGTTCATTCGGTCTACAAGCGGGCCGGTGTACACCATGCGCTCAACGGGTTTGGGGGCCTGAATCCGCGTCTGGAAGGCCGGTTTGTGGCAGGTCACATCTGGAACAGTTCGGTTTTCGACGCACGTTGCCCGGCGGATGAAGTGCTGTTTACCAGTCTGGTGGGCGGCAGTCAGGGAGCCGCGAATGCCCGGCAGCCTGATGAGGTGGTTCGGCAGCGGGTGCATCAGGAGCTGAGTCAGGCGTTTGGAATTCGGGCTGAAAAACCGGTGCGGCAGTGGCTGACCCGCTGGGAACGGGCCATTCCGCAGTACGACGCCCGAGTTGTGCCGGTTAACAAACAGATTCCGACGCTGGAATCCGACGGAGTTTTTGTGTGTGCCAACTGGTACCACGGCACGAGTCTTTCGGACTGCATTCGAAAAGGCCGCGAACTGGCCCAACGCCTGTCGGAATCGAAGATCGCTGAACGGTTTTAACAAATTTTAAGACGTAACTTGTATAAAATTGGCCTTTTTTTGGTTATTTCAATAGAAATAACCCATAACCCGATTTATTTTGAAGGACTGTTTGGTGGTCATTCCGACCTACAATGAAATTGAAAACATCGAAGCGGTTATTCGCAAGGTATTGAGCCTGCCCGCGCCCCTCGATGTGCTGATCGTCGACGATGGCTCACCGGACGGAACTGCCCGGCGAGTCAAGGAATTACAGCAGGAGTTTGCAACCGATGGGTTGCCGCAACGGCTCCACTTGCTGGAACGGAAAGGCAAGCTGGGGCTGGGGACGGCCTACATTGCCAGTTTCCGCTGGGCGTTGAGCGAAGGATATAGCTATGTCTGTGAGATGGACGCCGATTTTTCGCATAACCCGGATGATCTGGTGCGGCTGTACAACGCCTGCGTCAACGGCGGGAACGATGTCGCTATCGGGTCGCGGTACATTACGGGCGTCAACGTCGTCAACTGGCCGATGGGCCGGGTGCTGATGTCGTACTTCGCCGGGGTGTACGTGCGGTTTATCACCGGCATGCCGATCATGGACCCCACGGCCGGTTTTATCTGTTATGGCCAGGAGGTTTTGAAGGCCATTCTGCAAAATAATATTCGGTTTGTTGGCTATGCCTTTCAGATTGAAATGAAGTTTCTGGCCTGGAAATACGGTTACCGGATGACAGAGGTGCCGATTATTTTCACCGACCGGACCAAAGGCGTCTCCAAAATGTCGACCGGTATTTTCAAGGAAGCGGTTTTTGGTGTCCTTCAGATGAAAGTCGGCAGTTTTTTCCGGCGATATATTCCCCCTTCAAAACAACCGGTTCCGGTTCCGACACAACCGGCAACGACCGAAGCGGTGTAGGTTTTCCTACACCGCTTTTTTATGCTCATTACGCGACGTTACCCGGTTGCGCCATTTTACAAAACTGCTTCCTGTTTTCCGTTTAAGAATTGTATGAAGGAGTAAAAAATTTGGGCGAAAGATGCGCTCCTCCATACGCTCCTAATTACGTCCTGAAAATTGCATATAGCTTGTGAATAAACTCATTAAAATGCTTAAATGCCGTGGAATAGCTCGTTTTCTTTAAGAATAAAATTGTACTATATAAAGAACTTTTGAATTTTTCAAATATTTCTCATTCTTGAGGAAACGGCATCTCAAAAAATTAAAGTAATCTTTCAGAATTCATTTCAGAATATTATTTGGTTTTAATAAGTGCAATTTTTGTAAAGTGTTGAAACGAAAATTGCACTGAAAGCCAGGGCATTAAAGGTGGAGAACCAAATCTGGTCTTTTAATAGTTACTTTGTTGAACAGTTTGATAAAACGAATTACCACTGTAAACAAATAACAAGATGAACACCACACTGAAAGCTTCGTTAATTGCCCTTGGAATGGGCTTTATTTTGATTTGTGTCGTAGACGCTGTTACTCCTCAATCTTTGCTGGGCTCACTGGCGGGACAGTCGGCTCCGAAAGCCAACGTGACTGTCGTTGTAAACCGGGTTGATGATCAACCGGTTACCGTCCGGTTGTCAAAACTGAACGGCGAAGTGATTGCCAGCGAACAATTGGGAGACGGAAACACCATCCACTTTGGTCTGAAAGATGCCGTAAACGGTACCTACCGGGTTGAAGTGTCGAGTGGCACGACGAAAAAAGTAAAAGACGTAACGCTTTCCGCTCAAAAAGCGGTTTAATACACGAAACGGCGTAAAAAACCGTTCTAACAACGGGCGAATCGGAACAGTTTTAATAACTTGTTTCGGTTCGCTTTTTTTATGTCCATACGTTTCCTTTCTCTTTGTGTGGGTTTGTTGCTGGGACTGGCGGTGGTGGCGCAGGCGCAAAAACCGTTGGTCAACGCACAGCAACGCACCACGCTAAACCGGCTCAGCCGGGATTTTCAGCAAAACCGCCGACTGTCGTACCTGCGGGCCGTCGAGATCGCCCGAAGTCGGAACATTCCGCTCCGGCGTACGCGCTCCGACGGGACCGTGGTGGTGTTGGACGATATCGATGAGCGGGGGAACCTGCTGTTCAACGCAACCACCAGCGCGACCCGCGCCGGAACGACAACCCGCACCGCTGCGCTGTATTTGGGTGGTGTACTGGGCCTTTCCCTGTCGGGAGCCAGCCCGGCAGTGCGCGATAAACTCGGCATCTGGGACGGTGGCCGGGTGCGCTTGACCCACGCGGAACTGATCGGTCGCGTGACGCAGGTGGACAGCGTTCCGGGTACTGCCAATCACCCGACGCACGTAGCGGGAATCATGATGAGTCAGGGCATCAACGAGCGGGCACGGGGCATGGCCTACGGGGCTAACCTGAAAGCCTACGATTTTGAAAACGATAATGCCGAAGTAGCATCTGCTGCGGCTAACCTGTTGGTTTCCAATCATTCCTATAACATTCAGGCTGGTTGGGTATTCGACTCCGACCGCCCGGGCGACACGAAATGGGAGTGGTGGGGCGATACGACCATCAGCGCAACGGAAGATTATAAATTCGGGATTTATGGCAACGGCGCCCGCAACTGGGATCGCATTGCTGTAGCGGCTCCGTATTATTTGCTGGTCAAATCGGCAGGCAATACGCACGGACAGAACGGACCGGGCGCTGGTGTTTCTTACTGGATGGGCAACAGCAACACCACCAGCCAAACCGCCCGAAACAATCAAAACGGCTACGACCAGATTTCGACGGATTGCAATGCGAAGAATATTCTGTCGGTGGGTGCTGTCAGTAGCATTCCGACGGAGTATGCGCAGCCTGCGGACGTTCGGTTGGCGAGTTTCAGTTCCTGGGGACCCACCGACGACGGGCGTATCAAACCGGACCTGGTGGGCGTCGGCGTCAGCGTGTTGTCGACGGGTTCGGCCAGCGATAACGCCTACACGACGCTTTCGGGGACGTCGATGGCGGCTCCGAACGTTTCGGGTTCGCTGCTGCTCTTGCAGGAATATTACGCCCAGATTCATAACGGGCAACTCATGCGTTCGTCGACCTTGAAAGGCTTGGCCCTGCACACGACCGACGAAGCCGGAGACTCGCCCGGCCCCGATTACCGGTTTGGCTGGGGATTGCTGAATGCCGAAAAAGCCGCCCGTGTGATCGGCAATACCGACAAAAGCCACCTTCTGGAAGAACGGACGCTGAATCAGGGCGACCGCCAGACGCTGCAACTCGTCGCATCCGGGCGCGGGCCGCTGGTGGTCACCATTTGCTGGACGGACCCGGAAGCCACCGCGCTGACGGCCTCGGTGGCCAACCTGAACAACCGCAGCCCCCGGCTGGTCAACGACCTGGACATTCGGCTGACCGACGGTTTACAGACGGTATTGCCCTGGGTGCTTGACCCTAACAACCCGGCGAATCCGGCGACGCGTGGCGACAACATCCGCGACAACGTAGAGCAGATTCTGATCGCTGACGCCATTCCCGGCAAGACGTACACGCTGACCATTTCGCACAAAAATACGCTCCAGAACGGGAAGCAGGATTTTGCGCTGATCGTCAGTGGCGTTGGCGGCAATACTTACTGTACTTCGGCGGCCAGCACGGCGGGGCCGGTGAACATCGACCGCGTTCGTTTCGGGAGCATCGATCAGGCCGGGGGCAGCGGTTGTCAGGCCTATACCGATCTTATGAACCATACCACCGCCGTGTCGGTCGGGCAGCAGGTGCCGCTGACGGTGACGCTGGGCAGTTGTGGCGAAAATCGCCCGGCCATCACCAAGGCCTTCATCGACTGGAACCTGGACGGAGATTTTGACGACGACAACGAATTGGTGGCAACTTCGGCTGCTCTGACAAGCCCGGCGACCTTCTCGGCTACGGTAACGGTTCCGACCGGATTAACCAACGGGCAATTCACCCGGCTGCGGATTGTCGCGGTCGAAACCGGCGACGCCGGGGTGGTTTTGGCCTGTGGGAATTACGCAAACGGCGAAACCCAGGACTATCTGGTGCGTTTCGAACGACCGCAGAACGATGTAGGTGTAAGCATACTGCAAGCGCCACAGAACGGTTTTTGCGCATCATCCGAGGTTCAGGTGGCCGTTACGATTCGGAATTATGGGTCGGCGGAACAGCGCAATATTCCGGTGGGCGTGCAGGTGGCGGCTCCCTTCGGCTCGGTGGTGGCCAGCCTGCGCGACACGCTCCGGGCCACGCTGGGGCCGTCGAAAGAAGCGCAACTGGTGCTACGCGGCCCGGCATCCTTCAGTGCGGCCACAGCCTACCGCTTCACGGCGCAAACCCGCCTGACGACCGACCAGAATACCGAGAATGATGAGTTGGTCAATATTCTGACGGCGGCTGCGGCCTCCATCGAAGCGGGCAACTTCTCGGTTTCGTCCTGCGATACAAGCGTCGTTTCGTTGCGAAATACCGGCGCGGGTACGGCGTTCTGGTACGACGCTCCGACTGGCGGCAATCTGGTCGGGGCCGGAAATCAGACGACGGCCTTCCGACGACCGGCCAGCGGAACCTACTATGCCGCCCTGAACCAGTTTGCCGGAACCGTTGGACCTGCGAACAAACAGGCCTTCGGCGGAGGCACCTACTCGGGCAACTTTGGTCCGCAACCCCTGATTACCACCCAGGTGCCGCTGGTGCTGGAAAGCGCCCGGCTGTACATCGGCAGTCCGGGACGGATTATCTTCACGGTTCAGCGGCTAAACGGAACGGCGGTTTCCAGCGTCAGCCTCGACGTGATGGCGACCCGTGACCCGAACACCCCGGCGGGTAATCCGCCTTCCGGCCAGCAGTCCGACGACCCGACTGATCCGGGGGCCGAATACCTCCTGAACCTGTCGATTCCCGAACCGGGGCAGTATAAAATTGCCATTGAATACGAAGATGGCGCGAGCATTTTCCGAAGCAATGCCGGCGTCAGCGGTTTTCCGTTCCAGCTTCCGGGCGTGGTCAGTTTGCGCGGGGCGGTTTTTAACAGCGACACCCTGACGAATGCTTATTATTACCTCTACAACCTGCGGGTGAAAGCCAGCGGTTGCCCCACGACCGAACGGGTGGCCGTGACGCCAAAACCGGGTTCGGCCGTGGTGGCAACGATTACGCCGGATGGTGCAACCGCCATTTGCCGGGGCAGCGAGGTGGTTCTGCGGGCGCAGGAAGTGGCCGGTTATAGCTACCAATGGTACCGCGACGGACAGGCGGTTTCGGGTGCCACGTCCTCCACGCTGACGGTTTCGGCGGCCGGGTCGTACAGTGTTCGGGTAGCGGGTGAATGTCCGGCGGTGACGTCAGCGGCTATGGTCGTGACGCTCAACGATCCGCAGGTGCCCGTGATTACGCGCGATGGGTACACGCTCAAGTCCAGCGCAACCATCGGCAATCAGTGGCTGCTGAACGGCTTGCCGATTACGGGAGCGACGCAGCAAACGTACACCGCCACGCAGTCGGGGCGGTATGCGGTGCGGGCCAACGTCAACGGTTGCGCCGAACTGGTGTCGGCCGAAATCCAACTGGATGTGATTACGGTGGTCAATCCGCCCCTGGTTTCCGGCGCGAAACTGGTGGTGTCGCCCAATCCGGCGTCGCGGCAGGTGACGGTTTTGTTCGTGCCGGAGTCGGTCAAAAGCCGGACGTACCGCAGTGTGCTGGTCGATGTGCGGGGACTGGTGCTGCGCTCGGCGGTTTTGAGTCGCACAACAACCGGTTATTCGGGCATGCTGGATGTCAGCACCTTGTCGAGTGGGCTGTTTTTCGTGCTGATTCAGGATGAGGAAGGGAAAACCGTGCAGCGGACGAAAGTGGTAAAACCGTAGACTGAATCAACCATTATAGCTAGAAAACCGGGGTACTCCTAATTTCGACTACAAGAACCACAGATTCGACTACAGCTGTTTTTTAGGGTCTGACGAGCTTTGCAGAAACTAAAAAAACAGCACCATGAAGATTATTGTCACGGGTTCGTTAGGGCATATCAGCCAGCCACTTACCCAGAAATTAGTGCAAAAAGGCCATGCGGTTACGGTCGTCAGCAGCAATCCTGAGAAACAAGCAGTCATTGAAGTCCTGGGCGCAACAGCCGCCATCGGCACGCTGGAAGATGCGGATTTTTTGACGCGCACCTTTGCCGGAGCCGATGCCGTGTACACGATGGTGCCACCCGCCAACTATTTCGATCCCAGCCTTGATCTGCTGGCGTATTTTCGCCGAATCGGGCAGAATTACGCCCGGGCCATTGCGCAGTCGGGCGTCCGGCGTGTGGTGAACCTCAGTACGTTTGGCGCGCATCTGGAAAAAGGGTCGGGTATTTTGATCGGTGCGCATAACGTGGAAGGCATCCTGAACGAGCTTCCGGCTGAAGTTGCCATCACACACCTGCGCCCCACGGCTTTCTATTACAATTTGTACAGCTACGTCGGAATGATCAAACAGCAGGGCGCCATTACGGTCAATTACGGAGCCGACCGGATGATCCCCTGGGTGTCGCCCGTCGACATTGCGGCTGTAGTTGCTGAAGAACTGGAAACCCCATTGGAAGGTCGAAACGTTCGGTACATTGCCAGCGAAGAACTGACCGGCCACGAAACCGCCCGGATTTTGGGAGAAGCTCTCGGAAAACCGGACTTGAAATGGGTGCTGGTTTCCGATGAGCAGGCGCTGAATCATTTGCTGGGGATTGGCATGAATCCGGGGGTGGCCGCCGGAATGGTGGAGATGTACGCCAGCCTGTACAGCGGTTTACTGGCCGAAGATTACGTTCAAAACCGGCCGTCGGTGATGGGGAAGGTTAAGATGGTCGATTTTGCCCGGGAATTTGCCAGCGCCTTTGACCAAAAATAGGTATCTTGTCACATGGCAACCACACGACCGTATCGGATCAAGACGATCAGCGAGTACCACCAGTTCCGGGGCTTGCCCAAACCGGAGCATCCGCTGATCAGCGTGATCAACCTGGAAACCGTCCGGCAATCGCCGGACGACGAAACCAACCTGGTGTTTGATTTTTATTCCATTGCGTTAAAACGGAACTTCAACGCCAAAATCAAATACGGCCAGCAGGAATACGATTTTGACGAAGGCGTCCTGTTCTTTATTTCGCCCGGCCAGGTGTTTCGGATTTTGCGTGACAAGAATTCGGAGCGAAGACAATCAGGGTGGATGGTGCTCATCCATCCTGATTTCCTCTGGAATACCTCATTGGCCGGGAAAATCAAGCAGTACGAGTATTTCGACTACGCGGTGCATGAAGCGTTGTTTTTGTCCGAAAAAGAAGAAGCGACTCTGCTCGATGTTATCCGGAACATCGAGCAGGAGTACCGGGCCAGCATCGACATGTTCAGTCAGAACATCATCATTGCGCACCTGGAAGTGCTGTTGGCCTATGCAGAGCGGTTTTATCAGCGGCAGTTTATTACGCGCAAAATTACCAATCACCAGATCCTGAATCGGCTCGAAACGCTGCTGGCCGAGTATTTCAACAACGAAGCCTTGCTGCAACAAGGCCTGCCGAGCGTCGCGTACGTGGCCGAAGCGCTCAATGTCTCGCCGACGTACCTGAGCAGCCTGCTGAAAGTGCTGACCGGGCAAACCACCCAGCAGCACATTCACGACACACTGATCGAGAAAGCCAAAGAGAAGTTGTCCGTAACGGATTTGTCGGTCAGTGAGATTGCCTATGCGTTGGGTTTCGAACATCCGCAGTCGTTCAGCAAGTTGTTCAAGACCAAAACCAGCCTTTCACCCCTCGAATTCAGGCAGTCGTTCAACTGAAAAACCGGGTCATTCCCCACCCCGCGACAGGGCGATCATCACCGCTCCGGCGGCCATCAGCACGGCCCCGACGATGAGTTGCCAGTTCACTTTTTCCTTCAAAAACAAAACCGCCAGGAGGATCGTAAAGACCAGCGAAACCTTGTCGAGCGGAGACGCGCGGGCCGCATCGCCCAGCTTCAGGGCACGGAACGAGAGCAGCGACGAGACGCAGGTAATGACGCCCGCAATGAGCAGATACATCCAGACCCGCCGTTCGATTCGGCTGATGTCCGGCAGATTCCCCTGCCCGATGACGACGCCCCACGAAACCAGCACGATGCAAACCGACTGAATGGCAAACGCCAGACTGGAATCCACATTTTTAATCCCCGCTTTAGAAAGCGTCACCACAACGGCCGACGCCATCGCAGCCAACAACGAAAAAACAATCCACATATGCTCGAAAGAAAACCGTCTATTCCTCTAAGCGCCAAAACACCAAAAGGATTTAAAAACCGATTGAAAGGCTTCCCTTACGGTTTTCCCCTCCGCTCATCTCTGATTTCCTCTGATAAACTCTGCGAAATAACTTTGGGAGCAGCGTCTAGAAGTTGGCTTGCTGTAATATACTTGAAATATAGTTGAGTTGGGCCAATCAGAAAAACTATCCAAATAAGTTATTCAAAGAGCAGGTTTTTAAACAAAGGCAACTCCTTCCAGTTTATAATACAAATCAAATACAAAAGCAACGCTATGAAAATTGCAGTAGAAGAAGGGCAGGACAAAGCGGTTTTGGCGGATGGTCGCCAGACCGTGACGATCACGCACATTGAGGAGGGCGTTAGTGAGCATAAAGGCATTCCCTTTTTCGCGGTTCGGTTTGAGAACGAAGACGGCTACGTTTCCCAGCGGTTTTACCAGTCGCAGGCCGGGATGTCGGCCATCGTCCGGCTGTTCGAGGAAGTCGGCATTAAAGCACAGGAAGGCAAAGAACTGGACACCAAACAATTGATGGGGAAACAACTGACGATTGACGTCGGCGAGCGGTCGTACAACGATCCGGAAACCGGCAATGAGCGGACGCTCAAACAGGCCGTCAACTTTCTGGTCAGCTAACGCAGCCTACCGATAAAACGAAGCCCCGGCCGCCACCGCCGGGGCTTTTTCGTGACCGGTTTTACGTTCAATAAAAAGGACGCCAACTCTGCCACGGGTTTGTGTATCTTGAGGGACCAGGCCGAACGACCGGCCTGGCTTCTCCTGCTAAACCGATGCCGACCAACCGTTTCTCTCGCCGATCGTTCATGAATTGTGGCCTGACGGCCGCTGCCAGCCTGAGCCTGTTTCCCGAAACCGCCACGGCCCACCGCCCCGCGCCCGACGAAAGTCTGCTGTTTATCGGCCCGCTGAAAGGCTACAGCCCGCAGATCGGGACGCTGGTGTCGATGCTGAATTACAACCGGGATACGATTGTCCGGTCGGTGAAAAACCTGACGATGGCGCAACTCGATTTCCTGTTCGACGCAAACGCCAACACCATCGGCAGTTTGCTGCTGCACCTGGCGGCCGTGGAAAAGTTCTACCAGGTCAACACGTTTGAAGGGCGGCAGGAGTTTAACGAGGCCGAGAAGAAAGAGTGGAATGCGGCCATGGAACTGGGCGACGCCGGGCGCAAGGAGATCAAAGGCCACGAGTTGCCGTTTTACCTCGACAAGCTGGCGTCGGTGCGGCAAAAAACGCTGGCCGAACTCAAAACCAAAGACGACGCCTGGCTGCTGGCCGTGGACCCGGTTTGGTCGAAGGAGTCAAAAATGTCGATTAACACCTACTGGAAGTGGTTCCACGTCTGCGAGCACGAATCCAACCACCGGGGCCAGATTTCCTGGCTCAAAAGCCGGTTGCCGGGCGGGAAGCCGGCGAAGGATTGAAGGGGAAAAACAACTAAGTTGACTTAATTCTGAATTTGGTAGTTAAGAAAAATATATTTTCATTGTTGGTTATATATGTGCTAAATATTAGCTTGCACGTTATATATAGGCAATGGCAGATAAAGCATATATTACTCCAAAAGTTTTAAAGTGGGCTAGAGAGTCTGCTAGAATATCCATTATTGATGCTGCTAAAAAGATTAATATAAAACCTGAGAAATTAAATTCTTGGGAGGAAGGGGTAGAGCACCCTACAATTGCTCAAGCGCAGAATTTAGCTAAATTATATAAACGGTCATTTGCTATCTTTTTTCTGCCAGAACCTCCAACTGACTTCCAGCCGCTTCAAGATTATAGAAGAGATAATTTTAAACCGCTTAGTACCGCTTCAATCTTCATGATACGCGAAGTCCAGCAAAGACAAGCTTGGATAAGTGAGTTGTTTGCAGAGAATGGAGAAGAAGCATTATCTTTTGTAGGTAAGTTTTCTATTAATGACAGTCCATCTATAGTTGCAAACGATATATTATCTTTATTGGGCATAAATCCTTTAGCTTATAAGAATAATAATCCTATTAAGAACTGGATTGATTGCGCAGAAAAAAAAGGTATATTTATTTCAAAAAGTAGCTATATTCATCCAAAGCTAAAGCTAGACAGTGATGAATTGAAGGGCTTTGCTATTTCAGATAAATATGCGCCTTTTGTGTTTGTTAACTCAGATGATTGGAATGCACCTCAGCTTTTCACTTTAGTTCATGAAATAGCTCATATTTGGATTGCTCAATCCGGTATATCTAATACTACAGAAGTAGATGTTAGAATGAAAGATAATTTACATCCGGTGGAGCTTTTTTGCAACCAAGTAGCAGCTCTAGCATTGATACCTGATGTAATTATAAAATCCTTAACGAAAGAAAACATAATTGATAAGTCGACAATTACTCATGTTACAAAAAAATTGGGAATAAGCTATTCTGTGCTTCTTGTGAGAGCTTTAAATGCAGGTTTAATAAACTATGTCGAATACCAAGGTCTAAAACGTAAGGCGGATAAAGATTTTAAAGCTTATATTCAAGCCGAGGAATTGAAATTAGCTGAACGGAAAGAAAAAAAATCAGGTGGTCCTAACTTTTATCTTCTCCAAGTAGGTAAGAATAGTCGTTTGTTTACACAAATTGTTCTTGATGCCTATAGAGGAGGTAGAATTGAACCAACACAAGCAAGCCGTTTACTAAATGTTAAGACGAATAATTTTTATAAACTTGAAGCTTTTATAAAATAGCTATGTTGCATCAAAAGTATTGTTTAGATGCCAACGTGCTTATTGTACCATGGCAAAAATACTACTCTGTCGATATATGTCCTAGTTATTGGGAACTGCTTGATAAATTAGGCAGATCAAATGTAATATTTATACCAGAGCAAGTATATGAAGAAATAACAGTTACAGAAGACGAACTTTCTTTATGGTTAAAAAGTAGTAGAATCCCTATTAGGAAAACAGATGGTAAGGTTACTAAATGTTTGAGTGATATTTTTATAAAAGATCCTGCACATCGTCGTCTAGTAGATAGTACTAAGGGCAGATCTTTAGCCGATCCTTGGGTAATTGCTCATGCACTAAATGAGCGTGCCTGCGTAGTAACAAAAGAAGAAAAAATTACTGATTTAAGGTCTCTAAAAGTTAAAATTCCTAATGTATGTGATAATATGGGCGTTCGGTGGATTGATGATTTTCAATTAATCAAAGAATTGAAGATTTCTTTTTCTTGTACAATCTAATTTGTTGACAACGTCCTTCACTCCAGCGCAATCCTAGCCTGGATCACCGGGTGTTCGCCGAAACCGACGCGGGAGAGGGGGGCGTTGCGTCGCCAGGTGCCGCCGTTGATGCGCTCCCAATAGGTGGCCGGGCGCAATTCCCGCGAAAACGCCAGGTACTGCCCGAAACACGCCCGGACGTTCTTCTGGCCGTCGGGCATCTTGAACGAAGTCGAAAACTGGTAACGGGCTTCGTCGGTCGGGAGCCACTCCATCGCGATGAACAGGCCCTCTTTCGGAAACGCAATCTGGAAGCGCGACAGATCGACTTCGCACCAGGTGTTGCCGCGTCGCCCGGCCGAGATCACGCTCTGCGGCAGCAAGTCTTCGCCCGGTTCGCCATCCGTGTTGGCATACACCCGCACCCGGAACGGGGCCGTCGGGACGCCCCCGCGCGCAATCAGGTACGAAACCCGGTGCAGGTAGCCGCGCAGCCCGTTCGGATTCCGGACGTACAGCGCAAATTCGATGTTCCGGCCCGAGCAGTTGCCCCAGACAATCGGGGCGCGTTTCCGCAGCGCCCCGACCGTCGCCAGCCGGGGCTTCTGACCTTTCACCACCACCTCGGTCAGCACGTTCGGTTTCGGACGCAGCCGGTAGAGGGTCGAGTCGCGCAAACCGGTTAGCGGTAGCGCTAGGCTTTCAAAACCGACGCAGCTAATTAAAAGGGAATCAATGCCTTCCGGAATGCGGGCTGTGAACTGGCCCTGAGCGTCGGCGTACGTGCCGAAGCGGTGTTGTGGTTCGGTAATCAGCGCGTAGGAAACCGGTTTTTCGTCACCCTCAACGCGAACCTGTCCTCGGATGGTCGTTTGAGCAAGCACGTATTGATGGACAAGTAAAAAGATGAACAGGACCAGAAACCGGTAGCGGAAGAAGGTGAACATGGAAAACCGTGAACAATTCGGTAGTTTTGTAAGTCGGGTGAAAATAACGGAGCGCCGTTGCTGCGCCGAACCGAAACCCGGTAGCATCTCATTTTTCCGTTCTCATGGAAGTAAAGCACATACCGCTCGAATCGATTCACGTACAACTTGGGGCAAAAATGGTGCCGTTTGCCGGTTTTTTGATGCCGGTCCGGTATTCGTCCGATATCGAAGAACACCAGACCGTCCGCAATGGCGTTGGGATTTTCGACGTGTCACACATGGGCGAATTTATCCTGAAAGGCGAAAAAGCCCTCGACCTGATTCAGAAAGTGTCGGCCAACGATGCTACGCTGCTCTACGACGGCAAGGTACAATACAGCTATTTGCCCAACGAGCAGGGCGGGGTAGTCGATGATCTGCTGATTTACCAGATCAGCCCGATTGAGTTCCTGCTGGTCGTCAACGCGTCGAACATCGAGAAGGACTGGAACTGGATCGTGAGCCAGAACGAGTTTGGTGCCGAGCTGGTCAATATTTCCGACGAAACCTGCCTGTTTGCCGTGCAGGGGCCGCTGGCGGCTCAGGCGTTGCAACCGCTGACGAACGTCAAACTGGATTCGATGTCGTATTATACGTTTGAAAAAACCGACTTTGCCGGTTTTCCGAACGTGATCGTGTCGGCAACGGGCTACACCGGCGCGGGCGGTTTTGAGATTTATGTCGCCAACGAGCAGGCCGAAGGCGTCTGGAACGCGATCATGCAAGCGGGCGAACCGTACGGCATCAAGCCGATTGGCCTGGGCGCGCGCGATACGCTGCGGCTCGAAATGGGCTACTGCCTCTACGGGAACGATGTCGATGATACGGTTTCTCCGCTGGAAGCTGGTCTGGGCTGGGTGACCAAGTTTACCAAGCCGTTTGTCAATTCGGAGAAGTTGCAACAGCAGAAAAATGCGGGCCTGAGCCGCAAGCTGGTCGGCTTCGAGCTCATCGACCGGGGCATTCCGCGCAGCCACTACGAACTCTGCGACGCCGAGGGCAACCGGATCGGCGAGGTGACCTCCGGCACGCAGTCGCCGACGCTCGGCAAAGGCATCGGGATGGGCTACGTCCCGACCGAATACAGCAAACCGGGTTCCGAAATCTTCGTCAAAGTCCGCGACCGGCTGCTGAAAGCCCAGGTTGTGAAAATCCCATTCGTGAAAAAATAAAATTTGTTTGTTCCGTACCCACGGACTTTAGTCCGTGAGAGTTAATATGACCAGTTAGATGGAATAAACTCCCAAAACACGGACTAAAGTCCGTGGGTACGAACGGTTCCCGATCATGAAAACCATCGACGTCTGCCTGACTCCCGATTTACTCCATCTTCATACCGATTCGCTTGAAAACTCCATTGTCGTCGTGGCCGACGTGTTCCGGGCCACGTCGTGCATGGTGACGGCCTTTGCCCACGGTGTCAACAGCATCATTCCGGTGGCGACGGTCGAGGAGTGCAGCCAGTTGCAGGGCCGGGGCTACCTGGCAGCCGCCGAACGGAACGCCAAAATGGTCGAAGGCTTCGATCTGGACAACTCGCCGTTCAGCTACATGGACGAGGGGCTGATTGGAGCCAACATCGCCATGACCACCACCAACGGCACGTACGCCATCACGCGCTCGCGGAATGCCGTGAAGGTGCTGGTCGGGTCGTTCCTGAACCTGGAAGCGATTGTACGGTTTTTGCGCGGGGAGCGGTACGACGTGCTGGTGTTGTGCGCGGGCTGGAAAGGGCGCGTCAACCTGGAAGACACGCTGTTTGCCGGTGCCTTGATCGAGCGGCTGAAAGATCAGTACATGATTCCGGAAGACAGCGGCTTGATGGCCTGGCGGTTGTATGAGCAGGGTAAAAACGATCTGCCCAGTTTTCTGGCGAATTCCTCCCACGTCCGGCGGCTCCACCGGCTGAGCATCCACAAAGACATTATCTACTGTCTGCAACACGATCTGTATGACGTCGTCCCGGTTTTACGCGGGAGTGCGTTGGTCAGCATGGAGGTATAAAAAACGGAATTCTGGCTGAGTTTCTGGTGTTTGTGCATTTTATCGGATAATTTGCACAGATTCTGTGCAAATTATCCGATAAAATGATCGAGAACGCTGACAAAATATCTAATTAACCCCAACCAAAAAGCCGGAACGACCCGCAGGTCATTCCGGCTTTTTGGTTGGGGTATCGTCAGCGATTACGCTTCCATGGCGACGTGCTGCTCGGTTTGCAGGTAGTCGACCACGCCCTGGAAGGTCATCAGTTTCGGATAATCTTCGTCGGGAATCCGGATGCCGAATTCCTGCTCCAACTGCATAATCAAATCAACTGTATCCAGGCTGTCAAGACCGAGGTCGCGCGTAAAGTGAACGGTAGGGTGAATGGCCGATTCTTTAATGCCAAAGTTTTTGAGAATGTTGGTTACGCGATCTTTCATAGTCGTAAGCTGTTTTCAGGTTGTCTAATAACGCAGACGAGGATCTGCTGGTGTGTGAGAGCGGCTATTCGTAGAGGGTGCCACGCTTAGAAAACCGTCTGATTTTATTTTTAGTTTGCCAGACAATGAACTTTTCGCGTCTAACGGCTACAAATTTTCGCCCACGAGTCGTTTGTACTCCAATTGATTCAAGATTAACTGGTATTGGTAATTCAACCGGGCCAGTTCGGCTTCCTCGACACCGGTTTCGGCGCTCTGCAATTCCACGGGCGTAATCACCCCGGACTGCAACCGAACCTGCGCAATTTCCAGCGCCTTCCGGGCCTGCAACACCTGCGTTTCCAGGTTCTGGAGCCGTTGCTGGTTGCTCCGGATGTCGGCGCTCAACTGCTCCAGATTTTGCCGTAACTGCGCATTGGCGTTCTCCACGGCGTGCCGGCTGGCATCCAGGTTCAACCGGGCGGCCTGGTTTTGCAGGCTGTACCGTTTGCCCGAATAAATCGGCACCGTCAGGTTCACTCCGGCGGCAACGTTGAATTTCATGGTGCCGATTTCCGGCAGATACCCGTTCCGATACCCCGCCGAGCCACTGAAACTTAGATTCGGTCGACCGCTGCGGCTATACGCCATCACATCGGTTTCGGCCGCCCGGACCCGGTCTTGCGCTAGTTGTACTTCTTTGTTGGTGGATTGCGCCGTTTGCAGACTGCCTTCCAGCGTAAAGGGCTGAACCTGGGCGTCGAACTGAACAGCAACCGGATTGACGACCGGATTTGAATTGCCGGTCAGATACGTCAATAACGCACGCTGCCGCTCCAGATTGTTTTGCAGATCAATTTTTCGATTTTGAGCGGCTTTCAAACGGACCTGCTGCGTGAGTAAATCATACTGTAAGGCTTCACCATTCTGTAAGCGGTTTGCAAAAATCCGGATGTTCCGCTCCGCCACGCTAATCACCGAATCCTGCACGACGAGGCTTTTTTGCAGAAAACCGACGCCGTAATAAGCAGCCGCAACCTGATAGCCGAGGTTTTGGCGGGTCAGCTCCAGGTTTCGTTTCAAAATCTGGACGTTATCGGCGGCCTGCCGGATGCTGGCGTCGGTGCGCCCGAAATCGTACAGCGTTTGCCCGATGCCGACGTTGGCATTAAAATTATGATTCGGCTGAAACTGGATGGTCGCATCCCGGCCGTTGACCGGTAGAGTGGCTTTGGCAACGGGCGTCAGATACTGGTAGCTTCCGTTTCCGGTAATGTTGGGCTGGTAAGCCGAACGGGCAATGTCGACGTGTACTTCGCCCACCCGAACCTGTTGCTCCTGCTCTTTCAGGCGCGGAAAATTGGTATTGGCCTGGTTGATCAGCGCCCGCAACTCGTCGGGAACCGACTGGGCCTGCGCGCTGAGCGAGAGCAGGACGGCGCTGATCACGATGTGAATTCGTTTCATGGCTTCGGTAAAAAAAGTGGTGGATAAGACCTATCCGGACCTTTTGAGTAATTCGGTTAGTGGGCGGCATCGGCAGCCGCTTTGGCCGCAGCCGGGTCCATTTTTTTGTTTTTCATCAGGAACAGCAGGGGCAAGGTCACGACGAAAAACAGACCCGCCAGCCGGAATGTGTCGAGGTACGAAATCATCAGCGCCTGCTTGGTAATGATGGCGTCGAGGTTCCGGTACGCGCCCGAAACCGCATCCATCGCGTTCATGCCCCGGGCGGCCAGGCTCTGTGTCAGGGTGTTCAGCCGATCGGTGGTCAGCGGGTCGCCGGGTTGCAGGTTCGACACCAGATCGCTGCGGTGAACGGCGCTGCGCTGGGCGATGTAGGTGTTGGTGATGGCAACCCCGAAAGCGCCCCCCAACTGCCGGACCATGTTCGTGAAGGCAATGCCCGTGGGCAATTCCTGCGGTTTTAGGGTCGAAATCGACTGGTTGATCAGCGGAGCGTTGATCATCGCCAAACCGGCCCCGCGTACCAGCAGCGCCCAGGTAAAATCGCGCTCACCCGCATCGGCGTTCAGGTTCGACATCATGAAGCAGAACAGAATGAACGCCAGGTAGCCGAGAATCGCGAAAAGGCGCGGAGAAACGCCACTGGCCATCGATCGCCCGACCACTGGAAACATGATCAGCGCCACGGCCCCGCCCGGAATCAGGATGTTCCCGGTTTTGGTCGCGGTGTACCCCACGATGCGCTGCGCAAACAGCGGAAAAAGCAGGATGGAGGTGAACAGACCGTAGCCGATGATGAATACCAGAATAGAGCCGACAGCCAGATTCCGGTTTTTCACCACCCGCAAATCCATCACCGGATTTTTGGTTTTCAACTCCCACCAGAGAAAAAGCGGAATCGAAATGGCGGCTGTAATGGTTAAGTAAAGAATGGTCCGGTCGTCGAACCAGTCGTCGGCTTCACCGCGTTCCAGGACGTACTGCAAACTGCCAATGCCGACTGCCAGCAGCAAAATCCCGATCTGGTCGATATGGATTTTGCTGCGGTCGATGCCAAACTCATTCGGCTGTTTTTCGACAAAGGTCGAGCACAGAAAAACCGCCAGAATCCCGATCGGCACGTTGATGAAGAACATCCAGCTCCAGTGGTAGTTGTCGATGATGTAACCGCCGAGCGTGGGGCCGAGCGTAGGTCCCATCACGATGCCCATGCCGAAAACCGCTGAGGCAATGGCCCGCTGGTTGGGTGGAAAGGCGTCGTACATAATGCCCTGAGAAGTTGAGAGCAAAGCGCCCCCGCCGATGCCCTGCAAAAACCGGAAAGCCACCAGTGTCCACAAATCGTCGGCAATCCCGCAGAAGTAGGAGGCAATCGTGAATAGGATGATGGAGCCGATGTAATAATTTTTCCGGCCAAAATAGCTTTGCAAAAAACCAGTCATCGGAATGATGATCACGTTCGCGATGGCGTAAGCCGTCACCACCCACGAAATATCTTCAATCGTCACGCCCAGATTGCCCGCCATCTGGGTCAGGCCGACGTTGACAATTGAGGTGTCAATCAATTCCAGAATAGCCGCCGAAACCGTCGTGATGACGACAATCCAGCGTCTGAATCCTGTTGCTGCCATGGGTTATTGTACTTTTACGGCCACATCCGTACTCAAACCGGCCCGTAGCAGGTCTTTATACTTAGCCGGGTTTTCGATTTCAATCTTGACCGGAACACGCTGCGTGACCTTCACGAAATTACCGGAGGCATTGTCCGGCGGAAGCAGGGCAAACTTGGCTCCCGTTGCTTCCGAGAGCGAAACCACTTTGCCGGTTATGTCCAGATCCGGGTAGGCATCGATCTTGATCTCGACCGGCTGCCCGACCCGCATGTGCTGCAGTTGCGTTTCCTTAAAGTTGGCGATTACCCAGAAGGTCGAGTCGTTGACAATCGTGAACAAGTTCTGGCCAGGCTGGACGTATTGCCCAACCACCACGTTTTTCTTTCCGATTTTTCCGGCAATGGGGGCCGTGATCCGGGCGTAGCCGAGCCGGAGTTTGGCATTGTCGATGGCGGCTTGCTTCACTTTCAACAGCGCCTGAGCCTTCTGAATGTTGGCCTGGGCTTTCGCAATGGCGGCCTGTGCAACGTTTTCCGACGTTCTGGCCAGACCAATTTGCTGAACGTTGGCTTCGTACTGCCGGGTTTGCACGTCGGCGTTGTTGCGCGAGTCGTCGAGTTGTTTTTGGGTCAGCGACTGGCCTTTGTACAGGTTTTCATCGCGTTTCAGATCATTCGTGGCCTTCGAAACCCGTGCCGCCTGAACTTCGGCATTCGATTGGGTTACTTTCAGGTTTTGCTGCACGTTCCGCAGACTAGCCTGGGCGTTTTGCAGATCGGCTTTGGCAGTCTGAATGTCGGCCAGCGTTTGCTGATAATCGGCTTCGGCCTGTTGCAGCGCCACTTCGTACTCCTGCGGATCGATGGTGATGAGCGGTTGACCGCGTTTGACAGTGGCATAGTCTTCGATGGAAACCTGCTGCACGTAACCGGCTACCCGGGCCAGAACTGGGGCCGTGCTGCCTTCAATCTGCGCATTATCCGTGGTTTCGTAATGCTAGTTGTAGCGATACGACTGAAACCCGTAGAATGCAGCCGCCATAACCGCAACGAGCAGCAGGAGCCGGGGCAGGTATTTTTTGACCGGTGTGGGTTGTTCTGATACCATGACTGTAATGTCTTGTTTTAGTAAACCAAGTTGACTATTTTTGTACAAAAGTAGGTGCTCAGTCTTAGTTAGTCAACTAGATTGACTAATTTTTGAACACTTTAACGGAATTTTAATAAGAGTTAGAAATGGTGCGAGGCAACGGTAAGTAACACGGTATCATTCCTTTGTGAAAAAATTGTAACTTGCCTACCCCATACGTATACAGTAGGATTGTTATGTATAATGAAGAGTTAACGGCGGATCAACCGTTTGATTTTCAGCTTTTTTACGAGGTACGTGAACGAAGCCTGGGTCGCGTCATGGCGAAAATGAAACGTTTTCTGGGCCGGTATGTCGAACAACGGCTTACGGAGCTGGGCTTTACGGATTTTAAAGCCAGTTACATTACGTTTCTGGGTAATCTGGAGGAAGGCGGTATCACCAACAATGAACTGGCCAAACGGGCGGGTGTCACGAAGCAGGCGATGAGCAAAATTGTCAAACTCCTGGAGGATGACAACTACATTTATACCGTCAAAGACGAGCGGGATTCGCGTTCGAGCCGCATTTTTCTGAACGAACGCGGGAAACAACTTCTGATAGCGGTTTTCAAGTGCACCGAAGAGATGCGGGCGAAGTTTCACGCCATTGCGGGACAGGAGCGGGTCGAGCAGATGATTGACACGATGGTATTGCTCGTGCGCGAAAGCGAGAAAGACGCCGGTCCACTGGCGGTTTTTCCCTGCGGACAACCCTAATCAAGCGTCGGTTAGTCGTTTTGCAGCGCTTTCCGCAGGCTGGCCAGCGCCTTGCTGATGTGCGCTTCCACGGCCTTTAAGGAAATCTGCAATTCATCGGCAATGGTCTGGTATTTCTTGCCTTCAAACCGGTTCATCAAAAACACGCGCTGGCGTTGGGGCGATAAGGCGCCGATGGCCACCTCAACGCGGTTATGCAGTTCGTCGTACGTCAGTAGATCTTCCGGCGTCAGAGCCTCAGCCGATCCCAGCACATCCTGTTCGTCCGACGGGTCCAGGTAAGTCACGGCGATTTGTTTGCCAAACTCCCGTTGCAGGTACTTGATGGAGCGGTTTCGGACGGCGGTGTACAAATACGCCCGGTAGGAGGTCGTAATCTCTTTGTACAACTCTTTCTGCCAGAAGACGTAAAACGTATCGCTGACCAGATCACGGGCAATTTCGCGGGCGTAAACAAACCGGCTGGCGTGGCTACAGAGTGGCCCGTAGTATTCCCGAAACAGCAGTTCGCAGCCTTTTTGCGGATTCTGCTCGAACACTCGCCGAATGAATTGCTCATCGTCGGGCACGGCCTGACCACCCGGCTGCGGGGCAGGGGAGTCGGGCCAGAGGGGCCGGGACCCGGGAACGGATGACGTAGACGGTGAATCGGCGGACACAGACGACAGGCGGTTGCTTCTGATGATAAGACCCCGGCGCGAAGCTTTACCCTACCTCTAATTTCTACAATTCTTAGAAATAATTCTCTGGATAATTCTAAATAAGCTGGCAAGGCGGTTTTCGACCCTGTCAAAAAATCTTTTCCCCTCGCAGGTAGGGTAAGCCGTGGGCCTTGGGTCTTGTAAGTAGAACGACAACCAACTCATGGAACCCAATCAGGTCAAAGCGGTCTTATGGGCCAACTTCTCCGGTCAGGCAACGCCCCTGCAAAAGCAGTTGCTGGCCGATTGGCTGCGCGAAGAGGGCAACGTGGAGCGCTATTACCAGGCGTTGCACGAGTGGGAGAAAGAGTACCCGCAACTGCTCCCGGATACGACCGCCGACTGGCAGCAATTTCTGACCCGTATCAACCCCGAACCCGCTCAAAAACCGCCCGTCGATGAGCAGGCCGCTGAGCTGCCAACGGCAATCGACCCCGGTCGTCTCTGGCTGGTGGCGGCCTCTGTTGCCTTGCTGGTCCTGGTCGGCTGGTGGCAGCGCGAGGCCCTGCTCTATCAAACCTACACCACGGCCTTCGGAGAAACCCGCCCGCTTACGTTGCCCGATGGAAGCCGGGTGGTGCTGAACGCTAATTCGACGTTACGGTTTCCGCGCTTTTTATCGCTGCTGCCCACCCGCGAGGCCCGGCTGTGGGGCGAAGCCGAATTCTCGGTGGTGCATACCGTCGACGACCGCCCGTTTGTTGTTCACACGCCCGACCAGTTGGAAGTGCGCGTACTGGGGACCGAATTTATTGTCTACAGCCGCGAACGGGGCAGTAAAGTCGTGCTGAACCGGGGCAAAGTGGCCCTTCACTCCCTGAAAACCGCCCAAAAACCGCTCGCCATCCGCCCGGGCGATGTTGTGACCGTCGACGCTCGCGGGACGTTTCAGCGCCGGTCGGCCCAGCCCGTGGCCGATCATGCTGCCTGGAAAGAACACCGGTTTGTCTTTAATCGCACCCCGCTCCGCGACATCGCCGAGCAAATTCAGGAGCGTTTCGGGGTCGAGGTTTTGATTCCCGACGCCACGCTGGCGGCTTTGCAAGTGTCGGGCAATTACCCCGCCCAAACCGCCGATGAAGTCCTGAGTATGTTGACGCAACTCCTGAACCTGCGGGCCGAACGCCGGGAGCAGGTCATTGTGCTGCAATCCCAAAACTAGCAACCATCTCTTTGTCAGTATTCTATTCCGTATGAACCCAGTTATACGCTCAACCTTATTCCGAAGTGTCGGCCTGGCGCTGTTGCTGAGCGCTCCGCCCCTTTGCTACGGCCAGACGCTGGCCTATCACCGCGCTGCTGTGCAGGGAGAAGGCAACCAGCCCACCCTGATCAAACTCCGGGATGCCCTGCTCGAAATGCAGAGCCGCTACCGGGTCAATATTGTGTTCAACGAAAACGTGGTGGCAGGGCGCCAGGTCGAAACGGCGAAGCTCAACGGATCGGCGAGCGTGGAAAATTGCCTTCGGAACCTGCTCAAAGACAGCGGTTTGCAACTAATTAAAACCCGGAAGGATACGTATCTGATCGTTCCGGAAAACCAATCGGGGAAGCGCGGGAATGAGGGGCCCGCCGACCAATCGCAACGGCTTGAACTGCTTAATACCCCGCCCCTTACAACCGGAACCGCATCCCCAAACGCGCTGCCCGTACCAAGCCCGCAGATCGTTCGGGTGCAGGTCAGCGGGCGCGTTACCGACGAAAACAATAACGGCTTGCCCGGCGTCAACATCACCGAGCGCGGCACGACCAACGGCACCACCACCGATGCGGAAGGCAACTACCGGCTTTCGGTCGAAGGAGGGGGCAGTGTGTTGGCGTTCAGTTTTTTAGGCTACCAGACCCAAAGCCTGACGGTGGGCTCGAATACCGTGCTGAACCTGCGGATGACGCCCGATGAACGCTCACTGAGTGAAGTGGTGGTAATCGGGTACGGCGAACGCCAGCGGAAGGACCTGACCGGGGCGGTTTCGGTGGTCGGGGCCGACGATCTGGTGAAGGCCAAAGCGCTTAACCCCGAACTTTCCATGCAGGGCCGACTGCCCGGCGTTTTTGTCTCGACACCCGGTGGAGCGCCCAACGCCCGGCCGGTGGTCCGGATTCGGGGGGTTAATACGCTGGGATTCAACGATCCGCTGTATGTAATCGACGGCGTTCCGGTA
This sequence comes from Larkinella sp. VNQ87, assembly GCF_049445795.1. Lineage (NCBI taxonomy): Bacteria > Pseudomonadati > Bacteroidota > Cytophagia > Cytophagales > Spirosomataceae > Larkinella > Larkinella sp. VNQ87. The sequence goes on from NZ_JBMSDT010000003.1 coordinate 105,394, forward strand.
ACGGAATACGGCAACGGCGCTCCGCAGTCGGGCAACTCGGCCCAGGCGACGGACATTCGCGGCAGCATCAACATCCTGAACCTGATTAACCCCAACGACATTGAAAGCATTTCGGTCCTGAAAGATGCCTCCTCGGCGGCTATCTACGGGGTGCGGGCAGCCAACGGCGTGGTGCTGATCACGACGAAGCGCGGCAAAGCCGGTCGGCCCCGGGTGGAAGTGGCGGCATCGCGCGGGGTTCAAAACCTGCCAAACCGGTATGACGTGCTCAATTTGCCGGAATACGTTGATCTGGTTCGCGAGATGTACGCCAACAACCCGGCCCAGGCCAACAACCTGCCCACCGTTTACCGCGAGGGCAGCGCGGCTTACCTCGGTAATCTGCCGCAGCAGGACTGGCAGTCGGCCATCGTCAACAAAAATGCGGTTACGGAAGATTACAGCGCGAAAATTTCGGGCGGATCGGAGTCGACGACGTATTACGTGTCGGGCGGGTATGCCCGGACCGAAAGTCCGATTCAGCAGAACAACTTCAAGCGGTATTCGCTGGCGTTCAACCTGACCAGCAAGATCGGGCGGCTGATCGAAGTCGGGCTGACCAACCGGCTGAGCTACGTCGATGCGCTCGACAACAGCCAGACAGACCTGGCTTCAGCCTGGCGGTATGCGCCCTGGCAACCGCTGACGGCTTTGGAAGGTCGGCCGCAGTACAACGGCCTGGCGCAGGTCGTGAACCCAACGTTCAACCCGAACCCCAATTTTAACCCGACACTCGTATCGCTTGGGGGCGGCCCTTTTACGATCACGAACAACGCGCTGCTTTACGGCACGGCTACCCGGACCAACGTGCTGGGTGCCTGGGATACGCGCCGGACCGATTACAGCCTGCTCCGCAATCTGGGGTCGGCCTACGTGCAACTTGAACCGATTCGGGGCCTGAAACTGAAAGGAACCCTCAGCGCCGACTGGTACCTCAACGTCCGGAACACCTGGCAGAGCGTAGAATACTACCGGTTTGCCTCGCCGTTCGTCAACACCTTCTCGGCGACGAACGGCACCTCGAAAGGACAGATTCAACAACGGACTTCCCGCAATTACAACCTGGTGAAGGAGTTTAGCATCAATTATGCCCGCATGTTCGGCGATCATTCGGTGGATCTGCTGGTCAATGCAATGGATCAGAAATATGGCTCAAACTTCACCCAGGCGTTTAATACCCAGATCAATTACTACAACCCGGATGCCCTGGCCCTGCTTAATACCACTCCGTATTCAACGGCCCTCGTGGTTCCGGAAAACAACGCCCTTCAAGGCTATTTAGGCCGGTTAAGCTACCACTACAAGAGCAAATATTACCTCGATGCCACCATCCGGCGGGATGGCACGTCGCGTTTCGACCGCGACTACCGCTGGGGCACGTTCCCCTCACTGGCCGTGGCCTGGCGCATCTCGGCCGAACCGTTCCTAAAACCGCTGACGTGGCTGACGGACCTGAAAATCCGGGCCGGTATCGGCGAAATCGGGAACCAGGAAACCACCCAGTTCGCGTTTGTCTCCCTGGTCAACTTCAACCCGGACTATTCCTACGGGTCGGGCGTTAACGGCGATGCCATCGGCGGGTTGCAAAACGGCATCCGGCTCGCGAATATCCCCGTACGTAATCTGTCGTGGGAGCGGGTGCTGACGCGCAACATCGGGTTTGATGCCTCCCTGTTTGAAAACCGCATCACGGCCACGGTCGAATACTACGACAAGAAAACCTCGGGCATTCTGCAGACGGTGACCCTGCCAGCCAGCGCGGGTATCGACGACGGCCAGGCACCGACTAACAACATTGCTTCCGTGCGCAACAGCGGTTTTGAGTTTCAGGTGACCTACAACGGGAAAGTCGGCAACGACCTGACCTACAACATCGGCGGGAACCTGACGACGGTGAACAACCGCGTTACCGGTCTCTACCGCGATCTGGCCTTTACGAGTGGTAACAACCGCACCGAAATCGGCCAGCCGATTGGCTACATTTTTGGCTACAAATTCGCTGGAATTTTTCAGAACCAGGGCGAAATCGATGCCTACAAGGCCACGCGGCCGAGTGGGGCTGCGGCCAAAGACGCTATCAACGGCGACCGCATGGTGCCGGGCGATGCCTATTTTGAAGACACCAACGGCGACGGCATCGTGAACGCCAACGACCGGGTGTTTCTGGGCCGAAGCGTCAACAACCCCGGTTTTTTCTACGGCGTTAATCTGGGGGCCACCTACCGGGGCTTCGACTTCTCGCTGTTTTTTCAGGGCGTGGGCGATGTGCAGAACATCAACACGGAGCGGCAGGCCGGGATCAGCATGAACTCCGAAAACATCAACTACTGGACCGATGTTCGCAACCGCTGGACAGCCTCGAACCCGTCGACCACGCTGCCCCGCGCCGTACAGGGCGATCCGGCCAGCAACAACCGGTTTTCCGACCGGTTTGTCGAAGACGCCAGTTTCATGCGGCTGAAAAACCTTCAGCTAGGCTATACGCTGCCCAAATCAATTCTGGGCACGGTGCTTTCCAACGTCCGCGTTTACCTGACCGGCAACAACGTCCTGACGTTCACCAACTGGTCCGGCCTTGATCCGGAAAATGACGCCATTCCGCCCGCCCGTTCCTGGATTCTGGGCGTGAACGTTAATTTTTAAAGAGCGAAAGGGTTAAAGAGTGAAAGAGCGATTGGCAAAGCCTGAACGCTGTCATTTCTCTCATCCACTCTTTCGCTCAATCACTCTTTCATTCATTCGCTCTTTCACTCTTTATATATGAAACCGATGAAACCGATCCTTTACACCGTGGCGCTGATTCTGGCAATGAGCGCCTGTAACCCGGACAATCTGGACGTTGCGCCGGGTAACCCGACCGAAGCCAGTTTCTTTACGACCGAACAGGATTTCGAAGCCCTGATCCGGGGTGTATACGCCAAACAGGTCGAACTGTACAATTACCGCGTCGGGGGCTATGTCCACTCGGTGCGCCACCTACCCGGCGACGACATCACAACCACCGGGGCCAACCCGCTCGAAACCTTTGCGTCGCTCCAGCCCAACGTCGGCACGCTGACCAATTACTACGTGAGTCTGTACCGAATCATTTACCGCGCCAACACCGCCCTCGACAAAATCAATACGGCGGCAGCCGGTGTTTACCGGACTGCCGGTTTGCAGGATCGACACCGGGGCGAAGCGCTCTTTCTGCGCGGTCTGGCCTATTTCTGGTTGGCCAACACCTTCGGCACCTCGCCCCTGCGGACCGAGCGGCTGAGTTCACTCGATCAGGTAACCGTGCCTTCGGTGGCCGACGGGCAGTTGCTCGACCAGGCGGTTAAAGATTTTACGGAAGCGGCCAACCTGCTGCCTGAGACCTGGGACGCCCGCAATGCCGGACGCGCCACGAGCAATGCGGCCAACGGGATGCTCGGGAAGTGCCTGGTGTTTCGCGGAACGATCAACAAAACCACGGCGGATTTTACGGCGGCCGTGGCGGCTTTTGCCATGATCAGAAACCGGTCGCTGGTGGCTAACTTTGCCGATAACTTTGCCGCTGACCGCGAAAACAATGCCGAATCGCTCTATGAGTTTCAGGCCAGCCAGCCGCCCGGCACCGATAACGTCTTCTTGCCCGATGACTTCGAACCGGGGGGCGTCGGCTCCACCTCGGGTTTCTGGGGTATTTTTGAACCCAACAACTCGCTGCTTTTCGGGGCACCCCGCTTCATTGCCACCCGCAAGCTGGTGGATGCGTTCGACCCTGCCGATCCCCGGCGCGACCTGACGCTCAACCCCGCTACCCGCGACATTCGGAAATACTGGACCCGCGACTTGAAAACATCCAACCCGGGCGCGTCCGCCAATAACGCCCGGATTCTGCGCTACGCGGATGTACTGCTACTGCAGGCCGAAGCCCTGGTGCAGTCGGGCGGTTCGGTGGCCGACGCCATCGGGTTGGTCAACCAGGTCCGGACGCGGGCGCGGAACATGGTGCCGGGCGGTACGGTTCCGGTCAACCTGCCCACCACGCTGACGGCCGCCCAGGCGCTGGACGCGATCCGAACGGAGCGGTTTCTGGAACTCGCGGGCGAAGAGTCGCACCGCTGGTTCGACCTGCGCCGGTGGCACCGGGGCGGTCAGATCAACCTAGCGTCGGGCTTCGACTTCAGTTCCGACCAGCCGACCCAGTTCGGTTTTGATGTCAATAAAAACCTGTTGTTCCCAATTCCGCTGAGCGAAACCGACAATAATCCGGAAGCGAAACAAAACCCGGGGTATTAAGCGAAGTCGTCTGTTGAAGACCAGCTCGTACTGACAGATCACAGAGAGAATTACAGGGAACATGAGGAATAAATTCTACCTCACGTCTTTTTAGAATACCGTCTTTATGCTCCCATGAACCTGAACCTGAAAGCAAAAGTCAACAACACATTCGACGCCCTGGTGGTCGGCTCAGGCATCAGCGGAGGCTGGGCCGCCAAAGAACTGACCCAGAAAGGGTTGCGGGTGCTGATGCTCGAACGCGGCCGCAACCTCGAACACATCACTGGCTACGAAACGGCGATGAAAGCGCCCTGGGAGTTTGCCCACCGGGGCCGGACGGTTTTGGCTCCGGTGCAACCCGCTCCCCCATTCCGCATTCATACGCCCAATGAGCAAAACGGCCAGTTTTGGCTCGACGACCGCAAAGCGCCCTACCGCGAAGTGCAGCCCTTCGACTGGTACCGCCCCGATATTCTGGGCGGGAAATCGGTGATGTGGGGGCGGCAAAGCTACCGCTGGAGCGACCTGGACTTCGAAGCCAACGCCCGCGACGGTTTTGGCGTCGACTGGCCGATTCGGTACAAAGACCTTGCGCCCTGGTACAGTTACGTCGAGAAGTTTGCTGGTATTTCGGGCCAAAAAGAAGGGTTGCCGCAACTGCCCGACGGAGAATTTCTGCCGCCAATGGACATGAATTGCGTCGAAACGCACATCAGTCGGCAACTTAAGTCGAAAATGAACCGGGTCATGACCATCGGCCGGACGGCCAATCTGTCGCAGGCGGCTCCGGTTCACACGGCCCTGGGGCGGGCTTCGTGCCAGTACCGGAATATGTGCAACCGGGGCTGTCCGTTCGGCGCGTACTTCAGCACGCTCTCGGCGACGCTGCCAGCCGCCCGCCAGACCAACCGACTGACGGTTCGGACCGACAGCATCGTGTCGGAAGTGCTGTTTGATGAGAAAAAACAGCGGGCGACTGGCGTTCGGGTGATCGACGCCCGGACCAAACAAACCGTCGAGTACTACGCTCCGATTATTTTCCTGAATGCCTCGGCGATGTCTACCAATTTTATCCTGCTCAATTCGGTATCAAACCGGTTTCCGAACGGCTTTGGTAACGACAGCGGGACGCTCGGCAAATACATCATGGATCACCACTTCCAGGTGGGAGCCAACGGCATGGCCGACGGACTCGGTTTCGACGACAAATATTATTACGGTCGTCGGGCCAATGGCATTTACATTCCCCCGCTACCGGAACGTTGGGGCCGATAAACGGGATTACCTGCGCGGATTCGGGTATCAGGGCGGGGCATCGCGCTCGGGTTGGCAGCGGCTCGTGGCCGAAACCGGATTTGGCCCCGAACTGAAAGAACAGGCCAGCCAGCCCGGTCCCTGGACGATGGGCCTGATCGCCTTCGGCGAGTGCCTGCCCTACGAAGACAACCAGATTACGCTCGACCGCAACCGGCCCGATCACTGGGGGTTGCCCACGGTGGTGTTCGACGTGCGGTTTCGGGAAAACGAAAAACAAATGCAGAAGGATATGGCCAACGATGCTGCCGAAATGCTCGAAGCGGCCGGGTTGAAGCAGGTCAGCACCTACGACAACAAGGGCGTACCGGGGCTGGCCATTCACGAAGTGGGCGGGGTGCGGATGGGCCGCGACCCGAAAACGTCGATGCTCAACGCGCACAACCAATTGTGGGCGGCCAAAAACGTCTTCGTGACCGACGGAGCTTCATTTGCGTCCGTAGCCTGGCAAAATCCCTCACTCACGTTCATGGCCCTGACAGCCCGGGCGGCTGATTTTGCGGTCAGTGAATTGAAAAAGAAAAACCTGTAATGCAACGACGCGATTTCTTGACCCAGACATTGACGGCCCTGGCTGCGGCCGGTGTAAGTGGCCCCTTGCTGAGTGGGAAATCGGCGCGTGCGGTCCGGAACATCGTATTGCTCATCGGCGACGACCACTCGGCGCGCGTGATGGGCAGTTACGGCAATCCCTTGATCCGGACGCCCCACCTCGACCGGCTGGCGCGGGAGGGCATGCGGTTTACGAATGCCTTTTGCCAGTCGCCGGTGTGCAGTGCCTCCCGGCAGTCGCTGCTGACGGGGACCTATCCGCACCGGACGGGCGTCAATTTGCTGTTCACCTCGTTTTCGGACGAAAAAAATTACACCATTGCCGAGCATTTGCAAAGCCACGGGTATCGGACGGCGGCCATCGGCAAAATGCACACCAACAACCAGCAACCGCACGGTTTTCAGGTCCGGAAAGACACCGCCGAGTACACGCGCTGGCTGAAGGCGAAGGGCGGCCCGAAGTCCGTGCCGGGCGACGTGCCGACTCGCGATATGAGCAAGACAAAGGGTTTTTCGGTCGAACAGTGGGTCAATCCGGGGGTTCGGCCCGAGCCGCTTTATGACGCGGATGCTCTGGATACCTACCTGGCGCGGGAAGCCATTTCGTTCGTGGAAGAAAAATCCGACAAGCCGTTTCTCCTGTTTGTGGGGTTTCATGCGCCCCACGCACCGATGAATTTTCCGGTCGAGTTTGCCGGGCGGTATCGGCCGGAAGACCTGCCGCCCGGCCGATTTGGGCCGGAAGATGTGCCCTGGACACCCGCCATTTTCAAAGACCTGACCGAACTGCAGAAGCGCGAAATTGTAGCCGGTTACTACACCTGCGTCGAATACCTCGATAAAAATGTCGGATTAGTCCTCAATGCGCTGGACGCCAGCGGCCACCGCGACGACACGCTGTTGGTGTACATTTCGGACCACGGCTACCTGCTCGGCGACCACAACCGCTTCGAGAAACACACGATGTGGGAGCCCACCGTCCGCTCCCCGTTGCTGATCCGGATGCCGGGCATAAAACCGGGCGTTTGCGACGAACTCGTTGAGCTGGTCGATCTGGTGCCGACCTTTGCCGAAGCTGCCAGTACGCCCGCATTGCCCGGAATTCAGGGGAAAAGCCTGGTGCCGGTGCTCCAAAAACCGGCCCAGCGGCGGAAAGCCGGTTTTCGGGAAGCGGTTTTTTCGGAATACCTCGTGGACAACATGGCGATGCTCCGGACCACTGACTGGAAGTATGTATTTTCGACGAACCAGTACGACCTCGGATTGGGCTACGCGATTGGCGAAAACCGCCCGACGGGCTACGTGCAACGACTGTACGACCTTCGGCGCGATCCCGACGAATTGCACAACCTGGCGGGCGAACCGGCGCATCGGCGGCAACTGGAAACACTACGGAATCAGTTGCTTGCGGTTTTTCGGGAAACGCACCTGGAAGCCCATCAGCTACCGCCCAACCTGACCGCTGAGCAACAACTGGCCTGGTTTTGCGAACCGCGTGACGAGGTGTCTGACCTGGAGAAACGCCTTTTTCCCCATCCGGAACGCTATGAAAAAAAGAAATAACCCGTTGAGTGCCGACCGGTTTGGCGGAAAGAAAAACCGGTCAATGGTTCCGAATCCAGTTTTGAGCTTCCTGGTGCTGACCCTGGTGGGCGTGCTGACCAGTCTGGCACCCGCTCCAAAGTCCGCGCCCCTGGGGTCGAAGCCGGTTTCGAAGCCGAACATTATCTACATTTTGATGGACGACCTGGGTGTGGAAGAAATCGTGCCGTATGGGAAAAATATTCTGAAAACGCCCCACCTGAGCCGGATGGTGCGGGAGGGGCTGGTGTTTACGCAGCATTACGCCGGAACGTCGGTTTGTGCGCCCTCGCGCTGCGCCCTAATGACAGGGATGCACACGGGCCACTGCGAAGTGCGGGGCAACAAGCAAATGGAACCCCACGGTCAGATGCCGATTTCGTCCGAAACCGTTACGGTCGCGGAATTATTGAAGGATGCGGGCTACGAAACCGCGCTGTTTGGCAAGTGGGGGCTGGGTATCGAAGGCACCACCGGCGAACCGACCCGCCAGGGTTTCGATCAGTATTACGGCTACCTCGATCAGGTGCTGGCGCACAATAATTTTCCGGCCTATCTGGTGCGGAACGGCCACCGCGAACTGCTGCCAAATGAGGTGATCTGGGAACCCGAAACCGCCTTGTTCAAAGGATTGGGCAGTTTTACGCCGGAGCCGAAGGTCTACAGCAACGATCTGTTCACCAAAGAAGGGGTGCAGTTCCTGGAAAAACCGCACTCAAAACCGTTCTTTCTCTACCTGAGCTACACCTTGCCCCACAACAACGGCGAAGCGCCGAAAAACCAGCGGTTTCAGGCCCCGACGCTGGCCCCGTACGAAAACGAACCCTGGACCCCGCTCGAAAAGAATTATGCCGCCACCATTACCCGCATGGACGAATATGTGGGGCAAATCATGGCGACGCTCAAAGCCCGGGGCCTCGACAAGAACACGCTCGTACTCTTCACGAGCGATAACGGCTCGACGGAGGACATTCCGGAGCGGTTTGCCCGCGCCAATCAGTTGCGCGGCATGAAACGCAGTCCGTACGAAGGCGGCATCCGCGCTCCGCTGATTGCCTGGTGGCCCGGCCAGATCAAACCCGGCGCGAGCGACCTGCCGACCGCCCAGTGGGACTTTCTGGCGACGGCCTGCGAACTGGCGGGCGTCCGGCCCCCGGCCCATACCGACAGCCGTTCCATTGTACCCACCTTGCTGGGTCGGAAAGGGCAGCCATTGGCCCCGTATCTTTACTGGGAATTTCACGAGCAGGGCGGCTGGCAGGCCATTCGGCAGGGACATAACAAGTTGATTTTTAAGGTAAAAACCGGGCAGTATGAGCTTTACGATTTGCAAAAAGATCCCGGCGAGAAAACGAACCGGATCGACCAGGAACCGGGTCTGGCGAACCGCCTGAAGACACTACTGGCCGCTGCCCGAACCCCTTCGAAGGACTTTAACTTTGGGAAATGAAAAAACTACTGCTGCTTTGGCTGCTGGCGGGGCCGGTTTTGGCTCAAACTCCTCCGGCGGCTAGCCGCTTGCCGAATGTTTTGCTGGTCGTCGGCGATGACCACGATTTGTCGGCAATTGGTTGTTATGGAAACCGTCAGGTCAAAACGCCCCATCTCGATGCACTGGCGCGGGAGGGCGTCCGGTTTACGCGGGCCTATGCCACCACCTCCTCGTGCAGCCCCAGCCGCTCGACGCTGCTGGCCGGACGGCACAACCACAATACCGGGCAGTACGGGCTGGCCCACGCGACGCACCATTTCCGCTCGCACGAAACCCTGAAAACGCTGCCCGCCCTGCTCCATGAAGCGGGCTACACCACCGCCCGCATTGGCAAATACCATGTCGAACCCGCATCGGCCTATCCGTTTGATCAGGCGCTGAGCGAAAACGGCAGCAACCCCGTCAAAATGGCCGGGCAGTGTGCCGATTTTCTGGAAGCGAACCGAACCAGGCCATTTTTCCTGTATTTCTGTACCACCGACCCGCACCGGGCGGGCAATGGCGACAATCTGCCGTACAAAGCCAATCCGCACGGCAACAAACCGGGTGGGCACGAGGGCGTCACCGAAACCGTGTACGGGCCGGATTCGCTGAAGGTGCCGTTTTTCCTGCCCGATGCGCCCGAAACCCGGGCCGAACTGGCGCAGTATTACCAGTCGGTTTCGCGCATGGATCAGGGCATTGGTCGGCTGTTGGCCTTGTTAAAAGAAAAAGGATTGTGGGACAACACCATCGTGATCTATTTATCCGACAACGGCATGCCGGTGCCGGGAGCCAAGACAACCCACTACGAACCGGGGGTACGGTTGCCGCTGATTGTCTGTAATCCGTTTTCCACGCTGAAAGGGCAGGTTTGTCACGAGCTGGTGTCGTGGGTGGATGTAGCACCGACCATTCTCGACTTCGCCGGACTCAACCCGCCCGTGCTGGCGACGGCCCCGCGCCCAGCCGGAGGGGGCGAATTTGCGGAACGCGGGCCGACAAGTTTCTTCCACGGCAAATCCTGGAAACCGTATTTCGAAAAACCGGCTCAGTTTAAGGCCGATACACTCTTTTTGTCACACACCTTCCACGAAGTGACGATGTATTACCCGATGCGGTCGGTGGTGACGAAGCGGTACAAGCTCATTCACAACCTGGCCCATGCGCTGCCGTTCCCGTTTGCGGCCGATCTGTGGGCCTCGTCCACCTGGCAGGGCTTTATGCGGTCGGGCAAGACGCAGTATGGCCCCCGTTCGCGGCAGGCGTATGAACAGCGCCCGGCCTTTGAACTGTATGACCTGGAAAAAGACCCGCAGGAGCGCGTCAATCTGGCGAAAAGCAAAGCGCATCAGGCCATTTTCAACACCCTGCTGGCGTCGCTGAAGCAGTTTCAGGAACAGACCAACGACCCCTGGCGGGTCAAATGGCGACACGAGTAATTGATCAATTCCTAACGTCATACCCCACCCCAACCCCTCCCCCGTAGGGAGGGGTTGGGGTGGGGTAAAATCTGATCAACCAATACACTAAACCCTTTCTCTTTGTGAAAAAACTGCTTGCTCTTTGGCTGGCGCTGGGCTGGCTATGTCCCGGTTACGCCCAGACGGACCGGATTTCGGTCACCGAATTGAACGTGCCGACGCCCCGGTATGCGCCCACGGTCATGAAAGCCCAGTGGATTATGCACCCCGATTTGTCGGGTGGTGAGTCGGCAGTGGTTTTGTTCCGGCGGGTTTTCGAGTTGCCGGAAAAACCGGCGCGGTTTGTCGTCAACGTGTCGGCAGATAATCATTACACGCTGTATGTCAATGGCAAACAGGTCTGTTTTGGGCCGCAGTTGTCCGACATTCGGCACTGGCGCTACGAAACCGTCGATCTGGCCCCGTGGCTCGAAGCGGGCCGAAATGTCATCGCGGCAGAAGTGGTCAACTACGGCCCTGACCGGTTTTTCGGGATTCAGTCGTACCGCACGGCGTTTTTCCTGAACACGCCCGAACTGACTGAAAAAAGCCCGGTCCATACGACAGCTCAGAACGGCTGGCGGGTGTTGCACAACCGGGGCGTGGCCCACAAGGCGGTGCGCTGGCGGGTGCGGCCCGAAGACCGCGACATCATTGGCGGTCTTTACGCGGCCAATCCTACCGACAGCCTCAACACGGCGGCTTATCCCTGGGGTTGGGAGCAGGCCGGTTTTAACGATGCCGACTGGAAACCGGCCGTTTTCTGCGAAAGCGCCAGCGCGTATGGGGGCGGTTTTGCCTGGCTCCTCGAACCGCGCAACACCGCCCTGCAACACCAGCGCACCGAACGGCTGGCCCGCATTGCCCGGTTTTCCGGGGGCACCGTCGACGCCGGTTTTCTGCAAGGGAAAGCCGTCACGATCCCGGCCAAAAGCCGCCTGACGCTGTTGCTCGATAATACCGTGCTGACCATCGGCTATCCCCGGTTCCGGTTTTCGGGTGGGAAGGGCGGTTTGGTCCGGATTGGGTACGCCGAAAACCTGTTCGTTCCGAAAACACTGGTTAAAATCAACCGGAACCAGATCGAGGGGCAGCAGTTTCTGGGCCTGAAAGACATCATCGTGCCCGACGGTTCGGCCGACCGGACGTTCCGCCCGACCTGGCTGCGGGCGTTCCGGTTTGTGCAACTCGAAATCACGACCGGGACCGAGCCGTTGATCATTCACGATTTTTACAACGACTACACATCCAATCCATACCCGGTCAAAGCCAGTTTTTCGGCCAATAATCCCGATTACGCCGGTATTTTTGCCCTCTGCCGCCGAACCGCCGAAGTCTGCACCCAGGATTATTTTCTGAGCGACGCCTATTACGAAACCATGCAATACCTGGGCGACTCGAAAGTGCACGACCTAACCTGGCTGGCGCTGACCGGCAATGATCACCATGTGCGGAATGCGCTCGAACAATTTCACTACTCGCGGCTCTGGGATGGTAATCTGACGAGTTGTTACCCCTTGCGGTCGACGTTTGTTCTTCCGACGTATTCCGTTATCTGGGTCGATATGCTCTGGGATTACCTGCTCTGGTCGGGCGATAAAGCGTTTATTCGCCAATTTGTTCCCGGTATTCACCAGACGTTAGCCATGTTTGACGGGCTGATGAAACCGGACGGCATCGCCGGAGCGACCCGCTGGGCGCATTTTGTCGATTGGTACCAGGATTCGAGCCGGGGTGGGCTGGCGGGTGGGCAGGACGGGTCCAATTCGGCCGTCGTGACGCTGCATTACGTGTATGCCCTGCAAAATGCCGCCCGGATTTTTGATGCGCTGGGCGACCCGGCTTCGGCGACCACCTACCGGCAACGCGCCGACCGGATCAAAAAGCAGGTATATGCTGCCTGCTTTGATGCCCAACGAGGTCTGCTTTCCGAGCGGCCGCTCTCGGCCCAACCGGTCGGCAAGAGGTATTTCGACCAGCATACAAACATCATGGGGGTGCTGACCGACGCGCTGCCCGCTGACCGGCAAGTGGCGGCTCTGCAAACGATTTTGAGCGATACCACCATCAGCCAGGCCACGTACTACTACCGGTTTTATCTGTTTGAGGCCTTGCAGAAAGCGGGCGGTGGGGTGGCCGCTGGTCAGCAGGAGAAGGTAGCGGCCCTAATAGCACCTGCACTGGCTCCCTGGAAGAAGTTGCTGGCCGACGGGTTGACGACGACGCCTGAACGGTTTGCATCGGCGGGGAAAGCCATGCGCTCCGAGTGCCACCCCTGGAGTACGGCACCGGCTTACCATTTCTTCAGTACCATCGCCGGTGTTCGCCCGGCTGAACCCGGTTTTAAAACGCTGTCGATGCGGCCGCTGTTCGGCGAGCTGAACCAGATTGAGGGGACTTATCCGCATCCGGCGGGCGAACTGACGTTCCGCCTGGAGCAGCAAGGCCAAAAACTGACTGGTTCGGTGACGTTACCCGCTGGCGTAAGCGGAACCTTGGTCTGGAAAGGCCGCACACTGCCGTTAAAAGCCGGTCGTCAATCGGTGGGTCTTTGAGAAAAACCGTATCTTCATCACCCATTCGTAGACCCTTTTCGTATGAAATTTCGCTACCGGGTGCTGGCCGGGTTGTTTCTGCTCTCCACCATTACCTTCCTCGACCGCGTCTGCATGAATGTGGTCAGCAAATACATCAAAGCCGACCTCGGCCTCGACAACCAGCAGTTTGGGTATGTGCTGGGCGCGTTCTCGCTGGCGTATGCCTTGTTCGAAATTCCGACCGGCGTGCTGGGCGACCGAATCGGCCCGCGCCGGGTGCTGACGCGCGTGGTGCTGTGGTGGTCTGGTTTTACGGCCCTGACCGGCGCGGCCGTCAACCTGGCGTATCTGCTGGTCATGCGGTTTTTGTTCGGCGCGGGCGAAGCCGGGGCTTACCCGAATGCCTCGATTGTGATCGGGCGCTGGTTTCCGGCGGTGGAGGTTGGCCGGGCGCAGTCGGTGATCTGGGCGGCCGGGCGGCTGGGCGGGGCCTTGACGCCCCTGCTCGTGATTCCGCTGGTTCACTGGGCGGGCTGGCGCTGGGCGTTCGTGATTCTGGGGCTGGTGGGGGCGGTTTGGGCGGCTGGCTGGTTCCGCTGGTTTCGCGACGAACCCGCCGAACAACCGGGCATCCGTCCGGTCGAGGTGGACGAAATCGAAACCGGTCGCCGGATTGCGCACACCAAACACCAGCTTCCGTGGCTGTCGGTGATCCGAAACCCGGATTTGTGGGCGCTGATGCTGATGTGTCATTTATTTTTTTACGGTTCGTATTTCTTTACCAACTGGTCGTCGGTGTATTTTCAGGAAGGACGCGGATTGAACGAAGAACAAACCAAGAACTTTATTTCGCTTTCGTATTTTCTGGGGGCCATTGGCTGTGTGTTGGGGGGCGTTTTGAGCGATGTTTTGACGAAACGCTATGGGTTGAAAACCGGTCGCCGGGCGGTGGGGGTAGGTGGGCTGGGCCTGTCGGGACTGTGCTTTGCCTTCGCCGGTGCGACGACGGACAACCAACTGGCGGGGTATCTGCTGGCCACCTGCGTCCTGCTGAAAGACCTGGCGTTGCCCGTCGCATTTGCGGTTTGTATCGATATTGGACAGCGCAACGCCGGAACGGTGGCCGGCGCGATGAATTTTGCCGGGCAATTGGGCGGTTTTTTCATCACCATCCTATTCGGCATCATCGTGGAGCAGACGCAGAATTTCAATTTCCCGCTGTATCTGATCGCCGGTTGTCTGTCGGTGAGCGCCCTGCTCTGGCTGCGGATTGATCCTACGCGGGTGGTGGCGGTAAAATGAAGGTTTACGGTTTATAGTCTATAGTTTACAGTTTGCTGTAATGGGCTATAAGTCAGTACTTTATTCGAAACCATAAACTATAGATTATAAACCATAAACTATATACCCTTTCCCGACGCTTTTTAAACTTTCTTTATGAAATACCTCTTCGTCGCTTTGCTCGTCGCCGGTCTTTCGGCCTTTCTCCGCCCGGTTGGGCTTCCGGTTGCTGATCCCAAAACCGCTCCGCCGACCGCGCCTAATATTCTCTGGATTTCCTGCGAGGATATGTCGCCCCGGCTGGCTTGTTACGGCGATACCACCATTCCGACCCCAAACATCGACCGGCTGGCCCGCGAAGGCATCCGGTTCAGCAACGCTTTCTGCACAGCGGGTGTCTGCGCGCCCAGCCGCAACGCCATCATTACGGGAATGTACCAGACCAGCACGGGCGGCCACAACATGCGGACGTTGTACAGCACCTATCCGGAAAAAACCGGATTACCCAAACAGTACTCCATCGTGCCGCCCCCCGATGTGCGGGCCTTTCCGGAATACCTGCGGAAGGCGGGCTACTACACCACCAACAACGTCAAAACCGATTCCCAGTTTGAAGAGCCGTCCACGGTTTGGAACGAGGTCAGTACGAAAGCACATTGGCGCAATCGCCGGGCCGATCAGCCGTTTTTTGCGATTTTCAACAACACGGTCACGCACGAATCGCAGGTCTGGCAGCGGAAAGACTTGCCGTTGCGGGTCGATCCGGCGCGGATTAAGGTACCGCCGTATTACCCCGACACCAAAACCGTTCGGCAGGATATGGCCCGGTTTTACAGCAACATTCGCGACATGGACGATTGGGTGGGCGATTTGCTGAAGCAACTGGAAGACGATGGCTTGCTCGATAAAACGATTATCTTTTTCTGGTCGGATCACGGCGATGGCCTGCCGTTTGTGAAGCGCGAAATTTACGACCGGGGGCTCCGGGTGCCGCTCATCGTGCGGTTTCCCGACGGACAGAGGGCCGGGACGGTTCGCCCGGAACTGATTTCCATGATCGACCTGGCGCCTACGGTTTTGTCGCTGGCCGGTTTGCCGACGCCCAAACCCATGCAGGGACGGGCGTTTCTGGGAAAATTTGCCGAAAAAAAGCCCCGTTCGTATGTGTTTGCTGCCCGCGACCGGCTCGACTCCGAGTACGACCGCGTGCGAACCGTACACGACGGACGGTACCAGTACATCCGCAATTTTTACCCCGACCGACCGCTGTACATGGACATTGCGTTTCGGAAACAGCAGCCGATGATGGCCGAGATGCTTCAGATGCGCGACGAAGGAAAGCTGAACGCGGTCCAGATGAACTGGTTCCGGCCCACGAAACCGGCCGAGGAACTCTACGACCTGCAAACCGATCCGTACGAGCTGACTAACCTGGCCGACCAGCCCGCCTATTCGGAACACCTCAAACGCCTGCGCCGGGAGATGGACCGCTGGCTGACGGACACCCGCGATTTGGGCGGAGTTCCGGAGAAAGAACTGGTGCGGCAATGGTGGCAGGGCCGCGACGAACCGCCCGTGACGGCAGCACCCACGATCCGGCAGCAGGGCGGACGTCTGGTCTTCACCTGCGCGACGCCGGGCGCGTCCATCGCCTACAAAACCGCCGACAGCCCGGCTGGCAACTCATGGCAGGTGTATTCCGAACCGCTTCGGCTGGCTCAACCCACCTCGGTTACGGCGGTGGCCCAGCGCATTGGTTATTCCCGCAGCGCAGAAACCGCCTTTACTTTTCAATCTGTAAAATGACCATGAAGGTTACAAAACCGGTTTTCTTTTTCTTCGTATTCAACGTACTCGTGCTGGCGGGGACCGTTCAGGCCCAGTGGCCCATCGGAATTCAGTTGTCGAGCATGAAGGGCAGTAAGGACATTCCGAGTATGATGGCCCAACTCCGGCAATGGGGCGTTACTGAACTGGAAGGCGGTTGGCCCCGCACCATGCCGGTGAAGGAATACCGCAGACAAATGAAGGAAAACGGCCTGCGGATGGTGGGGATCGGGGCCGATTTCAAACAATTGCAAGACAGCGTGGCCCTTGTCGCCGACCGCGCCCGGCAGTTGGGGGCCGAGTACGTCGTTTGCTACTGGATTCCGCACGGGCAAACGTTTACCCTGGCCGATGCCGACAACGCCATTGCGGTTTTTACAAAGGCCGGGCGGTTTTTGCGGAAAAAAGGACTGACGCTCTGTTACCACAACCACGGTTATGAGTTTGTTCGACACGGCAGCGGAAACCTCTTCGACTACCTGGTTGAGCGAATGCCCGCCGAGGCCGTGCAGTTTGAATTGGATGTGATTTGGGCCAAAAACACGCGCCAAACCGCCCAGCCGCAGAACCCCACTGCCCTGCTCCGAAAGTATGCCGGACGGTTTCCGCTCGTGCACCTGAAAGACCGGCGGCCCGGCACGCCCTCCACCCTGGAAAACCCAGCCTTACGACCGCATCAGGTGGCGCTGGGACAGGGCGATATTGGCCTCAGCCGGTTTTTGCAGGAAGCCTGCCGGAGCGGGGTGAAGCACCTGTTTATCGAAGACGAATCCCTGAAACCGTTCGAGCAGATTCCGCAAAGCATTTCGTTTTTGCGGCAGTGGGAAGCGCACAAAGACGAAATTCGGCTGCTGGTGCGGGCCGACGATCTGGGCATGGCCCACAGCGCCAATCGCGCCTGTCTGGATGCATTGACCACCGGGATTGCCCGTTCGGCCGAGGTGATGGCCCCGACGGCCTGGCTGCCCGAAGCGCTGGGCGAACTGGCGAAGCAGCCGACAGCGGATGTGGGCGTCCACCTGACGCTGACGAGCGAATGGCCGGTGGTGAAGTGGCGTCCGCTAACCACCGCGCCCAGCCTGACGGATTCGGCAGGGTATTTTTTCCCGACCTGCTGGAAAGGAAACCCGGCCATGCCGTCTTTTCTGGACCATGAGCTGAATCTGCTCGAGGTCGAGCAGGAGTTGCGGGCGCAGATTGAGCGCGTTCGGCAGGCGCTGCCCCGGCAGGTGTCGCATCTATCGACGCATATGGCCTTCGACCGGGCGGACCCGCGTTTGCGCGAACTAGTCGAAAAACTCGCGGTCGAGTACGGACTACCCACGCTCGAACCGTCGATGGCCGAACCATTTCCGAAATTTGACGGCCAGCAGGCCACGGACCCCGCCGAACGGACGAAAGCGTTTGCCGCAGCCCTCGAAAAACTGGAACCCGGCACGTATCTGCTCGTTACGCACCCGGCCTACCACACCGACGACATGAAACCGCTGGGCGAAAAAGAGTCGGTGGCTCTCAGCCGGAATGCCGATACGGCCATGTTGAAAAGCCCGGCGGTGCAGGCTGTGATCGCGAAAAAAGGCATTCAACTGGTCAATTACCGCGACGTGCTGGGTGTAAAGTGAGTTAATAAACCCGGGTTTGAGTTCGAGAAAGCCTTGTAGAGCCATTTCTTGTTTCCATTCAAGACCGGGTTATGCCGGTCTTTTGCTTTTTTTTGTGGTTACTGGTCGCCTTCCTACAGTCAAATTTTGTTTACCAGGAAACCAAGCTAATTCCTATGCGCTTCACATCCGTCAACCCCTATACCCAAGAAAAGATCAAATCCTACCCGGTTTTAAGCACGCAATCGCTTGACCGGAAGCTCAAACAGGCCGACCGGGCATTTGCCGATTGGGCGGCCTTGTCGCTGGAAGAACGGATGGCATATTTCCGCAAGGTAGCGGCTCATCTGCGCAGCGAGAAGCAGCGGTACGGCGAACTGATCACGGCCGAAATGGGCAAAACACTCAAGGAAGCAATGGCCGAAGTGGAAAAATGCGCCGTCGGCTGTGACTATTACCTCGAACATGCTCCCCGGTTTCTGGCGGATCTGACGATCAAGACCGAGGCCCAAAAGAGTTTCGTGGCCTACCAGCCGCTGGGTACGGTGTTAGCCGTGATGCCCTGGAATTTTCCGTTCTGGCAAGTGTTCCGGTTTGCCATTCCGTCGCTGCTGGCCGGAAATGTGGGGGTGCTGAAGCACGCTACCAACGTCAGTGGCTGTTCGCTGGCGATTGAGCAGGTTTTCCGGTCCTGCGGTTTTCCGGAAGACGTTTTTCAATCGCTGCTGATGGAGTCAAAAACCGTCGAACACGTGTTGAAAGATGCCCGTGTGAAAGCCGTTACGCTAACCGGGAGCGAAAAAGCCGGAGCGTCGGTGGCGTCGATTGCCGGGAGCCAGATCAAGAAATCGGTGCTGGAACTGGGCGGGAGCGATGCGCTGATTGTGTTGGCCGACGCGGATCTGGCAAAAGCCGCCGAGGTAGCGGCTCACTCGCGGATGCAGAACGCCGGTCAAAGCTGCATTGCCGCCAAGCGGTTTATTATTGAAAAAACCGTCAAACAAGAATTTACAGAGCGGGTTTTGAGTCACATTCAAGCGATTCAGCAGGGCGACCCGAGGGCCGAAGCGACCACGATGGGGCCGGTTGCCCGGCTGGATCTGGCCGATGAGATCGAGCGGCAATGCGCCGAAACCGTTCGACAGGGCGCGCGTCTGCTGCACGGCGGAAACCGGGACGGTTGTAATATACAGCCGATTTTGCTTGATAAGGTAAAACCGGGAATGACGGCCTTTCAGGAAGAAACCTTCGGGCCGCTGGCTGTCATCATCGAAGCGAAAGACGAACAGGACGCCATCAAACTCGCCAACCAGTCGAACTACGGCCTGGGCTCGGCACTCTGGACGCAGGACCGCGAGCGGGCCGACCGGCTGGCGCGGCAGATTCAGGCGGGGTCGGTGTTTGTCAATTCGCTGATGCGCTCCGATCCGCGTGTGCCGTTCGGGGGCGTCAAACTGTCGGGCTTTGGGCGGGAACTGGCCGAGGTCGGTATGAAGGAATTCCTGAACATTAAAACCGTCTGGATCGACTAACGTACCCACGGACTTTAGTCCGTGAGTTGCTATTTACTCAATGAGGTAGCTAACTCTCACGGACTAAAGTCCGTGGGTACGGAACACTAGACGGCGACTTCGACGACGGTGCCCCGGTCGGAGTAGATGCGGAAATGACCACCCAGTTCCTCGGCCCGTTTTTTCATGTTTTGTAGGCCGTAGTGGTTGTCGAACGAATCGTTCTGGAGGGATAAGCCGTTGCCGTTGTCGCTGACACTTAATTGGAATGTGCCGTCGGGTCGGGCGCTGAGCAACACCGTTACTTCGGTCGCCTGGGCGTGCTTCACGACGTTGTGCAGCGCTTCCTGCATAATTCGGAACATGTTCAGCGCCTGCACCGAGGTCAGCGGCTGAACCAACTGGCCTTCGGTTTGAATCGTAATCCGAAGCGGCTCCATCTGCTGAAAATACCGGCTGACGTAATGCGTAATGCGCTCTTCGAATTCCTCGAGCGTAAAGCTTTCCTGGTGAATGGCCCAGATCGTGTCGCGGAGCATTTTGATGGCTTCGCGCGTATAATCGACCACCGAACGGAGTTGCGCCGAGAGTTGGTAGGGGTTCGGAATAGGCTGTTTTTCGGTCTGTCGTCCGATTTGCTGTAAGCTGTTGACAATGAACGACAACTGAGCACCCACGTTGTCGTGCAGGTCGCGGGCGATGCGCTCCTTCTCCTGCAACGACTCATTTTTCAACTGCAACGCCTGTACTTCCGCTTCATACACCAGCCGTTGCTGCTCGTTGCGTTCGTCGTTCAGTTGCTCGTTGCGGTCGCGGATGAGTTTGTAGCGGTAGGCCAGGCCGAAGGTCAAAACCAGGACTTCAAACAGCGACGCCAGCGCGTAGTTCTCGTAGCTTTCCAGAAACGGATACGTCGGGATGACGGTCAGGTTGCAGAGGATAATCAGGAAATTTAGGGCATAAAACGGGCTGACGGCCACCAGATACAACCAGGCTTCTTTCACCCGATACCGCTGAATGAGGTTGATGATGATAAAGGCCCAGATTAGCGGCATCGGGAGCCAGTAAAAGAAAATAAACAGCCGCATGATAATCTGCTCGACGGCGGGCGGGACATACAAAATCCACTCGACCAGCAACGAAATCAGGCAAAATACCCCGCCGACCAGCGCAACGGTGGCCACACGGTCCCACAGGCGGCTTGGGGTATGTTGCAGCGACAGGAACGACCGGACAAACAACAATTGGAAGAAGAACAGCAGGAGCGGAAACACGAAATAGACGTTGCGATTCGGCATCCGGAACTGCCCGTCGAAAAAGAATTGGTACAAAAAACCGTCGTTGATGAAAAAATAACCGGCCAACCCCAGCACGCACAGGATGTATTTCCCGTAAATCCGGTCGAAGGTGGTGAAATAAAAGAAAAGGCTGATTAAGGTGACAAACAGGAAAATCGAAAAAATACCGCCCCAGAAGGCGTAATCGGCCAATACAAACGTATTGAATTCCGTCTGGGCACGAATCGTAATCGGCACCACCTGCACCCCCCGGCGTTTGAGCGCCCGGACGTAGCAGGTCATCGTTTTCCCAATGGGCAAGGTAAACGGAAACCAGTAGTTGCGGTGGTAGACCATCTTCTGGTCCACGGGCGTTTTCCAGCCGTAAACCGGCGAGGTATAAACCAACTGCTGGCCGTCGCTGATAAACAGTTGGAGTTCGTCGAATGCCCAGAAATCGACCTCACAAAACAGCGCCCGGGCGTCGGGCGAGTCGGTCTGGAGTTGAAACCGCACCCAGACCGGATAAGCCTGCTGCTTGCCGCTGGTGTAGCCAACATTCGGGATCGGCGACATGCTGGCCCGAAACAACCGGTCGGCTTCGGGGCGCATAACCTGCCCGATGGTCAGCCGGTGCGTGGTGTCCTGTAACGTCCAGAGATCGTGGTCGAGAACGAGCGGAAGCCGATCCGCCGAAAGGGGTATGACGGGTTGGCTCGCTCGGGTCAGAACCGGAGACAGCAACAAGGTAAGGACAAAAAACCGGTAGAGATGGGCCATACCGTTGCGAGGTTGGGTTCCAAAGATACGTAAAAACCGGCTTGTTGATGAGGAAGTTACCGGTTTTTGTTCACAGCACAACCTCGCCGTACAGATCGAATTCGTGGGCTTCCGTGATGCGGACGTTGGCAAAGTCGCCCTGACGTACATACTGGCTGGCCGGAACCAGCACCTCGTTGTCGACTTCCGGCGAATCGAACTCCGTCCGGCCGATGAAAAAACCGCCTTCCTTCCGGTCGAAGAGCACTTTATACGTTTTGCCGAGTTTTTCCTGATTCAGTTCGGCCGAAATGCCCTGCTGAAGTTCCATGATCGCGTCGGCGCGTTCCTGTTTGATGTCGGCCGGAATATCGTCGGACATCGTGTACGAATGGGTGTTGTCTTCGTGGGAATACGTAAAAGCGCCCAGCCGGTCGAAGCGCATCCGTTCGACAAATTCGTACGTTTCGTCGAACATCGCTTCGGTTTCGCCGGGGTGGCCGACGATGAGCGTCGTCCTGAGCGCGATGTCCGGCACTTTCTCCCGAATGCTGTGAATGAGGGCCTCGGTTTTTTCGCGGGTGATGCCCCGGCGCATCAGTTTGAGCAGTTCCGTCGAGCCGGTTTGCAGCGGCATGTCGAGGTAGTTGCAGACGTTCGACCGGTCGCGCATGACGTCCAGGACGTCCATCGGAAAACCGGACGGATACGCGTATTGCAACCGAATCCAGTCGATGCCTTCGACGTCGGCCAGGCGGTTGATGAGGTCGGCCAGCGTGCGTTTTTTGTAAAGGTCTAACCCGTAATAGGTCAAATCCTGGGCAATCAGAATCAGTTCTTTCGTGCCGCGCCGGGCGAGCGACTGCGCTTCTTTGACCAGCTCCTCGGCCGGGCGCGAGACGTGGTGGCCGCGCATGAGCGGAATGGCGCAGAACGAACACGGGCGGTCGCAGCCTTCGGCAATTTTCAGGTACGCAAAATGGGCCGGAGTCGTCAGCAACCGTTCGCCCACCAGCTCGTGTTTGTAGTCGGCCTTCAGCGTTTTGAGCAGACGCGGCAGTTCGTTGGTGCCGAACCAGGCGTCGACGGTCGGGATTTCAACTTCCAGCTCGTCTTTATAGCGGTGTGACAGACAGCCGGTTACGTAGACTTTATCGACCACGCCCGCTTCCTTGGCGTCGACGTACCGCAGGATGGTATTCACCGATTCTTCCTTCGCGTTGTCGATAAAACCGCAGGTGTTGATGACCACAATGTTGGCATCGTCTTTCTTCGATTCGTGCGTCACATTGTAGCCGTTGCCTTTCAGTTGGGTAAACAGCACTTCGGAGTCGACCAGGTTTTTGGAGCAACCCAGCGTGACAATATTAATTTTATTCGAGCGTAAGCCTTTCGTTTTCAAAACAGACTAAGATTAAAAGGATTCTTCCTGATCGACAGGATGATCCGGGTGCCGGAGGGCGGTTTTAGATGAACGGAGTAAACCGTCTTGGCAGAACACTACTATTTTTTACAAAGTTCGGAAAAGTACAATTCAGGAGAAAGTTATGCAGCCACAATCCACGGAATTTTATGCGGCACGTAGCAGCAAAAAAAGCGTTCATGACGGTTAAAATACCGCCTGATACGAAATTTCAAAGGTGATCGTGGACCGGCGGTTTTTCTCAACCTTTACCGGATAAATGTTGTTTTGACCATCGGACAGGTTGGCGTACAAACCTTTTTCTTCCTGCACAAAAACCGAATAGTCGCCCGGTGGCAGGCTGACGCAAAATTGCCCGTCTTTCCCGGATTTCACTTTCTTGACAAGTCGGGTTTTGACGTTGGCGTAAAAACCGTCTTCGCCGGGCTCGGTCTGATTCATCTTTGTCAGTTCGTAAATCAGCACCTCCCGAACCACGGGCTGGCCTTTAGGCTGCGGACGGTCGGGGCCGGGCATGTGGTTGCCGGATTTGAAAATCACCGTTCCGCAAATGCCCTGCGCCAGTTTCTGATTTTCGCTGGATTTGCAGGCAATCACAAATACCAATCCATACAGCCAACTTATTAAGAAGAAAAGCCGTTGCAGAGCGTGTAGTTTGGTTCTAATGCGCATCATAAACCCGCCGTCTTTGAATCCTGAAAACAATCAGACTTTCTTAAAGAATGAATCCACGAACTCCATCTTGCTGAAGGTCTGTAAATCGTCGATTTTTTCGCCAACACCGATGTATTTCACCGGAATCTTGAACTGGTCGGAAATACCGATCACCACGCCCCCTTTGGCCGTGCCGTCGAGCTTCGTGATCGCCAGGGCCGTCACGTCCGTGGCTTTCGTAAATTCGGTGGCCTGAATAAACGCGTTCTGACCGGTCGAACCGTCGAGCACCAGCAAGACTTCGTGCGGGGCTTCAACGAGGAATTTCTGCACAACCCGCTTGATTTTCGATAGCTCGTTCATCAGGTTGACCTTCGTGTGCAACCGGCCCGCCGTGTCGATAATCACTACGTCGGCGTTCATGTCGACGGCTTTTTTGACGGCATCGAAGGCCACGGCCGAGGGGTCGGTGTTCATGCCGTGGTCGATCACCGGGACGCCTACGCGATCCCCCCAGAGTTTGAGTTGCGCCACGGCGGCCGCCCGGAAGGTATCGCCCGCGCCCAGCACCACTTTGTAGCCGCGCTTGTGGTATTGGGCCGCCAATTTGCCGATGGTGGTGGTTTTGCCCACGCCGTTGACGCCGACCACCATGATGACATACGGTTTTTTTCCGGTCGGCAGCGCAAAATCGTCATCAACATCCTCGGATTTGTTTTCGGCCAAAAGTGCGGCAATTTCTTCGCGGAGAATGCGGTCCAGTTCGCTGGTATTGACGTACTTATCGCGGGATACGCGCTCTTCGATGCGCCGGATAATCTTGACGGTTGTTCCAACGCCCACATCGGAGGTAATCAGGACTTCCTCCAACTCATCCAGCACTTCGTCATCGACGGTCGATTTACCGACGACGGCGCGGTTGAGTTTCGAAAAGAAGCTTTCCTTGGACTTTTCCAGCCCTTTATCGAGTGATTCTTTTTTTTCCTTCGAGAAGAAATCAAACAGACCCATTGCGTTGACGTTAGAACTGTGGATTTACCCCCAACCCCTGAAGGACGGTCGGCCGCTGCCGGGCTTAGAAAATCCAGGTTTTTAAGCCCGGCAGCGGCCGACCGTCCTTCAGGGGGTTGGGGGTAAAATATAAAACTGGCTGATGCACTTATTCGCTCTACTGCCTTGAGCAACAAAGATAAAAACAAAAAAGTCCCTCCGAGGGGACTTTCCATAAATGCCATAAAACGGGAAGACTAGCCTTTCAATGCGGCCTGTACTTCTTCCAGCGGGACCATTTCTTCTCTGAAGGTGTACGCACCGGTTTTCGGTGATTTCACGGCTTTGATAATCTTTGCGAAGTTCTTACCGCCACCTTCCTTCTTCAGGGTTGCAACAACTTTCTTTGCCATCTTGGATCGTCGGGAATTGTCCCGGAGTTACAATTATTTAATTTCTTTGTGTACGGTTACGCGCTTCAGATTCGGATTGTACTTTTTCAGCTCAATCCGGCTCGGCGTATTCTTACGGTTTTTGGTCGTTACGTAGCGCGAAGTACCCGGTATGTTCGTGTCCTTCTGCTCCGTACACTCCAGAATTACCTGAATTCTATTGCCTTTCTTAGCCATTGCTGTATATAGTTTCTCAAACAGGAACGCAAAGGTAAGATAAAGTCTTAAGAACCACAACGGTTAGTTGTTAAATAATTACAAACTCATACCCACGGACTTTAGTCCGTGTGAGTTAGTGTAAACAGCCAGAGTTAGTAAACTCCCAAAACACGGACTAAAGTCCGTGGGTACGATCGGGTTTTGACTTTTGCACGATCAGTCCCGACCTTTGCCGTACGATGACGACACAAACCGTTCAGTACGACTACCAGCCTGGCTTGTTTCAGGCTTCCGAGCCGAACAAATACACGCCCGAAGCCCTCGCACCGGGCGAGATGATCCTGAACATGGGGCCGCAGCACCCCTCGACGCACGGCGTTCTCCGAATGGAAGTCGTGACCGACGGGGAGATCATTGTCGATGTCGTGCCGCACCTAGGTTATCTGCACCGTTGCTTCGAGAAACACGCTGAATCGTTGCCCTACAACCAGACCCTGCCGTTTGTCGACCGGCTGGATTACATGGCCGCCATGAACAGCGAGCATGTGTTTTGCATGGGCGTGGAGCGGATGCTCGGCATTGATAAGGAGCTTTTAAGTCGGCCCGACGGTCGGCGGATTGAATACATCCGGGTGCTGGTGGCCGAATTAAACCGCCTGGCGTCGCACTTTGTCGCCATCGGCACCTACGCGCTCGACATTGGCGCGTATACGCCGTTTTTGTGGATGATGCGCGACCGCGAGCACCTGCAACGGATGCTCGAATGGGTCAGCGGGGCGCGGATGCTCTATAATTATATCTGGATTGGCGGGTTGTATTATGACCTGCCGGTCGGTTTTGAGGAGCGTTGCCGGGAGTTTTTGAACTACCTGAAGCCGAAACTGCTGGAATTGCAGCAACTCGTAGTCGACAACAAGATTTTCGTCAAACGGACGGCGGGCGTGGGTGTGTTGCCGCTGCCGGTGGCAATCAACTACGGCTGTTCGGGACCGGTGTTGCGGGCGTCGGGGTTGCGGTACGACCTGCGCCGGGTCGATGGTTACTCGGTGTATCCCGAACTGGATTTCGATATTCCGATTGGCGAAGGAACCGTCGGTAAGCTCGGCGACTGCTGGGACCGCAACTACGTCCGGGTGCTGGAATGCTGGGAGTCGGTGAAAATTGCCGAACAATGCCTGGTGCAACTGACCGGTGACCTGAAGCGGACCCGCGATTTCGATCCGCAGGCCATTGTTCCGAAGAAAATCCGTCCGAAAGCGCAGGAGTTTTACATCCGGGGTGAAATTCCGAAGGGTGAACTCGGCTTCTTTTTCCGGGCCGACGGACGCTCGGATGTGCCCTTCCGCTGCCGGGCGCGCTCGTGTTCGTACCACAACCTGTCGGTGATCAGCGAAATTTCGAAAGGCGCCATGATTGCCGACCTGGTGGCCATTATCGGCTCCATCGACGTGGTCATGGGCGAGGTCGACCGCTAGGCCAGCACCAAAATCTCTTTCGTATTGCGCCCCAGTTCGTCGTAATCCAGGCCGTAGCCGATCACAAAACGGTTTTCGATTTCAAAACCAACGTATTGAATGTTTACCGGAACCTTCAGGGCGTCCGGTTTAAACAGCATCGTAGCAATCGCCAGCGACGCGGGTTGCTGCCCGGTCAGTTGCCGCGAAACGTCCTGAATCGTCAGGCCGGTGTCGATAATGTCTTCAATCAGAATGACATCCTGCCCGGTCACAGGCTCGCCCAAACCGAGTACTTCCCGCACGACGCCCGTCGAGGCCGTTTGCTGGTACGAACTGACACGAATAAAAGTCACGCGGCACGGAATGGTCAGGTGGGTCATCAGTTCGGCGGCAAAGATGAACGCGCCGTTCAGCACCACCACCAGCAGCGGTTCCTTGTCTCGATAATCCTGGTTGATTTGCTCAGCTAATTGAAAAATGCGGTTTTTCAGCCGGTTTTCGTCGATGAACGGGACAAAGGTTTTGTCTTTGATAGTCAGCATACGGGGTCGTTGACGCAAAAACCAAAGGTACGGCATCCGGCGGGTTCCTAAAAACTTTTGATTCGGTAAACTGGAATTTCAAAAACTTCGTTGATAAGGGACAATCCCAGTATCCTGAAAAAATGAAAAAAAGCATTCTTGTTTTGATCGGCTTTCTGATGACTTTGACCGTACGCGCTCAGGTCTATTCGCTGGCTGATTTTGACAAAAAGTACGACATGTTGTTGAAGCACCCCGGCGTTCAGATCGAGTCGGCGGAGGCTATCAACAGCTTGTATAATTACAAATTTTACGAAGCCGACAAGGAGTTTCGCTGGCTGCGAACACGGTACCCGGATCACCCGATGCCGTACTTTCTGATGGCCTTGGCCGAGTGGTGGAAAATTGTGCCGAATACCGAAAATACCGACTTTGACGACAAGTGCCTGGCTTACCTGGATACGACGATCACGAAGGCGGAGAAGTTATATGATCTCAAGGAAGATAAAGTCGAAGCTTCGTTTTTCCTGGCGGCTGGCTACGGCTTTAAAGGACGGTTGTACTCGGAACGGAAAAAGTGGACTAAGGCAACCTGGGCCGGAAAAAATGCGCTGAAATACTTCGAGAAATGCAAAGGCAACGGTGATTTAACCCCGGAATTGCTGTTTGGCGACGGTTTGTATAACTATTACGCCCAGTGGATTCCGAAAAACTACCCGGCGCTGAAACCGATCCTGATGTTTTTCCCGAAAGGTAACAAAGCGCAGGGTATTCAACAGTTGGAAAAAACCGCCAACAACGCCTTTTACACCCGAACGGAGGCCCGGTATTTCCTGCTCCAGATTTACAGCATGGAAAATGAATACGGCAAGGCGTATGATCTGGCGAAATACATGTGGCAGCAATACCCGGACAACCCGTATTTTGAGCGGTATTACGCCCGGACGGCCTTTGTGCGTGGTTATACCAACGAAGCGACAGCGGCTTCCAACAGCATTTTAAACAAAATTGAGCGGGGCATGGATGGCTACGAGGGCGTCGGCGGTCGGACGGCGGCTTACATTTTAGCTTATACCAATCATCACTACACCCGCGATCTGGCGAAGGCCAAACAATATTACCAGAAAACCATCGATTTTGCGAAACAGACCAACTCGTACGATGCCGCGTATTACTGGGCCTCGGTGCTGAGTCTGGGCAAGATTGCTGCGGCTGAGAAAAACTACGATCAGGCACAAACCTACTTCAAAGAGGTCCTCGACAAAGCCGACCGCAAATCCAGCCAGCACAAAGAAGCCAAAGAAGGGCTGGATAACCTCAAAAAACAGCGGAGGGAAGAACGGAGGAAGGCGAGAAAGAGTTAAGAGTTATGAATTAAGAGTTATGAGTTGGCTGACGCATTCTATACTGCGGAGCCAACTCTTAACTCTTAATTCATAACTCTTAACTCATTTAAGGGATTGGGAGCACTTTGCTTTCCTTGAACGTCGAGAGAATCACCATCGTTTGGGTGCTGGCAACTTCCTCGATTTCGTTGATTTTTTCGAGCATCAGCACTTGGTACGAAGCAATGTCTTTTGCGATTACTTTCAGTAGAAAGTCGCCGGATCCGGTGATGTGGTGGCACTCAATAATTTCCGGAATGTTCTTTACGGCGTTGACAAACGATTCGGTCACCTGCTTTTTGTGGCCGACCAGGGATACCTGCACAAACGTGGTGACGCCCAAGCCAACCCGATCCCGGTTCAGTTGGGCGTGATAGCTCTGAATGATGCCGGATGTTTCTAATTTTTTAACGCGCTCGAGCGTCGGGGCAGGTGATAAACCGATTTCTTTCGACAGTTGAGCGTTGGTGATTTTAGCGTTTGTCTGTAAAATTTCTAATACTTTCCGATCAATCTGATCGAGTTTGATTCCTGACATGGTAGTAATGACCTTAAAACTTTATCCAACCAAGAGTAAGAGGACACAAAACTAAACACTATCCTTGTATTTTTATAAAAAAATATGGATTTTTTACTAAAAAGGAAAATAATGATTGGTTTCGTAATCCATTTATCGGCTCAAAATTACTGGAAACAATAGTTATACCAAATACTATTCGACATCAAAATAGTCCGTCCTTCCCTTTTTCTCCAAATAATATTTTGTTGCAAAATCGCCCGATTGCCAGACACAACACTAAAAATAAAACCGGGCTCTTCCTAAAATACAAAATGTTATCTCTGCTCGACATTGAACCGGGAAAATAACAACGCAATAAACCGGGTGTCAATAAAGTTTGAAAGTGGATAAGCTTGTTGCATATCTTTGACGTTCCCATTCTCTTTTTGACCAGTCGTTTGTGCATGTGCTGCTGTTACCGGACTCTTTTACTCCTTTTGCTCTGTCTTTTTGAAAAACCGCTGGCCGGAAAGGCACAGATTCCGCCAAAACGCGAGTTTCGAGCCGTCTGGATTGCCACAGTGGATAATATCGACTGGCCGAGCGTGCGCGGAATGCCCGCCGATAGCCAGCGTTCGGAGTTCGTCAAAATTCTGGACATGCACCAGCGGGCGGGGATCAACGCCGTAGTCGTGCAAATTCGGGCGGCAGCGGATGCCTTTTACGCCAAAAGCACCGAACCCTGGTCCTTCTGGCTGACGGGACAACAGGGCCGTGCACCGGAGCCGTTCTACGATCCGCTGGAGTTCATGATCCGCGAAACCCACGACCGGGGCATGGAATTTCACGCCTGGTTCAACCTCGACCGCGCTACGTTTAGTAAGCTCTCCGTCGTAACGCCCGACCACATCAGCAACCGAAAACCGGACTGGATGCTTACCTACGGCGGCCGAAAACTCTTCAACCTCGGACTGCCCGAAGTCCGGAGTTACGTAACCAGTATTGTCACCAACATCGTCCGGAATTACGACGTGGACGGGATTCATTTCGACGATTATTTTTACCCCTATGGCGTTGCCGGTCAAGTCATTCGCGACGAAGTAACGTTCCGA
Source organism: Larkinella sp. VNQ87 (assembly GCF_049445795.1). NCBI lineage: Bacteria > Pseudomonadati > Bacteroidota > Cytophagia > Cytophagales > Spirosomataceae > Larkinella > Larkinella sp. VNQ87. The sequence continues at coordinate 135,507 of NZ_JBMSDT010000003.1, forward strand.
ACCTACGGCAACGGCATGACGCTTCAGAACTGGCGACGCGAGAACATCAACCAGTTGATTCACCAGCTTCACGATTCGATTCAGGCCATCAAACCGTACGTGAAGTTTGGCGTGAGTCCATTTGGTGTCTGGAAAAACCGCAGCCAGGATCCGGAAGGCTCCGAGACAACGGGCGGTTTAACGTCGTATTTTGACTTGTATGCCGATACGCGCAAGTGGAGCCGCGAGGGCTGGGTCGATTACATGGCTCCGCAGGTGTATTTCAGCACCGATTTTCAGAAAGTGCCGTACCGCCTGCTGGTCGACTGGTGGGTGAAAAACGGTTTTAACCGGCATTTGTACATCGGGCAGGGCGCGTTCCGGATTAACCGCTCGACCCCGCGCGACCGGGCCTGGAATGATCCGAACGAAATGTCGACCCAACTGGTCTATAACCGCCAGTTTCCGCAAATTCACGGCAGCATCTTCTTCAGTTCCAAATCATTGACTGATAACCTGAACGGTGTCCGGGATACATTGCTGACCAACTTTTACCGCTATCCGGCGCTGATTCCACCCATGCCGTGGAAAGATCCCGAACCGCCCCTGGCTCCGAAAGATCTGAAAGCGCATCCGTCGCCCGAAGGCGTTGAACTGTTCTGGCAGGAACCCGACCCGGCATCCGACGGCGACAAAGCCCGCTACTACGTTGTTTATCGGTTTGAGCGAAAGGATAAAATGAACCTGGACGACCCGACCCGGATTGTTGCCATCTGCGTGGGCGAGCAAACCACGCGGTTTATCGACCGCACCGCCGAACCGGAAAAGCGCTATGTCTACGCTGTTACGGCCTTCGACCGGCTGCACAACGAAAGTACGCCCAGCCAAGTTAATGTGCGGGTGTCGGAACAATAAAACATAACCGTACCGTAGAGACGCGATTAATCGCGTCTCTATCAACGTGCGGGTGCCGAAACCATAAAAAAAAGACGCGATTAATCGCGTCTCTACCGGATACCGGACTGGAATTACACCGTTTTCAAAAATGCCAGGCCTTTCACGGCAATGTCTTCGCCGGACGATTCAATGTCGCGCCAGATGGCGGCTGCTTTGGCGATGGCTTTTACTTCCGGTGTGAACGATTCGATGACCAATTGTCCTTTGAAATCAATGTCTTTCAGCGCCTGCCGGATGGAATCCCAATCGATGTGGTCGTTGCCCGGAATGCCCCGGTCCGAGCCGCAGCTATGCAGCAATTCAAGCCGCGAACCGGCTTTGCGAATGGCGTCGGCCTGGAATTTCTCCTCAATGTTCATGTGGAACGTATCGAGATGCAGCCGTACATTGTCGTTGCCGACCAGGTCCGCTAGCTCGATCACCTGATCGCAGGTGTTGATAAAGTCGGTTTCGAAGCGGTTGAGCGGTTCGAGCGCAATTTTCAGCCCTTTGCTTTGGGCATATGCGGCCAGTTCCTTCAAATGCTTGACCACGGTTTTTTGCTGTTCTAGGTACACATCTTTGGGGGTAGCTTCGGCACGTCCGACGCTCGAATACAGCGGCCCAACGAGCATTTCGGCTCCGATAATCTCCATCACATCGAGCAAGCCTTTCAGGTACGTCATCGCGTTTTGCTGCTGTTCTTCGTCTCCCCGGAAGTCGCGGTCGGGGCCCATCGCGGCACAAACCGTTTTGCAACCCAGCCCGGCGTCGGCCAGGGCTTGTTTAACCCGTTGAGGATCAATGTTAGCGGGATCTTCCAGCCCGATTTCGACCGTGTCGAATCCCCATTCAGCAAATTTTGAAAACCACTTCACGCTTTCGTTCGTGAAGGGCGACGTAAACAGAAACGTGTTAATCCCGATGGTGTACATGCGATTGAATAGTTAAATCTAGTCTTTTGTTCCGACGAATGGTGAAAGCCGGAGCCGTTGCTTTTCGTGAAAAAAAAGAAGGCCAAGCGTTTTTTTTACTCGAAGGTATCTCCGATTACTGGAATTTAGGCGGTTTTCAGGCGTATTGTTGCCGAACATCGGCCATGACGGTATCGACTGACCGGGCCTGCGGAAAGAACGACACCACTTTCATCAGCACCCCTTCCACCACCGCATCAGGGCAGGAAGCGCCACAGGTCAGCAGGATCGTTACCGGCTCGTGGTTTGGGATAAACCGCTCCGTTACTACCTCCTGTTTGGTGTGCGGATTAAAGTGCCGGATCAACTCCGGCGACAGGATTTTCTGTTCGGTTTCGATAAAATACGTCGGCAGCTTTTCTTCGCAAAGTTCAACCAGGTGCAGCGTGTTGGAACTGTTGTAGCCACCGGCCACGAGCGCAAAATCGGCCGGATGGGTCAGCAGCGCGTAGGTCGAATCCTGGTTGTCGTTGGTGGCGTAGCAGAGCGTGTCGCGGGTGTTGGCAAAGCGGGTGTCGACTTCGTCGGGCTGAAGCTGGTAATGCTCAGTCATCACCTGTTTCAGAAAATCGGCAATCTGCTGCGTATCGGACGCCAGCATGGTCGTCTGGTTGACAACGCCGATGCGCTGTAAATCCCGCTCTGGGTCAAAACCGTCCGAAAACTGCCCCTTGAATTCGGTATAAAACTGTTCTTTGGACGATTCGCCGGTCAGGTAGGTCGCCAGCCGCCGGGTTTGGGCCATGTCGCGGACTACCACCGTCGGCGCTGATTCCTTGCTGTGCGAGAACGTCGCCCGGGTTTCTTCGTGGGTCGGTTTGCCGTGAACCACCACCGTGTACTCCTTCTGCCCGATCTGGCTGGCTTTGTTCCAGACTTTCTCGACAAACGGGCAAGTCGTGTCGTACTGTTCGACGTTCAGGCCGATGCTGGCCAGCTTTTGCTGAATTTCGAGCGTCGTTCCGAAAGCCGGAATCACCACCACATCCTCCGGTTTCAGTTCTTCCCACGGAATGATCGGTTTCCCCGAAGTTTCCAGGATAAACCGCACCCCGCGTTCCTGCAAATCCCGGTTTACATCCGGGTTATGAATCATTTCACTGAGCAGAAAAATGCGTTTGTCGGGATTTTCGGCGATGGCTTTGTAGGCAATCTCAATCGCATTTTCGACGCCGTAACAAAAACCGAAGTGCCGGGCAATCAGAAACCGGACCGGGCCGAAGTCGAGCAGCGTGGGCGTAAAATCGCGTTTCAGCTTATCGCGCTTCCGGCGAATTTCCTTGAGCGGACTAATGATCTGGCTCCGGTAATAGGCCGGGATATTGAAGGATTTCATGCAGCAAAAGTAGACAGGCTTCGTGGGAACAACAACCGTGGGAATCGCTTCGTTCAGCAGGCGATTAATCCGAAAGCGTCGTCATGCGACCCAGAATATCGTCGAGGTATTCGCGGCTGTTGCTCAAACGCGGCACTTTATGCTGCCCGCCGAGTTTGCCCCGGTTTTTCATCCACTCGTAAAAGGTGCCGCGCGGCACGGCGTGAACGATGGGCGGCTGCAACACCATGTCGTTGTAGCGCTTGGCGTCGTAGTCGGAGTTGACCTGCCGGAGCGTCTGGTCGAGAACCGTGCAAAAAGTGTCGAAATTGCGGGGTTCGTGCGAGAACTCGATCACCCATTCGTGCCGGCCGTTGGTGCCGTTACCCATGTAAACCGGCCCGGCGGTATAGTCGCTGACGGTGGCTCCGGTTTCCTCGCAGGCCCGCGTGATGGCGGTTTCGGCGTTTTCGATGATCACTTCTTCGCCGAAGGCATTAATAAAGTGCTTCGTGCGCCCACTGACTTTCAGCCGGAACGGGAACCGCGAGGTAAACCGAACCGTATCACCGACGCGGTACCGCCAAAGGCCGCCGTTGGTCGAAATGACCAGCGCGTAATTTTTATTCAACTCCACTTCTTCAATCGTCAGCGCTTTCGGGAACGGTTTTTCGGCTTCCTCTACCGGTACAAACTCATAGAACGTGCCGTAGTCAAGCATGAGGAGCATTTCGCCCACTCGTTTCAGGTCGTCCTGAATGGCAAAGAACCCTTCCGAAGCGTTATAAATTTCGAGGTATTTGATGCCGGGCGATGGAAAAATCTCGTTGGCGAACAACTCCCGATAGGGCTGGAAGGCCACCGCGCCGTGGATGAACACTTCAAAATTCGGCCAGACTTCCAGAATGTTCTGCTTACCGGTCAAGGCCAGCACGCGCTCCAGCAACACCAGCGCCCAGGTCGGCACGCCCAGAATGCTCGTCACGTTTTCGCGGGCGGTAATTTCGGCCATTCGGTCGATTTTGTCCTCCCATTTGCTCATCAGGGCGACCTCGATGGGTGGAGTCCGGATGTATTGCGCCCAGGACGGCAGGTTTTTCATCACCACCGCCGACACATCCCCGGCAAAACCGTGCTGGTTATACGGATTTTCGTGCAGGCTACCACCGATGGACAGGCCTTTGCCTTCAAACGTTTTGGTTTCCGGACGGTTGGCCACGTACAGCGCCATCATGTCCTTGCCCCCCCGAAAATGGCTCTCGTCCAGCGACTCCTGCGAAACCGGGATGAATTTGCTCCGGGCGTTGGTGGTGCCCGACGATTTGGAAAACCAGTGAATGCGCGAGGGCCAGAGAAGTTTTTGCTCGCCCTTCATCGTCCGCTCAATGTACGGAAATAGATCTTCGTAGGACGAAACCGGTACCCGTTCCTGAAAATCCCGTACTGTCCGGATCGAATCGTACTGATGTTGCCGCCCCCAATGGGTGTGACGGCCTTTGCTGATCAATTGACGAAAAACCGCCTGCTGGGTTTCACCGGGGCGCGCCATCATCGCTTCGATGCGGGGCACGCGCCGTTGCAACAGCCATTTGAGTGTCGTATTCAGCAAAGTCATACGCGAAGCGGTAAATCTGATCCAAACTTACTAAAAATGTTGTATTTAGCAGAACTTTGCTTTAGAACCTGATTAGCCGGAGATTGTTCCTTCTGTAGATCAATCAACCGGAGCAATCCGACAAGATGTAAGACGATTTTTTGGATAAAAGAAGGAATAAATTTTCTTTGTAAGCGATCCGGTTTGAAGCCCACCTTTTATGAAAATCGCAAAAGCTGTTTTATGCCTGTTGCTCGCCCTGGGCGTGACGATTACTCTGAATCAGTCCTGGGGCAGTATTCCGGCGTTGGGCCGTTTGCTGAGTCCATTTGAGGGTTTCTGGCAAAATGCTGAAACCGCCAATCAAGTGGGCGAACGAACGGTGACGGTTCAGGGCGCACGCGAAGAAGTGACGGTTTTGTACGACGACCTGCATGTGCCGCATATTTTCGCGAAGAACGATTATGATGCCTATTTTACTCAGGGCTACATAACGGCCCGCGATCGGCTCTGGCAAATGGAGTTTCAGACACACGCAGCCGCCGGGCGGGTATCCGAACTGGTCGGGGAGCGGGCGCTCGAACTTGATCGCTACAACCGGCGGCTCGGCATGGCCTACGGGGCCGAAAAATCGCTGGCAGGAATGGCGAAAGACCCGGTTTCGAAACAAGTCATCGAGGCTTATACGGCCGGGATCAACGCCTACATTCGCCAGCTAAAACCGGCCGATTATCCGCTCGAATACAAATTACTGGGTTACGCGCCCGAACCGTGGACGCCGATTAAAGTAGCTTTTCTGCTAAAGCAAATGACGCAGACGCTGGCCGCCGGGGCCGACGATCTGATGATGACCAACGTACGGAACCTGCTTGGTCCGGCGCTGACGGCCAGTCTGTTCCCCGATTATCCGTTTCAGGAAGACCCCATCATTCCGCCCGGAACACGCTGGGACTTCTCGCCCGTGAAAATACCGCCTATACCAAAGGATGTAGAAACCGACAGCAGCGTGGCTCTGAACTGGCAACCGCATGACCCGGCCATTGGCAGCAACAACTGGGCCGTCGGGGCGCAGAAAACCGCCAGCGGTTACCCAATTCTGGCCAACGATCCGCACCTGACGCTGAGTTTACCGTCGATCTGGTATCAGATTCAACTTGTAACGCCGACGATGAACGTCTACGGCGTGTCGCTGCCTGGGTCGCCCGCCGTGATCATAGGGTTTAACAAGGATGTGGCCTGGGGCGTCACGAACGTGGGGGCCGATGTGCTGGACTTCTACAAAATCCGGTTTCGGGACAACCGGCGGCAGGAATACTGGCACGACGGTCGCTGGAAACCGGTTCGTCGGCGGGTGGAAGTGATTAAAGTGAAGGGAAAACCGGATGTGGCCGATACGGTTTTGTACACGCACCACGGCCCGGTGGTATACCAGCCAAACGAAAAGCCGTTCCGCGACAACATCCCGACTGGCTATGCCGTGCGCTGGATTGCCCACGAAGCCGATAACAGTCTGAAAACGTTTTATTTACTGAACCGTGCCAAAACCTACGACGACTACGTGACAGCCTTGTCGCATTACGTGGCTCCGGCGCAGAATTTTGTTTTTGCCAACGCGTCGAAAGACATTGCCATTTCACCAAACGGCCGGTTTCCACTGAAATGGCGCGATCAGGGCAAGTTTCTGCTCGACGGGGCCAACCCGGCGCACGACTGGCAGGGCTGGATTCCGGCGGCCCAAAATCCGCGCGTCAAAAATCCGCCGAGGAATTTCGTCAGTTCGGCCAACCAGTTCCCGACCGACCCGACCTACCCGTATTACATCAATTGGGAGTTTGAAACCTCCGAACGCGGCACGCGCATCAACCAGCGGCTGGCGGCCATGCAGCGCGTGACGGTCGACAGCCTACGCCGGTTGCAAAACGACATCTACAACCTCCGGGCGGCCCGGTTCCTGCCGGTTTTACTGCCCCGGCTCCGCGAAAATGACCTGACCGACTCGCAAAAGCAGGCGTTAACGCTGATTCGTCAGTGGAATTACCAGCAGGATACGGCTTCGGTGGCCGGAACGGTTTTTACAAACTGGATTAGTCGGTTGCAGGATGCGATTTGGGCGGATGACTTCCCGGATGCAGAAAACCGGCCAATGCGTTTCCCGAACGTGGACCGAACGCTGCAACTGCTCACCGAAGAACCCACCGCCCGCTGGTTCGACGATAGCCGGACTCAAAACCGGACGGAAACGATCGGGGATGTTGTCACCGGCAGTTTCCGGGCAACGGTTGATTCGCTCACGAAGCAATACGGCGCTATTGGGAAGTCCTGGTTCTGGGGGAGTTACAAAGGCACGGCGGTGCGGCACCTGATTCCGGGGCTGGATGCCTTCAGTGCGTTGAATGTGCAGATCGGCGGGGGAAGCGCCATCGTCAACGCGGCCGGTCGGCGGGCGGGGCCGTCGTGGCGAATGATCGTGCAAACCGGGCCAGAGGTCCAGGCTTATGGCGTTTATCCCGGCGGGCAATCCGGCAACCCTGGCAGTCCCTATTACCTGAACATGCTCGAAACCTGGCGGAAAGGGGAGCTGTACGAACTGCTTTATTTGCAATCGCCAACCGAATCAAATGCCCGCGTCAAATCCAGTCTTAAACTGACTCATTAAAATCATGCTGCCCTTTTTATTGATCGCCGGGCTGAGCGCCGTAGCCCAGTTATTTTTGCCCTGGTGGAGCATTGCCCTGGTGGCTTTTGCGGTTTGCTTCTGGCGGAGCCGAACGGGCTGGCGGGCCTTTGGCAACGGTTTTCTGGGTATCGCGGTGATCTGGTTGCTCTACGCGCTGGCGATTCACCTGCAAACGGACGGGATTCTGACGGGCCGGATGGCGACGCTTTTTTTCCAAAAACCGCTATCGGGTTTATTGCTGGTGATTACACCCCTGATTGGCGGTCTGGTGGGAGGGCTGGCGGGGCTGGCCGGACAGCAAGTGCGGGCGGTTTTTGCTCCAGAGCTCTAACCGGATTGCGGGGTAAGGAGTAAATTGTACCTTTGTAAAATCATTAAACTATTAATTAACTGTTTCTTGTGAAAAACGCATCTCTTGTTTTGAATGCCGTACTGGCGGTGGCTGTCGCGGTTTTGTATTACCTGCATTTCTCGGATAAGAAGGCTACTGAACCGGTGGTAGCCGGAACGATGAAAGCAGCTCCCGTCCGCAAGACGGTTTATGTCAATGTCGATTCGCTCCTGACTAATTACGACTATTTTAAGGATACCCGGAAGGTTCTGGAAAGCAAACGCTTCCAGCTTGACAACGAATTGAACAACAAAGGCCGCTCACTGCAAAACGAAGTCGCCTTTTTTCAGCAGCGGGCACAAACCATGACCATGGAGCAGGGCCGGGCGACGGAAGCCGCTTTGCAGAAGAAGCAACAGGATTTAATAGCTTACCGCGACCGGGCCGTGCAGCAATTGGCCGAAGAAGAGCAGAAAAAAAACGAGGAACTGTATAATTTAATTTACGATTACCTGCGGAAAATGAACAAACAGAATCAGTATGATTTTGTGATGGGCTATTCCAAGGGGGGCGGTATCCTTTATGCCGACAGTACACTCGACGCCACTAAATCAATTATTGCGGGACTGAACAAAGACTATCAGCAGAAACAACCTAAGAAATAAGCGGGTTTGGCTTCAGGCTCGCCCTGATGCATTCTTGCATCAGGGCTTTTTTTTGCCGTTTACTATAATTACAGCTCCTTTTTCGCTTTTTAAAAACGGCACTCGGAATGCGGCACAGTATTTGTAAATACAAAAATGTTGTCAACTGTATGAGCAACCAAATTGATTTTTTGATGAGTTGAATCCGTTCCCTGAGGGCAAGACAGGCAGCGTTATCGTTAGCCTACACAGGTAAGCCTGCTGGGTATACGGATAAAAAATCCTGGGGAACGCCGGTGTGTACAGAAGGGTCTTGAGGCTGTGATTCGGCTGTACAGCCTGCCTTTTCGGGTACGGTAAACCACCGGCTTCACCAGGGCTCTTACTTAAATGGACGTAAACCGTTCGATACCCCAGCGTTCACTCCGGGGTATTTTTGTTTCTAAATCGGTACTTTTGACGCAAAGTTTGAGAACAAACCGGCAACGATCCAGCAGGAACCGACGTTATCGTTGGAACCGGGAAAACCGGGTTATAGCAATCGAGCGAAATAGTATGTCTGATAAAACACTGGCGAAACAGATCGAGATCCGGAATCGACGGGCGTCCTTTGAGTACTTTTTTCTGGAAACGTACGTGGCAGGAATCATGTTAACGGGCACGGAGATTAAATCCGTCCGGCAGGGGAAGGTGAATCTGGGCGATGCCTACTGTCTTTTCCTGAATGAAGAATTATATGTCCGGCAAATGCACATTTCCCAATATACGGAAGGGACCTACAATAACCACGAACCCCTCCGCGACCGGAAGCTGTTGCTGCAAAAGCGTGAACTCAAACGACTGGTCAACAAACTGACCGATCAGGGGCTGACGATCATTCCGACCCGGCTGTTTATCAACGACCGGGGATTTGCCAAGCTGGAAATTGCGCTGGCAAAAGGGAAGAAGTTGTATGACAAGCGCGATTCGATCAAGGAACGCGATGTGACTCGTGAAATGAGCCGGGAACGGTATTAATGCTTAGAAGCCTGATTGTCATGACCCTTGGGCGGGTTAAAAAAAAGTGAATAATTCGTCAAAAGGCTGTTTTTTATTGTGAAATATCGTTAACTTGCTCAGAAAAGAAAGGAGTCTGATACATTCTTTATGGGTAGGAAAGTCCTGGTGTTGAATCAAGATTACAGCGCATTAGGCATCTGTTCGGTACCAAAAGCGTTCTTGTTAGTCTACCTGAACAAAGCGGAACTGGTGGCTCAATCTCAGATGTTCGTCCTGCGCACAGTAGACGATGAATATCCGTCTCCAACCGTCATCCGGCTTCATCGCTACATCCATTTGCCCTATAAGGGCGTCATGCTGAACCGGCAAAACATCTTCAAACGCGACAGCAACCGGTGCCAGTACTGCGGCAAGCATGAAGACCTGACGCTCGATCACGTCCTTCCGAAGTCGCGGGGTGGAAAAACCAACTGGGACAACCTGATTACAGCCTGTAAGCGCTGCAACTCGCAGAAAGGCGATCTGACGCCGGAAGAAGCTGGCATGAAGTTGTTTCAAAAACCGTTCAAGCCCTCTTTCCTGGTTTTTCTGCGTGATTTTTCAGGCTCCGTCGAGGAAAGCTGGATGCCCTTCCTGGCCAAGCGGGAAAAGATGTATTGATCCCGACGGCCGCACTTCGTACTACGGGTCCACAGGACGCAAAAAAAGACACTTTTTTTGCGTAGTGAATGTATTTCCCAAAAAACTTGCTATTTTTGCACCTCCTTTTTTGGAGCAGTGTCTCCATTCGTCAACTAATTTCAGCCAGGAAGGCCCGGGGGCTGATGTATCAATGGGTCACAACCAAACATTTATGAGCAAAACGCAAACACTGCCTGATTTTGATTGGGATAAGGCAGACAACCGGGGTTTTGGCAGCGGCTACTCAGCAGCAGAACGCGATCGGCTGGCCGAGCTGTACGATAACACCCTGGCGCAAGTAAACGAGAAAGAAGTAGTGATCGGGACCGTCGTCGGGATTACCGAGCGGGAAATTATCTTGAACATTGGCTTTAAATCAGACGGTCTGGTTCCGGCATCGGAATTCCGGGATCTGCCGGATTTGAAGATTGGGGATGAGGTTGAGGTTTACGTAGAAAATCAGGAAGACCCCAACGGTCAACTGGTGTTGTCGCGCAAGAAAGCTAAAGTCATCACGGCCTGGCAGAAAATTCAGCGTGCGCTGGACGAAGACCTGGTGATCGAAGGTTTCGTTAAACGCCGGACTAAAGGTGGTTTGATTGTCGATATTTATAGCATTGAAGCGTTCTTGCCCGGTTCGCAGATCGACGTGAAGCCGATTCGCGACTTCGACGTGTTCGTTGGCAAGAAAATGGAAGTGAAAGTGGTGAAAATCAACTACGCCAACGACAACGTAGTGGTTTCGCACAAAGTCCTGATCGAGAAAGATCTGGAAGCCCAACGCCAGCAAATCCTGAACAACCTGCAAAAAGGTCAGGTTCTGGAAGGGGTGATCAAAAACATGACCAACTTCGGGGTGTTTATCGACCTCGGTGGCGTCGATGGTCTGCTGCACATTACGGATATTTCGTGGGGCCGCATCAGCCATCCGTCCGAACTGCTGCACCTCGACCAGAAAGTCAACGTGGTGGTTTTGGATTTCGACGAAGACAAGAAACGGATTTCGCTGGGTATGAAGCAATTGCAGGCTCATCCGTGGGATTCGCTGGAAGAAACCATCCAGGTTGGCTCGAAAGTAAAAGGCCGCATTGTCAATGTTGCTGATTACGGTGCATTCCTCGAAATCATGCCGGGTGTGGAAGGCTTGATCCACGTATCCGAAATGTCGTGGTCGCAGCACCTGCGCAACCCGCAGGACTTCCTGAAAGTGGGCGACGAAGTAGAAGCCGTGGTGTTGACGCTGGATCGCAACGACCGCAAGATGTCGCTCGGTATCAAACAACTGACGGCTGACCCCTGGTCACGTCCGGAACTGGTTGAGAAATATGCGGTCGGTACCAAACACAAAGGGATCGTTCGGAACCTGACGAACTTCGGTTTGTTCCTCGAACTGGAGGAAGGCATTGACGGTCTGGTACACGTATCCGACCTGTCGTGGACGAAAAAAATCAAGCACCCGTCAGACTTCATCAAAGTAGGTGAAGAACTGGAAGTGGTGGTTCTGGAACTGGACGTTGACAACCGTCGTCTGGCGCTGGGTCACAAACAACTGGAAGAAAACCCCTGGGATACGTTCGAAAGCGTATTCGTACCGGGTTCTGTTCACCGCTCAACGATCCTGTCGAAAAACGACAAACTGGCAACGCTGGAACTGCCCTACGGAATCGAAGGTTTTGCCGCGCTGAAGAGCCTGCAGAAAGAAGACGGTTCGTGGGCCGAAGTCGGCGAGACGCTGGACTTCCGCGTACAGGAGTTCTCGAAAGAAGAAAAACGCATTATGCTGTCGCATACGAAAACGTGGCAGGAGAAAGGCGAAGATCGCAAACCCGAGAAAAAACCAGCTGCTGTGAAGGCGCCGACGTCGAACAAGGAACCCGAGCGTGCAACGCTAGGTGATCTCGACGCCCTGGCTGCCCTGAAAGAGCAGATGGAAGGCCGCTCGAAAGGCGAGTAAGTTGCCGAATTTTCAAACGCCGTGCTTGCTGGAATGAAAATTGTAGTAAGTTTGCGGCACGATAAGGTGTCGGGGAGTTGGGAAGACCGGAGAAGAAGTAAGTAGATTTCTTTAAAACCGGTTTTCTCAGCTCCAGGACAAAAGGGTTCCGTGGCCGAGTGGCTAGGCAGAGGTCTGCAAAACCTTTTACAGCGGTTCGAATCCGCTCGGAACCTCTTCTGAACCGTTAGTATATATAGGTATGAAATGCCATCCGAAAAGGAGCCAGCCAGCCCGTCGGATGGCATTTTTTTTAGATTTTATTTAGGGATAAAAGGGGTAAAAAACGTATAAATCAGCACGAAAAACATAGTTGCTTAGAAAAAGTATAAATAAAAAAGTGGATTAAAATATCAAACCGCAAGTGTTTGATCGAAACCGTTCCTGTACTACTTTTGTGCGTTAATGGAAAATAATTAGTAGGTATGCATACTGATTTTGTCGGTTTCTCATTGCTTCATAAATACTCTCGAAGTATACTAAGTAGCTGCGTAATTGCACTCACGTTGCTACTTGGCAGCTATCAATCAATGGCTCAGGATGCCGCAGCAGCGGGTGGTGGAGGTGCAGGTGGCGACGCGGCAAAAGGAAAGGAATTATTCTCTACGTTGTGCCAGCAGTGCCACGCCGTTACGGACGAGAAAGTCATTGGTCCGGGATTGAAGGGCATCAACCAGCGTCGCGATGAGGCCTGGTTGATCAAGTGGATTAAAAACCCGCAGGCGATGATTTCAAGTGGGGATGCTTACGCCGTTGCGCTTTATAACAAGTTTCAGCCGGTTGTGATGCAGAGCTTCCCGGATTTGTCGGATGACGATATCCGGAATATTCTGGCGCACGTCGAAGCAGCTAATGCAGCTCCGGCACCCGCCGATAACGCGGGAGCAGCGCCCGCAGGTGGAGGACAGGTTACCGCAGGTGCCAGTGAGAGTCCATCCGGTTTGTTCATGGCGGTGCTGGTTGCGCTGCTGGTGGTGATGGTCCTGGTGCTGGTGGTTCTGCTGGTGCTGGTCACGATCTTGTCGAAAGCCGTTGGCCCCGCTACGGGTGACACAACGGGCGGAACCTCATTCGGGGAGCGTCTGAAAGCGGGTTTGGCTGCGGCCGCCGGTAACAGCACACTCCGATCGATCATCCTCTGGTTGTTTGTCTTTGTGGTTACGAAACAAACCTTCGACGGCTTGTACAGCGTTGGTATCTCACAAGGCTACGCGCCGAAGCAACCGATTGCCTTCTCGCACAAACTCCACGCCGGTCAGTATCAGATCAATTGTAACTACTGCCATACGGCGGTTTACAAAGGTAAACTGGCTACGATTCCTTCGGCGAATATCTGTATGAACTGTCACGGTGAGATCAAACGCGAATCACCGGAAATTCAGAAGATCTACAAAGCCATTGAAACAGATACCCCGATTGAGTGGGTACGGGTGCACAACCTGCCGGATCTGGCGTACTTCAACCACGCCCAGCACACCAACGTGGGCCAGGTTCAGTGCCAGAGCTGCCACGGCGAAGTCGAGAAGATGGAAGTGATGGAGCAACGGTCTTCGCTGACGATGGGCTGGTGTATCGACTGCCACCGGAAAACCGAAGTGGCTACGAAGGATAATGCTTACTACGATAAGTTAGTTACCCTCCATAAGAAGTCGAGCAAAGAGCCGTTACGTGTGGCTAATATTGGTGGCCTGGAGTGCTCGAAATGCCATTATTAATCACATCGAATCCCACTAAACAGTTGAACGAACCTTAAGGGCTGTATGGAAAGTACAAATAAACGGTATTGGAGGGGTCTGGAAGAACTGCGCAACGACGAATCTTTTGTTAAAAACGCGTATAAGGAGTTCTCAGAAGCCGATGATACCAAATCTACCGAATCAGGGAGTATTGTCGACGGTATTGGCAGTGATCGTCGGGATTTCTTAAAAGTACTAGGATTTGGCATGGCTGCCGTTTCACTGGCGGCTTGCGACACGCCCGTTCACCGGGCTATACCCTATATTAACAAACCGGAAACAACTTTTCCGGGTATTGCCGATTATTACGCATCCACTTTTACGGAAGGTGGCGAGTACGTGCCGGTGCTGGTGAAAACCCGCGAAGGGCGGCCCATTAAGATTGAAGGAAACACCTCATCGAGCGTAACGAAAGGCGGGACCTCCGCACGGGTGCAGGCATCGGTTTTAGCGTTGTATGACATCGATAAACTGAAAGGCCCGAAACGGGGAGAAGCAGATAGCGAGTGGGGTGCCGTTGATAAGGAGATCATCAGCCAGTTACAACGCGGTGGTGCCATCCGGATCGTTTCATCAACCCTGTTAAGTCCGTCTACCAAAGCGGTAATCAATCAGTTCATCGCTAAATACCCGACGGCTACGCACATTCAATACGATGCTAACTCGGCATCCGGGATCGTGCAGGCCAACCAGACGTCCTTTGGTCAGGCCGTGATTCCGTCGTATGATTTCAGCAAAGCCAGAACGATTGTCAGCATCGGTGCCGATTTCCTCGGTAGCTGGATTGCTCCGCTGGAATACACAACGCAGTACGTTGAAACGCGGAAAGTAGGAGCCATCGGTGGTGGCAAAAAAGAAATGTCGCGGCACTACCAGTTTGAAACCGGTTTGTCGATTACGGGTTCCAACGCCGACTATCGGACGCCCATCAAACCGTCGCAGGAAGGTCTGGTTGTGGCGGCACTCTACAATAAAGTAGCCGCTAAATTGGGCGGATCGCCGGTCAGCACGGCGGCTATCGACGTACCGCATCTGGACAAAGCAGCCGCTGATCTGTCGGCTTCCCGGGGCGCTGCGCTGGTAGTTTCTGGCTCCAACGATCCGAACGTCCAGATTCTGGTCAACGCGCTGAACAACCTGCTCGGCAGCTACGGTACGACGATCGACCTGACCCGGCCGGTTAATTACCGCCAGGGGAACGATGCCGCGATGAACACCTTCATCAGTGATGCCAAAGCCGGACGGATTCAGGGCGTTATCTTCTACGCTGCCAACCCGGTTTACGATCACCCCCGGGGTGCCGAACTGAAAGAAGCGTTGCCGAAAATTGGTCTGTCGGTATCCTTCTCCGATCGTGCCGACGAAACGGCTTCCCTCTGTAAATACATTTGTCCGGGTTCTCATTACCTGGAATCGTGGGACGATGCGCAGCCGAAACCCGGTTTCTACAGCCTGACGCAGCCTACGATCAATACAATCTTCAAAACCCGTCAGCCCCAGTCATCGCTGTTGACTTGGGCCGGGTTGAATCCGAATTACGAGGCTTTTATCAAGAGTTACTGGCGGACCAACATTTTCCCGCAGGCCGGAAGCGGAACCAGCTTCGAGAAGTTCTGGATTCAGTCGCTGCACGACGGTGTGCTTGAATTAGGAAATACAACGGCAGGAGCGGCTGGCAGTTTCAACGCCGGAGCGATTGCTACCGCAGCGGCTGGTATTTCGCAACGGTATAAGCCAAATTCAACCGGTCTGGAACTGGCGCTGTACGAAAAAGTGGGCGTTGGAACAGGATCAATGGCGAACAACCCCTGGTTGCAGGAGTTGCCCGATCCGGTTTCAAAAGCCTGCTGGGACAACTACGCCTGTCTTTCACAAAAAACCGCCAGTGAACTGGGTGTCAATCAACATGATTTGGTCACGGTAGAAGTAAGCGGAAAACCCGCCATCGAACTGCCGGTGCTGGTACAACCCGGACAGGCTGACAGTACGGTTTCGATCGCGATCGGCTACGGTCGGGAGAAAGCTGGAAAATCGGCCGACGGTGTTGGGAAAAACGCTTATCCGTTAGCTACAGTAGCCGGAAACTCGGTGCTGTTTATGGCTCCGGAAGTGAAAATCAGCAAAGCTGGTGGTTCACGGACGATTGCCCAGACGCAGACACACGATACCGTCATGGGTCGTCGGGCGGTGATTCAGGAAACCGTACTGGCGGCTTACAAGAAAGACCCGAAAGCGGGTCGGTTCTTCCCGAAAGTTGCTACGTCGGAAGGGCCGGTTCCGGCTACGGACCTGTCGCTCTGGAACGGATACGAAAAACCGAACCACTCGTGGGGCATGGTGATCGACCTGAACTCCTGTACGGGTTGCGCATCCTGCGTCGTTGCGTGTCAGGTTGAGAATAACATTCCGGTCGTCGGCCGTCAGGAAGTGATCAACCGGCGCGAGATGCACTGGATTCGGATCGACCGCTACTACAGCAGCGACGCTGATCCGGAAGACCGCAAAGGACTGGAAGTTGCCTCGGCAAATCCGGAGGTGGTATTCCAGCCGATGCTTTGCCAACACTGCTCGAATGCGCCCTGCGAAACCGTATGCCCGGTTTTGGCAACTACCCACAGTACGGAAGGTCTGAACCAGATGACCTACAACCGTTGCGTCGGAACCCGGTATTGCGCCAACAACTGTCCGTATAAAGTTCGCCGGTTCAACTGGTTCAAATATTTCGATAACGACAACTTCGATTATCATTTCAACAACGACCTGGGTAAGATGGTTATCAACCCGGATGTCACGGTCCGTTCGCGGGGTGTTATCGAGAAATGCTCATTCTGCGTGCAGCGGATTCAGGAAGGCAAGCTGAATGCGAAGAAAGAACGCAGAAGACCGAAACCGGATGAAATCCAGGTAGCCTGTGCGCAGGCCTGCCCGACCGGTGGTATCGTCTTTGGTGATATGAACGATCCGGAAAGCACGATTTCCAAGCTGTTGAAAGAAGAACACGACGCTCGGGCTTTCCAGGTACTGGAAGAAATCAACGTGAGACCACAGATTTCGTATCTGACCAAAATTCGGAACAAGGATGAAGTGGCCAAAACCGTTGAGCCAGCCGAGCACGGTGCGTAAGCTTACCTCCGATTGTGTATTCTAGTTCGTTAACATTCGCATTCAAAATTCAAAACCATGCACGTTACATCACCCGTGAGAACCCCACTGGTAACCGGGGGTAAGACATATGCCGACGTAACGGAGGATATCTGCAAGCAGGTCGAAGGGAAACCCACCCGCGCGTGGACCATTGCGTTTATCATCTCATTCGTCGTTCTGATTTACGGTACCTTCTGCCTGTTCTGGACCTGGTGGGAAGGTTTGGGCGTCTGGGGGTTGAACAAGACCGTCGGCTGGGCCTGGGACATCACCAACTTCGTGTGGTGGGTCGGTATCGGTCACGCCGGTACGTTGATTTCGGCCATTCTGCTGCTGTTTCGGATGAAATACCGGACGTCGATCAACCGGGCGGCTGAAGCCATGACCATCTTCGCCGTTATCTGTGCCGCCAGCTTCATCCTGATGCACATGGGCCGTCCGTGGTTGGCTTACTGGGCGCTTCCGCTGCCCAACACCTTCGGTTCGTTGTGGGTAAACTTCAACTCTCCGCTGGTCTGGGACGTATTCGCCATCAGTACGTATTTTACGGTATCACTGGTGTTCTGGTACATGGGTCTGGTGCCTGACCTGGCGACCATCCGCGACCGTGCCACGAGCAAAGTGTCCCGCTACATCTACGGCGCTTTCTCGCTCGGTTGGAACGGCGGTGCTAAAACCTGGGCGCGCTACGAATACATCAGCTTGATTCTGGCCGGTATTTCAACGCCCCTCGTTTTGTCGGTTCACACGATTGTATCCTTCGACTTTGCCACCTCGGTCATTCCGGGCTGGCACACCACCATCTTCCCACCTTACTTCGTGGCCGGTGCTATCTTCTCCGGTTTTGCGATGGTGCAGAACCTGATGCTGATTACGCGGGTCGTGTTCAAACTGGAAGATTACATCACGTACGAACACATCGAGTCGATGAATAAAATCATCACGCTGACGGGTTCCATCGTGGGTGTGGCCTATATCACCGAGTTCTTTATTGCCTGGTACTCCGGGGTTGAATACGAGCGGTATGCGTTCCTAAACCGGATGCTGGGTCCGTACTGGTGGGCTTACTGGGCGATGATGACCTGTAACGTAATTTCTCCGCAGTTGTTCTGGTCGCGGAAAATCCGCCGGAGCGTCACCTGGACGTTCGTGCTGTCGGTGGTGGTAAACATCGGGATGTGGTTCGAGCGGTTTGTAATCATCGTTACTTCCTTGCACCGTGACTACCTGCCCTCAAGCTGGGCAATGTTCTCACCGACCATGTTCGATATTGGTGATTATATCTTCTCATTTGGTTTATTCTTTACCCTGTTCCTGTTGTTTGCCAAGTTCCTGCCGGTGATTAACATGTTCGAGGTAAAAGCCATCATTCGGTCGGCGTCTGAGAAATTACCGGCGTCGGTGTCGGGCGTGGCCAAAGGAGAGCGCGTTACGAGCCCAACGTACAACAAAGACGTCGAGTAATCCGGGAGCTTTTGTAATCGTAGAATTGCCTTTAGTAACCAGTTACTCTTTTACCCATATTCACTACAAGCAATGTCAGTTCATCATAACGATAGCGCAAAATTTCTGGTGGGGGTTTACGATGACGACGAAGTCGTTCTGAAAGCCGTTACCGAAGTGAAAAGCGCTGGGGTGCGGATTCACGAAGTGTACACCCCATTTCCGATTCACGGGCTTGATGTGGCACTCGGTCACCCGCGCACCCGAATCGGTATTGCTGCCTTCCTGTTCGGTCTGACCGGTTTTCTCTGCATGGTTGCCCTGACGTATTACACGATGGGCTACGACTGGCCGATGATTATCGGGGGGAAAGACCATTACGCCTATCCGGCTTACATCCCAGTTATGTTTGAGCTGACCGTTTTGTTTACGGCTCTGGGTATGGTAGGGACATTTCTGGTTTCGAACGGCTTAGGCCCCACCGTGAAACCCTTAATGTTCGATCTTCGCAGCACGGACAACAAATTTGTGATGGCCATTGACCTGAGCAAGAATAAAAAATCGGAAGCAGAAATTGCGACGGTTTTGCGGGAGTCAGGTGCTGCCGAAGTAAATGTAAAACAATTTTAATCGACTGACGACACATGAAGTTTACGCGACTGAACCGCTCTCTTCTGGTGATGGCAGCCGCCATGCTAACGATAACCGCCTGCAAGCGGGGCCACGACAATCCGGGAACGACTTATGCCCCGAACATGTACGAGCCTGTTGGTTATGAGCCATACAAACAGGAAGACGGTTTCAAAACTCCATATACCGACAAGGGTACGAAGGGTACTGCGCTGTGGTTACCAGTAAAAGGTACCGTATCCCGCCGGAATTACAACACGAAATTTGCCGACAGTTCTTCCCGGGATTTGATGATTTACAACATCCCGGCCGATAGCATTGAAATTGCCGAACGGACGCTGGTAAATCCGATTCCGTTGAATGAGAAAACGCTGGCGGAAGGAAAAGAATACTACGCACGGTTTTGCCAACACTGCCACGGCGAAGCCGGGAAAGGTGACGGGTTGGTGGCTGCGCAGTACAAAGGGGTACCGAACTACGGCGGGATGTCGGGCATGACGGAAGGGCACATTTTCCACGTCATCACCTACGGCCGGAACCGGATGTGGCCCCACGGATCGCAGATTACGCCCGAAGACCGCTGGAAAATTGTACACTATGTTCGGAAACTGCAAACTGGCGGTTAACCAAGTCAAGTCTACTGAAGAATCATTATAGTTCAAAAAAGAATGGCTCATACACATTCAATCCCGTCGGTTGACGAACAATTTGAATTTACAGCCGAAAGCAAACGCAACCTGACCATCGGTATCGTTGCCGGCGTTGTACTCGTTGGCATTGGTGCTTTTCTGGCCGCTAAAGGTGTCGGTGGACATGAGCACGCTGCGGAAGCGGCTCACGGCGCTGCTGCACATGGTGCTGAAGCCCACGGCGGTGCGCACGAAGCGGCTGCTGGCGGACACCACTACAAATGGACAACCCGTTTGTGGGCAAATGTCTGGGTAAACAGTGTCTATTTCACCGGAGCATCCGTAATCGGTATGTTCTTCGTGGCTTATAACTACCTGGCGCAGGCTGGCTGGTCGGCGGTTTTCAAACGGATTCCGGAAGCGCTGCCCGCGTTTTTGCCCGTAACCGGCGTCATTATGCTGATTACGTTCTTTGTGGCAGGCCATGATCTGTTCCACTGGACGCACGAAGGCTTGTACGAAGTCGGTGGGCCGGAGTATGACCCAATTATTGCCGGTAAAAAAGGATTCCTGAACACGCCTTTCTTCCTAATCCGGATGGTCGTTTATTTCGCGGCCTGGTATATGCTGTGGCGGGTAGTTCGGCGATTCTCGTTGCAGGAAGATCTGGAAGGCGGTACGGAATATTACGAAAAGAGTATCAAATTTGCGACGGCTTTCCTGGTTGTTTTTGCGGTAACTTCGTCAACGTCTGCCTGGGATTTTGTGATGTCTATCGATACGCACTGGTTCAGTACGATGTTCGGCTGGTATACGCTGGCAAGCTGGCACGTAACCGGTCTGGCAATTATCACGCTGGTGATCGTTAGCCTGAAAGAAAAAGGCTATCTGAAAGCGGTGAACGCGAGCCACTTGCATGATTTAGGCAAGTTCATGTTTGCTTTTAGTATCTTCTGGGCGTATGTCTGGTTTGCACAGTTTATGCTGATCTATTACGCTAACCTTCCCGAAGAAACTATTTATTACCGCGAGCGGTTTAGTGGTTACGGGGGAATCTACAAAGCTCCGTTCTTTATCAATTTGTTTTTGTGCTTTTTCTTCCCTTTTCTGGTCTTGATGACCCGGGATGCCAAGCGGACACCCATCATTCTGAAAGTTGCCTGCTGGGGCATTATTGTGGGGCACTATTTTGATTTCTACACGAACATCATGCCCGGAACGGTTGGAGAACACGGTGGATTCGGGCCGATTGAATTCGGAATGATTCTGATTTTTGCCTGTGCGTTCATCTGGTCGGTTTCGACGCAGTTGACCAAGGCCAATCTGATTCCTAAAAATCACCCGATGTTGGAAGAGTCGTTACATCACGATATTTAACATCCAGTACGTTTTCTATTCAAAATCATTCAACCCATTCTTATGGTTTACGTTGTAGGACTGTTGTCGTTAGTATTTTTGGTACTGGCTATTCTGGTACTGACGCGATTGACCTCCGTTTTGAAAGGCGCCAATGGTGGTGACACCACGCAGGAGATCGAACGCGTAGGGACCGGTAACCGGATCAATGCGATTCTTTTTCCCACCTTTTTTGTGGTGGGTGCAGTGGCCGTAACCTGGTCATTCTTGAATGCTAGACAATACTTTTTGCCCGAAGCTTCTTCTCCGCACGGTCGGCATACGGATGGTCTGTTCTGGTTGGTTATGGCCATTATTACCATCGCGTTTGTGGTGACCAACGCGCTGCTGTTCTTCTTCGCCTATAAGTATCAGTATCGAAAAGGACATAAAGCAACCTATTATCCGGAAAATCATAAACTGGAATTGATCTGGACGGTTATTCCGGCGGTGGTCATGGCTCTGCTGGTTTTCACGGGTTGGCGGGCCTGGCGTGACATCACCAGCGAGGCACCGGCCGACGCGCAGGTGATTGAAATTGTTGGTAAGCAGTTCAACTGGGAAATGCGTTATCCGGGCGTTGATAACAATAAACTGGGTAACTACAATTACAAGCTGATCGACGCCAACAACAGCCTGGGGATTGACCTGGAAGATGAAGCATCCTTTGATGACTTTACGGTTTCTTCCGAAATGCACATCCCGGTAAATAGACCGGTTTTGTTGAAAATCCGGGCGAAAGACGTACTGCATAGTGTTTTCATTCCGCACATGCGGGTGAAAATGGATGCTGTACCGGGCATGCCGACGCGGTTCTGGTTTATCGCCGACAAAACGACGGAGGAAATGCGGAACGAAACCGGCAACCAGAATTTCAAGTACGAAATTGCCTGCACCGAAGTTTGTGGTAAAGGCCACTTTTCGATGCGTACGACGCTGGTTGTCGAAGATGAAGCTTCCTACCAGGCCTGGATGGCCAAACAGAAGCCCTGGTTGACCAATAACCCGGATTATCTGGCCCGCGTACCGGAAAAACTGAAAGCAAAAGCGGCAAAATACATTCCCGCCGAAACTCCTGAAGCATCTTCAGACAGTACACAGGCTGCTGCGCCGGAAGCCGCGGGAGCTGCCACAAGTGCTGCCCTGCGTTAATTACTAACCTAACATAGAGACCTTACAAATTTTAACACTATGGCAACCGTTGAAACGAACGCAGCAAACGTGGCTCATGTCGAAGAACATGACCACCACGAAGAGCTAAGTTTCCTGAGAAAATACGTTTTCTCGGAGGACCACAAGACGATTGCAAAACAATACATGTTTTCGGGCATTTTCTGGGCAGTGATTGGCGCTACATTGTCAATTCTGTTCCGGTTGCAATTGGGCTTTCCGAACATGAAACTGGAATGGCTCCGTCCGATCCTCGGAGGCTGGATTGATGAATCCGGTAAACTAGACCCGGAATTTTACCTGGCGCTGGTCACGATGCACGGGACTATCATGGTCTTTTTCGTGTTGACCGCTGGGTTGAGTGGAACGTTCTCAAACTTTCTCATTCCGTTGCAGGTGGGTGCCCGAGATATGGCATCCGGTTTCCTGAACATGCTTTCGTTTTGGTTCTTCTTCCTGTCGAGCGCCCTGATGTTCGCGTCGCTGTTCATTGAAACCGGTCCGGCTTCAGGTGGCTGGGTTATTTACCCGCCGTTGAGCGCCCTGCCGCAAGCCATGTCGGGTTCCGGGCTAGGGATGACGCTCTGGCTGATGAGTATGGCGATTTTTATCGTTTCGCAGTTGTTAGGTGGTATCAACTACATCACGACGGTTATTAACCTGCGGACGCGCGGCATGTCATTCAGCAAAATGCCTCTGACCATCTGGGCCTTCCTACTGACTGCCATTTTGGGTCTGATCTCCTTCCCGGTACTTTTGTCGGCGGCTCTGCTGCTGATCTTCGACCGGAGCATGGGGACCAGCTTCTATCTGTCGGAAATTTACATTGGTGGTGAGGCTCTGCCGAACGTAGGAGGTAGCCCGATCCTGTTCCAGCACTTGTTCTGGTTCTTGGGTCACCCCGAAGTATACATCGTTCTGCTGCCCGCTCTGGGGATCACGTCAGAAATTATTGCTACGAATTCGCGGAAACCGATCTTTGGGTACCGCGCCATGATTGCGTCCATGATCGGTATTGCCTTCCTGGCCTTTATCGTGTGGGCACACCATATGTTCGTGACCGGTATGAACCCATTCCTGGGCTCCATCTTCATGTTCCTGACATTGATTATTGCGGTTCCTTCGGCGGTAAAAGCGTTTAACTACATAACGACCCTGTGGCGCGGTAACATTGTGTTTACGCCTGCAATGTTGTTCTCGATCGGTCTGGTGTCCTTCTTTATATCGGGCGGTCTGACCGGTATCATTCTCGGCAACAGCGCGCTGGATATTCAGTTGCACGATACCTACTTCGTAGTTGCTCACTTCCACCTCGTAATGGGAGCGGCTTCCGCTTTCGGCTTCCTGGCCGGGGTCTACCACTGGTTCCCGAAATTTTTCGGTCGGATGATGAACAGCACGCTGGGGCACATCCACTTCTGGTTTACGTTCATCGGCATTTACCTCGTGTTCTTCCCGATGCACTATATCGGAATCGCCGGTTTCCCGCGTCGGTATTATTCGTTCACGACTTACGAAGCCTTCCGGACCTTTGGCGACCTGAACATGTTCATCAGTATTGCGGCCATCTTTACGTTCACGGCTCAGTTACTTTTCATCTGGAACTTCTTCTACAGCATTTTCAAAGGAAGAGTGGCTCCGTTGAACCCGTGGAAATCGAATACACTGGAATGGACGACCCCGCTGCATCCGGGGCATGGAAACTGGCCGGGCGAAATTCCGGCTGTGTATCGCTGGGCCTATGATTATAGCAAACCGGGAGCAAAGGACGACTTTATCCCGCAGAATGTTCCTTATTCTCAAACTCCGGAATCGAATCTGCCGCATGAGAATGCATTGATTGCGTTGGAGAAGGAGATTGAGGCACAGAACTATAATGACCAGTTTAAACAACCCCATTAATAAACGCGAACACCTATTCCGGCGTCTGGCGCTTCTGACAGTTATTACTATTTACCTGTTGGTTTTAGCGGGTGGAATTGTCAGAAGTACAGGCTCCGGGATGGGCTGTCCGGATTGGCCGCGCTGCTTTGGCCGCTGGGTTCCGCCCACCGAAGTGTCGCAGCTCCCCCCCAATTACCAGGAAATTTACGGTGCCAAGCTAAAAGGCGAAATTGAGTTTAACGCCGTCAAAACCTGGATTGAATACGTCAACCGTCTGTTAGGAGCTTTCTCCGGGCTGCTGGTTTTTGCACTGCTTGTTGTTTCAATTCCTTTCTTGCGGAAGGATAAGCGTGTTTTTTATGGAAGCTTACTCTCATTCGTATTAATCGGTCTGAATGGTTGGTTAGGCGCACGAGTGGTGGCTACCGAACTGACACCCTATGTGGTGACATTACACATGCTGCTGGCTATTCTGGTTGTTTTTGCTTTGCTGTACGTGATGGCGGTTTCTTACACCGGCCATGTTACCATCGAAGCCGTAGGCTCGAAGAAAAGTGCTTTGAATCAGATTCTGCTCTGGACTATTATTCTTTCGTTATTGCAGGTTCTAATTGGGACACAGGTCCGGGAAGCGATCGATGAAGCTATTCAGCGATTGGGGTACAGCGAGCGATACCGTTGGATTGACAGCCTGGATTACCGGTTTTACATTCACCGGTCATTTTCATTGGTAGTACTGGCGTTTCATGTGGCCGTGATTTATCAATTACGGAAATATGTAAAAAACCAGGGAATCTTATCCCAACTGGGAATTGCCATGATGGCGTTGGTCGTTGTGGAAATTTTAACAGGCATCGTTCTGGCCTATTTCGCTGTTCCGGCTGCTGCCCAGCCGGTTCACTTAACGTTGGCAGTGGTGATGTTGGGATTGCAGTTTACGGCGCTATTGATGCTGAACGCCGATCAGCTATTACATAAACCGGCAGTTGAACTGCCGCATTATTCATCAATCTAGCATGCAGGAGACCAAAACCATTGGTGCCGGTGCGTTTGCCTTAAAAAGTAAAGCGTACTTCGAGTTATTGAAATTCCGATTGTCGGCGTTTGTTGCCCTGTCGGGGATGTATGGATACAGTCTGGCGGTGAGCCGGATCGACTGGCTGAAACTGGGGGTGCTGTTCATCGCTTCCCTCGCGATGACCGGAGCCGCCAACATCATCAATCAGATTATCGAGCGGGATTATGATAAACTGATGAAACGGACGGCGGGTCGACCCCTGCCAACGGGACGGTTGAGCGTTCAGGAAGCGGCTGTTTTTGCCTTCATTTTGTTCGTGGTTGCCTGTTACCTCTTCATCGTTTTCTTTAACCTGCGGGCGTGTGCCTTGTCGGTTTTGTCGTTACTGCTCTACGGTTTTGTCTATACACCCTTGAAGCGGGTTGGCCCAATTGCGGTTTTTGTCGGGGCTTTGCCAGGTGCGTTTCCACCCATGATTGGTTGGGTTGCCGCTACAAACCACTACGGTCTTGAACCCGGTATTTTGTTTGCGATTCAATTCTTCTGGCAATTCCCGCACTTTTGGGCGATTGCCTGGGTGGCTGATAAAGATTATTCCAAAGCCGGTTTCAAACTTTTGCCTTCAACGGGTGGTAAAGATGAGCGGACGGCGTTGCAGATCATGATTTATACGCTGTGCTTGTTGCCGGTAGGCTGGCTGCCGTATGAACTGGGAATGACGGGCCTGAATTCTGCTCTGATTGCCATGGTTTGCGGAATTCTATTCCTGGCTCAAACGTTTTATTTAATGAGAAAACGCACGGACAAAGCGGCTTTGCAAATCATGTTCGGATCGTTCCTGTACTTGCCGATTGTTCAGATTGCGTTCTTGTTAGACAAAGTGTAATTGACTATGAGCGAAGCAATTAAGTTAGTGCCGGTAGCGGAAGAGCCTGAGGAAACCTTATCGATGAACCCCAAAAAGTTCATCCTGTGGCTCTTTGTGGTGAGTATCATCATGTTGTTTGCCGCCATGACCAGTGCCTACCTCGTCCGGCGGGCGGAAGGCAACTGGCTGGAGTTTGAAATACCCTCGGTTTTTTGGTATAGCACCGTCGTCTTACTCCTCAGCAGCATTTCGATGCACTGGGCGTATCGGGCGGCAAAAAAAGATGATTTCGGGGTATTGAGAACAGCAATTTCTATTACTTTTGCGTTTGGGTTGGCCTTTTTGGTGATGCAATTCATGGGCTGGAAAGACCTCGTAGCCCAAAACGTATACTTTGTCGGAAACCCTTCCGGCTCGTTTATGTACGTTTTTACCGGACTACACGGTTTTCACCTGATCAGCGGTCTGTTCGTCCTCCTGTTTGCCTTGCGGGCGGCATTCCAATTGAAAATTCACGCCAAAAACCTGACACAGATTGAAATTTGCATGACCTACTGGCATTTTCTGGATATCCTGTGGGTTTATCTGTTTGGCTTTTTATTGTATTTTAATTGATTCAATCTCCGTAAAGCATGGCTGCTACTGCAACAACCGACGCGCCAGTATTTGACAAAAAAACCTGGATGGGCGGGGTAGAACCGATGAAAGTGAGCTACGGCAAGCTAATGATGTGGTTCTTTCTTATTTCGGATACCTTCACATTCTCCGCTTTGCTGGTCACCTACGGGATGATCCGGTTTAGCTATCCGGCATATGATCCAGCCGTTCATGGTGAGTTTCATTTCTCCAACCTGTACTGGCCGATCCCGGAGAAGGTATACGAAGCGGTTCCGTTCCTGCACGGTGTTGAACTGCCACTCGTTTTCGTCGGGATCATGACCTTTATCCTGATCTTCTCGTCGGTAACGATGGTACTGGCTGTTGAAGCCGGGCACCGGATGGACCGGGCTGCGGTGGAAAAGTACATGCTTTGGACCATCCTCGGCGGCTTGACCTTCCTGGGCAGCCAGGCCTGGGAATGGACGCACTTTATCCACGGAACGGACGAAGGAACCGTCATTCGGGAGGTTGTCGACGGAAAATGGATTGAGCGGACGATCTTTGGGGCTAACCTGACCGAGAATCAGTACGGTCCTCCGGCTTTTGCCGACTTGTTTTTCTTTATCACCGGGTTCCACGGAACACACGTACTCAGCGGGGTTGTCCTGAACATCCTGATTTTCTACCGGACGGCTTTCGGCTTGTACGATCGTCGCGGGCACTACGAAATGGTGGAGAAAGTCGGTTTGTACTGGCACTTTGTCGACCTGGTATGGGTATTCGTCTTTACGTTCTTCTATCTGGTCTAAAATTTTAATCTACAATCATGGCAGATCATCATTCTCACCACCACGATACGGAAGACCGGGTTATTGCCGAACCGCAAACCAAAGCCATCTGGAGAACCTTCATTATTCTGTCGGTTCTGACGGCTTTCGAATTCTTGATTGCCTTTACGGTTCCGGCCGGTTTTTTCAAAACGTCGGTCTTTGTCATCATGACCATTGTTAAAGCCTTCTACATTGTAGGGGAGTTCATGCACTTGAAGCACGAAGTGAAATCACTGATCTGGGCGATCATCCTGCCCTGTATTTTCGTGGTTTGGCTGCTGCTTGCCCTGCTGATGGAAGGTAACTTTATTTTTATTGCCAAATAGCATGACGCGCTTTTTGAAAGCCGGAATCCTCCTGCTCGTGTTGGTGGTTCCGGCTTTTGTATTTATATTTCTCAAGGTTTTCGGCGAGAACCAGTATACGCTTCAGACGTTCTTTCCGGTGATGAATCCGAAAACCGGAAAGGTCGAAACCCGCCCCGGCCGGAGTCCGCTCTTCGGCAGTCGCACCGAGGATACGGTTTTTTACACCATTCCGCCCATCGTTGGGAAACTACCGAACCAACAGCCGTTCTCGACCGCATCGCTGCAAGGGAAAATTTACATCACCTCCTTTTTTGGCCTAAACTGCGATAGCACCTGTACGAAAGTGGCCGGTCAGCTTAACCGCGTGCAGGATATTTTTTCGCCCAAACCGGAGGTCGTGCTGGTGTCGTATGTCGACAATGATTCGACCGCGGCCAGCGTCCTGAAGTCTTTTGAGATTGAACCGAAAAAATGGTTGATAGCCAGGCCGGATTCCCTGGAAACAACATTTGTAGGGGAGCAATATTACCGGATCAAACAGCGCCCCATGACCGGTCGGAAAAACGAAACTTTTACGCTTTACGAGGGGTTGGTATTGGTAGATAAGGAAGGCCAAATTCGGGGCTTTTACAATGGCACCGACAAAGCAGATGTCGATCGCCTGGTGTTGGAAACCCGCGTTTTGCTGGATATTTATGCAAAATAATAAGCTCATCATCGTATGCTAACCTTACAACTTGAGCAAAGTAAAAAATACAATCGGCTGATCAATGTGCTGGCCATTACGATTCCGGTCGTGGTAGCAGTTTTGCTCGGCATCCGGCAAAAAGTCGATCTGGGTCACTGGACCACCTATTTACCGCACATCAACGCCGTCATTAACTCCATTACGGCTTTTCTCCTGCTTGTCGGTTTGTACTTCATCAAACAGAAAAACGTCTCGGCGCATCGGACAACGATGTTGATGGCGTTCATACTCGGTTTTGTTTTTCTGGTCAGTTATGTCTTATATCACCTATCAAACGAGTCGACGCCTTTCGGTGGGCAGGGGGTGATCCGGCCGATTTATTACTTTCTGCTGATTAGCCACATTGTGTTATCGGTGGTGGTTGTCTGGTTTGTACTACGGGCGGTTTATTTTGCGCTGAGCGGTCAGATTACCCGGCACAAGGCGGTAGTGAAATGGGCTTATCCAATCTGGCTGTATGTCAGTATTACGGGCGTCATCGTTTATTTCATGATTGCTCCTTATTACCAACATTAATTCCGAATGATATGAAGCGTTGGAAAAGTATCCTGGCGATCGGCATTCTGTACATTTTGACCATGGCCGACACCTTTGCGCAATGCGCCATGTGCCGGGGAGCCGTAGAAAGTACTATGAGCAACGGCCGGAATCAGGTAGCCGTTGGATTAAATACCGGTATTCTATATCTGTTCGTGATGCCTTATTTGCTGGTAGCGGTAGTTATATACTTATGGATCCAAACCAGCAAAAAAGAACATGGAAAGCGTCTCGAAATTGCAAGCCGTGTCCGCCGGGCTATGTCCTAGGTGCCGGGAAGGCAAGATATTTAAATATTCGGTGTACAACATCCGGCGGTTCGACGAAATGTATAAGCATTGTCCGAACTGCGGAATCCGGTACGAAATTGAACCCGGTTATTTCTGGGGAGCGATGTTCGTCAGCTACATGCTCTCCGGGGGTGTAGCGCTCGTGGCCGGTTTTCTGATTTTCTACGGATTGAATGACCCCGGCGGTTGGACGTACGTAATAATTATCTGTCCGCTGCTGGTATTGATTACACCGGTCAATTTTCGCTTATCCCGGATTCTCTGGCTGCATTACGTCTCCGGCATTGCCTATGATCCGGCCAAACGAACAGAATTTTAAAGGCCATCCGGCCCGACCCACCCCGGTCGGGCTATTTTTTTGAAAAAAAGTAAAATCGGTGCAACCTGCGGCAACCGGTTTTGCATCTTGCTATTGAAAACGGTTTAACCCGCATGATTCGACGCTTACTCGGTTTTTCTACGGAAACGCAATTGATAACGGCACTGCAACGGGCGGACAGTCGGGCGCAGAAGGTGTTGTTTGAGCGGTATTCGTCGAAAATGCTGACCATCTGCGTTCGATATGTGTCCAACCGGTACGAAGCTGAGGAAATTCTGATGGACGGTTTTATGCGGGTTTTCGAGCGAATCGATCAGTATAAGAGCGAAGGCAGTTTTGAAGGCTGGATTCGGCGAATCATGGTAAACGAGTCGTTGATGTACCTGCGCCGAAACAAGCAATGGCGGGCCGAGGTTGCGCTGGAAGAGGCCCCTCCTGAAGCCGATCCCGGTTTTGCCGATCAGGATCTCGTCGCGGAGGATCTGCTGAATCTGCTCGAACAACTTCCCGCCGGTTACAAGACGGTTTTTAACCTCTACGCTATCGAGGGCTACAGCCACGCCGAAATCGCCGACTTACTTGGTATAACGGAAAGTACATCCAAATCGCAACTGCACCGCGCCCGGGCTTTATTGCAACGGTTGCTGGCGCAGGTTGATGTAAAAAAAAAATCGATAAGTTATGAGTCAGCACCCTATTGACGATCTTTTTGCCGACAAGCTCCGAAATCACGGCCTGAAACCGGAGCGGGCTTCGTGGGACGAATTGCAGCGCCGGATAAACGCCAAAGCCGAACGCCGGGCGTCGATTGTCTGGTGGTATGCCTCGGTGGCCAGTGTCGCCGTGGTGCTGCTGGCTTCCTGGTGGCTGTGGTCGGGAAACAACGGCGATAAAACCGTACAAACCGGCCCTGCAATCGCTCGGCAAACGCCCCCAAAACCGATGCCAGCTCAGAAAGAAAGCTTGAGTCCGGCAGAAACTGATATCCTGCCTGAACAAAACAAGGCACTGGCTTACCAGAAACCGACGACGTATAGAAGCGGAAACGTGAGTCCGCAAAAAATCAGCAAGCCTATTCAGCCAATTTCTGACCAACCCGAAGAATTGGCTGCGGTTGAAATGCCCCAAAAACCAGTTTCTGAGGAATTAGCAAAACCGGATACACGGTTCGCTAATGTTAAGACACAAGAGCCGGAGCGAACACTGGTGGTGCAGATTGCCACACCGAAGCTTGAAACTAAGGAGTCTGTGGCTGTAATGGAATCGGGAACAACCTCTTTTGACGAAAGCGAAGAAGAGCAACCCCGCAAAAAACGCTTCCGCATCGGGCGCGTATTCCGGCAAATCACCAAGTTAAAAGCCGGGGAGCCCGTCGAGTGGGAAGAGGTAGGCGTCAAACCGGTGGCCTTGTTTGCCCGGGCATCCGAAAAAGTACAGGAAGGAAAAGAGAAACTGACCGAATCCTATGAAAACCTGCGCTACAACACATTCCGTAAAAATGCAAACAACAAATAGAACCATGAAAGTTGTATTAACCACCGTTCTGCTGCTGCTCGGTAGCCTGGCCTGGGCTGCTCCCGAGCATTCGAAAGCCGATTCGCTCGTAATCCTGTTCGGCAACAAAACCCGGCTCGTAATTCATTCCGAAGACAAGGAAGGAATCCGCCAGCTATCCAGTTACGACATCAACAAGATTATCCGCGATATGGGCCTGAAGCTGGATTCGGTCCGGACGGGCGAGACGTTCATCGTCATCGATCAGAACAAGGTACAGCGGTATTTGCAGGATACGGTTCTGGTCGTGACGCAGCAGGACGGTGAGGTTCGGGTAACGATCAAGGAGTCGGAGGGACGGAGCTACGACCGGTCGGAGCGGGACAACAATTCGGATTGGTCGGAGCGAAACCGCAGCCGTCGCCGGAAGAAAGATAACTGGGAAATTGGGGCCGAAGGGGGCGGTTTTGGCCTCAATACGCTGATTGAGAAAACCGCCAACGCCCGCTACCCATCTGAAACGTACCGGTTGCGGCCTCTGGGATCACGATACATTAGCCTTGCCCTGAGCCAGGCCCCGACCCTCGCCCGGAGCCAGCACGTTTCATTCAAGCTGTTTTACGGACTGGAGGTGTCGTGGAACAACTACATGTTTGATAACGAAGTCATTGCGCAAAAGGGAACGGATGGCGTGGTATTCGCCGATGCCGGACGCGACCTGCGCAAAACCAAACTGACGGTTTGTTCAATTAATCTGCCGGTAGTGCCCCGTCTGAGCTTCTACAACAACAGTGGCCGCAAGCTGGGTCACCTAGGCTTCGGCGGTTTCGCGGGCTACCGGGTAGACAGTTATACAAAGATCAAGGAGCAGGATGGCAACAAGGAACGGCAGCATTCCAATTTTTACCTGAATGATTTTCGTTATGGTCTGGTTGCGCACATCGGTATTGCCCGCACGAACTTCTTCATCAAGTATGATATGAATCCGTTGTTTCAAACGGATAAAGGGCCGGACGTTCGTGCGTTGAGTTTCGGGATCGGTTTATAAGCCGTTTTTACGAATTCGGGAAACCGCTATTGGCAGGAATCAATAGCGGTTTTTGTTTGTTACACCCTTTGGGTTTCTAAATTAATTTTAAGTGAATAGTTGACATAGCCAAAAAAGGATGTAATTTTGCAACTCCATTGGCGAACGAGCCAATCGGAGGAAAGTAAAAAGTGTTTTTTTAGGCTAAAAGGGGAGTTTCCAGAGTGGCCAAATGGATCAGACTGTAAATCTGCTGGCGAACGCCTTCGGAGGTTCGAATCCTCCACTCCCCACGGAAATATTGTTAGTTTAGAGTTTTGAGTTTATCGTTTTAACTAAAAACAATAAACTTGAAAACTAGCAACAAGCGGGAGTAGCTCATTTGGTAGAGCGGTAGCCTTCCAAGCTTCAGGTGGCGGGTTCGAGCCCCGTCTCCCGCTCCAGAAAATGAATAGGGTAGAATGAAGTGAGGAATGATTCATTTTCATTTTACGTTATTCGTTTTTGTAGTAGATGCAAGAGTATAAGCCGTTGTAGCTCAGGGGTAGAGCACTTCCTTGGTAAGGAAGAGGTCAGGGGTTCAAATCCCCTCAACGGCTCAGAAACGGCAAATTTCAAACAATCATAATAACCAGTTCATTTTAAGCTTTTCCAACAATGGCTAAAGAAAATTTTGACCGTTCCAAGCCGCACGTCAATATTGGTACGATTGGTCACGTTGACCACGGTAAAACGACCCTGACCGCTGCCATCACGAAAGTGTTGTCAGAAAAAGGTCTGGCTGAAAAACGTGATTTCTCATCAATCGACAACGCACCGGAAGAAAGAGAGCGGGGTATTACGATCAATACGTCGCACGTAGAATATCAGACGGCAAACCGTCACTATGCACACGTCGACTGTCCGGGCCACGCTGACTATGTGAAAAACATGGTTACGGGTGCTGCTCAGATGGACGGTGCTATCCTGGTTGTGGCTGCTACGGACGGCCCGATGCCTCAGACTCGTGAGCACATCCTGCTCGCTCGTCAGGTAGGTGTTCCTCAGTTGGTTGTGTTCATGAACAAAGTGGACATGGTCGATGATCCGGAGCTGCTCGAACTCGTTGAAATGGAAATCCGGGAGCTGTTGAGCTTCTACGAATATGATGGCGACAACATTCCGGTTATCCAGGGTTCTGCTCTGGGTGGTCTGAACGGCGACGCTAAATGGGTAAAAACCATCGAAGAACTGATGGACAGCGTAGACAGCTACATTCCGCTGCCTCCGCGTCAAACGGATCTGCCGTTCCTGATGCCGGTCGAAGACGTGTTCTCGATCACGGGTCGTGGTACGGTAGCAACCGGCCGGATCGAGCGGGGTATTATCAACTCAGGCGAGCCCGTCGAAATCCTGGGTATGGGTGCTGAAAACCTTAAATCCGTTGTAACGGGGGTTGAAATGTTCCGGAAAATTCTGGACCGTGGCGAAGCCGGTGACAACGTCGGTCTGCTGCTCCGGGGTATTGAGAAAACCGATATCCGTCGGGGTATGGTTATCTGCAAACCGGGTTCAGTAAAACCGCACGCTAAATTCAAAGCCGAGGTTTACGTTCTGTCGAAAGAAGAAGGAGGTCGTCACACGCCGTTCTTCAACAAATATCGCCCGCAGTTCTATTTCCGGACCACGGACGTAACGGGTGAAATCGCCCTGCCGGCCAACGTTGAGATGGTTATGCCGGGTGATAACATCACCATCGAGGTACAACTGATCAACAAGATCGCCATGGAGAAAGGTCTTCGCTTCGCTATCCGCGAAGGTGGCCGGACGGTTGGTGCTGGTCAGGTAACGGAAATCCTCGACTAATTTAGGAAAGTTAACAAGTGCATTTCTTTCGGGGAATGCACTTGTTTTTTCTGAATATTTAGTAACTTTGCAGTCCGTTTCGGCGGATAGTAAGGACAAAGAGAAAAGAGGTAAGATAAACGGTTGAAAACCAAATCTTATGTCTTTTCTCTTTCTTCTACCTAATACGGGTGTAGTTCAAGGGTAGAATAGCGGTCTCCAAAACCGTTGATGGGAGTTCGAATCTCTCCACCCGTGCCAATCACATCACAGATGGACAAGGTTACCTCATTTCTGAAAGACTCCTGGGAGGAGGTTCAGCATAATGTTACATGGCCGAAGTTCAGCGATCTGCAATCCAGCTCAACCCTGGTTTTGATTGCATCGCTGATTTTCGCACTTCTGGTAGGTGGCATCGACTTTTTGTTTGAAAACGCGCTGAATCTGTTTTACCAGTCGTTTTGATGCCGGGTTAGATTGTCTCTGTGTGATTTTTATAGTCTAATCATACAGCAGCAATTACAAATCGTAACAACTTCACGATGGAAAGCGGAATTAAATGGTATGTCGTCCGGGCCGTTTCAGGCCAGGAAAAGAAAGTCAAATCCTATCTGGAAAATGAAATTACCAGACAGGGTTTGGGTGACTTTGTTCCACAGATTCTGATTCCATCCGAAAAGGTTTACGAAATGCGCAACGGGAAAAAACGGGTTCGTGAAAAGACCTTCTTCCCGGGGTATATTTTGATTTCGGCCGATCTCTCCAACGGCGAGGTAATGCACGTCATTACGAGTATGCCGGGCGTACTGGGCTTTCTGGGCAATTCCAATGGACCAACCAAAATACCGGTGCCGCTGCGTCAGGCAGAAGTAAACCGGATTCTGGGCAAGGTCGATGAGGTAGCGCAGGAAGTGGCAACGCCGACGGTTTCGTTCCTCAAAGGAGAATCGGTTAAAGTGGTTGATGGCCCGTTCAGCGGTTTTATCGGAACCGTCGAGGAAGTGTTCGACGAACGCAAAAAGCTGAATGTTGTCGTCAAAATTTTTGGTAGGAATACCCCTGTAGAGCTGAGTTACGCACAAGTAGAAAAGGAAAATTAAACTGGCTATGCCCGAGACAATGCCGTCGTATGCTTCCCACTGGACGGCTAGTCATTTGCAGGGCTTAGCGTAACAAACCAGAAGCAATGGCAAAAGAAGTAGCTGGCTACGTGAAATTGCAGGTGAAGGGCGGCCAAGCCAACCCCTCTCCTCCGATTGGACCGGCGCTGGGTTCCAAAGGTTTGAATATCATGGAATTCTGCAAGCAGTTCAACGGACGGACGCAGGACAAGATGGGCATGGTCCTTCCGGTACTGATCACGTACTACAAAGACAAATCATTCGATTTTGTCATCAAAACACCGCCTGCACCCATCCTGTTGATGGAGGCTGCCAAAGTAAAAACCGCGTCGGCCCAGCCGAACCGGAACAAAGTTGGCTCCGTAACCTGGGATCAGGTTCAGCAAATTGCTGAAACCAAGATGCCGGATTTGAACGCCTTCACCATCGAGTCTGCGATGAAAATGATTGCCGGTACTGCCCGGAGTATGGGGATCACAGTATCGGGGAAAGCTCCCTGGGATAATTAATTTCAGCCGTCACATTCAGCGAAGATCATGGGAAAACTGACTAAAAAACAGAAAGAGGCTCTGAGCAAGTTCGAAGTTGCGAAGGAGTACTCCTTGGCGCAGGCAGCCGAGATTTTAAAGACAATCTCTTATACGAAGTTTGATGCTTCCGTCGATATCGATGTCCGTCTAGGCGTTGATCCGCGGAAAGCCGATCAAATGGTACGGGGTGTAGCTACCTTGCCGCACGGAACGGGTAAAACCGTTCGGGTACTGGTACTCTGCACGCCGGATAAAGAAGCCGAAGCGAAAGAAGCGGGTGCGGATTATGTAGGTCTGGACGAATACATTACCAAAATCGAACAAGGCTGGACGGACATCGACGTGATTATCACGATGCCGAGTGTCATGGCCAAAGTTGGTAAGCTGGGCCGGGTGCTGGGTCCGCGCGGTTTAATGCCGAACCCCAAATCGGGAACGGTAACGCCGGAAGTGGGCAAAGCGGTTCGGGAAGTGAAAGCCGGTAAAATCGACTTCAAAGTCGACAAATTCGGAATTATTCACACCAGCATCGGTAAAGTATCGTTCGAGCCGGATAAACTGGCCGAAAATGCGCAGGAAGTAATTGCTACGCTGCTTCGCTTGAAGCCTTCGTCTTCGAAAGGTACGTATGTAAGAACGATTCATTTGTCGAGCACAATGAGTCCGAGTGTAGTAATTGACAAAACGACGGTATCAGGACTGTAACATGACACGGGAAGAAAAAGGAGCGATCATTGAGGAACTGAGCGAGAAGTTCAAAAC
The DNA here is from genome assembly GCF_049445795.1 of Larkinella sp. VNQ87. Lineage (NCBI taxonomy): Bacteria > Pseudomonadati > Bacteroidota > Cytophagia > Cytophagales > Spirosomataceae > Larkinella > Larkinella sp. VNQ87. The sequence goes on from NZ_JBMSDT010000003.1 coordinate 171,937, forward strand.
AGTTCCCTACTTCTACATCACCGATGCGAGTGGCATGACGGTTGCCGAAGTAAACAAACTGCGCCGGATGTGTTTCGACCGTGGCATCGAGTATGTCGTTGTTAAAAACACGTTGATCCGGAAAGCCCTAGAAACCCTGGACACCGATTATACCTCGTTTGACGGTACGGTTTTGAAAGGATTCTCAGGGGTGATGTTCCACGCCGAGTCGGGTAAAGTACCGGCGAAGCTGATCAAAGAATACCGCAAGGAAGCCGGTAACGATAAGCTGAAGTTGAAAGGTGCTTCGGTGGATTACAGTGTGTTCGTTGGCGCTGACCAACTGGAAACGCTGCTGACGTTGAAGACCAAAAACGAACTTATTGCCGACGTTATCGCCCTGCTGCAATCACCTGCTAAGAACGTTATTTCGGGTCTGCAAGGTGGTGGCAACAAACTGGCCGGTATCCTCAAAACACTGTCGGAGCGCGAAGCCGCCTGACGGAACGTACCCACGGACTTTAGTCCGTGTTTTTACTAACTTATGACGCTCACGGGCTAAAGCCCGTGGGTACTTTTAATCAATTTTGTAACAATCTAATCAAGAATACGAAAATGGCAGATTTGAAAGCGTTCGCGGAGCAGCTTGTCAACCTGACGGTAAAAGAAGTAAACGAACTGGCTGCTATTCTGAAAGATGAATACGGTATCGAACCGGCCGCTGCGGCTCCGGTAATGGTTGCTGGTGGTGCAGCAGGTGGTGGTGATGAAGCCGCTGCCGCTCCCGAGAAAACGTCCTTCGACGTGATCCTGAAAGCCGCCGGTGCCAGCAAACTGGCCGTTGTGAAACTGGTGAAAGACCTGACGGGTCTGGGCCTGAAAGAAGCCAAAGAATTGGTTGATACGGCTCCGAAACCGGTAAAAGAAGGTGTTGCCAAAGACGAAGCCGAAGCGCTGCGCAAGCAACTGGAAGAAGCTGGAGCCGAAGTAGAAGTAAAATAACGCTGCTTAGCGTCATACGCTCTCCCCCGGGAATAGGCCTGGCATTTGTCAGGTCTTTTCCTGTTTGGGGAGTTTTGCGCTATGCGAACGGGAAAATAAACTATTTCCCCCTATATTACGTTGTCCGTTTACGCCCTATTGTATACACTTAGTATACAGATTTAACGGACGAATTACAATCGATCACTACCACTAAACGCAACGAAGTCTTGGCTACGAAAACAACCACGCGTATAAGCTTTGCGAAAATCAAACCGGTGATCGAATATCCGGATTTTTTGGATGTTCAGATACAATCTTTCCAAGATTTTTTTCAGTTAGACACCCCTTCTGATAATCGTTCGAAAGAAGGTTTGTTTAAAGTTTTTCAAGAAAATTTTCCGATTTCAGACTCCCGCGAAAATTTCGTGCTGGAGTTCATTGACTATTCGGTTGATCCGCCCAAATACTCCGTTGACGAGTGTATCGACCGGGGCCTGACGTATTCGGTGCCGCTGAAAGCCAAGTTGCGGCTTTCCTGCAACGATGCCGACAATGAGGACTTCGAGACCATCGAACAGGAAGTATTTCTGGGCAACATTCCGTATATGACGGCGAAGGGTTCGTTTGTCATTAACGGAGCCGAGCGGGTGATTGTTTCGCAATTGCACCGTTCACCGGGCGTGTTCTTCTCCATGAGCAAGCACACCAACGGGACGAAATTGTATTCAGCACGGATTATTCCGTTTAAAGGGTCCTGGATCGAATTCTCGACCGACGTCAACAACGTCATGTACGCGTACATCGACCGGAAGAAGAAATTCCCGGTCACGACGCTGCTGCGTGCCATCGGTTTTGGCTCGGATAAAGAGATCCTGGATCTGTTCGGATTGTCTGAAGAAATACCGGCGACTCCGGCCAACCTCAAGAAGGTAGTCGGCCGTCGTCTGGCTGCCCGGGTGCTGCGGACCTGGACGGAAGACTTCGTGGATGAAGATACGGGTGAAGTCGTATCGATCAGCCGGAACGAGGTGTTGATGGAGCGCGATTCGGTCATTACGTCGGATCACCTCGATACCATCACGGATTCCGGTCAGAAATCGATCATCCTGCACAAGGAAGATATGAACGTGGCGGATTATAACATCATTTATAATACGTTGCAAAAAGACAGCTCCAACTCGGAAAAAGAGGCTGTGGAGCAAATCTACCGGCAACTCCGGAACACGGAAGCGCCGGATGAGCAAACCGCCCGCGAAATCATTCAAAGTTTGTTCTTTTCGGACAAACGCTATGATCTGGGCGATGTAGGTCGCTACCGGATCAACAAGAAACTGGGTCTGGATGTAGCGGCCGATACGAAAGTATTAACGACGGAAGACATTGTTTCCATCGTGAAATACCTGATCGGTCTGATCAACTCCAAAGCCGTTGTTGATGACATTGACCACCTGAGCAACCGGCGCGTCCGGACGGTCGGTGAGCAATTGTACGCCCAGTTTGGCGTGGGTCTGGCGCGGATGGCGCGGACCATCAAGGAGAGAATGAACGTGCGCGATAACGAAGACTTCAAACCGGTCGATCTGATCAACGCCCGGACGCTGTCGTCGGTAATCAACTCGTTCTTCGGAACAAACCAGTTGTCGCAGTTTATGGACCAGACGAACCCGCTGGCCGAGGTGACGCACAAGCGTCGGATGTCGGCACTCGGGCCCGGTGGTCTGTCGCGCGAGCGGGCCGGTTTTGAGGTTCGTGACGTTCACTACACACACTACGGTCGTCTGTGTACGATCGAAACGCCGGAAGGTCCGAACATCGGGTTGATTTCGTCGCTTTGCGTTTACGCCAAAGTAAACAGCATGGGCTTTATCGAAACGCCGTACCGGATTATTGAAAGCGGTCAGGTCGCGGAAGATCAACCGGTGAAGTATTTGACGGCGGAGGAAGAAGATACGCACTACATCGCGCAGGCCAACACGCAGGTCGATGGCCAGGGAACTATCCAGGGAGACCGGATCAAGTCGCGGTTCGAAGGTGACTTCCCGATGTCGGAGCCGACGAGTGTGACCTACATGGATATTGCGCCGAACCAGATTGTGTCGGTGGCCGCTTCGATGATTCCGTTCCTGGAGCACGATGATGCCAACCGGGCCCTGATGGGATCGAACATGCAACGGCAGGCGGTTCCGCTGCTGCGGCCGCAGGCTCCGATCGTAGGAACCGGTCTGGAAGGACGGGTGGCCATCGACTCGCGGGCACTGGTCATTGCCGAAGAAAACGGCGTGATTGAGTTCGTGGATTCGACCAAAATCGTGGTTCGCTACGACCTGGCCGACGATCAGCGGCTGGTGAGCTTCGACGATGATCTGAAAACCTACGATCTGATCAAGTTCCGCCGGACCAACCAGGATACCTGCATCAACCTGAAGCCGATGGTGCTGAAAGGTCAGAAGGTGAAAAAAGGTGAACCGCTTTGCGAAGGCTACGCAACGGAAGGTGGTGAGCTGGCCCTGGGTCGGAACATGAAAGTGGCTTTCATGCCCTGGCAGGGATATAACTTCGAGGATGCCATCGTGATTTCGGAGCGGGTTGTTCGGGAAGATATCTTCACGTCCATCCACATCGAAGAGTTTGAACTCGAAGTACGCGATACGAAACGCGGGGAAGAGGAACTGACGGCGGAAATTCCGAATGTTTCGGAAGAAACCGTGCGTAACCTCGACGAGAACGGTATCGTTCGGGTCGGTACGGAAGTGAAGGAAGGCGACATTCTGATCGGTAAGATTACGCCGAAAGGAGAGAGCGATCCGACGCCGGAAGAAAAACTGCTCCGCGCCATCTTCGGCGACAAAGCCGGTGACGTGAAGGATGCTTCCAAAAAGGCACCGCCGTCGCTGAAAGGGGTTGTGATCGATACCAAACTGTTCTCCCGCCCGAACAAAGACGAGCGTTCGAAGCACAAAGATGAAATCAAGGCGTTGATGAAACGCTACAGCCGGGAGTTGATCGGCGTTCGCGAGAAGATGATCAACAAGATGTCGACACTGCTGGAAGGCAAAACGTCACAAGGCATCAACCACAAGTTCGGCGATAACATCACGAGCAAAGGGGTGAAGTTTACCCGGAAGAACATTACGGACAACCTGTTCCCGGACAAAAACCCGTACCGCGACGAAAGCAGCTATTCGGTGCCGGAAGAGGTCAACCTGCTGGGTGATTTGCTGATTGAAGGCTGGACGGACGATCCGCACACCAACAAGCTGTTGACGCAGATGGTGAAGAACTACAACAACCGCCGGAACGAGATTACCGGACGGTTTAAACGCGAACGGTTTACGCTCGAAGTCGGTGACGAACTGCCGGCGGGTATCGTGAAACTGGCGAAAGTCTATGTGGCCAAGAAGCGGAAGCTGAAAGTAGGTGACAAGATGGCCGGTCGTCACGGAAACAAAGGGGTGGTTGCCCGGATTGTTCGGGACGAAGACATGCCGTTCCTGGAAGACGGAACGCCGGTCGACATCGTTCTAAACCCGCTGGGGGTACCTTCCCGGATGAACCTCGGTCAGATTTACGAAACCGTCCTCGGTTGGGCCGGTCTGAAGTTGGGTCGCAAGTACGCCACGCCAATTTTCGACGGAGCTACCGAAGAGCAGGTAGTTGCAGAACTGGATGCCGCCGGTTTACCGTCGTTCGGCCGGACGTTCCTGTACGACGGTTTGTCGGGCGAACGCTTCGACCAGCCGGTTACCGTTGGGGTCATCTACATGCTGAAACTGGGTCACCTGGTCGATGATAAAATGCACGCCCGTTCGATTGGGCCGTACTCGCTCATCACACAGCAACCGCTGGGTGGTAAGGCGCAGTTCGGTGGTCAGCGGTTTGGAGAGATGGAGGTTTGGGCGCTCGAAGCTTTCGGCGCGTCGCACATCCTGCAGGAAATCCTGACCGTGAAATCCGATGACGTGGTGGGCCGGGCCAAAGCCTACGAAGCCATCGTAAAAGGCGAAAACCTGCCGAAACCCAACATTCCGGAATCGTTCAACGTGTTGGTACACGAATTGCGCGGTCTGGCCCTTGAGGTTACGATGGACTAATACCGGTTGTTTTCTGCCCGGTTTTCCAAGGTTGCAAAACCGGGCAGAAGCAGCTATACAAATAATTTCACCCAATAAAACTCCATCCAATGTCATTCAAAAAGAATAAGAAGCTCAACAGCGACTTTTCCAGAGTGCTGATCAGCCTGGCCTCGCCCGAGTCCATTCTGGAGAGTTCGTATGGTGAAGTAACGCAGCCGGAGACAATCAATTACCGGACTTACAAGCCTGAAATGGGCGGTTTGTTCTGTGAGCGAATCTTCGGGCCGGTCAAAGACTGGGAGTGCCATTGTGGTAAATACAAGCGTATTCGCTACAAAGGCATTATCTGTGATCGCTGTGGGGTCGAAGTGACGGAGAAGAAAGTGCGTCGGGAGCGGATGGGTCACATTGAACTGGTTGTTCCGGTGGCACACATCTGGTATTTCCGGAGCCTTCCCAATAAAATTGGATACCTGCTCGGGCTTTCTACGAAAAAACTCGACCAGATTATCTATTACGAACGGTACGTCGTCGTTCAACCGGGCATCAAAGGCGAAGACGGTATTCAGGAACTGGACTTCCTGACGGAAGACGAATACCTGGATATTGTCGACAAACTGCCGAGTGGTAACCAATTGCTGCCGGATTCTGATCCGCAGAAATTCATTGCCAAAATGGGGGCCGAAGCCCTCGAAATGCTGCTGTCGCGGGTGAACCTCGACGAATTGTCGTACAACCTGCGCCACGCGGCTGCAACCGATACATCGCAGCAACGGAAAGCCGAAGCGCTGAAACGCCTGAAAGTCGTAGAAGCGTTTCGGGATGCCAACACCCGTGTCGAAAACCGTCCGGAGTGGATGGTGATTCGGATGGTGCCGGTGATTCCGCCGGAACTGCGTCCGCTCGTTCCCCTGGACGGTGGCCGGTTTGCAACGTCTGACCTGAACGACTTGTACCGCCGAGTGATCATCCGGAATAACCGTCTGAAGCGTCTGATCGAGATCAAAGCGCCGGAGGTGATTCTGCGGAACGAAAAACGGATGTTGCAGGAAGCCGTCGACTCGCTGTTTGACAACTCGCGGAAAGTGAACGCTGTTCGCTCCGAAGGAAACCGGGCGCTGAAATCCCTCTCAGACATGCTGAAAGGGAAACAAGGCCGGTTCCGGCAAAACCTGCTCGGGAAACGGGTCGACTACTCCGGTCGTTCGGTGATCGTGGTGGGTCCGGAATTGAAACTGCACGAATGCGGTTTGCCGAAAGACATGGCGGCTGAGTTGTTCAAGCCGTTCATTATCCGGAAGCTGATCGAACGCGGGATCGTCAAAACCGTTAAATCGGCGAAGAAAATCGTGGACCGGAAAGACCCGATCATCTGGGATATTCTGGAAAACGTTCTGAAAGGACACCCGGTTTTGCTAAACCGTGCTCCAACGCTGCACCGTCTGGGTATCCAGGCATTCCAGCCGAAGCTGATTGAAGGAAAAGCGATTCAGTTGCACCCGCTCGTCTGTACGGCTTTCAACGCCGACTTTGACGGTGACCAGATGGCCGTTCACGTTCCGCTCGGACAGGAAGCCATCCTGGAAGCGTCGATGCTGATGCTGGCGTCACACAACATTCTGAACCCGGCAAACGGAGCGCCGATCACGGTACCGTCGCAAGACATGGTATTGGGCTTGTACTACGTGACGAAAGGTCGTAAGAGCACGCCGGAATACCCAATTGCCGGGGAAAGTATGACGTTCTACGGGGCCGAAGAGGTGATTATTGCGATTAACGAGAAGAAACTTTCGAAACACGCCAATATCAAAGTTCGGGCGAAGGTTCGGAACGAGAAAGGTGAACTCGAAACCAAGTTGATCGAAACCGTGGCCGGCCGGGTACTGTTCAATCAGTCGGTTCCGGAAGAAGTAGGGTACATCAATGAACTGTTGACGAAGAAAAAACTACAGCAAATCATTGCCTACATCTTCAAGATTGCCGGTGGTTCAAAAACCGCCCAGTTCCTCGATGATATCAAGGAGCTTGGTTTCCAGATGGCCTTTAAAGGCGGTTTGTCAATCGGTCTGAGCGACGTAAAAGTCCCGGATGCGAAAGAGAAACTGATCGAAGAAGCCAAGCAGGAAGTAGAAGGCGTCTGGAACAACTACCTGATGGGTTTGATTACGGAAAACGAACGCTACAACCAGGTGATCGACATCTGGACGCGCGTCAACAGCCGGATCACGGAAACCCTGATGAAGCAGTTGGAAGCCGATCAACAAGGCTTTAACTCGATCTTCATGATGATGCACTCCGGTGCACGGGGATCGCGCGAGCAGATTCGTCAGTTGGGCGGTATGCGGGGCTTGATGGCCAAACCGCAGAAGAACCTGCAAGGTTCGGTCGGTGAAATCATCGAAAACCCGATTCTGTCAAACTTCAAAGAAGGGCTGGACGTATTGGAATACTTCATCTCGACGCACGGGGCACGGAAAGGTTTGGCGGATACGGCCTTGAAAACGGCCGATGCTGGTTACCTAACCCGCCGTCTGCACGACGTGGCGCAGGATGTGATCATTACCGAAGACGATTGTGGTACGCTGCGTGGTCTGCAAATCTCGGCGCTGAAAGACAACGAAGACATCGTTGAGCCGCTGTCGGAACGGATTCTGGGCCGGGTGTCGGTTCACGACATCTACAACCCGTTGACGAAAGAACTAATTGTGGCCGGTGGTAGTGAAATCACGGAAGAAATCGCTGCGGACATTGATGAAACAAGCATCGAAACTGTCGAAATCCGGTCGGTATTGACCTGTGAATCCAAGAAAGGGGTTTGCGCGAAATGCTACGGCCGAAATCTGGCCACGGGCCGGATGGTCGACATCGGGGAAGCCGTGGGCGTTATTGCCTCGCAATCCATCGGGGAACCGGGTACGCAGTTGACACTTCGGACCTTCCACGTGGGTGGTACAGCTTCCAACATCGCGGTCGATGCCTCGATCCGGGCGAAATTCGACGGAATTGTGCAGTTCGAAGAAATGCGGACGGTGGAATCGGTCGATAACGAAGGCAACCCGATCACGGTTGTGATGGGTCGTTCGGGTGAGATCAAGATTGTCGATCCGGCCAACCCGAATCTGGTCCTGATCAGCAACAACGTACCGTATGGTGCTTTCCTGCGCGTGAAAGAAAACACGCAAGTGAAAAAAGGCGATGAGCTTTGCGCCTGGGACCCGTACAACGCCGTGATCCTGTCGGAATTGACGGGTAAAGTGGAATTTGAAGCGATTGAAGAAGCGATTACCTACCGCGAAGAGTTTGACGAACAAACCGGCTTCCAGGAAATGGTGATCATCGAAAGCCGCGACAAGACCAAAAACCCGGCGATCATCGTCAAAGGAACGAGCACGTTGCTGGAAGACACGACCGAGAAAGGCTACAACCTGCCGGTTAGCGCGCGTCTGGTCGTGAAAAACGGTCAGGACATCAAAGCCGGTCAGCCGGTGGCGAAGATTCCGCGTAACGTCGGTAAGACCCGTGATATCACGGGTGGTCTGCCCCGGGTAACGGAATTGTTCGAAGCGCGGAACCCGTCGAACCCGGCGGTGGTCAGCGAAATCGACGGTGTGGTTACCTACGGGACGATCAAACGCGGTAACCGCGAGATCTATATCGAGTCGAAAGACGGCACGAAGAAAAAATACCTGGTGCCGCTGTCGAAACACATTCTGGTGCAGGACAACGACTTCGTTCGGGCGGGTGATCCGCTGTCGGATGGTGCCATTACGCCGTCAGACATTCTGTCGATCAAAGGGCCGACCGCCGTTCAGGAATACCTGGTGAACGAAATTCAGGAAGTATACCGTCTGCAGGGGGTGAAAATCAACGATAAGCACATCGAAGCGATTGTTCGTCAGATGATGCAGAAAGTGGAAATCATGGATGCGGGCGACACGATCTTCCTGGATATGCAATCGGTGGATAAATGGACCTTCCGGAACGAAAACGATAAGATCATGAACATGAAAGTGGTCATGGATCCGGGCGATTCGGAAACCCTGAAAGCGGGGATGATCATTTCGGTTCGTCGTCTGCGGGATGAAAACTCAAGCCTGAAACGCCGGGATATGAAACTGGTGCAGGTGCGGGATGCCATGCCGGCCGTTTCGCAACCGACGCTGCAAGGAATCACACAGGCGTCGCTGGGTACGGAAAGCTTCCTGTCGGCGGCTTCGTTCCAGGAAACGACGAAGGTGTTGAGCGAAGCGTCGATCCGGGGCAAAGCCGATTACCTCGAAGGCTTGAAAGAGAACGTGTTGGTGGGCCATCTGATCCCGGCGGGTACGGGTTCACGGCGGTACAACAACATCATCGTCAGCTCAAAAGAGGAGTACGAATCGTTCGTGGAAACGCGCGAGAAGTTCACGCGGAGCAAACGTCGCGAGACGGTGTAAAACCGTACTTGATTCAATAACAAACGGGGTCAGGCCGCAAGGTCTGACCCCGTTTGTGTTTATAGCAGGATCAACATTAGAAAACCAACCACTCATTCTCCGGCCGGGCTTGCTCCTTCGTGTAACTGACCCCGTGAATCTTCAACCCTTCCTCGTCAACCAGCGTGATGATCCCGCCTTTGTTCGACAGTTGGGCATTTCGACCGGTCAGTTGGACGGTCAGTGTCGCGCCGGATGCGAGTTGCGCCTGGAGCGGTTCTTTCTTTTTCTGACTGTCGAGCAAACCCCAGCCCTGGAGCGAAATGGGGTCAGCCAGCGGATTAAACAGCAACACTTTTTCGTGACCCACATCTTCGGGCGCTGGGTTGACCAAAGCCGCCAGAATCCGGACGCCTTTCACAATCGCGGGCTCGTTGTCCGGATCGGTCACAATGGGTCCACCGCCTGGGTTGCCGCCCGTACCTCCACCATCGTCCGTGTGAACAGCCTGTGACTGGAATTTTAGAAAATACGCTACCCAGCGGTTTTCCTCCGGAAAGTGAATTAACACCCCGCCATCCTGCCAGACGCCATTATCACCCGCAAACCGGCCGGGCGGGTTGCCCTGGTTCATATGAATATCGTGAATCCCGTTGCCGGGCAAAAAACCGAAATACCGGTCCGCTTTAGTCGGTTCAGGGCCCCATCTTTCCCCGAAGGCGTACACATCCGCCTGCCGGGTCTGGGCCTGGCTGATGTAGAAGCCGATTTTATCGTTCAGATCATTATCTGGACCGTCCTGCGACGGCGGCAGGATTTGCATCTGGCTGATATCAAAGAGGTTACCGCGAATGAAGTCCAGGGCCATCCCTCCCGGCTGGGAGGCCACCGGCGTGAACCCTTCGTTCAGGCCCTTAATCCGGTCGCAGATAGGATGCTGAAACGGATCGACAACCAGGAATTGAAGATCCCGGTTTTGCGTATCGTTGGAGTACACATTGATGGCGATGCGGTGGCTTTCGCCATTAGCCCGGATGTGAACCTGGAAGTGGTTGCTTTGAATACTGCCGGGTTGGGAGTCGATGGCTTTTCCTTTCAGGATGCCGTAGCGATGGAGTGGCATGTGTGATCGAGTTGAGAAATATCTTACCCGAAACTACACAAAAGAAAACCGGACACCTTAAAGCCTTGAGCAAACGGTTGATTAAATAATTGTTACCTGGAGGCTTCTGACAAGGGCTTTTGCACGCATTCCTCTACCGTTGCTGCTCCAGTAATTCAGCAACCTTTTTTGTAAGTGCTTCCCCTTCCAGATTCAACGCGACAATTTTCCCATCTTGCGTGAGTAGGTATGTTCGAGGAATCGAAAAAAGGGCGTACTGCTGTTTTATTTCCTCGTTTTTACTGGCCAGCAATTGTATTCCCGCTGGCTGAAGCCGCCGAAGGGCCCGCAACCAATGTTGTCGGTTATCATCGATTGACACGCCAATGATCGTTAATCCCTTGGGACCAAAAGCCGCCTGTAAGGCTTTCAACGCGGGCATTTGCTGAATGCAGGGGCCGCACCAGCTTGCCCAAAAATCGACTAAAACCGCTTTGTTCATCAAAGAGGCTAAAGAGTAAGATTTACCACTGCTATCGGGCAAACTGAAGGCGTGTGCCACCTGGTTAGGCGCAACCTTTTCGAGCATCTGTTTTCTTACTTTTAACCCTTGTTCCAGGCTTTGAAAGGAAGGATAGTTACTAAATTGTGGTCGGAGTTCACTTAGCCGGTTAGCGATGAACTCATCGCTGAATGATCGCTGCTGTAACAGGTATACATTGAAAAAGGTATACGGTTTGCGGGTAACCCAATCCAGCATTTCCCGACCAATGGCGACGCTAAGTGTGTCGTTTTGCCTTCTTAGCTTATCTACCAGAATGGAATCACCTTTCTGTTGAGCGTTGCTTTTTTCTGAAAAGAGTCGGATTAACTTATCCCTTGCTGAACCCAAAAATTTGTTTTCGTACGCGTCCCACTGCGTATGAAGCGATGAGCCGGTTACCTGGTATGTCTGATCTTTATTAAGTGTGAACCGCATGGAAGTTCCTTCCAGGAAGACTGGATACGTCATTTCGTCGTTCGCTACTTGCAAAAGATGCAAACCGGGCTCAGCTAATTGCCCCCGGAAAGAAAACCGGTTGTCGACTAGTTCGGTAGAATCGATTGGTGTTTTGTCCTGACTCAGCAGATAGACCTTGCCTTGTCTGACAGTAGACAGAGTGCCTTGTAACGAGAAGGGCTGAGGGGCGATTACCTGAGAGAATCCGATAGAGTAGAACCCGCCCGACAGCAACAGCAGATGGATGCTAAAGCGAATAAGCTTACTGGCAGTAGCTAGCTGGATCATACGTGGAGCGTGGAGATAAGACAAGCTAAGCTACGAATTTAACGGCTTATTATCCAGCGAGAAATGAGACTTTTACCAAGCAGCTACACCTTGCATTAGTTTTTCGATTCCCCAGAAATACAAGCGATTAATAACGTACCATGCACTTTCTGACAAACCTGACCAACGCAGAAAAAGAAGAATAAAAGTTCGGGAGAGGACTCATAAATCATGACATTTCCCGCCCGGTTTCAAAAAACCGGGCGGGAAACAACAAAATTTGATCAAATGGCCGGATCGGCGGGGGTATTTGGGTTGGTCAGCCGTTCCTGGTCGGGATATGGGTAGAAATTCCGGTTCCGCTCCGTCAGGTTGGCGGGTGGGGCGGGGCGGCCAAACCGGCGGCTGTCTTCCAGTCGCTGACCGGTCAGGAATAGCTCGGCTCCGCGTTGCTTGTAAATTTCCGTCAGCAGCGCTTCGGCGGTCACGGGGCCGCTGTAGGCGGGGAGTCCGGCATAGACGCCGAATGGATCGCCGGTCTGTTGCGTCCGGACGGCGTTGATGTCCGTCACAGCCGCAGTCAAACTGCCGTTGCTACGGACAAGGGCTTCGGCGCGAATCAGCCGGATTTCGTCGGGCAGATACACCGGAATGGGCCGGTCGATGGCGTCGAAGAATCCTTTCAGTGTTCTCAGGGCCTCACCCCCTACGGTTCGTTCGGGCGTGGTCAGGTAAAACGCCAGCCGACCGTCGCCCGCTTCGAGCAGGCTGGCCGGTAAACCGAGATTGGCCCGGGGGGCGTAGTTGGCCGAAATCTGAACCTGCTGGTAAACCGGGTTCGGGCTTTGCGTATTGTACACAAACTGCGACCGGGCCGTCAGATTCACCGCGTTGGCCGCCGTCAGCGCGGCCGCGTAATTCCCGGCCACCAGATTATACCGCGCCCGATACGCCTGAATCGTGTTGACCAGATCGAAATCCGCACCGGTTACCTGGCTGGTAAACGTAGCCGGAAGTGGGGTGGTCCCGATCAGTGAAGCGGCTTCGTCGAGGAGTCGGATGGCTTCGGTCAGGGCGGTTTTACGGTCCGTAAACGTTACTGAGCCAGTACGGTTGGTTTGCAGCGGCAGTTGTTCAAAGGCCGTGGCCAGCCCGCCGAGCGCCATCGCTTTGAACAGATTGGCGTGGGCCACGATGCCGTTACGGAAAGCGGGTTCATTGGCCAAAACCGTCGGGGCGTTGGCGATGATGTCCTCAGCCATCCCCATCACCCGCAACATCCGCAGCCAGAGGTTGAGCACATTCCCGTTGAACGTTGGCAGGCCTGTCCCACCCGTTTCCAGTTCAATAATGTTGGTAAACGTGGTAATGCCCTTCACTTCGCGGGCCGTGGTGCCGGTCGTCAGGATGAGCGATTCCAGCGCCGAGGTCGAATAAAATTGCCGCATCCCGATGCTCGACGTGATCATGCCGTCGCGGGTGCTGAGTACCTGCGCGTCGGTTGGGCCGTTAGGGTTGGTCAGGTCGAGCTGACAACCCGCTAGCGACAGAAAAGCGATAAAAATGAAAAGTCGTATTGGTTTCATAATCAGTATCGATAAGAAAAAATAAAAACCGTTCGGATCAAAACCGTGCGAAATCCGCTAAAAGTTGGCGTTGATTCCGAGCGTCAGTGTACGCGGGATAGGTACTTCCACGAAGTCAAAACCCCGCACAGCATTTGACTGACCGGCGGCATTGGTTTCCGGATCATAGCCGCTGTAGTTGTCGATCGACAGCAGGTTCCGGCCTGCGACGCTAAACCGCACGTTGCGAAAGCCCCAGAATTTGGGTGTGACCGTGTAAGCCGCCGACAACTCTCGAAGTTTAACGAACGAGCCGTCTTCAATCCAGTTTTCGAAAATGGCAAACAGGGCCGCACTGGTTCCTTTCGGTACTTCGCCCCGCAACTCGGGTTCGTAGCCTTTCAGACCACCGTACAGGTCGCGGTCGCCGACGCGCCGGGTGAAGTTAAACACGTCGAAATCCTGCATGGCGTCCCACTGCATCCGGAACGACCAGCGCGAACCGACCGACACCTCGTTAATCAGCGAGTAAATGGCGGTCGGGTTTGGGTTGCCAATCACCTTGCTCAAAATGGCTCCGCTCGGTTGCCCGTCGGCCGCCCGTTGAACGGTGTAGGTGCCGTTCGGTCCCTGAACACCCCGCTCCCGTTGCGGCAAACCGCCCGGCGTCAGCAACAGACTACCATCGGGATTGCGGGCGAAGAACGTCGAATAGAAAGCGCCCAACGCATACCCGTTGACAGCCGCTACCTGACCAAAACCGCCTGCGAACGGTAAAACCCCGTTGCCTTCGACGCCATCCGTAACGTTCTTGTTGCGGGTATACGTCGCCGTCAGGTTCCAGCGAAGGTTCTTGGTTTCAACCGGAATGGCGCGGACGAGCACTTCGAAACCCCGGTTGGTCATGGTTCCAATGTTCACAAAGCGGTTGTTGTAGCCACTGCTCGGCGAAAGTGTCCGGTTTAGAATCAAATCCTGTACTTCTTTATGGTAGTAGGTGAATTCAACGCCGATCCGGTTTTGAACCAGGCTGAAATCCGTCCCGATTTCCAGTTCGGTCTGGCGCTCCGGTTTTACGCTGAAGTTGCCCAACTGCGCAGGAGCCGCATAGCCGACCAGTCCCCCAACCGTTACCGGCGTATAGTTTGTAAAGCGGTCGTAGGGGCCGATGGCCGTCAGGTTACCGGCCTGCCCCCAGGCTGCCCGAACTTTAAAGTCGGGCAAAATGGTTGCGAGTGATGAGCCTTGCCAGAACGGTTCTTCCGAAATGACATACGACCCGCTGAGTTTCGGATAAAACTGCCAGCGGTTATCCACACCATACACCGAAGCCGCATCGACCCGACCGGCCGCCGTCACGAAAAACCGGTTGAACAGGCCAAACGTTTGCTGCGCGAAAACCCCGATGAAGCTCCGTTCCGAGCGGTTTTCGGAGGCAACAATGTTAGCTCCATTGTTGATGGTCTGGCCGAACACACCCAATTGCTGGGCCGTGATGCCGGTGGTAAAGCTGCGGTCATATTGCACCGTGGCCCCGACGCCGGTCGTCGATTTCAGCCATTCCGTCGGGCTGGTCTGGTAGCGGATGTTCAAATCGTTGTTGACCTGCAAAACCGTCGCTTCGCTCTTGCGCGAATACCCGGCGTTGTAGGAGGGCGTCGTGTTGTTCGGCGGAATGTAACCGGTAGCCAGTTGCGAATACGTGTCCAGCCCGAACGTAAAGTCGATGCCCAAACCGGGCAAGGGCGTCAGATTCAACTGGGCGTCGCCGATGTAGCGGCTGGTGCGTTGGCGGAAATCGAAGCGGGCGATGGCTTCCAGCGGGTTGGTACGCCGAAGCACCGAAACCGGGGCCGTCGAAGGGTAAACGCCCGTGGCCGGGTCGGGTTGCGGGTTGATGAAGTTGTTGCTGAAAATAAAACCGGTCAAGGCACCGTAGGCTTCGTTGATCCCCCCGTTCGGGATTTCCTGGCTGGTGCTGTAGGTATAGGCCGAACCGATGCTCAGCGTTGCCCATTTGGCCAGCGTTTGCTGAATCCGCATCCGGCTGGACGCCCGGCGGAAATCCGATCCGCGCACGATTCCCTGATTGGCAAACAACGAGCCGGAGAAGAAATATTGCGTCATGGGCGTTCCGCCCGAAACCGACAGGTATTGCTCGTGGCCCGTAGCGGTCCGGAAAATGTCTTTCTGGAGGTCGTAGCGCGTGACGGGCGTCTGCGTGTTGTCGGTTACCGTCGTGTTGGTAAACGTCGCAGGGTGCTCGTTGTACGGCAGCGTTTTCCGAATATCGCTGACCCGAAACTGCGTTGAGAACGTGATGGTCGGGCGGCCTTCCTGGCCACGCTTGGTGAAAATCTGCACCACACCGTTGTTGGCCCGCGACCCGTAAATGGCGGCTGCGGCTGCTCCTTTGATGATTTCGATGCGTTCGATGTCGTTCGGGTTGATATCGACCAAGCGGTTTTGCGAATATCCCCCCAAATCGATCAGTTCCCGGGAGTCATTATTCACAATTACACCGTCCACAATATAAAGCGGATCAGACGAACCAACGATGGTACTTGGTCCCCGGAGCCGGACGCTGATCCCGCCCGCCGGGTTCCCGGAGTTCTGGGTAATCTGCGCGCCGGAAAGCTTCCCGGCCAGTGCCTGATCGATGGAGGTAGCGGCTGAGAGTTGCAGATCTTTGGCCTGAACGGTGGCAATGGTGTTGCCAAGTTGTTTCCGGCTGGTAGCGCCCGACGTTCCGGTCACCACCACTTCGTCGAGTCCCAGGGCGTCGTCGGCCAGGCTGATGTTGGTCGAAACGGTCGTATTCTGCGACAGAGAAACGTTTTGCCGCTGCGTCTGGTACCCAACGGAGCTAAATTGAAGCGTGTACGAACCGGGGGCCAGGTTGGCCGTAAACCGGTACGCGCCGTTTTGGTCAGAAATGCCACCGAAGGTAGTGCCGACCAGCCCCACCGACGCACCGGGCATCGGTTTGGCGTCTGATTTAGTTGTTACGGTGCCCTGAAACGTATACGTGGTCGTTTGGGCCTGAATTTTCCATTGGAGGAAGAGAAAAAAAGCAAGCAGGAGCCAGCGAGAGCGGCTACTGACATCGAATAATTTTGGTTTCATAGAATGTTAATAAAAAAACCTTAAATAACACGAAGGACTAGCGTCCTTTTAGTAAATAAGAAATTTTTACGGATAAATGAAACCCATTTGTGACAAGTGGAACTGAACAGGCGCTGTAAATAGACACGCCCGTTCAAAAAAATCCCGGTTATTTCCCGGAAAGGACAGCTTCGTAAAACCGGTCCAGAATCAGGCCGCGCAGGTTGAAGGTCGGTTTCCCGTAGGTCTTCGAATCATCGGGGTAAACCCGGTTGGTCAAACAGATGTAAACCATGTTATACTGGGGATCGACCCAGACATAGGTGCCCGTGTAGCCGCTGTGCCCAAACGCCCGTGCCGAAGGATACGGTTTGGTGGTCGGCGGGGTGGGGGTTGCCCGGGCAAAACCGTAGCCCCGGCCGCTCGTTTTCGACTGCTCCGAGGTAAACAGTGTAACCGTTGAAGGCTCGAAGTATTTTTGCCCGCCATACGAGCCTTTGTTCAGGTATAGTTGATACAGAATAGCCAGGTCGTTCGCGTTGCCGAACAGGCCCGCGTGGCCCTGAACGCCCCCGGCCATAGCCGCGCCCGGGTCATTGACGTAACCCTGTACCCGCATGCTCCGAAGCCAGTTGTCGTTTTCGGTGGTGGGGACAATTCGGGAGCGCGGAAACCGGTTTCGGGGCAGATAACCCGTAGCCTGCATGCCCAATGGCCGGTAAAATTCATTTAGGACATACTCGTTCAGCTTCTGGTGCGAAGCCGTTTCAACGACTTCCTTCAGCATGTACATACTCACGTCGCTGTAGACATATTTGCCCCGCGTCAAAACCTCAGAGCGCAGCGTAACCGGCCACATAATATCCTCAAAGTAGCTGGCGCGCAGGTAAAAACCGTCGGCTACCGGTGTTGGAAACTGAGCGGAAGAGTCCGTGCTCAAATCGAGCGGTTTTAACTGCTCGTAGAACTTAATGTAGGGGGTATAACCGGCTTCGTGCAGCAGGGCTTCCCGAATCGTAATCGTCGCCTTGTCGGGAATGGAGCGCGTGCGGGCCACATACTTGCTGATCGGATCGGTCAGACTGATTCGCTTCTGGTCGTACAGCCGCATGATGGACGGCGTCGTAGCACTCACTTTTGTAACCGAAGCCAGATCGAATAGGTCATCTGGTTTTGTTCGCTCCTCGTTCGTGTACGTATGGTGTCCGTAGGCTTTGTGAAAAATCACCTGTCCGTCCTTCGCCAGCAGCACCACCGCGCCGGGCGTGATGTGGTCGGTGATGGCGATCTTCATCAACGAATCAATGGAAGTAAGCCGGGTACTTTGAATGTCCACTGCTTCGGGGAGTGAATAGCCCAGCCGGATTTTGGCCGTCGAAAAACCGCTGCCTTGTTTAAAAACCGGGCTAAACGTGGCTGACAGGCGGTTGTTGACGGCTATTCCGCCAAACAGGGCCTGGGCGGCTACCGAAGCGCCCTCGGCCGTGTTAGCCGGATACCAAAGGATGGGCGATCGCAGGGATTCGAGCGCGGCCAGATTTTTTCCATTTCCCGTTATGACAACCGCAACCCGATTGATGGCTTCCTGATCCTTGATGAAGTTCAACAAGCCGGGGCCAAAAGGAGAAGTATCCGAAAGGGTAACGATGACAAAATTGTATAGCTTAAGCTGATCGTGCAGCCGGTTCAGCGTCGAGTCCGCCGGTTTTGGTGGAAGCGAAAAGCTGGTGACCGGATGGTATTTCGACACCAGGCTATCAAAAACCGTCTGCTGCCCGAAAGTAGCATGAACGCTGGCGATCCGCAGGCCGTTGAGGTCACTAATTGGCAGCAATCCGGACGGGTTGGTCAGTAAAACAAGTTGTTTTTCCGCTTCCTGCATGCGACTTAATGAAAACAACGGAGTCTGGGCGAAAGCGGTCGTACTATAGAAGAAGACGAACAATTTCCACCAATACGGTTTCAGACGAAAGGACATAGACGATGAACGGAGTAAAAGGAAAACAAACGGGGTTTTCCGTACAAAAATAGCCAATTGGCAACATGTTTGCGCCGGGTAGGTACCCGGAAAGGAATCTTACCTAAAATTTTCGGACAAACGCCAGATTCTTAGTGGCCGGACTTTTAAACGTGCCCAATTCTGGGGCTTATGCCGTATATTCGTCTTAATTTATAGATCGATCTACATGGAAAACCAATCGCCCGATCAGGAAGGCCAGATCAACGTTGAATTGACGGAAGAAATTGCGGAAGGTATTTACGCCAATCTGGCGATGATTGCCCACTCCAACAGTGAATTTATCATCGATTTTATCCGACTCATGCCCGGTATTCCGAAGGCGAAGGTAAAATCCCGAATTATTTTGACGCCCGAACACGCCAAACGGCTGCTGGCTGCTCTGAAAGATAACATCCGAAAATTTGAGGATGCTTACGGCGATATAAACGGAGCAGACGAGGCATTCCGGTTTCCGACACAGTTTGGCGGACCAATAGGCGAAGCTTAAAACCGTCATGCCCAGCGCACTACTTGAAATAATTTCGGCATCTCTTTGGTTTTCCGTCAGAATTGGCTAATTTTGCACTCCTATTTTTCCAGAGGACTGTAGTAATACCCATTCTGATACAATGCCTACGATACAACAATTAGTACGCAAGGGCCGTGAAAAGCTGACTTTCAAGTCAAAATCGCCGGCGCTGGACTCTTGCCCCCAACGTCGTGGTGTCTGTACGCGCGTGTACACCACCACCCCCAAGAAGCCGAACTCGGCTTTGCGTAAAGTAGCCCGTGTGCGCTTGTCACACGGCAAAGAAGTCAACGCCTACATTCCGGGTGAAGGCCACAACCTGCAGGAACACTCGATCGTCCTGGTCCGCGGTGGCCGGGTGAAAGACCTTCCAGGGGTTCGTTACCACATTGTGCGCGGTGCACTCGATACGGCTGGTGTGAACGGCCGGAAACAAGCCCGTTCGAAATACGGTGCAAAACGTCCGAAACCGGGTCAGGTAGCGGCTCCGACGAAAGGCGGCAAAGGAGGAGGTAAAAAGAAATAAGCAACTCCTTACTAAAAAGCTGAACTGGACGATGCGTGAGGCTTTGTTCAGAGTAAGATTAATCATCTGAAGATCATGAGAAAAGCAAAACCAAAGAAAAGATACGTTCTGCCAGACCCTAAATTTAAGGAGACGCTGGTAACGAAATTCGTGAACAACCTGATGTACGAAGGCAAAAAGAGCCTGTCGTATTCTATCTTCTATGACGCCCTGGCGCTGGTTGAGAAAAAAACCAATGACAACGGGCTGGAAGTATGGAAAAAGGCGTTGAACAACGTAATGCCCTCGGTAGAGGTAAAAAGCCGCCGGGTAGGTGGTGCAACCTTCCAGGTTCCGACGGAAGTGCGTCCTGATCGCAAAGTATCAGTAGGCATGAAATGGCTGATCAAGTATGCCCGTTCGCGTGGTGAAAAAACCATGGTGGATCGGTTGGCTGCGGAAATCATAGCCGCATCAAAAGGTGAAGGCGCTGCCGTCAAGAAGAAGGATGATACCCACCGGATGGCCGAAGCCAACAAGGCGTTCTCGCACTTCCGGTTCTAATCCGAGTAGTCAGTATACTAAAAAGACCTCCCGAACAGGAGGTCTTTTTTTGTGTCAGAATGCCATCATAAACTCATTCAGGTTCGTTTCCGGGTCCAGATTCAGGCGTTTCCGGAGCCGATACCGTTTCAATTCAACCCCGCGTACTGTGATGTTGAGCAACTTGGCTACTTCCTTGCTCGACAGGTTCATGCGCAGATAGGCCGCCAGCCGGAGATCGTCGGGGGTTAAGCCCTGGTATTGACTCAACAGCCGCTTGAAAAATTGCTCGTGGACCTTGTTAAAGTTCTTTTCAAACACCTTCCAGTCGTGCTGGCTGGAGATGTTGGCGTCGATCAGTTTGACGAGCTGGTTGATGTGTCCGGTGGCCTGGTCGACGGTTTGGCGTTGGCGCACTTCGTCTTTCAATTTTTCAACTTCGCCTTTCAGTTTGAGCAGCAAATCGTTCTTATGAATCAGGTTCATCGTCGTGTTGGCGAGTTCTTCGGATTTGCCGATGATGTCCTGTTCGAGTTTTTCTTTTTGCAATTGAACCAGCTGCTGCCGGTGCCGTTCCTGTTCGCGGGCTAGCTTCTCCTCCATTTGCTGGCGAACTTTCAACTGCTGCGCCTGAACTTGCCGCCGGTGAACGAAACCGCTCACCCCAACTAGTGCGCAAGCCAGCAGGAAATAACCCCAGTAAGCCCAGTTGCTCTGGTACCAGGGCGGCAGAATTTCGAAGGAAAGCGAGGTGATGGGCCCGTCGGAAGTAGCCCGGACCTGAAACGTATACGTTCCGGGCAACAGGCTGGTGTATTCCTTTTCCGTCGTTCGGCTGAAGTCCGACCAGGGTTCGTCCAGCCCGAGCAAGCGGTAGCTGAACGAGGATTCCTGCAACGATTCGGGCAGGCTGAACTGAAAAGTCAGGTGGTTTTCTTTCGCACCAAAAACCGGCACAAACGACGTCAGCCCGGCGGCCTTCCGAAACGTGAACGACCGACTATTGCCGGTTGTGCCGATGACAAGCTGTCGAATTAGTGGTTTGCTCACCAATTGCTGGTTACTGAGCATCGCCAGCTCCGACCGGGGCAACAAGGCGTATCCTTTCTCAAAGCAGAGCAGATAAAAGGCGGAATCGAGCGGAACGATGTTCTCATAATCGTCCATCCAGGCAAAGTTGCTGATGGCGAGTTCGGCTTTGAGGCCCTGCGGATTCGTAATCAGTAAATTACCGTCCTGTCGCAAAAAGAGATGCTCATCCTGCCAGCCGGAAAACACCCGCCGGATGGGCCCTGAAACCCGAAAACTGCGTTTTAAGGCTTCTTCGTTCGGGTCGGATGAAACCCAGGTGAGCTGAGTGATTCTTCGCAAATCGGATGACAGCCGAATTTTACCGAATCCATTGTGGGCATGACGAATCCAGACCTCACCGTTCGCATCTTCCCAAACCGCTCGAATCGGTTCCGAAAAACCGGTAATCTGGTGGCTGAAGTGCCATTGCCCGGTGGCATCGCGACGGTAGACGCCCAAACCGGTATACAATCCCTGGATGGCAAAACCGGGCCGGGAGGCTAGAGGGGACAAGTGCCAGCCACCGGATTGATTCGAAACCGGTTGCCAGTCGCCCGCGGGCGTGATGCGGTAGGTTCCGGCATTGTGACCGCAGAGCAATTGCCCATCCAGGACGGCCAGATCCCAGACTTGCCCCTGTGATCCTTCAACCAGATGGTACACTGGGGGAGACGTTTTGGCCGGAAAATCGCACCAGTAAACGCCGTGATTGGTTCCCAAATACAACCGACCGTTGTAGAAAGCCGCATCATACGGCGTTCCCAATTGTCCGCTTGGGTCCGAGAAATACTTGAGCGGATAGGTGAAGGCAATGGCATCGATGCCATCGTCCAATCCGGTCCAGACGTTGCCCTGCCGGTCGGTGGTCAGGGCCAGAACCGTATTGTTTTGCAGACCTTCCCGTTGGGTGAGCGAATACAAAATGGCTCCGGTCGTGTCCGTCACAACCATTCCATTTAAAATTGTTCCAAAAGCGTATCGACCATTCGGCAACGCCAAGCCCTTGTTGCATTGATGCCGTTGCAAAAACCGGCTGGCCGCGTGTTGCAACTGGGTCAATTTGCCCGCCTGATACGTAAATAAACCGTGGTCGCGGGTGCCGATCAGCAAACCGTTACCGGAGGGCAGAATAGTGTGGACAGCCGTTGGGGCCAGTGCTTCTGTGCCAGGCAGGGCTACAAACTGGCCGTTGATAAGTTCATACAAGCCTTTGCCAATCGCCTGGAGGTAATACCGGTTATGCACGGCGTACAGAAAAAGGACGTTTCCCGGCAACCGGATTTCCCGAATCCGGTTGTGCTGATACAGAAAAGCCGTTGAAAAGGACTGAAAGAAAACAAAATCCGGCCCGGTGACGATGTTCCAGACTTCCTCCTTGGGGAAACGCGAATTGGTGATCAGCCCCGTAAGCGAATGATACTGAAGAAGGCCGGTCGGATTGGCTTGCCAGTAGCCAAACTCACCCAAACCGCCGGTAAAAATTAGACCCTTTTGATCTACGGCCACGGCCCGGACGATCTGCCGTTTGGGCAATCGGTACGTCTGCCAGCGTGAACCGTCAAACTCCAGTAATCCTTTCGAATTGGCAACATACACAAAACCGGTAGACGTATCCTGGCTGATCGCCCAGTTCTGGTTATAGGCTTGGTAATTCTGTTTCGAAAAATTGCGAATATAAGGAGTCAGGAAGGTCTGTTGGGATGTGGGTGCAGCAGCACAATTGACTACAACAAGTAACCAGATGCACGAAAAAATTAAGCGACCGGTCCAACGAGAACGATTTAACATGATGGGTGGGACGATGCAATGAAAAATTTTATAAATAACGCAACTAACTGGTTGCCAATTCATAAAATCCTTGATTTTATCTTGAAACTATTTTTTTAGTTAAAATGATGTAGTACTGATGTAGCCTATTTAAACATATTCCGAAGGTCGTCCGTTTATATTTGGGCTGAGAATAAGCAAATAATTTATCCGAAAAATTATGAAGAGGGGTGTACTAATTTTCATGTCGCTATGGCTGGCCACAACGATTGGGTGGGCGCAGCAACGGGTGAGCGGAAGGGTGACCGCTACCGACGGTTCGGCCATCCCGGGTGTGAGTATACAGATTAAGAATACCACACGGGGAACGACGACAGATGTCAATGGACAATACGGTATGGAAGCGAATCAGGGCGATGTGCTGGTGTTTAGCTTCATTGGTATGAAAACCGCCGAACGCACCGTCAGCGGTTCGACGCTGGACGTTCAACTGGAAGAGGATGTGACGACCTTAACGGAAGTAGTGGCCGTAGGTTATGGTGTGCAGCGAAAAGCAGACGTAACCGGCGCTATATCGTCGGTGAAAGCGCAGGATATTGCCAGCCGCCCGGTGGCTGCCGCTACACAGGCCTTGCAGGGAAAAGCCGCCGGGGTGTTGATCACAACCAACCAGGGCTTGCCGGGAGCCGCCCCGAACGTCCGTATTCGCGGAGTTGGTACGGTCGGGAACAGCAATCCGCTGTACGTGGTCGATGGGATGTTTGTCGACGACATCCGGTTTCTGAACCCGTCGGATATTCAAACCATTGACGTATTGAAGGACGCTTCGTCACTGGCGATTTACGGGGTACGGGGGGCCAACGGCGTGGTGCTGATCACGACAAAAGGCGGCAAATCGGGCCGGACAGCGTTCAATTACGAAGGCTTCGGTGGAGTTACGCAACTCAGCAAAAAGCTGGACATGACCAACGCCAG
Source organism: Larkinella sp. VNQ87 (assembly GCF_049445795.1). NCBI lineage: Bacteria > Pseudomonadati > Bacteroidota > Cytophagia > Cytophagales > Spirosomataceae > Larkinella > Larkinella sp. VNQ87. The sequence continues at coordinate 195,816 of NZ_JBMSDT010000003.1, forward strand.
TGAATTTGCCACGCTGGTGAATGAGGTAGCTGTCAGTGAGGGCGGCCAACCGAAGTTCCCGAATCCGGGTTCGCTGGGAGCCGGAACCGACTGGTTCGATTACGTTTTCCGGAACGGTAGTGTGCAAAGTCACCAGATTACGGCTTCGGGCGGAAACGAGCGGGTGACCTTCAACGTCAGCGGAAGCTATTACGACGAAAAAGGCATTGTGGAAAAGTCGGCGTATAACCGTCTGACGTTCCGGGTAAACAACACTTACAAACTGACCGATAACTTCCGGATGGGGAACAACCTGGCCTTCTCGCGTTCGCAGACCAACAACGTTCCGGCGGGGATTGTGCAGACGGCCTACAATGCCGACCCGACGATTACCCCGATCAATGCCAACGGTACCTACGGTTTTTCGAGCGTGAGCACGGTCGCCAACCCGGCGGCTGTGCTGGCCTACCAGACCGACGATATTGCCACCAGCGGACAACTGGTTGGAAACATTTACGGCGAACTGGATTTCCTGAAATCCTTCACGCTCCGCTCCAGTTTCGGGGTCGACCTGGGACTGAACAACAGCAGCGTTTACCTGCCGCAATACCTGGTGTCGGCCAGCCAACGGAACGACCAGAGCAAACTAACGCGCGAGTACGGGTTAAACACAACCTGGTTGTGGGAAAACACCCTAACGTTTAACCGGACGTTCAATAAAATCCACAACATAAACGTATTGCTGGGGGCCACAGCGCAAAACAGCCGGGCGGATGTGTTGCAAGGAATTCGGTTCAACGTGCCGGGATATAACAACAACGTCAAATTCCTGTCGCTGGGAAGCACCGTGGGGGCGCAAACGACTGATAACCCGGACAACCGCAGCTACGAATTCACGTATGCGTCGTACCTGTTCCGGGTCAACTATAGCCTGCTCGACAAGTATTTGCTGACGGTCAGCATCCGGCGCGATGGGTCGTCGCGGTTTCCGACCGAAAGCCGCTGGGCCACGTTCCCGGCCGTTGGCTTAGGCTGGCGGATCATCGACGAGCCATTTATGAAAGACCAGACGCTGTTCAGCAACCTGAAACTGCGGGCGAGCTACGGGAAATTGGGGAACACCAACATTCCAAATTACCTGTATTACTCCCGGATCAGCAGCGGTTTGAACGCCATCTTTGGCTCGGGTCAGACCTTGCAGCAGGGCGCTACGCTCCAAAGCACGAACACCTCGAACCTGCTTTGGGAAACCGTTACCCAAACCGACATCGGGCTGGAAATGGGCTTCCTGGATAACCGTCTGACGGCTGAAATCGACTACTACAACCGGAACACGTCCGACATGATCCTGAACGTCAACATTGGAAATGGTCGGCAGGTGCAGGCCAATGCCGCCAGCGCCTACAACCGGGGCTTCGAATTGACGGCGGGCTGGAACGACACGGCCGGGGATTTGAAATACAGCCTGAATGCCAACCTGACGACGGTGCAAAACGAGGTGACGAACCTGGGCAACGGGGGGATTCCGATCATCGGCGGAAGCCTGGGCAACGGCCGGACGGCCACGCTGACCGACGTAGGCAGACCCATCGGAGCTTTCTTCGGCTACAACATGGTGGGCGTTTTCCAGACGGCCGACGAGGTACGGGGCAGTGCCCAGCCGAACGCCCAGCCCGGCGATTTGCGGTACGAAGACATCAACAACGACGGCGTAATCAACGGTGCCGACCGCGTATTTCTCGGCACGCCGATTCCGAAAGTATTCTGGGGTTTTAACACCAACTTTGCCTACAAAGGCTTCGATCTGGGGGTCGATTTGCAGGGGTCACACGGCAACAAAATCTACAATGGTCGGCGGGCGGTCCGCTTCGGCAACGAAAACTACGAGCGGATTGCCCTTGAACGCTGGACGCCCCAGAACCCGTCGACGACCCAGCCGCGCCTGACCAACGGCGGACAGAACTACGAAGTGTCGAACTACTTCATCGAAAGCGGCTCATTTGTCCGGATTCGGAACATTCAGATTGGCTACACGCTGCCATCGACCTTGCTGCGCTCCATCGGCGTTCGGTCGCTACGGGCCTACGTGAACGCCCTAAACCCGGTGACATTCACGAATTACTCGGGCTTCTCGCCGGAAGTGGGCGGAAATGAAAACAGCACCCTGAGCCGGGGCGTCGACCTGGATGTGGTGCCGGTGTATCGAACGACGACGGTTGGTTTACAAATTGGCTTCTAATTTTTAACGGGCAACCACCATGATTTTCCTATCGAAACCATTTTTAAGAATCGCGCTGGCGGGCTCCCTGTTGCTGGTCGGCCAGTCGTGCAGCGAGGACTTCCTGGATAAAAAACCACAGGGTGAACTGATTACCGAAGATTTTTTCAACAGCCAGGAAGGGGCCGTTCAGGCGACCAACGCTATTTACTGGCAACTCCGTCAGTGGCCGACGCACGTGTTTGCTTTCCTGGCCGTGTCGAGTATGACCTCGGATGATGCCGACAAAGGCAGCGAACCGGGCGATGCAGTTTTCCTGAGCGAATTTGATCAGTTTACCGTTACGCCCACCAACGGCGGTTTGAATGATTTCTGGAGCGGGCAATACCTCGGAATCGCCAAGGCCAATCAGGTCATCGAGCGGGTTCCGGCCATCACGATGGACGAAACGCTAAAAGCCCGGCTGATCGGCGAAGCTAAAATGCTGCGGGCGTATTTCTACTTCAACCTGGTGCGGACGTTTGGCGGGGTGCCCCTGATCACGCAGTTGCAGGACGACAATGCACCGGCCGTAGCGCGTTCCAGTGCACAGGAAATCTATCAGCAGATTGAAAAAGACCTGAACGACGCCATTGCCGTGTTGCCCGAAAAATCGCAGTACCCGGCTACCGAACTCGGACGGGCTACGAAAGGCGCGGCCAAAGGCTGGCTGGCAAAAGTGTCGATGTACCAGGGCAAATGGAACGACGTGCTCCGGCTGACGAACGAAATCATGCAGTCGGGCCAATACGATCTGAAAACGCCGTATGAGGTAATATTTACCGAAGCTGGTGAAAATACGTCCGAGTCGCTGTTCGAGGTGCAGAATGCGGCATTGCCCCAGGGCGGTGGCGGCTCGCAGTACGCGGAGGTGCAGAGCGTGCGGGGTCAATTCGGCTGGGGTTTTAATGTGCCGTCCGAAGATTTAGTCAAAGCTTACGAACCAGGTGATCCGCGCAAGGATGCCACGATTATCGAGCGGGGCGAAACCATGCCCGATGGCGTCGTCATCATTCAGAATGCCGTCAACCCGTATTATAACCAGAAAGCCTACGTAGCCCAGAACGAAACCCGGTCGCCGAACGGTCTGGGCGATTCGAACAAGAACATCCGCTTGCTGCGCTACGCCGACATCGTGCTGATGAACGCCGAAGCGGCCAACGAACTGAACCAATCGCAACAGGCCGTTACGTCGCTGAATGCGGTCCGGGCGCGGGCGCGGGGCAACCAGACCGGTATTCTGCCGAACGTGACGTTCACGAACAAGGAACAACTGAAAAACGCCATTTGGCGGGAACGCCGGGTGGAACTGGCAATGGAACACGACCGGTTTTGGGATCTGGTTCGCCAGGGACGTGCCGGGACTGTTTTGAGGGCGGTCGGCAAGCAGTTTGTTACCGGGAAAAATGAGGTGATGCCGATTCCGCAACCCCAGATCGACGCCAGCGGGGGCGTGCTGACGCAGAATCCGGGGTACTAATCCAATTAATTCAAATCAACTTAAATGAGTGTAAAAAAGGCTATGGCGCACGGTTATAGCCTTTTTTCATACCAATCAAGCGAGACAAGTATGAAAGCTTTAAAGCTCTTTCTTTTCCTTTTCCCGGTTTTAGGTTTACTGATAACCTGCTCGGCGCAGTCGGCGAAAGAAACCGTAACGCCCATTGCCAACGAATACAGCGAGTACCTTGAAACCGTTCAGAAAGCAACCTTTCGCTATTTCTGGGATTTTGCGCACCCGGTTTCGGGCCTGGCTCCTGAGCGCACGGCGACGCCCAACATTGTCACCACCGGCGGCACCGGTTTTGGCATCATGGCCCTGATCGTCGGGGCCGAGCGCCAATGGGTCAGCCGGGCGCAGGCCGTCCAGCAGATGCAGAAGATCGTCGGATTTCTGGAAAAAGCCGACCGCTTTCACGGAGCCTGGCCGCACTGGCTCGATGGCAATTCGGGCAGAGTAATTCCGTTTTCTGAACACGACAATGGCGGGGATCTGGTCGAAACCGCGTTTCTGGTCAACGGTCTGCTCAGCGCCCGGACGTATTTCGGCGGCAACGCGGCTGCGGAAAAAGACCTGCGCCAGCGCATCGACAAACTCTGGCGGGACGTAGAATGGGACTGGTATGTGCGCGACGGCAAACTGCTGTGGCACTGGTCGCCCAACTACGAATGGCGGATGAATCACCCGCTGCGGGGCCACGACGAAACACTGATTACCTATGTGCTGGCGCTGGGTTCGCCGACGCACCCGATCAAACCGGAAGTCTACCAGAATACCTACAAGCAGAGCGATCATTACGTCAACGGCCAGACCTATTTTGGCTATAAACTGCCGCTCGGTTTTCCGATGGGCGGGCCGTTGTTTTTCACCCATTATTCCTTCCTGAGCCTCGATCCGCGTCTGATGCAGGACGAGCAGACCAACTATTGGGAACAAAACCGCAACCACACGCTCATCAATCGGGCGCACTGCCTGCAACCGCGTCAGGCGATGTTTGGCTACGGACCCGGCAACTGGGGCCTGACCGCCAGCGACGATTACAACTTTTACGATGCCCACTCGCCCACGAACGACAACGGCACCATCAGCCCGACGGCAGCTTTGTCATCCTTTCCGTACACGCCGTATTATTCGATGCAGGTCTTGCGGAACCTGTATTTGCGGGAGGGCAGCCGGTTGTTCGGGCCGTACGGTTTTTACGATGCTTACAATAAAGGACTGAACTGGTATTCAAACCAATATTTAGCGATTGATCAGGGGCCGATTGTGGTGATGATGGAAAATTACCGCTCGGGCCTGCTCTGGAAATTGGGCGAAAAAACGCCGGAACTCTGGGCCGGACTGGCTAAAATGGGCATTCGGAAACCGGTTTATCCGACCGGTTTTTACGCCTACGCGCCGGATTTCCGGACTGGCTACATCGACCTCTGGAAACACCCAGACCGGGGCGCTTTCGTGCTGGATTTTGCCGTCAAAGGCACCACGCCTGTTACGCTGCTACTTCGGGACGAAACCGGCCGGGAGGTGCAAAAACTGATCGACAACAAACCGTATCCCGAAGGCATGCACCAACTAACCTACCAACTTCCCCACGGGAAATACGAGTTTGAATGGACGCAGGGCAGCGAAAAGCAGCGCGTGAAGGTTTTTCTGCATCAGGGCGTTGATAATCAGTGATTAGTTTTCCCCTGTCAGCGGTCAAAGACCCTGACAGGGGGCGACATTTTACGGCCGAATAATCGTGCCATCAGCCTTACGGACCTGCCAGCTTGATTTGGTCGTAATCGGATACTTGGCCGCTTCTTTCTCGTTGATGTCGACGCCCAGACCCGGCACTTCATTGACCGACATGTAGCCGTTTTTCATGGTCGGGCAACCGCTGAAAACCGCCTGTGTTTTTTCGGAAAACTGGACGGCCTCCTGAATCCCGAAGTTCCAGACAGCCAGATCGATGTGCGCGTGAGCCGCATGACCGACCGGCGACACGTCCCCTGGACCATGCCAGGCCGTACGGATATTGAACCACTCGCCCAGCCGTGCCACTTTCATCGCGGGCGTGATGCCGCCAATCTGTGAAACGTGAATTCGGATGTAATCGAACCACTGATTGACCATTGGTTCTTTAAATTCGTTGATGTTGTTGAACAACTCACCCATCGCAATCGGCACGGCCGTAGTCTGGCGGAGTTGGGCAAACCACTTCATATTCTCGGGCGAGAACGGGTCTTCGATGAAAAACGGGCGGTAATCTTCCAGTCGCTTAATCATGTTGATGGCCTCCATCGGTTGTACCCGCTCGTGAATGTCGTGGAGGAGTTCGACTTCCTCTCCGCAGGCTTTCCGAACCACTTCAAACATTTTGGGCACAGCCTTGAGGTAGCCAAGCACATTCATGTAGGCGTCACCTTCGTAGCCAAAACCGGCGGCTTTAAAGTCAGGTTGGTCCATGACACTGCCGACCCCGCCGTAACCGCCCTGCTGAATCCGGATGTACTTGAAGCCCTGTTCCATGAACTTCTTGACGCTTTCTGCGGCTTCTTCCGGCGTTTTGCCACCCGCGTGCGTATAACAGGGAATGGCAAACCGGACTTTCCCGCCCAGAAGCTGATACACCGGCATGTTGGCGCGCTTGCCCTTGATATCCCATAAAGCCTGATCCAGACCGGAAAGGGCGTTGTTCAAAACCGGGCCGTTGCGCCAGTACGAACTGACGTAGGCCGACTGCCACATGTCTTCGATGTTATCCACGTCCTTCCCGACGCAGAAATCGTTCAGGTACGAGTTGATGGCGGCTACTACGGCGACTGCCCGCTGGGTAAAGGTTGCGCAGCCCAAACCGTATAAACCGGGTTCGGTCGTTTCAACTTTGACCACGATTAGGTTAGAGCCCTGGGGCGCGGTCGCAATGGCCTTGACGGATTTGATTTTGACCGGTGCCAGTCCTTTGGCGTACAAGGGGGTACCCTGCCGTTCGCGGGCTTCGGCAGTGGAGATCCCCCCAAACAAGCCCAGCAAACCAGCGGAAGAACCAGCGCCGATTTTTTTCAACGTTTCGCGACGGCTGCTCAACTCCCGAGCATTTTCGTTATTTTTCATGACGACCAGATAAGGGTTTAAGGCAAATTGTATAAGGTAAGGTGTTTAATCGTTTAAGTTTATAAATTTTCGTTGAATTGTACTTATTTCGCCACTAAGTTTTCGCGAGAAAGCATGATCGTCTTGCCGGATTTCGTTGCGTGCGGACCAAATGCTGACCTTGGTCGGTCAATTGAACGCCAATTATAGTGATAATAAGACTTTGCGGGTGAATTTTATAATTTTTAGATTTTCTCTTTCTGTGGTAGTCAGCGCGGGTAGCAAAATGTACCGGATTGCTTTCAATAAATCTGTAGTTGACTAACTTTGGTAAACTATTGTATTCTTAATTTCCCGTGCCAATTTTGGTATTAATCCATGACATTAGCCACACCATGAACAATCGTTTCAAACTATGGCTCAAGCGCGTCGGTTGGCTGGGCTTTCTCTTCTTCCTGATCAAAGGCCTGCTCTGGCTGATCATTCCCTACCTGATTGCAAAAGGATTTTTTTCGAAGTAAATGTCTCCGTGAACGAGCGGAATGATAACATAATCATTTTCTGTCGGTTTAGGGTGTATGTGGTAAGCCGCTTTGAATTACCACATAAGCCTTTTTTGCACCAAAAACGACCCGGCACTCAACATTTGTCGTCTAAATATCGTAGTTAGGATTAAAGACTATCAACGGACAGGCGACACCCGGTCTGGCGACTGACAAACGAACGTGAAAAAATTTCTGACGGTTTTTCTTCTGGCTGTACTGGCGCTGATTTTTCTGGTCCTCGGATTCCTGTGGGTCGTGGGTACCACGTCGTGGGGGCAGCAATTCGTGACCCGCCAGGTCAACAATTACCTGGCCGGAAAGATTAAAAGTCCGTTCCGAATTGGCCGTATCACCTACGATATTCCGGACTACATTGGTCTGGAAGATGTGCTGTTCATCACACCCCAAGGCGATACGCTGCTGGCTGGTCAACGGCTCCGGGTTGATCTGGACATGATGGGCCTGCTGAAAAACCGGGTCGCGCTTAACCAGATCGAACTCGAAAACGTCCGGGTGAACCTCCGCCGGACGTTGCCCGATACTACCTTTAATTTCCAGTACCTCATCGATGCCTTTGACACGGGCGGTCCTCCGCAGCCGGTCGATACCACGGCCGCTCCAATGGACATTAGTCTCTCCAGAGTTATCCTGAAAAAGGTTGGCATTCGGTATAAAGATGACGTGGCCGGAGCCGATGTCAATGCGTACCTCGACAGCCTGCGGGCGAATTTCGATGAAACCGATGTGGCTAAATCCCAATACCACCTGCGGACGGTCAATGTAGACGGTTTAGTAGCCAAAACTCGGCTATACCAGGGCATCGATACGCCGGAAACGCCCGACACCTCCGCACCCGGCGATACGCTCGATTTGAAACTGGGAAGCTGGACGATCAACCGGGCACGGTGGGATGTGCAGGTGGAAACGGCTGACTTTCAAACGAAAGGCTCCGTCGGGCGGCTGGCGATGGAGTCGGATTATTTTTACCTGGACGGACAGCGAATCGGTATCAAATCCGTCGAACTCGAAAACGGCGACATTGCTGCTGTGCTGACGAAAGCAACGAAAAAAGCCAATTCAGTAACGCCAGCGGAACTCGAAACTACGGAGGAATCCGGGGGCTGGCGTGCCAGCGTCGGCCGGGTAGCGCTGGCCAAAAACCGCATCCGGTTTGACGACCAGAACCAACCGAAGCAGAAAACCGGGCTGGATTACGGCCACCTGGACCTGCAAAACTTTTCGATTACCGCCCAGTCGATTCAGTATACGCCCCAACTGATCGCTGGGAAGTTTCGCGGGGGCCAGTTCCGCGATCAGAGCGGTTTTGCGCTCCAGCGGCTTGATGCGGATGTAATCTATAGCGACACGTTGACGTCGGTGAACCGGCTGTACGTACAAACGCCCCAAACCCTGCTTCGCGATCAGCTTATTTTGCGGTACGATTCGATCGGGCAATTGAGCCGACCGCGCGAAGCCGGGCGTGTGGGCATCCGGGTCAACCTGCGACAAAGCCGGTTAGCCGTGGCCGATATTTTGCAACTGGCTCCATTTTTAGCCAATACCGCTCCCTTTGCCGGAAACCGGCAGGCTGTGATCCGGGTGAATACGCTGATGCGTGGCACGCTAGCCAATCTCAGCATCCCGACCTTCGAACTCGACATGCTGTCGGGAACGCGGCTCCGGGCCAGCGGTCGGTTGCGCAACGTGACCGACGTCGACCGGCTGGCGATGGACATTACCCTGACCGAAGGCTCAACCCAGCTCCGCGATATCCGGCAACTGGTTCCGAAAGGCACCTTGCCCGACTCCTTCAACATTCCGCCGAAGCTCCGGCTGACCGGGCGGTTTCAGGGCGAACTCGACAACCTGAACCTCAACTCGGCTTTGCAAACCGATTGGGGCAATGTGGAGTTTGACGGGAATGTACGCGGTTTTGTGGCCGGTAAAAACCAGGCCTACCGGGGAACGCTGTCGCTGGCGCGGCTGGAAGCCGGGCGCTGGCTCGGACAGCAGGGGACCATTGGCACTATCACGGCTGACGCAACGGTCGACGGACGGGGCATCGACGTAAAAACCATGCAGACGGTTTTCCGGGTCAATGTCCGGCAGGCCGAGTTGATGGACTACAACTACCAGAACTTTACGGCCGAAGGGCGTCTGGATCAGGGAATTCTGAATGTTGAGAGTACACTTGACGACCCGAATGCAAAACTGGCACTAAACTCGCGCGTGGGCTTACTGGAAGAATTTCCGAGCATCCGGGGTAGTCTGGCAATTGATAAACTAGACGTTACGCAGCTAAAATTTTACAAAGATCCGCTTAGTGTGCAGGGACAGTTGCGTTTTGATTTTGCTTCTACCGATCCGACCAAACCGATCGGTACGCTCGTGGCCCGTGAAACGGTAGTACGACTGAACGGAAAAACCTACCCGCTCGATTCGTTTTACGTAAAAACCAATGCCGAAGGTGTTCGAAAAATCGTGGAAGCCCGGTTGCCCTTTGCCCGGATGAATCTCGACGGTCAGTTTGATTACACCCGGTTGTACGACATTGCCGCCAGCGAATTCAGCAAATACATTCAACTGCCCGATCTGACCTATAATCCGGTCAATCCGCCCTACAGTTTCAACGTCAACATGGAGGTCAACCAGCATCCGCTGCTGGCGGCTTTTGTGCCCGCCCTGACGCGCATGGACCCCGTGACGTTCCGGGCGTACGTGGACAATGTGCGCGATACCACCTTTGCGGCATTCCTGAAAACCGGTTTGATCGAATACGATTCCATGCAAGTTCAGGGCGTGACCATGAACCTGGCGGGCGTGAATGAGCGGCTGGGGATCACGGGCCGGATCAACGCGGCCAATGCGAGTGGCATTCGGCTGAACGTGACAAAACTGAACGCGGAAGCCATTAAAAACCGCCTGTGGTTCGAGATTGAATCCGACGACTCAACGGGTCGGGCCTGGTACGGATTATCCGGGAATCTGGCTATCGCCGACCGGGCGTATCAGTTTCGGTTCAATCCCGACGGTTTGCTGACCAATTACCAGCGCTGGACCAGCGATACTACGGGCTATATTCAGTACAGCGAAGAAGGCATTCTGGCCGAAAATTTTTTACTCCAAACCCAGTCTGGCGAGACCCGGTCTGGCGAGACCCGGTCTGGCGAGACCCGGTCTGGCCAGACCAGACCGCAGAAAATTCTTGTCAATAGCATTGTTCAGCAGCCGAATGCTCCGCTGGAGGTCAAAATGGAAAACATCGACCTGACGAACATGGCCAGACTGGCCAATCAGGACACAACGCTCGTCGGGGGGGTGTTAAATGGCGATGTCGTGCTGCGAAACGTCCTGACCAATTTATCCTTTACAGGTAACGTAGGCGTCGATAGCCTGAAGGTGATGGCCAAACCGTTGGGGAACCTGACCGCCCAGTTTGAAAATACGACCGAACAGCGGATTTCGACGGACATCGCGCTGATCGGTTCCGGAAACCGGGCGCGGGTTACGGGTTTTTACAAAGCCTCCGATCCGGCCAATGCGCTGGATTTCAAGGTGAATCTCGAAGAATTAAGCGCCCAGACCATCGAAGCGTTCAGTTTCGGGCAGTTGCGGCAAACCAGCGGGAGTCTGCACGGTCAGATGGACGTAACCGGCTCGACAACCGCTCCCCGCATCAACGGTGCAATGTCGTTCGATTCGCTGGCGTTCAACGTGGCTTACCTGAACGCAACCTACCACATCGACAACGAAACGATCCGGTTTGATGAGAAAACCATCACGTTTCAGGATTTCAGCGTGCGGGATGCCTTAAACCGCAGCCTGACTACCAACGGCACGATTACATTGCGAGAACTGCCCGACGTGAGCTATAACCTGCGGGTGAAAGCTTCCAAATTCCAGGTTCTGAATGCGACACGGAAAGACAACGAACTCGCCTACGGTACGGCCGCGATCAGCGCAGACCTCGGGATTCGCGGAAGCGGCACCAGCCCCACCATTACCGGTTCCATCAAACTGGAGGATGAAAGTAACGTTACGCTGGTTTTGCCCGACGAAAGCGCATCCGTCAACGAAGCCCGCGAGATTGTTACGTTCATCGACCACCGGGACACGCTGGCCCTGCGAAAATACCTGGTCCGCGTAAAACCGGATACAACCTTGCCCCGCCTGGAGTTTCGGGACTTAAGTAAATCGCAGATTGATTTGAGCCTGGAAGCCAACGAAAAATCCGAAATTACCGTCATCGTCGATCCGCTCAACGGCGATAACCTCCGCATCCGGGGTAACGCCCGGCTGAACGTCGGCATCAGCCAGAGCGGAGCTATTTCGCTGTTGGGTCGGTATGATGTAACCGAAGGGGAATACTCGCTTACGTATGAAGTTCTGAAACGCAAGTTTTCGATTCAGAAGGGTAGCTACATTACCTGGACCGGCGACCCGCTGCGGGCGCAACTCGACATCACGGCCCTTTACCAGACGACCGCTACCCCCGCCAACCTGATTGCCAACGAAACCAGCCAACAGTTGCGGACAGCGGCTAAGCAGAAGATTCCGTTCAATGTCCTGCTGAAAATGAAAGGCCAACTGGCCTCGCCCGACATCAGTTTCGACATTGCCATGCCGGAAGAAGATTTTCTGGCTTCCCGGACGATCATCGACGCCGTTAACTCCAAACTAACCCAGTTGCGGCAGGACCCCTCGCAGTTGAACAAGCAGGTGTTTGGGTTGATGGTTTTGGGAAGTTTTATTGCTGAAAATACATCCAGTTCGTCGGGGGGCGGCATCAACACCGAAGAAATTGCGCGGAGCAGCGTCAGCAAGATTCTTTCGGATCAACTGGAAAAATTTGCTTCCAGCCTCTTGAAAGGGTTCGATGTCAATTTCGACCTGCTTTCGTCGAGCCAGTCGGCGGGGGCCAATAACTCGGTAGGCTCCCGGACCGACCTGAACGTAGACGTGTCCCGGAGCTTCCTGCAGGGGCGGCTGACGGTGTCGGTGGGTCGGAATTTCGTGCTGGAAAACAATACCGGAATTAACCGGAATCCGAACGAAGTCTTTGATAATTTATCGCTAAACTACAACTTGACCCGCGATGGCCGGTATATGCTGCGGGGTTACCGCAAGAGTGATTACCAGGCTGTTCTGGAAGGGTATGTGATTGAAACCGGGGTCGGATTCGTCATTACCGTCGACTATAACCTGCTGAGCGAAATATTCCGGAAATCGGCGGAAAATAAAGAGCAATGAGAAGGTGTTTACCATACATATTGGGGGGGCTTGCCCTAACGAGCTGTCACGTAGCCCGGCACATCCCGCCGGGTGAAAAACTGTACATGGGAACTGAAATCAATGTGCAGGGTGACTCGACCGTTTCCAAAAGTGAAAAAGAAGAAATTGAGACGCAACTGGCCGACCTGGCCCGCCCGAAACCGAACAAGAAACTGTTTGGCTACCCCTATAAAGTTGGCTTGTATTATCTAATGGGCGAACCCAAAAAGGAGAAAGGGTTTCGGGCCTGGTTTCGGCGCAAATTCGGCGAAGAACCGGTTTTTGCGAGTGCCAAGGCGCTGTCGTCTAACTCAGCAATCTGGATGGCCTTTCTGGAAAACGAAGGTTATTTTCGTTCGACGGTTTCGGGTAGTCTGCGGGAAAATGCCGATAGTTCGAAACGCTATCAGGCAGTTGGCGTCTATCAGGTACAGGTGCAACCGCGTTATTACATCGATTCGGTGGCTTATCTGATGGATTCGACGGCGTTACAACGGCCAATGGCGCAAATTCAGAAACGGAGTCTGCTCAAAAAAGGAAATCCGTATCGGCTGGAAGCCATCAAATTGGAGCGGGAGCGGATCAATCAGGCGCTGCAACGGCAGGGCTTCTTTTATTTTCAACCCGACTTCATTACGGTGCTGGCCGACAGCGCCCAGGGCAACCATCGAACCCGGCTGTATCTGGCCATCAAACCCGAAACGCCCCGGGCGGCTTTGTTGCCGTATTCGATCCGCGACATTTACGTATATCCGAGCTACAGCCTGGCGTCCAACTCGACGCAACTTGATACGGCCCAGCAGCAGGCGGTTCAGTTCGGGGATCTCAAGATTGTCGATCCGGCCGGTATTTACAATCCAAAACTTTTCCGGGATATCATCGCCCTGCGTCCCGGACGGCGTTACAACAGCCGGGCACAGGACCAGACGCTCTCGCGGTTTATCAACGTGGGATCGTTCAAGTTTGTCCGCAACCGCTTCGAACCCGATCAGCAGGGCGACTCGACGGTGCTGGATGTGCATTATTACCTGACGCCCTATCCGAAGAAATCGGCCCGGCTGGAGATTGCCGGGACCAGCCGCTCCAACAACCTCGTGGGGTCGCAGCTTAGCCTGAACTGGCGAAACCGGAATGTCCTGGGGCGCTCGGAGTTGTTTACGATCAATGCCAATGCCGGTTTTGAGTTCTTGATTGGTTCCCGTTCAACGGGGATAACCAACTACCGGTACGGAATACAAACCAGTCTGGCATTTCCGCGACTGGTAACACCCATTCCGATCAAACATTACGAACGGGGGCAGACACTGCCACAGACAATCGTTTCGTTAGGATATGATCTGATTGTTCGCCGGGAATATTACAATTTAAATTCATTTTTAACCACTTTTGGGTACAGTTGGCGTAGTAATCCGCAATCCGAACACGTTTTTCAGCCTATCAGCATTAACTATGTATTACCTTCCAATTATGGCGAGAAATTCTTCCAGATGGAAGAAGATCCGGCTACCCGGCAGCAATACATTAATATTCTTCGTTCAGAACAGCTTATTCTTAGTTCGTTATACACGTATAATCTGAGTTCATCGCCCCGAAGAGCCACGGCGTATACGTACCGGCTAAGCGTAAATGTCGAACCGGCCGGAAACCTGGCATCGCTGATGACCAGGAAGGTCAATGGGTTGGGGGAGGAAATTATTTTTGGCGTTCCGTATTCTCAGTTTTTCCGGATGGATATCGATAGCCGACACTTTTTTAAAGTATCACCGGGTATGACCTGGGCCAATCGTATTTTTGCCGGGTTGGGTGTTCCTTACGGGAATTCCGATCAACTGCCTTTTGTGAAGCAATATTTCGTAGGAGGTGCCAACAGTATACGTGCTTTTCGGCCCCGGGCTGTCGGTCCGGGAATTTATACCCGAAATACAGATGGATCGGTTATTTTGCAGGATGGTGGAGGAGATATTAAACTGGAGTTCAACACAGAACTCCGCCCCAAGTTCAATAAATATTTGCAGGGAGCTTTATTTTTGGACGTAGGGAACGTCTGGATGTATTCCGACGAAACAACCTACGGAATCGGGACTCAGTTTAAATCAGACTTTTACAAACAACTGGCCGTTGGAACCGGGCTGGGTCTGCGGCTTGATGTCTCCTATTTCGTCCTGCGCTTCGATCTGGCTTTTCCATTGCGCAAGCCCTGGTTACCGGAAGGCCAGCAGTGGGTTTTCGATGAGATTGCTCCCGGAAACCGGGCCTGGCGACGTGACAACCTGATTCTAAACGTGGCGGTTGGCTATCCGTTTTAAAACCGGTATGGCTTTCATTACCTGTCCATTAACTTTTGTAATAGTCTTTGCAATAGTTTTGCTTTTACACCCCTGATTTGCTATCTTTGCGCTCTGATTCGCGAAAAGTGCCTTTTTGTGGTTAAAACCGTCTTTTCGCGTACCTGCATTGTACATTAACTTCTGAATTATACTTCATTATGGCAACTGATCTTCGATACCTGCGCAACATTGGTATCGCTGCCCACATCGACGCCGGTAAAACGACTACCACCGAGCGGATTCTTTATTACTCCGGGGTCAGCCACAAAATCGGCGAAGTACACGAGGGGGCTGCTACCATGGACTGGATGGAGCAGGAGCAAGAACGGGGGATCACCATTACGTCGGCCGCTACGACCGTCAACTGGAAATACCGCGACAACAACTACCATGTGAACATTATCGACACCCCGGGTCACGTTGACTTTACGGTGGAGGTAAACCGGTCGCTACGGGTTCTGGACGGTCTGGTGTTTCTGTTCAGTGCGGTGGATGGCGTTGAACCGCAATCCGAAACCAACTGGCGGTTGGCCAACAACTACAACGTCGCTCGTCTGGGCTTCGTAAATAAAATGGACCGGGCTGGTGCCGACTTCCTGAATGTGGTCAACCAGGTGAAGGAAATGCTGGGCAGCAACGCGGTTCCCCTGCAATTGCCGATCGGTGCCGAAGATAACTTCAAAGGCGTGGTTGACCTGGTGAACTTCCGCGGTATCCAGTGGAACGAACACGACAAAGGCATGACGTTCGTCGAAGTACCCATTCCGGATGACATGATCGAGGAAGCCCGCGAATGGCGCGGTAAGCTGCTCGAAGCCGTGGCGGAATACGACGAAACGCTGATGGAGAAATACTTCGAAGACGAAAACTCCATCACGGAAGACGAAATTCTGAACGCGTTGCGTCAGGCCACCATCGAAATGAAAATCGTTCCGATGCTGTGCGGTTCATCGTTCAAGAACAAAGGCGTTCAGACGATGCTCGATTACGTGATGGCCCTGTTGCCGTCTCCGCTCGACAAACCGGAAATCAAAGGAACCAACCCGAACACCGATCAGGAAGTCGTTCGTCACCCGACGGAAACCGATCCGTTTACGGCTTTGGGCTTTAAAATTGCGACCGACCCCTACGTAGGCCGTCTGTGCTTCGTACGCGTTTACTCCGGCGCGCTGGATTCCGGTTCGTACGTGCTGAACACCCGTTCGGGTAACAAAGAGCGGATCTCGCGGATCTTCCAGATGCACGCCAACAAGCAGAACCAGATCGACAAGCTGCGGGCTGGGGACATTGGTGCCGTTGTCGGGTTTAAAGACATCAAAACCGGCGATACGCTCTGCGATGAGAAAAACCCGATCATTCTCGAATCGATGATCTTCCCCGATCCGGTTATCGGGTACGCCATCGAGCCGAAGAAAACCGCCGATCAGGACAACTTCTCGAAAGCGATTGGTAAGCTGATCGAAGAAGATCCGACCCTGAAAGTGGAAACGGATGAAGAAACCGGTCAGACCATCATCCGGGGTATGGGCGAGCTTCACCTCGAAATTATCATCGACCGGATGCGTCGGGAGTTCAAGGTAGAAGTCAACCAGGGCGCTCCGCAGGTTGCTTACAAAGAAACGCTGACGAAAAACTTCGAACACCGCGAATTGTACAAAAAGCAAACCGGTGGTCGGGGTAAATTTGCCGACATCGTTTTCGAAATTATGCCGGGCGAAGAAGGCAAAACCGGTCTGGAATTTATCAACGGTATTGTCGGTGGTGTGATTCCGCGCGAATTCATTCCGTCGATTGAAAAAGGCTTCCGCGAAGCCATGTCAACCGGTCCGCTGGCGGGTTATCCGGTCGATTCGATGAAAGTGCGCTTGTTCCACGGTTCGTTCCACGACGTCGACTCCGACTCACTCTCGTTCGAATTAGCGGCTCGTCTGGGCTTCCGCGAAGCGGCTAAAAACGCCGGTCCGAAACTGCTCGAACCGATCATGGCCGTCGAAGTCCTGACGCCGGAAGAGTACACCGGTCCGATCACAGGTGACTTAAACCGTCGTCGCGGGATCATGAAAGGGATGGACACCCGGGCGGGTTCTCAGGTCATCAAAGCCGATGTTCCGCTGTCGGAACTGTTTGGTTATGTAACCGACCTGCGGACGATGTCGTCCGGTCGTGCGACAGCCAACCTGACGTTCTCACACTACGAGCAAGTACCGGCCAACCTGGCGGAAGGCATCGTAGCGAAGGCGAAGGGAACGGTTAGAGCTTAATTTTAAATGAATAATGAACAATTAAAGAAGAGTAGAAGCGGTTTTTCTATTCATTCGGGGCCGCCCGCGCGGTTAATTGTTCATTATTCATTAATAAAAAGTCTCGTTGCTGGAGTAAATGGTTCTTTCAGCAGCGGGTTGCCGGTTTTAGATCGGTCTCATTCATCAGAACCACAAAAGTCATGAATCAAAAAATTCGGATTAAACTGAAGTCGTTCGACCACATGCTGGTCGACAAGTCGGCGGAGAAAATCGTCAAAGCCGTCAAGTCAACGGGTGCCATTGTCAGCGGCCCCATCCCCCTGCCGACGGAGAAAGAAAAGTTTACGGTGTTGCGTTCTCCGCACGTCAACAAGAAGTCACGCGAGCAATTCCAGCTCTGCACCTACAAGCGGCTGGTAGACATCTACTCGACGAGCGCCAAAACCGTCGATGCCCTGATGAAACTGGAACTGCCGAGCGGAGTTGATGTCGAAATCAAGGTGTAACCGAAATTCTTCTAAACTTTACTTCTAAAAAGTTTTAAGAAGAAAAAAAGTTACGTACCTTTGCAGTCCGAATTAGCGCAAGCAAAGACATACTCGGATGAAGGTCCTTTGGGAAACCGCATCTGACATTTAGTTCCGGTAACTCATGCCCTCATGGGTCAACCGAGCAGAAGGTCAGGTGGAAACGTCTGACCTTTTTTGTTTTTGCTTGATTTCGAACGAGTTGAAAAACAAAATACGGTTTGGAATAACAGGAAGGAATTCCTACCTTTGCACTCCGTTTTTTGGGTTTATAACTATAAATTCCTGCTTTACAACCACTTATTATGTCTGGTTTAATTGGAAAGAAGATTGGGATGACCAGTCTGTACAATGCTGACGGGCAGGCTCTGGCATGTACAGTCATTGAAGCTGGTCCCTGTGTCGTTACTCAGGTAAAAACGCAGGAGTCGGATGGCTACAAAGCCGTCCAGTTGGGTTACGGTGAAAAGAAAGAAAAACGTACCACCAAGCCGTTGCTTGGGCACTTCAAGAAGGCCGGTACGACGCCGAAACGCAAATTAGTCGAGTTCAAAACATTCGAACAAAACCTGGATCTGGGTCAAACCCTGCAGGTAGCGGATGTTTTCGTTGAAGGCGACTTTGTCGATGTCGTTGGAACCGTGAAAGGTCGCGGTTTTCAGGGCGTTGTGAAACGCCACGGTTTTGGTGGTGTCGGTGGTCAAACCCACGGTCAGCATAACCGGCAACGTCACCCGGGTTCCATTGGTGCCTGTTCGTTCCCGTCGCGCGTGTTCAAAGGCATTCGGATGGCGGGTCGGTACGGCGGCAACCGGGTGAAAGTACAGAACCTGCGCGTTCTGAAAGTTCTGCCCGAGCAGAATCTGATCGTAGTGAGCGGCTCGGTTCCGGGCGCTAAAAATTCCTTCGTCATTTTAGATAAGTAATCATGGAGGCAGCAGTTTATAACTCGAAAGGAGAGGATACGGGCAAAAAGATTAGCTTGTCTGACGATATCTTCGGAATTGAGCCGAACGAGCACGCGATCTACTTAGACGTGAAACAGTACCTGGCCAACCAGCGCCAGGGCACACACAAGGCTAAAGAGCGGGGTGAGAATGCTCACTCGACCCGTAAACTCAAGAAGCAGAAAGGAACGGGCGGTGCCCGCGCCGGTTCGATCAAATCACCGGTTTTTGTCGGTGGGGGAACTATATTCGGTCCCCGTCCGCGCGACTACTCCTTCAAGCTGAACAAGAAAGTGAAGCAACTGGCCCGCAAGTCGGCGCTGGCGGCTAAAGCTAAAGCGAATAGCGTTTCCATCCTGGAAAACTTTACGCTGGAAGCGCCCCGCACGAAGTCGTACATCGAATTTCTGAACGGTTTTCAGGCTTTGGATACTAAAACGCTGCTGATTCTGCCCGATGTAGATTCCAACGTGGTTTTGTCGAGCCGCAACCTGCAGAAAGCGAAAGTGACGACGGTGGAAAATGTGAACACCTATGATCTGATGCACGCGGATCGTTTGCTGATCGCGGAAGGGGCTTTGTCGAAACTTGAATCTCTTCTCCAGTAATTGATTATGGAAAACGTACTGAAAAGACCGATCATCACCGAGAAGGTGACGGCCCAGAATAAGAAGGGACAATACGGATTTGAGGTTTCGATGAATGCCAACAAAATCGAGATCAAAAAGGCCGTTGAGAAATTGTATGGCGTGACCGTGACGGAAGTGAACACGATGCGTTGCATTGGTCACAAAAAGTCGAAAAGCACGAAGAAAGGTGCTGTTACCTCGGGCCGTACATCAACCTGGAAAAAAGCGATCGTTACGGTTGCCGAAGGGGAGATCATCGATATTTACGCCGAAGCATAACCCAACCACGAACGACTAAACGAAGTAGTTAGGAATCATGGGAGTTAGAAAACTAAAACCAACAACCCCGAGTCAGCGTTTTCGGGTGGCCCCGGATTTTGCCGAGATCACGACCGATAAACCCGAGCGGAGCCTGCTGGTAACGATAAAAAGAACCGGTGGCCGGAACAACCAGGGCCATCGTTCGATGCGCTACATCGGTGGCGGTCACAAAAAACAATACCGGATTATCGACTTCAAACGCGATAAAAACGACATCCCGGCTACGGTGAAGACGATTGAGTACGATCCGAACCGTTCGGCCCGTATCGCGCTGTTGTTCTACGCCGATGGTGAAAAACGCTACATCCTGGCTCCGCAGGGGATCACGGTGGGTCAGCAGGTCATCTCAGGAGCTTCGGTTGCGCCGGAAGTTGGAAACGCCCTGCCGCTGTCGGCCATGCCGATCGGTACGATCGTTCACAACGTCGAGCTGAAACCGGGTCGCGGTGGTGCGATGGTCCGGAGCGCCGGAACCTACGCGCAGTTGGTAGCCCGGGAAGACAAATACGCGATCCTGCGGATGCCGTCGGGCGAACAACGGATGGTATTGGGGACCTGCATTGCTACGGTCGGTTCGGTATCCAACCCCGACCACATGAACGTCAGCATCGGGAAAGCCGGTCGGACGCGCTGGTTAGGCCGTCGTCCCCGCGTTCGTGGGGTTGCCATGAACCCGGTCGATCACCCGATGGGTGGTGGTGAAGGACGGGCATCCGGTGGTCACCCGCGTTCACGTACGGGTCTGTACGCGAAAGGTAAGAAAACCCGCCCGGTCAACAAGTATTCAGATCGTCTGATCATTAGTAAACGGAAAAAATAAGAGGTAGATGGCACGCTCACTTAAAAAGGGTCCCTACATAGATTTTCGTCTGGAGAAAAAGGTGGAAACCATGAATGATTCGGGTCGTAAATCCGTGATCAAAACCTGGTCCCGCCGTTCGATGATCTCTCCGGATTTCGTTGGCCACACGTTCGCCGTACACAACGGAAACAAGTTCATTCCGGTATACGTCACCGAGAACATGGTGGGCCACAAATTAGGCGAATTTTCACCCACCCGGAACTTCCGGGGGCACGTTGCGAAGAAAGACAAAGGCAAACGGTAGAACTAGTTTACAGTTTCTGGTTTACGGTTTTTAGTTCTCAATAAACTATAAATCATAAACTATAAACCATAAAAAAATGGAAGCAGTAGCAAAGCTAAAAAATGTGCCTTCGTCTCCTCGCAAAATGCGGCTGGTAGCCGATATGATCCGGGGCCAGAAGGTTAGCAAAGCATTGGGTATTCTGCGTTATCAACCTCAGGGTGGTGCCGCACTGCTGGAAAAGCTGTTGCTTTCGGCAGTGGCCAACTGGCAGCAGAAGAACGAAGGAGAACGCGCCGAAGACGCTGATCTGTACGTAAAGACGATCTTCGTCGATGGCGGTCGGATGCTGAAACGTCTGCGTCCTGCTCCCCAGGGTCGCGGTCACCGAATCCGGAAGCGCTCCAACCACGTGACCATCGTGATTGAAAGTGCCGCAGGCGCCCTGACGATTGCACCCGAAGTTTCAACAGAAAACGCAGCATAACCAGACAATAAAATGGGACAAAAAGTAAACCCCGTTGGTTTTCGGCTCGGTATCGTTAAAGGATGGGATTCTAGCTGGTATGGCGGCAAAGAGTTTCCGGATAAGCTGGTTGAAGACGAAAAAATCAGAAAATACATCCAGGCCCGGATTCCGAAAGGATCCATCGCCCGGGTTGTTATCGAGCGTACGCTGAAACGCATTACATTGACGATTCACACGGCCCGTCCGGGGATTGTGATCGGTAAAGGTGGTGGCGAAGTCGATAAGATCAAGGAAGAGCTGAAGAAAATTACCGGTAAAGACGTTCAGATCAACATTTTCGAGATCAAACGGCCGGAAATCGATGCCAAACTGATCGGCGAAACGATTGCTCAGCAACTTCAGGCCCGGATTTCGTATCGTCGTGCCATGAAGCAAGCCATAAGCTCGGCTATCCGGGTCGGTGCTCAGGGCATCAAGGTTCGCGTATCGGGTCGTCTGGGTGGTGCCGAGATGGCGCGTACCGAAGAATACAAAGAAGGTCGCGTACCTCTGCATACATTGCGGGCTGATATTGATTACGCCATCTCGGAAGCCCAAACCGTTTACGGTAAAATCGGGATCAAGGTATGGGTATTCAAAGGCGAATTGTACGGCAAGCGGGATCTGTCACCGGCTGCACAAATCACGGCAGCTCAGTCGGAGCGCGGTGGAGAGCGCAGCGAACGGCGTGGTGATCGCGGAGACCGTCGCGGAGAGCGCGGTGGTGATGGCGAACGCAACGATCGTCGCCGGGGCCGGAATGATCAAAACCGTGGTGGCGGACAGCGCGGTGGCCAGGGCGGTCAGCGTGGCGGCCAGGGCGGTGGCGGACGCAAAAGATAGTAAGAACATCGGGCGTCGAGCAATCGCAACGTCCTGTTAGATACGACAAAAGATGTTACAACCAAAAAGAACCAAGTTTCGTAAGCAGCAAAAAGGCCGGGTCAAAGGCGTTGCCGGACGTGGCCACCAGATCGCTTTCGGATCGTTTGCCATCAAGTCGCTGGAACCCGGCTGGATTACGGCCCGCCAGATTGAAGCGGCCCGGATTTCGGTAACCCGCGCCATGAAACGGGAAGGTCAGGTTTGGATTCGGATTTTCCCCGATAAGGTGATCACGAAAAAACCGGCCGAAGTACGGATGGGTAAAGGAAAAGGGGCTCCGGAATACTGGGTAGCTCCCGTAAAACCAGGAACGATTCTGTTCGAAGCCACCGGCGTCCCGCTGGCGGTTGCGAACGAAGCTCTGCGCCTGGCGGCTCAAAAGTTACCGATCAAAACAAGATTCGTTGTTCGTCGGGATTATCAGGAAACAGAAGACTAACTCGGGAACGGTTGCCGGTTAAGGAGTCAAAACCGGAGCAGGCAACGACCAACAACATTCAGTCATGAAAAAGAACGAGATCAAGTCGCTGACGGTTGAACAATTGAACGAGCAGGTAGCGGCTGAGAAAGATCGCTTGCAAAAAATGAAATTTGCGCACGCCATCTCGCCCATCGAAAACCCGATGCGGATTCGCACAACGCGCAAATTGATTGCTCAATTACTGACCGAGCTGACTATCAAGCAACAAGCCAGCTAATTAAACGGTATCGACTCATGGAGCAGCAAGAAAGAAATTTAAGAAAAGAAAGAATTGGTAAGGTGGTCAGCAACAAGATGGAAAAATCCATTACGGTTGCGGTCGATCGGAAAGTGAAGCACCCGATGTACGGGAAATTCATGCACCGCACGAAGAAGTTCATGGCCCACGACGAAAAAAATGAATGCGGCATCGGCGATACCGTTCGCATCATGGAAACCCGTCCGCTGAGCAAGAACAAATGTTGGCGATTAGTCGAAATCATTGAAAAAGCCAAGTAATCATGATCCAGCAAGAATCACGTTTGGGCGTAGCCGATAACAGCGGTGCCAAAGAAGTACTCTGCATTCGGGTACTGGGTGGAACCGGCAAGCGGTTCGCTACGGTTGGCGATAAAATTGTCGTAACGGTTAAACAGGCGCTTTCTTCGAGCAACATGAAGAAAGGAACTGTTTCCAAAGCGGTGGTCGTTCGGACGAAAAAGGAAATCCGCCGGAAAGACGGTTCCTACATCCGGTTTGAAGACAATGCCGCCGTCCTGCTGAACAACAACGATGAGCCGCGCGGTACCCGGATTTTCGGACCCGTTGCCCGTGAGTTGCGCGAGAAGCAGTTTATGAAAATCGTTTCCCTGGCTCCAGAAGTATTGTAACCCATGAAGAAAGTAGCAGACAAGCCTGCGAAGTTACACGTTCGGAAAGGAGATAGCGTCAAAGTTATTTCCGGTAACTCGAAAGGACAAACCGGCACAATTTTGCGCGTTCTGGTTGACAAACAACGCGCCGTGGTAGAAGGAGTCAACATGATTACGAAACATGTGAAACCTTCGGCTGCCAACCCCCAGGGAAGTTTGGAAAAACGCGAGGGAACGATTCACATCAGCAACCTGATGGTGATCGATCCGGCTACCAACGAACCCTCTCGTACTGGCCGCAAACTGAACGACAAAGGTAAGTTGCAACGGTACTCGAAAAAATCGGGCAACTTTATCTAATTGATAGGAATCAGGAACGTATAAAAAGATACGAAAGTGGCAACTCCGAGACTGAAAGAGAAATATACCAACGAGATCGTGCCCCAACTGAAGGAGAAGTTTCAGTACAAAAGCATCATGCAGGTGCCGAAACTATCCAAAATTGTTGTTAACAAGGGGATTGGGGCCGCCGTTGCCGATAAGAAATTAGTAGATGTAGGCGTCGAAGAACTGACCATGATCACGGGCCAGAAAGCTGTTCCGACGATTGCGAAGAAAGCCGTCTCTAACTTCAAACTGCGCGAAGGCATGCCGATCGGGGCAAAAGTAACCCTGCGCGGTGAGAAAATGTACGAATTCCTGGATCGTCTGACTTCGGTGGCTTTGCCCCGGGTGCGCGACTTCAAAGGAATCAGTGATAAAGGCTTCGACGGCCGTGGTAATTACACGTTCGGCGTTCAGGAGCAAATCATTTTCCCGGAAATTACGATCGATAAAGTCAATCGGATCTCAGGGATGGATATCACGTTCGTCACGACGGCGAACACGGACGAAGAAAGCTTTGCATTGCTGAAAGCGCTGGGCATGCCCTTCGCCGGAGGTAAAAAATAACGCATAACGCGAACAAGAACATGGCAAAAGAATCCATCAAAGCAAGAGAGCGTAAGCGGATTGCCTTAGTTGCGAAGTACGCTGCGAAGCGTGCCGCACTGAAAGCGGCCGGTGATTACGTCGGATTAGACAAACTGCCGAAAAATGCTTCTCCGGTGCGTCTGCACAACCGGTGTAAGCTGACAGGCCGCCCCCGTGGGTACATGCGGAAATTTGGTATCTCCCGTGTCACCTTCCGCGAAATGGCCTCGGCGGGTAAGATCCCCGGTGTAACCAAGTCAAGCTGGTAATTTACACGCCACTAGCGAATATCGAAACAATTCCCTAATTTTGCAGGCCCGTTTCAAACGGCAGTAACCGTCGGCGAGGTTTGCAGTTACTAATCAGGAGGAAATGAATACTGATCCCATAGCAGATTATCTGACTCGCATCAGAAATGCGATCCGTGCCAAGCACCGGGTTGTCGAAATTCCTGCTTCCAACATAAAGAAGGAGATCACCAAGGTACTCTTTGATAAAGGCTTCATCCAGAACTACAAGTTCGACGAAACAGGCCCGCAAGGAAGTATTAAAATTGCACTGAAGTACAATCCGGTTACGAAACAGCCTGCCATCGTTGATTTGCAGCGTGTGAGCCGCCCGGGTCTGCGTCAGTACAAGGGCGCTACGGAAATTCCGCGCATTTTCAACGGCCTGGGTGTTGCGATCGTCTCAACCTCCAAAGGGGTGATGACCGACAAGGAAGCCCGGACGCTGAACGTCGGTGGTGAGGTGTTGTGTTACGTATATTAATCAGAAACCATGTCACGCGTAGGTAATAAATCCATTGCACTGCCCGAGAAGGTCTCAGTTTCGGTCGAAAACGGTAACACGGTTACGGTGAAAGGCCCGAAAGGGACGCTGTCGCAGAGCATCAACCCGGAGATCCAGGTAGAGATCGCCGACGGTCAACTGAAAGTAGTTCGGCCGAACGACCAGAAACGCTTTAAAGCCCTGCACGGTTTGTACCGCGCTCTGGTTAATAACATGGTGACGGGTGTCAGCACGGGCTACCGGGTTGAACTTGAAATCGTTGGGGTTGGATACAAAGCTGTGGCCAACAACAACATTCTGCAATTGACGCTCGGGTATTCGCACGATATTTACGTAGCGATTCCGAAGGAGCTGAATGTAACGGCCGTTACGGAAAAAGGTCAGAACCCGAAAGTGATTCTGGAAGGAATCGACAAACAACTGATTGG
Organism: Larkinella sp. VNQ87; assembly: GCF_049445795.1. Classification (NCBI taxonomy): domain Bacteria; kingdom Pseudomonadati; phylum Bacteroidota; class Cytophagia; order Cytophagales; family Spirosomataceae; genus Larkinella; species Larkinella sp. VNQ87. The sequence goes on from NZ_JBMSDT010000003.1 coordinate 221,440, forward strand.
CGACGTTGCCGCCAAGATTCGTTCACTGCGGAAAGTAGAACCGTACAAAGGAAAAGGGATCAAGTTTGTGGGCGAGAAAATTCGTCGCAAAGCTGGTAAATCTGCTTCCAAGAAATAAGCAGAAATAGGTGAACCATATAATAAGCACAGGCGAAAATGGCTGTCACGAAAACAAGCAGGAGACTGCGTATTAAACAACACATCCGGAATAAAGTATCCGGAACGGCCGCCCAGCCGAGGTTATCGGTATTCCGGTCCAATGCCCGCATTTACGCCCAGATCATCGACGATGAGCAAGGCCGCACCCTGGTGAGTGCTTCGTCCATCGAGATCACAGGAAAAGATAAAAAAGGTGTCAACGTCGACGTGGCCAAACAGGTCGGTCAGTCGTTGGCTCAGAAAGCCACCACCAACGGGATTTCCCGGGTTGTTTTCGACCGGAATGGCTATTTGTATCATGGTAAGGTGAAAGCTCTGGCCGACGGTGCGAGAGAAGGGGGCCTTCAATTCTAAGCAAAACAATGGTAACCAATACAAGACCTGCGAAAGTTAACGAAGCTGACCTGAAAGAACGGGTTGTGGCCATCAACCGCGTTGCCAAAGTGGTAAAAGGCGGTCGGCGCTTCAGCTTTGCTGCCATCGTTGTCGTTGGCGACAGCAACGGAGTGGTCGGCTACGGCCTGGGCAAAGCAAACGAGGTAACGGATGCGATTGCCAAAGGGATTGAAGATGCCAAGAAGAACCTCGTTCAGGTACCGCTGTTGAAACACACGGTTCCTCACGAGATGGAAGGCAAATTCAGCGGTGGCTTCGTATTGCTGAAGCCTGCTTCGGCCGGTACGGGCGTAATCGCCGGTGGTGCCATGCGTGCCGTGCTGGAAAGTGCCGGTATCCGTGACGTGTTGGCAAAATCGAAAGGTTCATCCAACCCGCACAACGTGGTAAAAGCGACGATTGACGCGCTGCTCAAAATGCGGGCCCCGCACCAGGTTGCGTTCCAGCGTGGCGTGAAGCTGAGCAAAGTTTTTAACGGATAAGCTCCTTAAAACGGCAAGAGAAATGGGACAGGTACGAATTACACAGGTTCGCAGTATCATCAAGCGACCAAAAACACAGAAGCTGGCGATCCAGTCGCTGGGTCTGGGTAAAATAAACCGTAGCGTTGAGTTGGAATACAACGACGCCGTTGGTGGAATTATCCGTAAAGTTCAACACTTGGTAAAAGTCGAAGAAATTTAATCTCATGAGTCTGAATACACTAAAACCTGCGGAAGGATCCGTCCGGGAGCGCAAGCGAGTAGGTCGGGGTACTGGTTCGGGCATGGGTGGTACGTCTACCCGTGGTCATAAAGGTGCCCAATCTCGTTCGGGTTACAGCGCGAAGAAAAACTTCGAAGGCGGTCAGATGCCGCTGCAACGCCGTGTACCGAAATTCGGCTTTAAAAACATTAACCGAGTTGAGTACAAGCCCATTAACCTTGATACGTTGCAACAACTGATCGACAAAGCCGGTGTTTCAGCCGTCGATTTGGATGTGCTGTTGCAGAACGGTCTGGTCGGCAAAAACGATAAGGTTAAGATCCTGAGCCGGGGTGAGTTGAAGGCTGCGGTCGAAGTGAAAGCGCATGGCTTTTCGCAAAAAGCGATTGAAGCGATCGAGAAAGCTGGCGGTAAAGCAATTAAGCTCTAATCGGCTTGCTCGTTCAAGCATGGGATTTCGCTAAGTATTTCGTAACTTTGGTGACTTTTTTTGGACGAGCAGCTTGATAAACCAATGAAACGATTCATCACGACCCTTCAGAATATTTTTTCGATTGAAGAGCTCAGGACCCGCATCTTAAACACCCTGTTGTTTGTGACGGTTTTCCGCTTAGGCTCTCAAATCGTACTGCCCGGTGTTGATCCGAGCAGATTGAATCTGACTCCGCAAGGGTTGCTGGGCTTGCTGGATACCTTCCTGGGAGGGGCCTACAGCAAAGCATCGATTTTTGCGTTGGGCATTATGCCTTATATCTCGGCATCGATTGCCATCCAGCTGCTGACCCTGGCGTTGCCGTATTTTCAGAAAATGCAGAAAGAAGGGGAGTCCGGCCGGAAACGGCTGAATCAGATTACCCGCGTTCTGACCATCTTTGTCACGGCAGCTCAGGCGATCACGTATTTAACGACGACTATTCCGAATGAGGCCATTCTGGTTAGTCCGACAACGTTTAAAGTGGTTTCCGTCTTTATATTGACAGCCGGAACCATTTTCTGTATGTGGCTAGGCGAACGGATTACGGATAAAGGCATTGGAAACGGGATTTCGATGCTGATTATGATCGGGATCGTTTCGCGGTTCCCGGGTGCGGTTTATGGAGAAGCACTGTCGCGTGGATCCGGTGGGGCTTTGCTGTTTGTCCTGGAGATTGTGGCCCTGTTCTTCGTCGTAATGGGTGCGGTTGTGCTGACGCAGGCCGTTCGCCGGATTCCGATCCAGTACGCCAAACAGGTAGTTGGAAATAAAGTAGTTGGCGGTCAGCGTCAATACTTACCCTTGAAGCTGAATGCGGCCGGTGTTATGCCGATTATTTTCGCCCAGGCGCTGATGTTCGTGCCGTCGTTGGTGGCTTCACTGTTTGCAGAGAAAAGTGATTTTGCCGGATCGGTGCAAACGGTTTTTGCCGACTACACCTCATGGCAGTATAATGTGTTGTTTGCAGTACTGATTATTGTCTTTACGTTCTTTTACACGGCAATTTCGGTAAACCCGAATCAGATTGCAGACGACATGAAACGGAGCGGAGGATTTATTCCGGGTGTAAAACCGGGTTTCATGACGTCCGAATACATTGGTCAGGTATTGGATCGGATTACCTTACCGGGTGCCCTGATGCTGGCGGTTGTGGCTATTTTGCCAGCCATCGCAGCATTGCTGGGTATGACCCGCAACTTCTCGCAGTTCTTCGGAGGAACTTCGCTATTGATTATGGTGGGGGTTGTTCTGGATACGTTGCAGCAAGTTGAAAGCTATCTGCTGATGCGTCGCTACGAAGGGCTGATGAAATCTGGCCGGGTGACGGGTCGGACAGAAAGCGTAACTGCTTAAGGAAATGATTTACCTGAAGTCAGACGCCGAGATTGAATTAATGCGTATCAGCGGGCAGGTTCTCGGAAAAGCCCATGCTGAAATTGCAAAACGGATTCGGCCGGGCGTTACTACGAAGGAACTGGACCAGGTGGCCGAGGAGTATATTCGTGATAATGGTGGAATTCCTTCCTTCAAAGGCTTCAATAGTTTCCCGGCAGCTTTGTGTATTTCGGTGAACGAAACCGTTGTACATGGGTTTCCAAGCAAGTATGAACTGAGGGACGGGGACATCATTTCGATCGATTGTGGCGTCAAGCTAAACGGATATCACAGCGACAGCGCCTATACCTATCCGATCGGTGAGATTAGCCCGGAAGTTCGGAATTTGTTGATTCGGACGAAACAGTCGCTCTATTGTGGCATTGAAAAGGCGATCGAAGGAAACCGGATGGGCGACATTGGGCATGCGGTGCAAAGCCATGTCGAGAAGTATGGCTACTCGGTTGTCCGGGAACTCGTGGGCCACGGTTTGGGTAAGAGCCTGCACGAAAGTCCCGAAGTCCCGAATTATGGCAAACGTGGACAAGGTATCAAGCTAAAGGAGGGTATGGTGCTGGCTATTGAACCGATGGTGAATTTAGGTAAGAAAAACATTGTTCAGGAACGCGATGGCTGGACCATTCGGACGGCCGACCGGAAACCGTCGGCGCACTATGAACACACGGTAGCCATCCGGAAGGGGAAAGCCGAAGTCCTGACTACGTTTCAGTACATCGAAGAAGTAACGGCGAATACCAGCTTAATGATTGAAGTCAACGAAGCGACCATAGCGTAACGAATGGCAAAACAGACATCCATCGAACAAGACGGTACCATTGTAGAAGCGCTTTCCAATGCGATGTTCCGGGTTCAACTCGAAAACAAGCATGAAGTGATTGCGCATATTTCCGGGAAAATGCGGATGAATTACATTAAAATTTTACCGGGCGACCGCGTAAAGCTCGAAATGTCTCCGTACGATCTCACCAAGGCAAGAATTGTTTATCGGTATAAATAAGGGTTTAAGGTTTAAAGTTTAAGGTTTAACGTTTTCAGTTGGTTGACGCAATTTCATTCACTAGCCGAAAACCGAATACCGAGAACTGAAACTGAAAACCGTAAACGGAGTTGAACTCATGAAAGTCAAAGCGTCGATTAAGAAGCGCAGCGCTGAATGTAAAGTGATTCGCCGGAAGGGCAAGCTTTACGTTATCAACAAGAAGAATCCAAGGTATAAACAAAGACAAGGTTAATCACTGAATATGGCACGTATTGCAGGGGTTGATATTCCCGACCGGAAACGCGGTGAAATTGCGTTGACCTACATTTTTGGCATTGGCCGTAGTTCAGCCCAAAGCATCCTGAACAAAGCAGGTGTTTCTGTTGACAAGAAAGTAAGCGAGTGGAACGACGAAGAGTCGAACGCCATCCGGACGATCATCAGCGCAGAACACAAAGTTGAAGGAGCGCTCAAATCAGAAGTTCAGTTGAACATCAAACGACTGATGGACATCGGTTGTTACCGGGGCCTGCGCCATCGGAAAGGTCTGCCGGTTCGCGGTCAGCACACGAAGAACAACTCGCGGACGCGGAAAGGGAAGCGTAAGACGGTAGCAAATAAGAAAAAAGCAACTAAATAATTGAGTTTAAGGTTTGAGGTTTAACGTTTAAGGATGTTTGCAAAGCGCTTTAAACCTTAGACGTTAAACGTTAAACGATCAACTAAAAATGGCTCAGGCAAAACGCAAAGATAAAGCGAAGAAGCGGGTTGTAGTGGTTGAACCCGTCGGACAGGTACACATCCGGGCTTCGTTCAACAACATCATCATTTCCATTACCAACAGTTCAGGGCAGGTGATCTCCTGGGCGTCGGCGGGTAAAATGGGCTTTAAAGGCTCCAAGAAAAACACGCCGTACGCTGCTCAGACAGCCGCTCAAAACTGTGCGGCCGTTGCTCACGATCTGGGTATGCGGAAAGCGGAAGTGTTTGTAAAAGGCCCTGGCTCCGGTCGTGAATCCGCCATCCGGACGATTCAGAACTCCGGCATCGAAGTAACGTCGATCAAAGACATTACGCCCCTGCCGCACAACGGCTGCCGCCCCCCGAAACGCCGTCGCGTGTAAGGAATTACTCAGTTATGCGGTGCACTGTGAAGAAACCGCTTCATCCCAATGAATACGGACAGGCGACATTGAGTTGTGTCTGTTCATTGTTTTATTCATTTATCCAAGTACAATGGCAAGATACACTGGCCCCAAGGCCAAAATTTCCCGCAAGTTTGGCGAGCCGATTCTCGGCCCCAGCAAAGCCCTGCAAAAGAAAGCTTACGGACCTGGCCAACACGGTCGTGGACGCAAGCGCAAACAGTCGGAATACGCGGTTCAGTTGCAGGAGAAACAAAAAGTTAAATATATCTACGGTATTCTGGAGCGCCAGTTCCGGGGCTTGTTCCACCGGGCCGTGGTAAAACAGGGCATCACGGGTGAAAACCTGCTGAAACTCTGCGAAGCTCGTCTGGACAACACGGTGTATCGCTTGGGCATTGCCCCGACTCGTCGGGCGGCTCGTCAGTTGGTATCTCACAAACACATCGTCGTCGATGGCGAAGTGGTCAATATAGCCTCTTACTCATTGAAACCCGGTCAACTGATCAGCGTTCGTGAGAAATCAAAGTCGCTGGAAGCCGTTACCACCAGCCTCTCGGCCCGCAATGCGAAGCGCTACAACTGGCTGGAATGGGATCAGCAGCAATTACAGGGTAAGTTTACCAACTACCCGGAGCGCGATCAGATTCCGGAGAACGTCAACGAGCAGTTGATCGTCGAATTGTATTCTAAGTAACAGTTTATAGTTTACGGTTTATGGTTTATGGTTATGTAAATTGTAACTATAAACCATAAACTAGAGATCATAAACTATATATCTTTTTTGAACTGTTAACAACAAAATCGTATGTCAATATTAGCGTTCCAAATGCCCGATAAAGTTGTCATGGAGCGAGCTGACGACTTTCACGGGTTGTTTGAGTTCAAGCCACTCGAAAAGGGCTATGGCGTGACCATCGGGAATGCGTTGCGGAGAATTCTGCTGTCATCGCTGGAAGGCTATGCCATCACCAGCGTACGGTTCCCCGGCGTACTGCATGAATTCTCGTCCATTGAAGGCGTCGTTGAAGATGTTACCGAAATCATTCTGAACCTGAAAATGGTTCGTTTCAAGAAGGTTTCGGACATGGTCGACAATAAAATTACCGTTACGATCAAAAATCAGTCGGTGTTAAAAGCCGGTGATATATCCAAGTTCTCGGCCTCGTTCGAAGTGCTGAATCCCGATCTCGAGATTTGCCACATTGACGATACGCGGGAACTGGAAATGGAAATTATTGTGGAAAAAGGCCGGGGATATGTACCCGCCGACGAACCACGCGCCAACGAATTGCCGTTCGGACATATTCCGATCGATGCCATTTATACCCCGATCAAGAACGTTCGGTACAGCGTTGAAAACACGCGGGTTGAGCAAAAAACCGACTATGAGCGGCTGTTGCTTGACATTGAAACCGATGGCTCGATCCACCCGGAAGAAGCGCTCAAGGGTGCTGCCACCATTCTGATTCAACACTTCATGCTGTTCTCGGATCAAACGATGACGTTTGAAACGGCGAAAGCAGAAGAAGATAACGTGGTGGATGAGGAAATGCTCCACATGCGGAAGTTGCTCAAAACTCCGCTGGCGGATCTTGACCTGTCCGTACGGGCGTATAACTGTTTGAAATCAGCCGATGTGAAATCCCTGGGCGACCTGGTGAAACTCGAGATTTCGGACATGATGAAATTTAGAAACTTCGGAAAGAAATCACTGACTGAATTGGAACAGTTGGTGGCCGAAAAGAATTTGACTTTCGGCATGGACATTACCAAATACAGATTAGACGAGGACTGATACCATGAGACACGGTAAAAAACATAATCACCTTGGCAGGACCCATTCCCACCGGACGGCAATGCTGTCGAACATGGCATCCTCGCTCATTCTGAGTAAACGCATCGAAACCACGGTTGCGAAGGCGAAAGAACTCCGGAAATACGTTGAACCCCTCCTGACCCGCGCCAAAGAGGATTCGTACCAGAACCGCCGGGTGATCTTCTCGTACCTCCAGAACAAGGAAACGATGAAGGAACTGTTCAACGTTGTATCGGACAAAATCTCGAATCGCCCCGGAGGGTATACCCGGATCATCAAGCTGGGAAACCGCATCGGTGACAACGCCGAAACCTGCATCATCGAGCTGGTTGATTTCAATGAAGCACTGCTGAATGCTGCTGAAGAACAGAAAACAACCCGTACACGTCGGAGCCGTCGCGGTGGCCGGAAAGGTGGCGAAGCTGCTGAAACAGTAGAGGCAACGCCGATAGCCGCTGCTGAAACAGTAGAAGCTGCTCCGGCAGTGGAAGAAACCACTACCGAAGCGACTGCCGATGACCTGGCCATCATTGAAGGTATTGGGCCGAAAATCGCCGAAATCCTTCAGGACGCCGGTATTACAACGTTCGCTCAACTGGCAGATACAACTCCGGAAGCCATCAAGGAAATCCTGGAGAAAGCTGGTTCGCAGTTCAACCTGCACGAGCCTGAAACATGGCCGCAGCAGGCTGCGCTGGCCCGCGACGGAAAAGTTGATGAATTAAAGGCTTTGCAGGATGAACTAAAAGGTGGCCGCGCCAGTTAATTATTCACTGTGAAGAATCGATTAAAATACCAAATAGAGGGTTAACCGTAACGGGTTAGCCCTTTTTTTTAACTGAACAACTCCAAAGTAATTCATGAAACAGGTTCAGCAGCCAGAAGCTTTATTGGTTTTGAAAGACGGTTCGGTGTTCAGAGGAACGGCCCTCGGAAAAATTGGAACGGCGGGTGGTGAAATATGCTTCAACACGGGCATGACCGGCTACCAGGAGATCTATACCGATCCCTCGTATTACGGGCAGGTGATTGTCAACACGACCTCACACATCGGGAACTACGGCGTGCAATACCAGGAAGAAGAAGAATCGGCCAGCGTCAAGATCCGGGGTATGGTCTGCAACTTCTTCTCGCAGATTCACTCGCGACATACGGCTGATACTTCGTTGCAGGAATACTTCGAACGGGCGAACATCGTCGGTATCAGCGGGATCGATACCCGGCAGGTGGTGCGCCATATCCGCGACAAGGGCGTTATGAACTGCATTATTTCCTCCGAAATCCTGGACCCGGCGGTTTTGCTCGATCGGTTGAACCAGATTCCTGACATGGAAGGGCTGGAGTTGTCGTCAGAAGTGAGTACGAAGCAGATTTACGAAGTGGGTGATCCGAACCGCTCGGAATTTAGAGTTGCCGTGCTGGATTTGGGCATCAAAAAGAGTATTCTGAACAACCTCGCGGGTCGGGGAGCCCATTGCCGCGTATTTCCGGCCCGGACGCCGTTTGAAGAAATCAAAGCCTGGAACGCGGATGGTTATTTCATTTCCAACGGCCCGGGCGACCCGGCCGCCATGCCATATGCCGTGGAAACGGTCAAGCAGGCATTGGAAACCGATAAACCGTTGTTTGGCATTTGCCTGGGCCACCAGATTCTATCATTGGCCAGCGGCATTACGACGTATAAAATGCACAACGGCCACCGGGGGCTCAATCATCCGGTGAAAAACTTGATCACCGGCCGGTGCGAAGTCACTTCTCAAAACCACGGTTTTGCCGTGAAAGCCGACGAGGTGCTGGAAAACCGGGATATTGAACTGACACACATCAACCTGAACGATAAAACGATCGAAGGAATTCGGCGGAAAGATCGTCCGGCGTTTTCGGTGCAGTATCACCCCGAAGCGTCGCCGGGTCCGCACGATTCCCGATATCTCTTCGACGACTTTGTGAAGCTGATTGAAGTGGAAGCTAAATAAACGAAAACCGGCCAGCTGGCCGGTTTTTTTATGCGTAAACCGGAGGTAAACTCTTCATGTATAATCAGTAACTTGGGACCGCACGTAGACAAACTCCTATGTCTGTAACCCTTACTCCTCCGATAAACCGGGTCGCCAGCCGCATCCAGCGCATTGATGTCGTTCGCGGGCTGGTGATGGTCATCATGGCGCTGGACCACACCCGTGAATACATCCATAAAAACGGGTTTTTCTATAACCCACTGGATTTAAATACCACAACGCCCGCCTTGTTTCTAACCCGCTGGGTCACCCACTTTTGTGCGCCCACGTTCGTATTTCTGGCCGGAACGTCGGCGTATCTGATGGGCCGCAAAAAGAGCAAACCAGAACTCAGCATTTTTCTGCTGACGCGGGGGTTGTGGCTGATGGTGCTGGAACTCACGATTGTCAATTTTAACCTCTGGTTCGACCTGACATTTTCCGTGATTGCGCTGGAGGTAATCTGGGCAACGGGCGTCAGTATGGTGGTGTTGAGCGGACTGCTGTTTTTGCCCTATCGTGTGCTGCTGGCGATTGGGTTACTGATCGTGTTCGGCCACAATGCGCTGGACCCGGTCTCGTTCCCGCCTGGAACCACAGCGGACCTGATCTGGTCGATGTTGCACCGTCCAAACATAATCCCGATTGCCGAAAACCGGCGGTTATTGACCCTGTATCCGGTGCTGGCCTGGATTGGTATTCTAATTTTGGGCTATTGTCTGGGACCGATTTTCAGCCGTGAGATCGATTCAGAGAAACGTCGGCGGTTTCTAGGTTGGTTAGGGCTGGGCGCGATCCTGGCGTTCGTCCTGATCCGGTCATTGAATGTGTATGGCGACCCCGTACCGTGGGCGGTTCAAAAATCATTCCTCTATACGATTTTCTCGTTTATAAACGTCAACAAATATCCTCCTTCACTGCTTTTTACGCTGGTCACGCTCGGACCGGGTATTTGGCTCCTGAGCCGCCTGGAAGAAAAAAAGCGAAGCTGGATGTCTTTTTTTACGGTTTACGGGCGGGTACCGCTTTTCTACTTCATCGTCCACTTCCTGCTCGTACATACGCTATCGGTGCTGCTCCTGCTGACCGATGGTGTTTCCTGGTCGGCGATCAATTTTCAGAACGGCACGGGGGGCGTGATGCCGGACCACGGTTTGTCGCTGGGCCAGACCTACGGCATGTGGATACTCGTCGTATTAATCATGTACCCGCTTTGCAAAAGATATGGCCGGGTGAAAAGCCGGAGCAGCAATCCAATCTGGAGTTACCTTTAAGCCGAGGCAATGGTAGATTCAGTCCGGTAACGTTTTCCGGGCTGTCCGGGCAGAAAACGACCGGAGAGATGCGTATATTCAAGCGCTTTAAAGTGCAGCGTCAGCAAATAATGCTGGCACATTCTTTCGGAGGAAACCGGGTCGAGCGTATTGTTGACAAAGAACCAGTTAGTAAGTTTGATAAAGGTCGGATGCATGAGGGTATATGGTTAAAGGGATGTACGGGTTTTGCGAAACCCGTACATGAAGACATGAAGAGAACAGAGAAAAAGACGTATTCAATATTGCCGAAAGTCTGACAGAAAGGCTCGCAAATTTCGGACAAATACCCTCAACTTTCAGACAGTATGCTACGGACATACTCGGAAGGGGACAACGAAAATAACTCCTTGAAACAATAGCCAAAGTAGGATGGGCTATCAAAACCAACGAGATAAGCGGTTTCTAAAACGGGGTGACCGGCTTTCAACAGATCAGTGGCTTTACGAAGCCGGTAGTTTCGGATGAATTCATTACCGGTCATGCCCAACAACGTAGACAGCTTCCGGTTGAGTGTGCGCGAACTCATACAGACCGCGCTGGACAAATCGTCGACCGAAAAATTGGTGTTGTCAATTTCCTTTTCGAGTGTCTGGTAAAGTTGATTCAAAAAACCGTTGTCAGCCTGAACAACAGGGATGTTACCTGATTGCGTAAGCGTTCGGGCGTAAAAGCTGCGCAGCAATTGCTGATGATGCAGCAGGTTTCCGACCCGCAGACGGAGTTCCTGCTGATCGAACGGTTTGGTCAGGTAATCGTTGGCTCCGGCTGTCAGTCCTTCCAGTCGGCTTGCTGTCGCCGTTTTTGCCGTCAGCAGGATAACCGCGATGTGATTGGTCTCGGGCGTGTGTTTAATGGCATAGCAAAGCTGGTATCCATCCAGCCTAGGCATCATCACATCGCTCAGAACGAGATCCGGCAATTCGGTCCGGCACAGCTCCCAGCCTTCCTGCCCGTTGGCGGCCGTAAGAATCGAATACGGTCCGGAAAGGCTGGTCGCGATCAAATGACGCAGGTCGTCGTTATCCTCCACCACCAGAATAAGCGCCCGGTTTTGGCCCGTTATTGGCTGGGGTTCGGTGCCGTTTTCCGGTGCTGGGTCAACCGGAAAATTTGCCTGAACAAGGGGAGGTGACGGAAGCAACGGATGATCGGCGTTGGGAGTCCGCACCGGGTAGTCGATGATCAGTGTCGTTCCCTGACCGACCTGGCTTTCGACTGTAATATGACCCTGCAACAAATCGGTCAGTTCTTTCACCAGCGCCAGCCCGATTCCGGTTCCTTCAAACGAGCGTGTCCGGGAATCATCGACCTGATAAAACCGGTCAAAAATGTGCGGAAGGAGGTCGGGCGGAATCCCGACGCCGGTGTCTGAAACCGTCAGGCGGAGCAGCCGTCGTGTGTCGTCCGAAGCGGATAAAACCGTTAGCCCAACCGTGACGGAACCACCCGCTTCGGTGTACTTCAGCGCATTGGAAAGAAGGTTATAAATGATTTTTTCCCACTTATCAGCATCGAATAGCAGTTCTTCCGGTACGTTTTCGGACTGAAATACAAGACTGACCGCTTTAGCTTCGGCATTTAGCCGAAAGGACGAGACTAACTCCTCCGTAAAAAGCGCAACATTGCCTTGCGATTCCTTGACTTCCAAACTTCCAGATTCCAGCTTCGATAGATCAAGCAGTTGATTAATAAGCCGGAGCAATTGCCGGGCGTTGCGATGAATCACGTTCAAGGTTGCGGGCACACCGGGGTTCGCTGCCGCCGAACCGTTGCTAAACGTCCGGAGCAGTTGCTCGACGGGCGTAATAATCAGCGTCAGTGGTGTTCGGAATTCATGCGTGATGTTGGCGAAAAACCGGTTTCGGATTTCTTCCAGTGTTTTGCGCTGTTCGGCCTCCTGCCGCTTGAGCGCCATGTATTCCAGGTTCCGGTTGGCGGTTTTTAACTGAACGGTCAGCGCTTCCGTACGGGCGAAAGCCGTGGAAAATCGGAGGGCCAGCAGGAGCGACTGACACAAGGTGAAAATCACGACCGCGCTGGAAAGCAGAAAGTAGGTATGAATGATGCCGAACTGGTGCAGGGTATCGTTGACCACACAAAGCGCCAGGAGAATCATGTCGCAAAAAAGTATAAAACTGCCCTCTTTGCGAAACCGGGCCGCCTGGATGGACACCCAGAGAAAATAACCGCATTCCAGAATGGCTAACGGACTGATCAGGGTACCCCAGGCGGCATAAACCGTAGCGGGGCTAAGCAGAATCAACGCCAGAAAAGCCAGATTGATAAAAATAACTACTTTTTTAATCAGTGGAGAAACCAGGCTCGGGAACAGACTCTGCAAATACAAAATCATGCTGATGATGCTAATCGGAAACGCTGCGTAAAAGGCTTTGAGGGTCGGTTCCCAGGGAACCTCTGGAAAAACCACGAAAAAGAGGCTTTCCGAATTGAAATGCTCCCGAAAGCCTGCGGTTAGGCAGAGAACGGCGAAGAAGAGTGGCGCCCGGTCGTTCCGGCGGAGAGCATAGAGCACAAAATGATACAGACCGATGATCAAAAGCGCGCCGATAATCAGCGAAGACGCCAGCAACCGCTTTTCCCGGACCTGGGTAATGGCTGTTGGGTTACCGAGTTGCAGCTCTTTGTAGATACCGCCGACGGCATGATGGTAGTTTGAAACCTGAAGGCGCAAAAAGGCTTCTTTCCCCGGAACCAGGAAGGATACAACTTTTACTTCTGCTCCCGGTTTCATCGAAGCGTTCGAGGCTACTTCGCCCACCTGCGCCACCAACTGCTCACTAACGTAAAGCTTATACGCCGTTCGGATGGGTGGTATTCGCAGGGACCAGATTCGGCCGGAATCCGGCAGAATGATTCGAAGTCCGTAAGTTGCAAAGCCCTGCTCCTGCGGAAACAACGCATGGCTTTCCGTATAAGCACGCCAGTTACCCGGTACCTGATGATAGGTCTGACTACTGAAAATAGTTGCTGAATCGGCCAGTTGATGCCATTGGAAAAGCCATTGACCGTTGAGCGAGACGGGTTTCGACGTTTGATAGGAATAAGTCGATAAATCAAGAACTCCCCGGTAGGCTGAGGATAAATCGGCTGATTGGGCTAAAGCCTGCCCGACCGACAGTTTTGCCCAAACGACCAGTAGAAAAACAACACAATGACATCGGAGAATCGTAAAAGTTGGCATAACCCATTCCGCTAAGACCTGAGGACTTATTGCACCAGATTATCAAATTGTTGCCTTACACGAAATCCGAAACAAGAGACGGCTTAATTAGCAGGGGATTCCTTGCAAACCGAAAAAATCACTTACTTTGTAGGGCAAAAATCGTGCTACAAGCGAATTGCCAATTAGTACAGGATGAATGGGCATTTGGCCATTCCCTGGGAAAGTTATGGCTTCTTCATCGCTTAGTTCAGAATATTAACCAACTTATTTAGACACAATGAGTATTATTCAGTCCATTCATGCCCGGCAGATTTTGGATTCCAGGGGTAATCCGACCGTAGAAGTTGATGTTCGTACCGAAAACGGTTTTCTGGGCCGGGCGGCTGTTCCGTCAGGAGCCTCCACCGGATCGCACGAAGCCGTCGAACTGCGCGACGATGATCCGAAACGGTATGTCGGCAAAGGCGTATTGAGAGCGGTTCAGAACGTCAACGAACTGATCTTCCCGGAACTCGTTGGGTCGTCGGTTTTCGATCAGACCATGATCGACCGGATTATGATCGAACTGGATGGTACTGCCAATAAAGGTCGTCTGGGCGCCAACGCCATTCTGGGGGTTTCGCTGGCCATCGCCAAAGCCGCTGCGCAGGAAGCCGGGTTGCCCTTGTACCGCTACATCGGTGGGGTGAATGCCAACACGCTGCCGGTCCCAATGATGAACATCCTGAACGGCGGTAGCCACGCCGATAACTCCATCGATTTCCAGGAATTTATGGTCATGCCGGTGGGCGCACCGACGTTTTCGGAAGCCCTGCGCTGGGGCACGGAAGTGTTCCACTCGCTGAAGAAAGTGCTGAAAGGCAAAGGCATGTCGACCAACGTGGGTGACGAAGGCGGTTTTGCGCCGAACATCCCGTCGAACGAGGAAGCTATCCAGATCATCCTGCAAGCCATCGACAAAGCTGGTTACCGCGCGGGCGAAGATATTTACATTGCGATGGATGCCGCTGCGTCGGAATTCTACGAAGCCGAAACCGGTACGTACCACTTCAAAAAATCGACCGGCGACCGCTTAAGCTCGTCCGAAATGGCGAATTACTGGAAAGAGTGGGTCGAAAAATACCCGATTATTTCCATCGAGGACGGCATGGCCGAGGACGACTGGAGCGGCTGGAAAGAGCAAACCGAACTGATCGGCAAGAAGACGCAACTCGTTGGCGATGACCTGTTTGTGACGAACGTGACGCGTCTGCAACAAGGCATCGACCAGGGCATTGCCAATGCGGTTTTGGTGAAAGTAAACCAGATCGGCTCGCTGACCGAGACGATCAACACCGTCAACCTGGCGAAACGCAATTCGTACAAAAACATCATGTCGCACCGCTCCGGCGAAACCGAAGATGCGACCATTGCCGACCTGGCCGTTGCGCTTAATACGGGCCAGATCAAAACCGGTTCGGCCTCCCGTTCCGACCGGATGGCGAAATACAACCAGTTGCTTCGCATTGAGGAGGAATTGGGCGAAACGGCGTATTTCCCCGGCCTGAAAATGTAAGCTAAGTACCCCCAACCTCACGAGGTTGGGGGCTTTTTCGTTTGTAGCCTTATGAATCCAATGGTCAACAGAATCTTCCGAATCGCCAAAAACTTTTACGTCGCAACCGGTGCGGGCGTGTTCATCTGGATGGCCTTCTTCGACACCAATGATATCATCTCGCAATTCAAAAACAGCATGAAGCTGCGGGATCTGGAAAAGGATATGGTGTACTACGACGAAAAAATCAAGGAAGTCGAAGAGCAACGCAACGCCTTGTTGGGGAACGCCCGCTTGCAGGAAAAATACGCCCGGGAGAACTACCTCATGAAAAAGCCGAACGAGGATGTGTACGTGCTGGTGGATGAGAACAACGAACCTATCGAAAAGGAATGATGAGCTTTCATCGTCCAACATTCATCACTCATTGTTATGCTTAATGTATTGTTTGTCTGTCTGGGAAATATTTGCCGTTCACCGCTGGCGGAAGGGGTTTTCCGGCAATTGGTGAAAGAACGGGGGCTGGAAAATGCCATTCGCTGCGACTCCGCCGGTACTTCTTCGTACCACATTGGCGATTTGCCCGACCGCCGAACCCGCGAAAATGCCCTTGAACACGGCTTGACGCTCACCCACCGCGCTCGCAAACTTTCGGGTGAAGATTTGTCACAATTTGATTTGCTGGTGGCTATGGATGAGTCGAATTACGAAGCCATTCAGTACTTTAGCCACCGCAGTACCGGCCTATACAGCGAAGAAAACACGGTTTTGCTGCGTGAATTTGACCCCCAGCCGGATTCGGGACCGGGCGGTATGAGTGTGCCCGACCCGTATTACGAAGATGCCGAGGTGTTCGAACAGGTGTACCAGATCGTACACCGTTGCTGCCTTAACCTGCTGAATTACTTAATCGAACAATATAAATTACAGCCGCAGGTGAAAAATCAAACGGAAAACTGAGAAATATTAACTTATTAAAATTGTCTGATAAATCTATTTAAGTTTGTTTATTCTGGTCATTAATTTGATAAGACTACGCAAGGTTAGCGTACACAACTAGTCTACCACATGATGAAAATTAAAAAAGCCGTTATCACGGCGGCTGCCCGGGGAGAACGGCTGTATCCCGTGGCCGACACGATTCAAAAAGCCATGCTGCCGGTGATTGATACCGACGGCCTTCACAAACCCGTTATCCAGATTATTGCCGAAGAAGCGTTCGCTAGTGGCATCGAAGAGCTGTGCGTGGTTTGCGCGCCCGGCGATGGCGACCGGTACCTGAAAGCCTTTGCGTCGCTGCGGGACAACCTGTTCCATTCGTTTAAAGGAGTCGACTGGGCAAAAAAAGAAGCTGAAAAAATTGATCTTCTCATTAGTCGGATTCAGTTTGCCGAACAGCGGGAACCGCTGGGCTATGGCCATGCGGTTTATTGCGCCCGCGAATTTGTCAATAATGAGCCTTTTCTGTTGCTCCTAGGCGATTATTTATACGTTTCCAATCTCCGCGAGAAGAGTTGTGTGGCGCAATTGATCGAACTAGCTTCGCAGGAAAACTGCTCGGTATCGGCCGTTAACCCAACCATCGAGCACCAGATTGGCCGGTACGGAACTCTTACCGGCAAGCAGGCACCCAACCGGTCGGGCGTTTACCAGATTGAAAAAATCATCGAAAAACCGACGCTGAGCGTAGCCGAACTGGAACTGCAAACCCCCGGTTTGCGAGCCGGTTATTACCTCTGTTTCTTCGGCATGCACGTGTTCACACCCGCTGTTTTCAACATTCTTCAAAAATACATCGATCAGAATAGCAGAAACATTTTGCTGACGCCTGCCCTCCAGGAACTAGCCGAAACCGAAAACTACCTGGCGCTGGAAGTCAAAGGAAATCGCTATGATTTAAGCCGGAAACACGGATTACTACGGGCGCAGATTGCCCTGGGTTTGGCGGGCGAAGCCCACAGCGAAGTTTTATCCACCCTGGTCGAATTACTGGCCGAAGCAAACAGCCGAACTGTCTGATATATGAATGTTTTTATCGAAACCATTATCTCGACAGATCCCGACAAACGCAACCGGTCTTTCTATGAATTAAGCCAGCGGTTTTCAACGAAAGAGTTGCTGGAACTGCTGCGGGAACTGGATGATTTTCGGAAGTCGACACCGAATTTATACGATAAAGTCCGGGCGATTCTGTTTTTGTACGCGGGATTCCGGTTTTTCCTGATGGAAACCGGCGATACGCCCCCGACCGGCAAAATTCCGTACGCCGGTTTTGAGGATTTGCTCGCCCGCCGGTTCGAACAGGCCATTGCAACGGTCTGGCATGAATTGAGCGTCCAGGGACCCAACGCGGCTTTGTTCAGCATTCTGGCCGAAAGCTATCACCACCTGTCGTTTCAGATTCTGGCCGATCAGGTGCGGAAAAGTGTGCGCTCCAGCAAAGGTAACCAGTGGATGTTTCGGGTCGGTCACCGCGAAGAACACCCGATCCGGATTCACCCGGCCTTGCTGAAACGGCAAGACGGCTCGCTGTTTTACCCGGTTTTGCACGAACAGACCTCGGTGCGGATGGACCTGACCCACAGCGGCTGGTCGGACATTTTCTTCCTCGGGATGGACTACCCGGAAGGCGCGCGGGTCATCAACATTTCCATTGACCTGGGCGTGTTCGGGCGCGACGCCGACATTCGGCCCCCGCTCAACTGCTACGTGCGCGTGATTCCGGAGCCGGTTTTGCGGCTGACGAGCATCGACCTCAACACCACCAAAGACATCGACGACCTGGCCGACTTGTTCAATTTCGGGAACGATTACCTGAGCCTGGTCAAAGCCGGGGTGATTGCGTCGGGTCTGATTCCGCCCTCGTTTGAAGGCACCAACCAGTCGCTGCCGGACATCCTGTCGCGAATAGTCGCGCCGGGCATGGGTATTGAACTGGTCACGAAAGTCAACGATATTCCGAAAGGCTCCCGGTTTGCGGTCTCGACCAACCTGCTGGGCTCGATTATCAGCCTGCTCATGCGGGCCACGGGCCAGACGCAGAAGCTGGAAGGCGGTTTGCAGGAAAGCGAACGGCGGCTGGTGGCGTCGCGGGCGATTCTGGGTGAGTGGATCGGCGGTTCGGGCGGAGGCTGGCAGGATTCGGGCGGGGTGTGGCCCGGCATCAAAGCCATTCAGGGAACGTTTGCGCAGGAAGGCGACCCCGAAGCCGGTATCAGCCGGGGGACGCTCTTACCGCGTCACCGCGTGTTGCAGGGCGAGGATATTCATCCCGAAATGGGTGAGAAAATCATGAATTCGCTCGTACTGATGCACGGCGGGATGGCGTCGAACGTTGGCCCGATCCTGGAAATGGTGACCGAAAAATACCTGCTCCGGGGCGAGAAAGAATGGAACGCGCGGCAGCAGACCAACCAGATTTTCGACAACATTCTGGCGTCGATCCGGGAAGGCGACATTCAGAAACTGGGTGCCAATACGGCCCGGAACTGGGAGGGACCGATCAAAACCATTATTCCCTGGGCGTCGACGTATTTCACGGAACAAATTATTGCCAAGGCCAAAACCGCCTTTGGCGACGATTACTACGGTTTTCTGATGCTGGGCGGTATGTCGGGGGGCGGCATGGGGATGTTTGTGAACCCGGCGGGCTACGAAGACTACAAAATGAAAGTGCTGGACATTCTGCGGAAAACGAAAGCCGAACTGTCGGCGGCTCTTCCGTTTGCAATGGAACCGGTCGTCTACAACTGGCGCATCAACCAGAAAGGAACCTGGGCCACCCTGCGCGAAGGAACCGATGCGCTGATGCCGGAGCAATATTACGGCATTCACGTCTCGGAACTGGTCCGGAAAGACCCGGCTTCGATATCCTACATCCGCCGGGCCGAGGTCGATGTGTTTACGACTTATTGCGAGAAAAATAACCTGGCGTATCCGCTGCTGCGGACCATCGTCAGCAACCTGTTCAAGGTGTCGGACCCAACTTCGCAGGGCAACCGCAGCGTCGAAAACGAAAAAGCCGACCGGATCAAGAAGGAGAACGGGTTCGATTACATCCAGCACGAAGAAATCCGGGAGGATTTGCAGAAAGGCCGGATTGGCCTCTCGCGAAACCGTTTGCCGGCCGAAACCAGCATCGAGGATGTGCAGCCCGGCGATCTGGTGCCGCTTGAGGAACTGAAACCGGCGGCAAAAACCGGCGAAGCGGCCATTGGGGGCGGGAAGGTAGCGGTGTTGAGTCTGGCTGCGGGCGTCGGAAGCCGCTGGACCAAGGGCGCGGGCGTAATCAAAGCGCTGAACCCATTCGTGGAAATCGACGGCAAACACCGGAGTTTTCTGGAAATCCATTTGGCGAAAACCCGCAAAGTGTCGGAAATGTACGGCGGGATGATTCCGCACCTGGTGGCGACGAGCTACCTGACGCACGAACCGATCCGCCGGACGCTGGAAGAAACCGGCAACTTCGGCTATTCGGGCGCTACGTACCTGTCGCCGGGCCGCTCGATCGGGCAGCGGTACGTACCGATGGAGCGCGATCTGCGGTTTATGTGGGAAGAAATGCCCCAGGAAACGCTGGATGAAAATAAGCAGAAAGTGCGGGATGCCGTGCGGCAGACAATGATCGGCTGGGCCAAGGCGAAGGGCGAAGGCTCGGATTACGTGGATAACATTGCGGCTCAGCGGTTTTCGCCCCTGGGTCACTGGTACGAAGTATCGAATATGCTCCGCAACGGTACGCTGGCGAAGGTACTGGCCGAGCATCCGCAGGTCGAAACGCTGATGCTGCACAACATCGATACGCTGGGCGCGGATGTGGACCCGGCGGTATTGGGCCACCACCTCGAATCGGGAAATATGTTGACGTTCGAAGTCGTGCCGCGCCGGATCGAAGACCGTGGGGGAGGATTGACCCGTGTTAACGGCCATCTTCGCTTGCTGGAAGGGCTGGCCCAACCCCGCGAGGAAGACGAGCTGAACCTGAGTTATTACAACTCAAACACGACCTGGATTCAGATCGATCCGTTGCTGAATCTGTTCGGCCTGACGCGGCAGGATTTGCAGGACGGCGACGAAGCCCGGTTGGCGAAAGCCGTCCGGAGCGTGGCCCACCGCATCCCGACCTACGTGACGATCAAAGACGTCAAATACCGTTGGGGCCACGGGCAGGAAGACATTTACCCGGTGGCGCAGATCGAAAAGCTCTGGAGCGATATGTCGGCACTGACGGATGTGGCCTGCGGCTATGTGGCCGTTCCGCGTCTGCGCGGGCAACAACTCAAAGACCCCGCCCAACTTGATGCCTGGGTCACCGACGGCAGCAAGGCGTACATCGAAGCGTTGGGGAAGTTTGAGAAATAGATGCTGGATGCTAGATTCTTGATACTGGATTCTTGATGACTCGCTGGTAATCGCACTCATTATCCAGCATCAAGAATCCAGAATCCAGTATCAAGAATCCAGCCCCCAGCCATTTAACCCATCTTTAACGAGAAAACAGCGGTTTTTTGCCGCTAATGTTGTTATTTCGAGCCATGAATAAGAAAGTCATTCTGATGATTCTGGACGGCTGGGGAATCGCTCGGAAGGTCGACGTGTCGGCCATCGATGCAGCCCAAACGCCATTTATCGATTCGTTGTATACAAAGTATTCGCACAGCCAACTGGAAGCTTCCGGGCTGGCCGTCGGGCTACCGGCGGGGCAGATGGGCAACTCCGAAGTGGGCCACATGAACCTCGGCGCGGGGCGCATTGTATACCAGGATCTGGTCAAAATCAACTTGGCGGTGGAAGAACATACGCTGGATAACGAGCCGGTTTTGCTGGATGCGCTGAATTACGCCAAGACCAACGGCAAGAAAGTCCACTTCATCGGGCTGGTTTCCGATGGTGGAGTACACGCCCACATCGAACACCTGAAAGGGCTTTGCTCCATTGCCCACGACCACGGCCTGACCGACGTATTCATTCATGCCTTCACCGATGGCCGCGATACCGACCCCAAAAGCGGTTACGGTTTTCTGGCCGACCTCGAACAGCATTTGAAAACGACAACGGGCCAGATTGCGACGGTGACGGGTCGGTATTACGCGATGGACCGCGACAACCGCTGGGAACGGGTCAAACTGGCCTACGACGCGATGGTGAAGGGCACCGGCCACATCACCTGCGCGCCCGATGAGGTGCTGGCGTCGATTCAGCAATCGTACGAGGAGGAGGTGACCGACGAATTCATCAAGCCGATCATTGTGACCCAACCGGACGGAAGCCCGCTGACGACCATTGAGGACGGCGATGTGGTGCTTTGCTTCAATTTCCGCACCGACCGGGGCCGGGAAATTACGCTGGCACTCAGCCAACGCGATTACCCGGAACAGGGCATGAAGAAACTGGATCTGTACTACGTCACGATGACCAATTACGACAACGAATTTGTGGGCGTGAAGGTCATTTACGACAAAGACAACCTGACCAATACGCTCGGGGAGGTCGTTTCGAAAGCCGGGAAGAAACAAATCCGGATTGCCGAAACCGAGAAATACCCGCACGTGACGTTCTTCTTTTCGGGTGGCCGCGAAGAGGTGTTCGAGGGCGAAACCCGCCTGCTGTGCCCTTCGCCGAAAGTGGCGACTTACGACCTCAAACCGGAAATGAGCGCCTTCGACATTCGGGATGCCATCATTCCGGAACTGGAACGTGGGCAGGTCGATTTTGTGTGTCTCAACTTCGCCAATACCGACATGGTAGGCCACACGGGCGTATTTGCCGCCGTGGTGAAAGCCGCCGAAACCGTTGATCAGTGCGCCAATGCCGTGATTACGACGGCACTAGCCCACGGTTACACGACGCTGGTGATTGCCGATCACGGCAACGCGGATTTCATGATCAACGACGACGGTACACCCAATACCGCCCACACGACCAACCCGGTGCCGTGCATTCTGGTCGATGACCAGTACCATCCGAAGCTCAACAACGGCGTGCTGGCTGACATCGCCCCGACGATTCTGCATCTGATGGGTATCGCGCAACCGGAGGTGATGACGGGCCACAGTTTGATTGGGGAGTAAATAACTACCCCAACCCCCTGAAGGGGGCTTAAAGTCTCTGGGTTTGAAAAGCCCCCTTCAGGGGGTTGGGGGTAGTTTCCGATGGGTAGACAAAGGTCTATTGTCTCTTGTCTTTCCAAACCAAACTTTTCGGCGCGGCCTGGTGTTCGCCCACTGAGTGATGATCAACTCCCCTGGATTTCGACAGTCCGGGGGTCTTTTTTAGGAGAATGAACTACTGTTACGCATTTGCCCTGCTGCTGGGTCTGGCGGCCTGTTCCAATCCGGCCCGGGAAGCGCCCGCCGGAACATATTATGATCTGAAAGCCTACATCGAGCAGCAGATCAACCAATTGCAAAAACAACAACCGACGGTGGTAAAGCAAGCCGGTTTTGGGGTGGAAAAAGAACAGACGACCACCAAAACCATCGACTGGAGCCGCGAACTGGATTTGTTTCTGCAAGCCGACATCAACAAACAGGCCTATCAGTCGAGTTACCGGAAAAACCGCCCGGATTCGCTGACGTACGAATACACGCTGAAAACCGGCGAAAGTATCCCGGTGCAAGTCCTGCGCATTGAGTTGGACTCGACAACCCGCCAGCCCCGGCGAGTCCGGGCGACGCTGCGCACCAAAAACTCGTTGTACGAATCCGAACGCACCGTCTGGCTGGAAGCCGACCAAGGAGCCATCAAACACTACCACATCGAAGGCTTTCAGCAACTGGCCTGGCTTGAGCCCAAGCGGTTTTTGATCGATGGGAGAGTGGGAGGGAATTAAGAGTTAAGACGGGGCCGCCCGGCGGTTGGCTGACGCGTTCTATTCCTGCGGAGCCAACTCTTAATTCATAACTCTAATAGTCTCCCCCCGCGCCACCACCGCCGAAGCTGCCCCCGCCGAAGCCGCCGAAACTGCTGCCGCCACCTCCTCCGCCCCAGCTACCGGACGAACCGCCCCAGCCGGAAAACGTCGAGGTTGGGAAGGGCACCGGAAAGAAACCGCCCCCGCGATTCCGGTTGCTGCCTCCGCCCCGGTTGCGGCTGATCCAGATGATGACAACAATCACGATGAAGATGATCAGGAAAAAGATGATGCCGTCGCCCACGTCGGCGTCGCCGGATGGGTCGGCCTGGTATTCTCCGCTGGCGCGCCGGATGATTTCATTGGTGGCTTCGTCCAGACCGGCGTACCACTGCTCGCTTTTGAAACGCGGTACAATGATCTGGCTCACAATCCGCTTGGCGATGGCGTCGGGAATGGCGCCTTCCAGCCCGTAGCCAGTGGCAATGAACACCTTGCGGGTTGAGGGTACCCAGGTCAGAACCAGCCCGTTGTTCTTGCCTTGCTGCCCGACGCCCCATTTCCGCCCGACCTGAAAACTGAAGTCGCCAATTGGGTACGGATCGGTCGTTTTGACAATCAGAATGACAATTTGGGTGGAGGTCGAGTCGTTGTAACGCCGGAGTTTTTCTTCCAGCCGTGCGCGCTCATCCGGTTGCAAAATGCCCACGAAATCGTTCACCAGCCGGGGTGGATTCGGGCGGTCCGGAATAACATCGTTCTGGCCCAACGCCCGAAGCGACGCCATCGTCAGCAGCAGCAGCAGCAACCGGATCGGTCCCACAACCTGATATGAAAAAAAGCGAAGCGTCATTTAGTGTGAAATTTCGTCGGAAAGCTCGTTGGAGTCGTTCGCCAATCGAGGGAAATACTGCCGCAACTGCTGCCCCGCCCGTTCGATTCCCAGGCAAAAACCGTCGGTAAACCGGCTCTGCCGAAAGTTCTCGCGCATAATGTTTTTGGTGGTTTCCCAGAAATCTTTCGGCACTACCCGGTCGATGCCTGCGTCGCCGATGACGGCAAACTTGTGGTCTTCCGTCGCCAGGTAAAACAGCACGCCGTTGCGCTGGGCGGTTTTTTCCATGCCTAAGTGGTGAAACACCTGCACGGCCCGGTCGAGCACGTCGGGCGTCGGACAATGCAGTTCCAGATGCACCCGGATTTCGCCCGACGTCTCCAACTCCGCCGACCGAATCGCCTGAATGATCCGCTGCTGCTCCTCCGCCGTAAAAAGATTGATGGCAGACATGGATTGAATGATGGATTATGAATGATGAATTATGAGTGAAATGGTGAAGCATTCATCATCCATAATTCATCATTCATCATTTAAAACTGGACGGTTGGGGCGTTTTGGGCGGCTTGCGAGGCTTCGAAGAAACCTTTGGGCGAGAAGCCGAAAATACCCGCGAAAATATTGGCCGGGAACGTCCGAACGGAGACGTTATAGTCTTTCACAGCGGCATTGAAGTCGTTCCGGGCGACGCTGATGCGGTTTTCGGTGCCTTCCAGTTGCGACTGCAATTCCGAGAAGTTCTGTGTGGCCCTCAACTGCGGATAATTTTCGGCAACCGCCAGCAGCCGCGACAGCGTGCCGCTCAACTGATCCTGGGCCGCCTGAAATTTCTGGACGTTTTCAGGCGTCAACTGGTCGGCGTTCAACTGGATGCCGGTGGCTCTGGAACGGGCTTCCATAACGGCGGTCAGGGTGCTTTTCTCAAAATTGGCAGCTCCTTTCACGGTATTGACCAAGTTCGGAATCAGGTCGGCCCGACGTTGGTACTGGGTTTGGACCTGTGCCCATTTTTCGCCCACGTTGGCGTCTTTGCCGACAATTCCGTTATACGTGCTGCATCCGAAGAAACCAAAAATCAGGGCTAGAACGATGACAATGATAAGTCCTTTTGACATGGTAGTTATTCGATTATTTGTGAGCAAATCTCGTTAAAAACCGATTGACGCGGTCAGAAATTACAGGATCGGACGCTTTCGACCAGAATCTTCGCACCGGGGTTGATGATCGGAAACGGTGGATACGTCGGATGAATAACTGCTGACGCGGACCAATTGATTGGTAAATTAGTAAAAAACCGCTTGGTTGCCGTTATTTCGCAAAATCCATTCTGACTATGAATCTTTCGCTGACCGGAAAAACCGCCATCGTGTGCGGCAGTACGCAGGGCATCGGCTACGCTTCGGCGGTTGAATTGGCGCTGCTGGGCGCTAACGTCATCTTGCTGGCCCGTAACGAAGAAAAACTCAGGGAAGCAGTGGCCGCTCTGGATACACAGCAGGGCCAACGCCACCACTACCGGGTGGCCGATTTTGCCAAACCGGACGAGGTCAAAACCGTTGTGGACGCGTACCTTGCCGAATTTCCGGATGTTCACATCCTGATCAACAACACCGGCGGCCCGGCGGGTGGTCCGCTGATCGATGCCCAACTGGAAGAATTTACGAAAACTTTCGCGGCTCATCTGCTGAACAACCAACTGCTGGCGCAGGCCGTCGTGCCGTCGATGAAACGGCTGGGTTACGGCCGGATTGTCAACATCATTTCTACCTCCGTTAAGCAGCCCATTGTGGGATTGGGCGTGTCGAATACGATTCGCGGGGCCGTAGCGCAGTGGGCCAAAACGCTGTCGCTCGAAATCGCGCAATTCGGTATCACGGTCAACAATGTGTTGCCGGGCTACACCCGTACGGCGCGGCTGGATTCGGTGCTGACGATGCGGGCCAGTGCGCAGGGTAAATCGCAGGCCGAAATGGAAGCCCAGATGCAGGCCGAAATCCCCAGCCGCCGGTTTGCCGAACCCGAAGAAGTGGCCGCAGCCGTCGCGTTTCTCTGCACCCCCGCAGCCGCTTCCATTAATGGCATCAACGTGCCCGTGGATGGCGGAAAAACCGGGGGGCTGTGAAACCGAAATAGCCGTTTTTGGCGGAAGAAGCAGGTCGAAACGACCACCATAGTCCCTTTTGGCTACAACACGCCGACTTTTGATTACATCGGTTTTCTGCTGGTGATGGAACTTTGCATCAACAAAAAACAGAAACCATGGAATTGACAAACAACACCATTCTGATTACGGGCGGCACCGGCGGCTTTGGCTTTGAATTTGCTTCGAAACTGCTTGCCCTGGGCAATACCGTGATTATTACGGGTCGCAATGCCCAAAAACTTCGGGAAACCAAACAAAAGCTCCCGGCCATCCGCACGGTGCAGAGCGATGTAAGCGATCCGGAAGACATCGAAACGTTATACGATCAGGTAACCCGCGAGTTTCCAGACCTGAATATCCTGATCAACAATGCCGGCGAGATGCGCAAACTGATTCTGCATGACAGCCATGAGTTACAGGACATCACCCGCGAAGTTGAAATCAACCTGATGGGGCCGATCCGGATGGTGCAGCAATTTTTGCCCCACCTGAAAACGAAAAAGGCGGCTGCCATCCTGAATGTCACGTCGGGGATTGCCCTGATGCCGTTCCCGGTCGCCCCGGTTTATGGCGCCAGCAAATCCGGACTTCGGTCCTACACCCAATCGTTGCGGGTTCAATTAAAAGACACCAATGTGAAAGTCTTTGAGCTGATTGCACCGGGTTCGCCGACATCGCTGAACGAAAAGTTTAAAGACCTGGACGGTTTTACGCCGAGGGGGCTGATGCCTGCCAATCCGTTAATTGAAGAAGCGATTCAGGGGATGAAAAAGGATAAATACGAAATTTATCCCGGACCTTTGAAAGTCGTGCGGTTTATCATCGCGTTGGCTCCCAAATTCGTACTTGCCCAGGCAAGCAAGGTCGGGGCAAAAGCCATGTCCGGAAGGTAAACAATTTAACAAAAGGTGGAAAACAAATAAAAAAATAGCGCAAACCCATGAAAATTGTCAGCATTATTCTCATTTTAGTTTCGGCATTTTTAAGCATGAAACACGGCTGGGATTCGTTTCAAACCGCCAGCCCTGAGCAAGCTAAAATGATGTCAGACCTGGGCATCAGCAAAACCGTCGTTCCGTTTGTGGGCGCGGTTTCGATACTGATTGGCTTTTTACTGCTTTTTCCGCAGACCTTTTTTATCAGCAACCTGTTGAATGCCCTCGTCATCGTAACCATCATGGCGCTGGCGCTCCAGGCTGGAAATGTACGAATGGCGTTGATCGAAATTCCTTTTCTGGCCCTGCCGTTGGTGTTGATCTGGCTGAAATACCCCTTCAAGTTTTAATGGATAGGAATCATGGTAAATTCAAAACCGTATCGAATAAAGACCATCACCGAAGGGCATCGTTTGTTTGGCTTTCCGAAACCGCATCATCCGCTGATCAGCATCATCGATTGCCAGGATTTAATCGGAGATTCGGAAATAACATCGGTTATTTTTGACTTTTATACCGTCATGATGAAGAGGGGCTGCGATAAACTCCGGTACGGTCAGCAGAAATACGATTTCGACGAAGGATTGATGGCGTTTGTCGCGCCCGGGCAGGTCTTGTGTGGTGAGCCAAACGGCGCACCGTCGACACTTCAGGGCTGGATGCTGTTCATTCACCCCGATTTTTTGTGGAACACGTCATTGGCCAAGAAAATCAGGCAGTACGAATACTTTGGTTATGCCGTGAATGAAGCCCTGTTTCTGTCTGAAAAAGAAGAAACGACGATCAATGGCCTTATTGAAAATATTAAACAGGAATACAACTCGACTATTGATAAGTTCAGTCAGGACGTCATCATCGCACAGTTGGAGTTGCTGTTTACGTATGCACACCGGTTTTACGAACGCCAGTTCATCACGCGAAAAATAACCAACAGCAAACTATTGACCCGTCTGGACGACGTATTGACGGATTACTTTAATCACGAAGATCTGATTCTAAAAGGGCTTCCGACGGTTCAATACATTGCCGGTGTTTTAAACGTTTCGACCAAATACCTGAGCAGTTTGCTGAAGCAACTGACGGGTCAGACGACCCAGCAGCACATTCACAACAAGCTGATTGAAAAAGCGAAAGAAAAACTATCGACAACCGACTTGTCCGTCAGCGAAATTGCCTACGACCTCGGATTTGAACATTCGCAGTCGTTCAGCAAATTGTTCAAAACCAAGACGAATCAATCCCCGCTGGAATTCAGGCAGGCCTTTAACTAACCAGATCGCCAGGCCCATTACCGGTTAAACCGCCGGAACGATTCCTGCAAGGGCCGAAACCGCTCCTCGCTGATCGGGAAATCGCCGTACCAAATGTATTCAAACTGCGTCGTGAGCGACTCGAACTCCGGTTTTAGGGGCGACTGCGCCAGTTCGTAGACGTAGCTGCGGTTGGTTTTGTTGGGCTTCCAGTCGATCAGGTTGCGGTTGCTGAGGTGCTTGAGTGATTGGAGGTACAGCAGCCGCACCGCCAGCCGGTAATTTCGCTGTTCGATGGCAGCCTCAATCTGCTGCTCGAAATTAATTTCGTGGATGTTCTCGGTCAGCGTTTCGTAGGGCAAGTCGGCTGGCTGCGATTTCCGGGCGAAAACCGCCCCCAGAATGTCGGCGCGGAGCAGCAGCCAGCCCACGGCGCAGGCAGCAGCCGTCAGAAAGACGTACTGCCAGAAATTCTCGTAGGACTTGCTGCTCAGAAACGTGCCAATTTTTCGCCAGAACCAGCTCCAGAACCGGGCCCACGGGCTGTTGCCGGGTCGCAAATCCTGGCCGTATTGGTAGTCGCGGTCGTTGCGGTACTTGTCGAGCCGCTCGGCCGAAGGTCGCCGGACCGTGATCGGGCTGCGGTCGTCGGGGGCAGGCTGGGCTTGCGTCGTATCCCTGGCTTGCGGGATCGAAAGCTGCCCCATCGTACCGAATTGAGATAGCAACAGGAAGAGCAATCCAATCCAAAACTTAATAGTCACCTTCATCGTTGGCGCGTGGAATGGGCGGTGGCGTCGCGGAGCCAATGCTGTCGATGGCCGACAGAATGCTGTGGCCTTCGCGCAGTTCCACCAGGTTAAAGTATTGAAACGCAATACCCAGCGCAATCAGCGCCGACACCAGCACACTGCCGATGGTGCTCAGAAGGCTGGTCAGGATGCTGACATAAACCGGTAAACTCGGCATCACTTTCAGCGACACCATCATGCCCACGGCAGCCGCCGGAACGTTGAAGGCAAAGCTCAGAATGTAAGCAATGAAGCTAACAATAATGATCAGTCCGAACGTCGACCACCATTTGTCCCGAATCAGGTCGAAACAGCGGCCGATGAACGTGCCGACCGAACCGTCTTCGAAAACCACCGTCACGAGCGCCAGCGAGAACACGACGCTCAGGTAAATCCCGGGAATGATGAAAAAGAGCATCCCGACAATCACGAGAAGCCCCACCACCAGCCAGGTCACGACAGCCCGGCCCAGAGCCGCCTGCACCTCGGCCCAAACCGCTTCGACCGTTACCGGCCCGCCCGGATTGCGGTGATACACTTTCAGGTGGCTATAAACCGTCAGACTGACCAGCAGCGGGATAAACAACCCCAATGCCAGCGCCACGATGTAATACGGACTGGACAATTGCCGGAACAGAATCCCGGTGCTGTCTGTGCCGATTGAAACCGTCGGCCGGTAAGACAGAATCGTCGCCGACGCGATGCCCGAGACAATCCCGGCGATCAGGGCGGGCGCTCCGGCGATGTAGAGCAAGGCCATGCCCAGGCTGCGAATCTGCTTGACGGCGTACTGGATCGTAGCATTGATCTTCTCGCCAAAATCGCGTTGTTGGTACAGGTTCATGTGTTAGGCTAATTTTTTGAATGCTGATAGGAATAAGGATTGAACGGATAAAATCAGTTTCAATCCGTTTTATCCGTCCAATCCGTGTTCCTATCAGCATGAGCATTTGTAAAAAATCGCTTCTCCAACTGAATCGGATACACGATAAAATACCAGATGATGAAAGCGGCCGAGGTTAGGATGATGGCCGAACTGGCGACCGGATGCAGTGGCAGGCGTGTGACGAAGCTTTCCAGAAAACCGGCCGTGATGAAAACCGGCACCAGCCCGATCACAATTTTCAGCCCCTGTTTGGCCCCCCGCTTGAACGACTCCAGCCGCGACCAGGTTCCCGGAAACAACAAACTGTTGCCCAGGGTCAGTCCGGCGCAACCCGCAATCACGATGGCCGAAATCTCCAGCGTACCGTGAATCCAGATCGTTAGCACAGACGGCAGCAGCAGACCGCGTTCGTAGAAAAAATACTGAAACGCCCCGAGCATCACGCCGTTCTGAAACATCACCGCAATCGTTCCGAAGGAAGCAAACAGCCCCAGAATGAAGGCAATGAACGAAACCCGGATGTTGTTGGTCGTGATGCTCAGAAACATATCGGCCTGCCCGCTGCCTTTGTACACCGCCAGCGGATCGCCCCGGCGGATGTTTTCGAGCGTCATGTTCACGTAGTCGTCGCCCAGAATAAGCCGGACGAACTCCTCGTCGTGGGCCGCCGACACCCAGCCCAGTGCTCCCGCGACTACAAAAACCGCAAACGAGACCAGCAGCAGCCGGTGCGACTGCCGAAACAGCAGCGGCAGTTCGAGCGTCCAGAATCGCACAAACCGGCCGCGCTCCTCGCGCTTGTTGCGCATCAACCGCCGGTGCATGGTAGCCGCCAGCCCGTTCAGGTAGCGCGTGACGGGCGCATCCGGGAAAAACGTCCGGGCGTACGACAGATCGTCGGTGAGTTCGATAAAATGGTCGGTGAGCGTGTCGGGGTCGGTGCGGTTGCTGTCTGTCAGCGGTTCGCGCTCAATTTCCTGCCACTTCTCCGTATTGCGTTTGATAAAAACCGCTTCCCGCATACTCAGTGCTCAAAGATGGTTTACAGTTTATGGTTTAAGGTTTATAGTTTATAATCAAGCGCTTGATTATAAACCATAAACTATAAACCATAAACTAGCTAACAACCCGGTTTTGGGCCGCAGCCCATTGGGTTGGAAAAGTTGCAAAGCAATTTCCAGATTTCAAAGTAAACCGTCGACCAACGGCAATCCCGTCGAATTCCGGGGCAAACTGCCGTTGGCAACCGGTTTCTCCGTAAGTTTGCAGTTTCTGGGGTAGTTGAAGTACGTATGAAGATTTTGTTTGACCATCAGGCCTTTACCGTGCGGTATGGTGGGGTTTCGCGGTATTTTTACGATCTGATGGTGACGCTTCGGCAAAAAAACGTGCCGACCAGGCTGTCGATTTTATTGTCCAATAACGTGTATTTGCAGGAAAGCGACGCGTTTCGGGTGCAATCGTTCCGGTATTTTCTGGGGTTTATGCCGACCAGTATGCTGGTTTCGCAGGTCAACCGGCTGTGGAGCATCGCGCAGTTGCGCCAAAATGACTACGATGTTTTCCACCCGACGTTTTTCCACCCCTATTTTCTGAAACACACCCGAAAACCGTACGTGCTGACCTACCACGACGCCATCAAGGATAAATTCGGCGAAAAATTCGGGCACATCGACAATGCCTCGAAGGAGTTGAAGCAGCAACTGCTCGACCGCGCGGCCCGGGTCATTGCCGTGTCGGAAAACACCAAAACCGATCTGGTGGAGCTGTTTCGGATTCAGCCGGAAAAAATTGCGGTGGTCCACCACGCGACGGCGTTTCAGCACCTGACCGTGCCCAACTCGTTTCAGATTCCGACGCCCGACGCCTATTTTCTGTACGTCGGTGCCCGCAACGATTATAAAAATTTCCTTCCGTTCCTGAAAGGGCTGGCCCCCACGTTCCATCAGCATCCGCACGTTCACCTGATTTGTGCGGGGGGCGGGGCGTTTACGCTGGAAGAAACCGGGGCCATCCGGCAAATGGGGCTCGAAAACCGGGTTAGCCAGCGCAGTATTGACAGCGATGCGGTTTTGTACCGGCTGTATCAGCGCGCGCTGGCGTTTGTGTATCCGTCGCTGTACGAGGGCTTCGGCATTCCGATTCTGGAGGCTTTTGCGGCCGGTTGTCCGGTGGTGCTCAGCCGGGCGTCGTGCTTTCCGGAGGTGGCGCAGGAAGCCGCTTTGTATTTCGACCCCGAATCGGCGGAGGAGCTTCAGCAGCAACTGCAAACGGTTATTCAGGATGAAGACCTGCGCCAGACGTTGCGGCAGAAAGGGCAGGAGCGGGGCCGCGATTTTTCCCTCGAAAAAATGGCAAGTCAAACCCTTCAGGTTTATCAACAGGTTGTTTCGTGAACAAAGCAAAAAAAATCCTGCTTTTTGACAGCATCATCGACGGGCACCACGCGGACTACCTGACGCATTTGATTCGGTATTGGGTACAAAACCGGCTGGCGGGTGAGCTGATTGTGGTCACGCAGCAGTCGTTCCAGGCCTGTTTCGACGAATTGACTACCGGGCAACCGGGTGGCCGAAATGTCCGCTTCGTGCCGCTTCCGCCCGCTGACATTGACGCCGTTCATGGCGCGTTGATGTTAACCCGCTCGTTCAAGGAGTGGAATCTGGTGCTGCGCTACATCGGGCAGCACCAGCCCGCGCATGTGTTGCTGATGTATTTCGATTTGTTTCAACTGGCGACCTGGCTGGGCCGGTCGGCGCCGTGTGCGGTTTCGGGCATTTATTTCCGACCGGATTTTCATTACAAACGCAACCCCGGTTTTAAAGCCCAACTGAACGGTTTTCGGAAAAAAGTAACGCTGAAAGGGGCCTTGCGGAAAAGTAGCCTGGCGAATGTTTTCTGCCTCGATCATTCGGCGGTAGAAGGCCTGCGGCAATTGGCACCGGCCGCTAAAGTCTGGCCGCTGGCCGATCCGGTGGAGTCATATTCCATCACACCCGCCGAGGTTCAGCAACTGCGCCACGACTTGCAAATCGACGCCAACCGCCGGGTTTTTCTGTTGTTTGGTTACCTCGACGACCGCAAAGGCATCGAACCGTTGCTCGACGCCTTGAAAGAACTGCCCAAACCGCAGCAGCAAGCCGTCTGTCTGGTGCTGGTCGGGCCGATTCAGCCCGATTACAAGCAGAAAATTGAACAGAAAATAACCGATGTTGGGGGTGAGGTACAGATCGTTCGGGTGTATCAGGAAATCAAAGGGCGGCAGATTCAACTTTATTTCGAACTGGCGGATTACGCCCTGGCCTTGTACCAGCGGCACGTCGGCATGGCGTCGGTGGTAGTGCGGGCGGCTGTTTCCCGAAAACCGGTGCTGGCGTCGGACTACGGCTATCTGGGTCATTTGGTGCAAACCGAACACCTGGGTGTGGTGGCCGACACCACGTCGCCCGCAGCCATCCGGGCGATGCTGGAGCGGGTGCTGACCACGGAAATACCATATTCCAAAACCAATCTGCAAAAGTTAGCCGACCACAATTCGGACGTTTACTTTGCGGAGACTATTTTTAAGCAGTTATTGCCCTGATTGGGCTTCGGTGTATGGCGGTTTCCATTCAGACTTCCCAAAACGTCACGCTCGAATACGAGCCCGCCAGCCTGGGCGACCGGATTCTGGCCCTGATACTGGATTACCTGATCTTTCTGGGCTGGGTGATCTTCTATTTCGTGGTGGTGAGTTATTTGTCGATCCCGACCCGCGGCAATTTTTGGGTAACGGTTTTTCTGGTGCTGCCCTTTATGCTGTACGATTTGCTGTGCGAATGGTTTCTGAACGGGCAAAGTCTGGGAAAGATTGCGATGAAAATCCGGGTGGTGATGCTCGACGGATCGCAGCCCGGTCTGGGGGCTTACCTGCTCCGCTGGCTGCTCCGGCTGATCGAGTCGCCCCTGTTTCTGGGTGGCCTGGTTCCGCTCATCACGATTGCGGCCAACGGGCGGGGGCAGCGACTGGGCGACATTGCCGCCGGAACTACAGTGGTCAAACTGACGCAGCCGGTTTCGCTGGCGCAGGTCACGTACCGGGCGGTGCCGGAAGATTACCAGGTCCGGTTTCCGGAAGTGGCCCAGCTTTCCGACCGCGACTTGACCATCATCCGGCAGGCCCTCCGACTCAACAACCCGGACGTGGCCGAACGGGCCGCCGATAAAGTAAAGCAGGTCATCGGTGTTCGCTCCGATCTGGACGATACGACATTCCTCCGGACGGTGATCACCGATTACCAGTTTTTGGCGTCCTGAGTACCCACGGACCGGGCCGCGCAGGCTTTAGTCCGTGTTTTTTGAGTTTATTTTATCCAAATGGTTGAGCCAACTCACACGGACTAAAGTCCGTGGGTACGGATATGAAAGAACAAATCAAAGCACTGGCCCGTCAGTATGCGGGCGACATGATTGCCAACCGGCGGCACCTGCACGCCAACCCGGAACTCTCGTTTCACGAATACAACACCGCCCGGTTTGTGGCCGAACAATTGAAAGCCATCGGCCTGACGCCCCAGGAAGGCGTGGCCGGTACGGGTCTGGTGGCGCTGATCGAGGGGCGGGGCGGTTCGGCGGAAAACCGGGTGGTGGGTCTGCGGGCCGACATGGACGCCTTGCCGATTCACGAAGCGAACGACGTGCCGTACAAATCGACGGTCGAGGGCGTGATGCACGCCTGCGGCCACGATGTGCATACGTCGTCGTTGCTGGGCACGGCGCGTATCCTGAACGAACTCCGCGACCAGTTCGAAGGCACCGTCAAGCTGGTGTTTCAACCGGCGGAGGAAAAAGCCCCCGGGGGCGCTTCGCTGATGATCAAAGACGGCGTGCTCGAAAACCCGGCTCCGGTCAGCATGCTCGGGCAGCACGTCGCCCCGAACGTGCCGGTGGGCAAGATCGGTTTTCGGGAAGGCATGTACATGGCCAGTACGGACGAGTTGTACCTGACGGTCATCGGCAAAGGCGGCCACGGGGCCATGCCCGACCAGTTGGTCGACCCGGTATTGATTGCCTCACACATCATCGTGGCCCTGCAACAGATCATCAGCCGAAACCGCAAACCGGCCAATCCGTCGGTGCTGTCGTTCGGGCGGTTTATTGCCGACGGCGTCACGAACGTGATTCCGAATGAAGTAAAAATTGAAGGAACGTTCCGCTGCATGGATGAAGAATGGCGGGAAGACGGCCTGCGCCGGATGCAGAAAATGGCCGAGGGCATGGCCGAAGCGATGGGCGCGCGCTGCGAATTTACGGTGGTGCGCGGTTATCCGTTCCTGAAAAATCACCCGGAACTGACCCGGCGAATGCGCGCAGCCGCCACCGACTACATGGGTGCCGACAACGTCATTAACCTCGATCTGTGGATGGCGGGCGAAGATTTTGCCTTCTACTCGCAGGTGGTCGATTCGTGCTTCTACCGGCTCGGAACCCGCAACGAAGCGCGCGGTATTGTCTCGGGCGTTCACACGCCCACGTTCGACATCGATGAGTCGGCGCTCGAAATCGGCGCGGGCCTGATGAGCTGGCTGGCTCTTGAGGAGTTAAGAATGAAGAGTTAAGAATTAAGAGTTGGGCTCCGGAGGAGCGGCATCTTATATTTTCTGGGAATGAAAAACAGATTAGCGGTTTTGGGAATGTTGGTGGCGTTGTCGGGGTGTTCGACTTCGACGGTTTTTGTTGTGCGCCATGCCGAGAAGGTGAGCGAAGCGGATACGACCAGCCTGAGCCCGGCCGGTTTTGAGCGGGCGCAGGATCTGGCCGACCGACTCGAAGACGAACGCATCAGCCTGATTCTGACCACGCCCTACCGCCGGACGCAGCAAACGGCCGCGCCCTTGTCCCGGCAACTGAATGTGTCGATTGACTCCTATCCGGCCAGCCCGGGCAGCGCGGTGGTGGAGCGGGTGCAACAGGCCAAAAACCGTAACGTGCTGGTGGTCGGGCACAGTAATACGATTCTGGACATTGTCAAAGGCCTGGGGACGACGCCCTCGAAAGCAAATATCGAATCCAGCGACTTCGACAATCTGTTCATCGTCACCCGGAAAAAGGGGCTTTTTGGGAAAACCGTCCGGTTGCAGGAAGAAACCTACGGAAAGCCCACTCTGCCGTGAGACCTGGTATGAAACGGAATGTGTTGGAAATACACAATTTTTTGACCGTTTCACGAGTTAAGAAAGAGAGTGTTAACCCAACTTTGATCCGTTTAATGAGTTCCCATCGCGTACGCT
Source organism: Larkinella sp. VNQ87 (assembly GCF_049445795.1). Lineage (NCBI taxonomy): Bacteria > Pseudomonadati > Bacteroidota > Cytophagia > Cytophagales > Spirosomataceae > Larkinella > Larkinella sp. VNQ87. The sequence continues at coordinate 257,505 of NZ_JBMSDT010000003.1, forward strand.
TGTTCTTCCTTTTTTGTCTGTCAGGAGTCCTTTCGGTCTGTGTGGCCAACGGCCAGCAACCTACGCCAACCGGCTCAACCTTTCCCAACCGATTTACCGGGCGGCAGATTGTGGTGGAAGTCGGTAGTGAACCCAACCGGCCCGAATACAGGCTGTTAGACAATGGCTTGCTGTATTACCGCGAAGGTTCGGAAGGCCCGTTTACGCAGTTGGGCCAGCAGCCGAAAGACACGACCCGCAAAGCGTTTACAACGCTGGAGCAGGAGTGCAAAATCAAAACGACGAAGCTGGAAAAGCCCGAAAAACCGGATGTAACCATCACCTGGAAGCGGGTTAAAACTGAGTTTGCCGTGGGTTGGGAAAAGCAGAAAGCCCCCGAAGCCTACGAAAAATTTTACGAGCAGTTTATGCAGTTGTTTCCGAAAAACCGGCGGAAATAAAACCAGAAAGGCCCCGGAACGCATCGCTCCGGGGCCTTTCTGGTTAATTCGTCTGAAAATTGATCGGGAGGTTATACCGAACCCGTACCGGTTTGCCGTCCTGTGTTCCCGGCTTCCAGCGTGGCATGGCCTGCACGACCCGAACCGCTTCTTCGTCAGTTCCAAAGCCGATGCCTTTCAGGATTTGTACATGTTGAATGCTTCCATCGGTATTGACCACAAAACTGACAAAAACCCGACCCGACACGTTAGCTCGTGATGCTGCGGGAGGGTATTGAATGTTATCACTCAGATATTCTCCCAAAGCAGGCATCCCGCCCGGGAATTCGGGATTTTTTTCAACTACGGTGAAAATATCACCTTTCTCGTCGGGGACGTATAACGGCTGCTTAAAGATGCTTTTGGGTCTGGGTGAACCAGTCCAATAGGCGGATTGTGTGCCATCGTTTGGTTGCGCCAGACGCACGTAAAGAGCTTCCCGTCCATTGACCGGAACTTCGATTTTCTGGTGGCCGACAAAGGAAACCACTAGGGTTCCATTGGCAGGGACTAGAGAAAATTGATATTCTCCGTTTGCATCGGTGCTAGTGCCTCTATGGGAGCCTTTCAACTCAATCGTGGCCCCTGGGATCGGTTTATCATTGCTCCCATAAATCTGCCCCGAAACCGTGATGGGCTCCCGGCTCGTTACGTCTTTCTTCGACTGGTCTTCGCAGGCGGCAACGAAGACGAACAGGCTGGCAATCAGCAGGGCGGCAAAACCGTATTTGGCGATGGCCCAGCGGCTGGTTTCGGATTTCTGTAACATGAGAATGCGTTGTTTAAGGGTGGAAGTTTGAAAAAAAGGCGTGACAAAAGCCGAAGGTTTCGGCCCGAAGGTGTAGGCAATCAGCCGGTTATCGAATCGCCGTTGGCAAAACCGGAGCCGGGCAGTGAGCGTGTTGGCAGGCTTCATGGCAGCATTATTTTTTGGTTGGGTTCAGCGTATTTTTGGTGGTTATTTGAATGACACCGTTTTTACCATCCTCGCCATACAGGTCCGTCGCTGAAGCTCCTTTTAGGACGTTAATGGACTCAATATCATTTGGATTTAAGTCGGAAAGAGGCTTCGGCCGCAAGGGCGTTGTCTCTATTTTTTTTCCGTCAACGATATACAGCGGTTCCGTTGCGGGATCGGTCGTTAGTACATTGCTCATTAACCCGATCGCAACTCCCTGATTCGGTTGTTCCTGAAAGACCTGCCCGGTTCGCTTCACTTTTCCATCCAACTGAAATTCAATCGGTAACACATACTGAACCGCGACCGGTTTGCCGTCCTGCATCCCCGGTTTCCAGGCTGGCATTTTGCCGACCACCCGTACCGCTTCTTCATCGCAGCCATCGCCGACGCCTTTCTGCACGCGGATGCTGTGTACCGTTCCGTTCGTACCGACCACAAACTGGACAAAAACCGTCCCGTCGGTATTGTTACGCTGGGCATCGGCGGGATAGCGGATGTTTTGGGCCAAATACTGCGCTAAAGCGGGCATCCCGCCCGGGAATTCGGGCATTTGCTCCACGACGGTATACACACCCTTCGGGGTCGATACGGTTTTCGGGGCAGGTTGGGTCGTTGCCTGCGGTTGCGACGCATAGCCAACAACCACAATGCGGTCAAGCGCTTCGGCTTTCGGTTTTAGCGTAAAATCCAGCGTCTTTTTCCCGGCGACGTCCAGCGTCTGCGTTTCAAAACCGATGTGGCTGGCAACCAGTTTGGCATCGGCGGGTACATCCTTCAGGCTGTAACGGCCCTGCGCATCTGTTTTCGCCCCCTGGTTCGTGTTCATGATCACGACGGTGGCCCCGGCCAGCGGTTCCTGACGCTCATTCCGAACGGTTCCGGAAACCGGGCCTTTCTCGTCGGAAACCGGCGCAACCAGTTGCGTGAGTTGTTCGCGGGCGGTCGTCATGGCGAGCAGGCTCAGCAGCAACGGCAACACCAGCACATACTTGCCCAGTGCCCAGCGGCTCGTGGCCCGGCGTTGCAGCATCCGGATGCGGGCCTTAAGCAGCGACGGTTTGAAAAAACCGTTGGTTAATGCCGTGGGCTGAACGCCAAAAGCGTAGTCGATCAGAAACGTGGCATACGCGTGCTTGTCGTTCGCCTGGGCGTCGGCCAGAAACTCGTGAATCTGCTGGATCGACCGCCTGTACAGGATCAAAACCGGGTTGAGCCAGAAAAACACCTGCACCAGCTCCAGCAGCAGCACGTCAAAACTATGTCCCTGCCGGATGTGAACGAGTTCGTGGGCGACGATGGGCGCGTTGTTGGTCTGGGCATCCCGGCGGCACAAGACCAGGTACCGGAAAAACGAAAACGTGGGCACGCGCTCGTCGGACGGCAACACCAGCGTGTACTCGTCCAGACGATGCCGCTCCGACCGCCGGATCAGCCGCCCGATGCCCGTGATTTGTACGAAAAGCCGCAGTAGCAACGCCAGGGCCACCGCTCCGTAGGCCCAGTACCCGATGGTTTCCCAATCCGGGCCGGTCGGTTCGGCGGGTGTGATCGTGATGGGTAAACTAAAAGCTACCACCGGCACCGGAAGGGTTTCAACGGTTTCGGTTGGGAGCTGGATCAGGGGCAGCGCCAGCGAAAGCAGCACCGACCCCAGCAGGTAAACGCGGTTGAGCCGGAAAAACGTGTGTTTCCGCAGCCAGAGCCAGTAGCAGCCATAGAACAGTGCCAGAAACAGGTTGGCTTTCAGCATGTAATCAAAAACCGGGTTCATACGTCTTTTTTGCGGTTTAGGAGTTCAATAATTTCGTCGGCTTCTTTCAGGCTCAGGTTGCGGTCTTTGACAAAAAACGACACCAGCTTTTTCAGCGAATTGTCGAAATAGCCGGACATCAACTGTTCCATTTCGAAGCGCTTGTAGTCTTCCTCCGAGATCAGCGGGTAGTACTCGTGGGTTTTGCCGTAGGCGCGGTAGCCCACCAGCCCTTTCTTTTCGAGAATGCGGATGATGGTCGAGACGGTGTTGTAGGCGGGTCTAGGCTCGGGCAGTTCGGCCAATACGTCTTTCACAAACCCTTTTTCCAGTTTCCACAACACCTTCATGATTTCTTCTTCGGCATTGGTTAGTTCGCGGACTTGCATACAAAAGCGGATTAAGCGTGTCGTTGAATCAAATGTATGACTAATGATTTAGTTTTACAACTAATGTATTAGTTTTTTTGTTTGAAAAAGATTTTGTTGGCTTATTTTGGGCACGAGAGGTTGCGTTGATAGGGTGATAAGAAAGAAAGGTCCTGAGGGCATTAAAACCTTTTTCGTATTTTCACAAAGAAGCCGGATATGACCCAAAAACCGTACGTATGAAATACCAGGTACCGTATGACCAGCACGAGCAGTTGCCAAATCGACTCGGTCTGGTAGCTGCTGAAGAAATTACGCTTTCGGAATTTGAAGGGTTTCTGCGGGCGGAAATTCAATTAACCCAAGAGTTGACCAGTCGAACCCGGTTTACGGGCCGCTATATTCAAAAAATTCACCAGTTGGCTCTTGGGCATCTTTACACCTTTGCCGGTAAATGGCGAACGGTCAACCTCTCAAAAGGCGGTTTTGTGTTCGCAGCCGCCCAGTTTCTGCCCGATTCGATGAACCTGTTTGAAAAGTCAGTTTTAAAAAAATTGCCGAATCGTTACGCTGATACCGAACAGTTGATTGACGATATCGCCGTTGTTCATGCTGAGTTGTTATTTATTCATCCTTTTCGGGAAGGAAATGGCCGAACGGCACGGTTACTGGCCAATTTAATGTGCAGGAAACAGGGGCTAAGCGCGTTGCACTGGGAGAAGATAGAGCCAAATCCCGGAGCTAAAATTCCTTTTGGAGACTACATCCAGGCTGTTCAACAAGCGACCGGACAGAATTATAAACCGATGAAACATATTATTCGAGCTATTTTTCCAGCGTAGCTTCGATTTTCTGTAGCGTTGCTGCCGCCTGTTCAGGGGAAATTTCGATTTTCTCAATCCGAAATGACGCTACTGCCGACCGCAGAATCTCTGCCCGCACGGCTGGTGTAATGACTTTTTTGCTAACCCGTTTCATACGACTAATTTACCCTTTTTTCGGGACTTTTATAAAACCCCGGTTAGAAGAAACTCCGCTTAGTTTGAAAACCTTCCTACAACTTCCTTTGTTCAAGCTGGCACCTTTTTCTAGTAGCTGAATGTTTCTAAAATCAGGAATGTAGATATAACCTGACTCAGACCATGAAATTAAGCGTATTAGACCAGTCGCCGATCCGGAAGGGCAGCACCGCCCGCGAAGCCTTGCAGGAAACCGTCGCGCTGGCAAAATTGACCGAAGAACTAGGCTACACCCGGTTTTGGGTGTCCGAACACCATAACGTTACCTCCTTGGCCGGTACGACGCCGGAAATCCTGATTGCCCACCTAGCCGGACAAACCGAATCGATTCGCGTGGGCTCGGGGGGGGTGATGTTGCCGCATTACAGCGCCCTGAAAGTGGCCGAAAACTTCCGGATGCTCGAAACGTTGTTTCCGGGTCGGATCGACCTCGGCATGGGCCGCGCGCCGGGGGGCGACCGCGTGACGGCCAGCCTGCTGAATCCGTCCAATACCTTCAGCGAGCAGGATCTGGTACAGCAACTCTTTGATTTGCAGAACTACCTCAACGACCGCTATGCACCAGGCAGCGCGCAGGCTCAGGTGCGGGCCATGCCCATTCCGCCCTCGGTGCCGGAGCAGTGGGTGCTGAGTTCGACGGGCCATAGCGGTTTGCTGGCGGCCCATTTCGGCATGGGTTTTTCGTTTGCGCACTTTATCAATCCGCACGGCGGCCCCGAAGCCGTGCAGTTTTATCGGGCACGGTTTCAGCCCTCCGAGAATCTCGAAACGCCCCAGGCCAACGTCGCGTTCTTCGTCTTTTGTTCCGATGATCCGGAAACCGTTCGGCGGCAGCAGGTCATGATCGACTACCGGTTTTTGCAGTATGAGACGCGCGGCCGGGTCGATCCGTTCGATTATGACGACATCAAGGCCGCCGATTACTCCCATGCCGAAGAAGCCCGGATCCAGCACAATCGGCAACGGGTCATTGTGGGCAATACGGAAGAAGTTAAAAACCGGCTGCTGGCGTACGCCGATCAATACCAGGTCGAGGAGTTGATGCTGGTCAATGTAGCGTCGGATTTTGAAGAACGACTGGAGTCGTACCGGTTACTGGCCGAAGCTTTTGAGCTAAAAACCGTCTCCGCCTGATCAAAAAAGGCGTAGCTTGGGCGTAAACAGGCTCAAAATCGTCTGATAAATAACGTTACGGGTTAGTCAGTGGCCGCTCGGCTGCGTCTTTTTTCCATACATCATTTTTTGCTTTAACCAATACGTACGAATTATCATATTGGTTTGTTAGCCATTACTTCCTGACAAACTATCTATGAGATTTTATGTAGTCCTTCTGATGGCGGCATCCGTTGCGGTGTCGGCTCAGGCTCAGCACGAGCACCATCACCAACTTTCTCCTTACAAAGACCAGGCTCAGCAGTCCGTCAAAGCCCTAACGGCGAAAGACGTCGACAACTATCTGAACGGTCGGGGCATGGGTCTTGCCAAACCCGGCGAACTAAACGGCTACCCCGGCCCCATGCACGTGCTGGAGCTGACCAGCGAAATGCGGCTCACGACTGAACAGAAAAACCGGATTCAGCAGATTTACGACGAAATGCACCGGAAGGCCGTCGAGTTGGGCGCGCAGATTGTCAGGAAAGAAACGGAACTGGACCAACTGTTTGCCAAACGCCAAATCACGCCGGAAGCCCTCCAGACTTTTACCGGCACGCTCGGAAGTTTGCAAGGCGAGTTGCGAAATGTCCACCTGGTTGCGCACCTGGAAACCGCCAAAATCCTCTCGCCTGAACAGGTCGCAGAGTATAATAAACGACGGGGATACGCGCATTAATCCTGTCTGGTAATATGCGCCTTGGTCAACTGCTTAAGGAGGTACTCGAAAAACCAAGTTAGCCTCCGTTGCTGTTCAAATTACGCGGGGACTGAATCGGATAATCGGTTTCGTACCCACGGACCGCCGGGCGGCCCCGTTTAGTCCGTGTGAGCCAGTATAACCTTCAAGTTGATACTAATTACTGGTTAAGAGAAGCTCACACGGACTAAACGGGGCCGCCCGGCGGTCCGTGGGTACGGATTACTTCTTGTACGCAATCCGGAAAATCGTGCCGCCGAGGTCATCCGAAACGTAGAGGGAGCCGTCGGGGCCTTGCGCCAGTCCACAGGGGCGGTGCTGGATGGGGCCGGTCGGTTTGGCAATATCGACTCCGGCAAAATTGTCGGCGAAAATTTCCCAGGGTCCGGCCGGTTTCCCGTTTTTGAACGGTACAAACGCTACAAAATAGCCCTTCTGCAATTCGGCCGACTGGCCGTGGAACGCGATGAACGCGCCGTTGCGGTATTTTTCGGGAAACATCGTTCCGGTATAAAACAGCAGGCCGTTCGGTCCGAGGTGGGCCGGGAAAGCCGCCACCGGGTCGAGCGTTTTTTCACCCCCGGTTTTCTTGCCGTCACCGCCGTATTCGGGTGCCAGGATCTTCTTTTTCTGGCGATGGTCGTAATACACATACGGCCAGCCCGCGTCGGCACCTTTTTTCAGCTCGTACATCGTTTCGGCGGGCAGTTCGGCGCTGTGCTGGGCCGTGTAATACTGCGGGTAAAAATCATGGAACTTGCCCCGGCCGTGTTGCATCACAAACAGCGAGTTGGTTTTGGGATTCCAGTCCAGCCCGACGACGTTTTTAAGGCCCGTGGCAAACCGGACGCCGTCGCCGTAAGTCTGGTTAAGCCGGTTGGCGTGGAATTGCCAGATACCGGCGGCCGAATCGAGCAAGGTGCAGGGCATCAGTCCTTTACCGGTTCCGGCTTCGCGACAGGCGTCATTGTCGGAGGCCACGTTTACGTAAATCATCGACTGGTTATCGACCGCAATCGACTTCGACTGGTCGCGTTCCTTCACCCGCAAACCGGTGACGATTTTCTCCGGCTGATCCGGCTGGATCACTTCGCCTTTGTCGTTCAGTTCATACCGAAATACCTCGCTGTTAGACGACGCGTAGAGGTACTTGTCGCGGATAAAAATGCCGGTGCCGGGGTAATCGCCAAAGCCCATCTGCTCGTCGGCTTTCCCGTCTTTGTTGGTATCGCGCAGTCGGTAAATGCCTTTGCCATCTTTCAGTTTCGCCAGCTTGACGTACACATCGCCGTTTTTGCTGACGACCAGGTGCCGAGCCGGACCGATGTCGGCGGTCAGGATGGTGGCCGAAAAACCGGCCGGTAATTTGATCGCCGACGGGTCGACGGTTTTTGGGGCAGACGTGGGCGCATCGCCGTTGGCCCACACGCTCGGGGCAATCATCAGCGCACTCATCAGACGAAGTGCCTGAATAGAGAATCGTTTCATGGAGGGTTTAGTGGTAAATTGGGAACCGTGAACCTAAAGATTGCTAATTTCTCCGTATTTTGGCAAGATCACCCGGTAAAATCATACTATTCCTAAGAAACATGACCCTGAATCGCCGAAATTTCCTGCATCAACTCGGGTTGGGCGTTGCGGGCGTTACCCTGGTTAACGCGCTGCCGCATGACCTCCTTGCCGCCCCAAACCGGGTTTTTCAGTTGCCCCGCAGCCTGCCCGAAGCGCAGGGCGTGTCGTCGGCCGGTTTGCTGAATTTTGTCAATGCCGTAGAAGCCGGTAAGCTGAACCTGCACAGCCTGATGGTGGTGCGGCACGGGAAGGTGGTGGCCGAGGGCTGGTGGGCACCTTACGCTCCGGCGCTCAAGCACACGCTGTACTCGCTGAGCAAAAGCTTTACGTCGACCGCCATCGGGCTGGCTGTGGCCGAAAAGCGGCTGACCGTCGACGATAAGGTGGTGTCGTTTTTTCCGCAAGATGTGCCCGCGACCGTGAGCGCCAACCTGGCGGCCATGCGCGTCCGGGATCTGCTGACGATGTCGACCGGCCACGACAAGGACTCGACCCCGGCCCTGTGGAACGATCCGGCGAACCCCAACTGGGTCAAATCGTTTCTGGCACAACCCGTTGAACACGAGCCGGGGACGTTCTTTGTCTACAACAGTGGGGCCACGTACATGCTGTCGGCCATCATCCAGAAAGTGACCAGCCAGAAGCTGCTGGATTACCTCAAACCCCGGTTGTTCGATCCGCTGGGCATCGAAGGTGCCGACTGGGAAACCGACCCGAACGGCATTGCCACCGGCGGTTGGGGCTTGCGCGTCCGGACGGAAGACATTGCCAAATTCGGCCAGTTATACCTGCAAAAAGGGATATGGAACGGCAAGCGGCTGTTGCCCGAAGCCTGGATTCAGGACGCGACCTGGTCGCACATTCATTCGAAAGGCGGTTCGCGGCCGAAAGAGGAAAACGACTGGCTGCAAGGCTACGGTTACCAGTTTTGGCGGTGCCGCCACGACGCCTACCGGGGCGACGGAGCTTACGGGCAATACTGCATCGTGATCCCGAACGAAGATACCGTTGTCGCCATCACGAGCGAAACGAGCGATATGCAGGCCATTCTGGATCAGGTCTGGAAGCACATTTTACCCGCCGTTCAGACCGGCGCTTCGGCCCCCACGGCTTCGGCTCCGTTGAAACAGAAACTGGCTTCGCTGGCCCTGCCGCTGCCAGCTGGCCAAGCCAACTCGCCGACAGTAGCCCGGGTGAACGGAAAACCGTACCAGCTTGCTGACAATACCTTGAAAATCAAACGGTTTTCGCTGGCGTTCCAAAAAGGTTCCTGCGTCTGCACGTTGCAGGACGAGCAGGGCGAACACCGCGTGACTTGTGGCCTGGGGCGCTGGGCCGAGGGCATCACCGATTTGTCGACCATTCCGCTGAAACTGGTGGCTACGCCGGTTCCGAACGAAACCAAAACCAAACTGGCCGCCAGCGGAGCCTGGAGCGACGAAAATACGTTTACAATGACCTGGCGGTTTATCGAAACCGCTCACTACGACACGGTTACCTGCCGGTTTTCGGGCGACGATCTGAAACTGGAGTTCCGCCGGAGTCTGGCAATTCTGACGAATGGCAAAGACCCGCGCCCGGTTTTGGAAGGCAAGTTGCTCGGGACGGTCTCGCAGGGGAAGTGAATGGAGACGCATCTCATTAACAGCCTTTTCGTGACCGCGACGACGTACCGTGCTGTTGCGGTCACGAATCTTTTTGTGGCTACCTGAGTTTTATTTGACCACCTCACTCACCAAAATGACCGGACTGATGTTGGTGTAATTGGCAAAATCGGCCCGAATGGCGTCTCGGTTTGGCCCGATAGCCGCCTGATAATCGCTTAAGCTTTTTACATAGAAAGTGCCGATCGCCATAAAAGGCAGTGGCTGGTTTGGAATACCGCTGGCAAGCCCTTTTTCAATCGTGTATTTCACCAGATTTGCTCCTAAAAATCCGGCGACCATTGGCATGTGCTTCGTTTCATAATACTCCATGTTAAAGGTTTTACCTTCAGCATACGGGTACATAATGGATACTTTAATCAAGCCTTTTTCAACAGCAGCCTTAGTCTGCTTTTCCTGACTAAAGGCAGCAGAACCTGTGATTAAAAGAAGAAGCGATACAACTAGTTTAAGTTTCATACTTGGTTTCATTAAGTGATAAAGAAGGTTCCATCTGAGTCTTATTCCGCAAATGTCTACATAGTGGCTATATTTACAAAACGCTATTTTTCGATGAGATCAATCGAAAAAACCGATTTAGAAAGATGGAATTAAGACAGCTCAGGTATTTTTTGCAAGCCAAAGAGTTATTGAATTTTACGGAAGCGGCAAAGGCGGTGAATATCAGCCAAAGCACGCTCTCTCAACAGATTAAGCAATTGGAGGATGAGTTGAATGTTCCGTTGTTTAACCGAATTGGCAAACGAATTACACTGACCGAAGCCGGGATGCTGTTTAGTGAGTACGCTGTGCAAAGCATCAATAAAGCTGCTGAAGGATTGTTGCTTTTACAGGATCTGAAAAATCTGAATACGGGCAAAATCACCATCGGGGTGATTTACTCGATGCGGATTCTTTTTGCCAAAACATTGATCCGGTTTGCACAGCAGTATCCAAAGATCAAAATCCAGGTTGTATTTGGTACTACCAAAGATTTACTCGAAAAACTTAACGCGCATCAATTTGACTTTATTTTAACTTTTCAGGAAGAAGCCAAAGAACCTCATCTGAATTATCAGACGCTTTTAAAGGCAACGATGGTATTGGTAACGGCTAAAAAATCACCGTTGGCTCAAAAGAGTACGATATCACTTCAGGAAGTGGCCGGGTTGCCCCTGGCATTGCCTTTTAGCGGTTATAGTACGATCCAGTTTTTTGAGGAGTCGTTCAGCCAACAAAATCTGAGCCCGAATATCTGTATGGAAATCAATGATATACCGACTTTATTCGAAATTGTAAAATCAGGCTATTGGTACACTATCCTGAGTGAAACCAGTGTGAACGATCCTGAGGTCGTGGGCATCCCGATTGATGGAGAAAATATGCGACGAACGATTATGATTATTTCGCTCAAAGATGCTTACGAAAAGAAAGCTGTAAAGAAATTTTATGAGATGTTAACGGAACGGTAGAGTTTTGACGACCTTATTCCCGGCCCGGTGTTACGTTTCCACCTTATCTGCCCGAAAACGGCAGCAACTGTAAACCGAGAGGAGCACCACCCACCAGGCTTCCTGACCGGTCGCTTTATAATTTGGACGGGATGTTGGCTAAGAGGTAAGGTTACCCGTATTTTTGTCGCCCCATCGGAACGTACGTTGTGTGCTTCCCATGCTCATCACTGACGTGTGCTGATCAAAGACAAAATCCTGATCATGTTTCTTAAGAAGATAAAAACCGCCGAATCAGGCATCCTGCTGTACGGCATCACCCCACCCAAAGCCAGTACTGAACCCGAACGAGTGGCCGAAATTGCCCAAAAAACCGTTGAACGACTCGCCAACCTGGATATTGATGCACTCGTGGTGTATGATGTGCAGGATGAGTCGGCCCGGACAACCGAAGAAAGACCGTTTCCATTTCTGACCGCGCTTGATCCGTTTGGGTTTGCCACCGGGTATTTAAAGGACTTACCCATTCCCAAAATAATCTATCGGCCTGCCGGTAAATTTTCTGCCGAAGCGCTGGCCGATTGGCTGGAAGTGCTGCATGCGCACAACTTCTATCCTGTTTTTGTCGGGGTACCAGCCCCTGATTTTCCCGTAAAGACCACGCTTCCGGAAGCTTACAAGCTCTGGAGCAGGCACCAGGGCACGTCGGTGATTGGGGCGGTAACGATCCCGGAAAGGCATAACTTGCTGAAGGATGAAGATGTCAGAATCCTGGATAAGATGAGCTGCGGAGTATCGTTCTTCATTTCCCAATGTGTATTCAATCTGGACTACGCCAAACAGGTCATCGATGACCTGGCCCTCCGCTGTCACCGGCAGCAGATTACGCCCCCGACGATTATTTTCACCCTTACAGCCTGTGGATCGGCCAAAACCCTTCATTTTATGGAGTGGTTAGGCATTCATATCCCGGATGAATTGAAAGAAGAGCTGAAAGCCTCAGAAGATATTCTTGGCAAATCGGTAAAGCTATGCCTTGACATTGCCTCGGCGCTCACCACCTTCTGTCTGGAACGCTCCATTCCCTTCGGTTTCAACATTGAAAGTGTGGCTATTCGCAAAGCGGAGATTGAGGCTTCCATCGATCTGGCAAGGGGAATAGGTCAGATGCTGAGAGACCAAGGGGTACGAAAGCCGTAAAACGGAAGTCCCCTTCCCGCTTATTTTCCGATAATCTCCTTACGATGGGCCAGCCCCCAATCGTGGAGCTCATTCAGGACTTTCTGCAACGACTGGCCGTGGGCGGTAATGGAGTATTCGACCGTCGGCGGGAACGTATCGTAGACCTCTCTGTTGATCAATTTAATCTCCTCCAACGCTTTCAGTTCTTTCGACAGGGTTTTATCGGTAATCCCGCTGATCTCTTTGGCGAGTTGGTTAAATCGTTTGGGGCCCGTGGCTAACGCAAACAAAATCAGTAGCTTCCACCTTCCTTCTACGGCTTCCAGTGCATCCCGGATCGAAAGCATATTTTTAGGGCATCCTTCTCCTGTCAACATTTCGTCTTGCTTTAGCTGGTTTCACGTTACGTTTGGTCAGCAACTATCCAATCAGGAAGCGCTTTCCGCTGGCAAGTAAAGGTAACTAGCTTTGTTTCATTAACGAACGAATGGAATGACAAACCAACCGAAATCTTTAAAGGCACTGCACGTGACCCTTTGGGTGGTGCAGACCGTACTGGCGGCCAGTTTAGGCTGGGCAGCCGCCGTGAAATGGATTCAACCCGTTGAAAAAGTCGCGGCCATGTGGCCCTGGGCAGGAGAAGTGCCTGCTGCTTTACTGAAATTGACCGGGATTATCGATTTCATAGGGGCCATCGGCTTGATGCTGCCTGCCCTGCTTCGCCTAAAGCCAATCCTGACGCCAATGGCTGCACTGGGCGTCATCGCGCTCATGGTGTGCGCCAGTATTTTTCACGTGGCACGGGGAGAAGCCTCGGTCATCGGGGCGAATCTGGTCTTTGCGGGAATGGCTGCTTTTATCGCCTGGGGCCGACTCAGGAAAGCACCGATCAAAGCTGTGCATTCAAACAAAGTCGGTTAACGGCTCACTCACTCCCGACCACCAGCTTCACGGTCTGCACCTGATCCGCGCTGGAAAACCGCAGGAAATACAAGCCTGGCGCGGTTTTCAGGCTGACGGGCAGCGCCCCCGACGGTGGGCGGTCGTACGAACGACGGTAAACGGTGCGGCCCAGGTTGTCGATCACCTCCAGCGTACCGGCTCGAAAACCGCCTGGCCATTCAATCCAAAATAGCTCTTTGGCGGGATTGGGGTATACCCTTAGCCGCCCGACGGCGGGTTCGATGGTCGTCAAAATCATCGGGGCCGATTCGTTGTAGCATCCTTCCTGCGTCACCCGGACGTGGTAGGTGCCCGCGCCCGGGTTGCGCAGAACTTGCCGGGTCGAATCCGGCAAGGGTTGGCCGTTGCGGTACCACTGGTTGTTAACGGGGCTGCTCGAGCGAAAACCGTCGCTTTCCAGCGTTACGGTCGGTTTGGGCGGTTTTGGTTTGAACGCCAGCGTAACATAGGCCGACGTTGGCCCCGCCAGACTACCGCGTTTCGGGCTGACGGCCACCGCTGTGTTTTGGTTGAAAGTCCGGACATTGCTGGTGGTTACCACGGTTGGCCCATCTTTCGTCAGCCAGGTGTAGGCGCTGAAATTTTCGGGCGCTTTGACCACGAGGCTGTCGCCCGCGCAGGCCGGATTGGGGCCGGTAACGGTCAAAACCGGTGTTTCGATGGCAACGGAAACCGGTTTGGAAACCACCGAACAGCCATCCTGCGTCACCCGGACGGTATACTCGCCCAGGAAAGCAGCCACGACGGTGTCGCGCGTCGTTTCGGTCCAGCGTTCGCCGTTCAAAAACCAGTTAAAGCTCGTAAACTTGCCCGTCGGTGTGACCCGCAGCCGGAAGCGGTCAGGGAATGGTTCGACGGTAATGACCGGCGTTTCCGGACCCGGTTTCAGGGTAATGGTAACGCTCTGCGGACTGCTCACTTCCTGGTCGCATTGCCGGGCTTTGGCCGAATAAAAACCGCCCTGTTTGGCAACGAGGGTGGCGGTTTGGACCCCGCTGATTTCCTGCTCATTCCGGAACCACCGGTAGTTGGTGAATGTCGCCGGAAGTCGGAGCGTAACGCTATCGCCGGGGCAGAGGGAGAGCGAGCCGGTTGACGTAATCGCCAGCGGGTCGGTGCTGGTGCAGGGCGGATCGAGGAGCAGGAGCGGGTCGCCGAAGTAAAACTGGACGATGTTGGTAGTATATCCGTATCGGTAGGCATCGCTGCTGTAACGCCCTTTGGTAAACAAATTAAATACCTGATTTTCTTTAAATTTCTCCAGGAGGGGTGACTCGTTATCATAGGAAACAATGCCGATGGGCGTAGAAAAGGCATTGACAAACAAGGTATTTCCTTTGTCGAGATACACGCCCGCCAGGTAATCCCGCGCCGTAATGTCGCCCACCGAGCAGGAAGCAAAGTCAAAAAGGAGAGTTTTGAGTTGAGGAAGCCCGTTAATTTCAGTTGGCGTTATCCCATAATAATGAAGGCCGGGCGACCCGTGACCGGTATAATACGCAATTTCGTAGGAATTGGCACCCAGTTTTTTCAGATAATCTTCTTTCCAGACTGGGTCAAAACCGTGAAAATCACCACCGTATTTTTTAGGTACATTAATGGTATCGTTGCCCGTCCAGCGGCCCGTCAGTTGCTCGATTTTTCGGGGAAGGCTGCCGTCGTAAAGCTGGGTATCGGCTAGCAGGACCTTTTTGTCAAATTTGATCTGACCGGTTTTGTAGCGATGCAGTTTATCGAAATACCGCAGAATATAGTCCTTACCTTCTTCGGGTCGGGTCGGGATGAGGGCACCGTAGGAAACGTCGACGCCGGAATACTGATAAAATCCGTTGCTTCGGTCATTCGGAATCAGGTCGTTGCCGACTAACTGGCAATCGTACCGCCGGTTGACAAAGGTGTTTTCTTGCCCATCGAACGGAAAATCCTGGACGGAAACTTTGGCGTATACGGCGATGCTGGAATGGAAATAGTGCCGTCCCGGAAGCACCTGATGGGTCTTATGATTCAGCACCTCCGACCGGATTGTTGCCGGGGCATTTCGACCGATGAAAAACAGGTAATGCAGGGGCGCATCGGCGTCGTAGTACCGGTTTTTGATTAGTTCGTAAAGCAGACCCTTTTCGGCGGGGTCGGTCGAAAGATAAACCGGCTCGAACACCAGGTTCGGATCGGCGCGGGTGGCGTCGGCTTTGTACACCGCCAGGGCCTGCTCGATCTGCGGGTCATTCTGGTACGGTTTATCCAGGACGAGCAAAACTTTCTTGGGCTTCGACGACGCGACCCCGGTTTTGTACTGCGCCTGGGCGGCTTGCTCGCCAGTACAGCCGTGCCAGTAAATCAGGTTGAAATAATATGTGGTATTTTCGTTCAATCCACTGAGCGGGATTTCTACTCGTCGCGAAATCCGGTCGATGATTTTGTTGGCAATGATGATTTCGTTGGCGGGGTCTCTCAACCCGGTTGATGACTTATACGACAACGTGAGCCACAGTCCGTCGTCCAGCGGAACGCCCTGATCGATGGAGATGGAAACCACCGCTGAGTTGGCCGGACGCCTGGGATCGGCCTTGAACGTTATTACGCCATAGTGCGCTTTTCGCGCAGCCGAAGCGCGGTTTGGGGCCGTTTTCGTCGTTTGATAAAAACCGTTCGGGTCGGTATGGACGGAAAAGGATTGGCCGAAAAGCAACGGAGCCGTGCTCAGAAGCAGGTAAATGCTAAGGAGATAGCAGTTGAAACCGCTGCGGAAGGCTACCCGGATTATCCTGTGCAGATTTAATAGAAATGTTGCCATACATACAGGATTCCGGTTTTCAGGAAAGGGTTTGACGGATTGCTTGATAAAGTTACAAATAATCTTATATTTCTATAAAATAGTAACAAACGCCAGCAACCGTAAACCGAATCCCGCTCATCACCGCTGGCTGTTCCGGATCAGCGTCGCGTAAAACCGGATCATGTTCTGGTAGTCGTTCAGGCTGATGCGCTCGTTGGTGCCGTGGACGCGCTGGGTGTCTTCGTCGTTCATGGGCGTGGGCGAAAACCGGAAAATCTGCGGACAGACGCGGGCGTAAAACCGCGAATCTGTACCGCCCAGCGTCAGGTACGGCGTGACGACGGTGCCCGGAAATACACCCTTGATCGTCTGGTGAATCCGCTCGAAGCCCAGGGCGTTCGGGTCGGACATGGGGGAGGGCTGGCTGATGAATTTTTTCAGGACGTTCACCTGAATGCGCTCATCGTCAACAATTTCCCGCACCCGTTCGGCCACCGACTCCACGGTTTCGCCCGGCAGAATCCGGAAATTGATCGTTGCCGTGGCTTCAATCGGCAGCACGTTGTCTTTGACGCCAGCCTGAAAAATGGTGGGCGCCGTCGTGGTGCGAAGCGTCGCATTCCCCGAGTTCGACTGAGCCATAATCTGCTTAATCAGGGGCGCAAACAGCCATTGGTTGGCGAACACAAGCCGCTGGCCGAGCGGCATTTCGGGGCCGATGTACGTAAACATCTGATCCAGGCCGGCATCCAGCCGGGCCGGAAACGGGTTCTTTTCCAGCTTGCTGACGGCTTCGGCCACCAGCCCGATGCTGGTTTGCTTCGGCGGCATCGACGAATGTCCTCCCTTGCTGACCGTCGTTAGCTCGATGCTGGCGTAGCCTTTTTCGCCAATGCCGATCAGCGCCACCGGCTGGTTCAGGCCCGGAATGCCGTCGGTTTTCAGCACCCCGCCTTCATCCAACACGTATTCCAGCGCGATTTTCCGCCGTTCGAGTTCGGCCGCGATGGTTTGTGCACCCCGGAACCCGGTCACTTCTTCGTCCTGACCGTACGCCAGCAGAATGGTCCGCTCGGGTTGAAAGCCGGTGCGGAGCAGCCATTCAACGGCTTCGAGTTGCGCCATCACGCTGCTTTTGTCGTCGAGCGTGCCGCGCCCGTACAGAAAACCGCCCTCGATCAGGCCCGCGAAAGGCGGTTTTTTCCACATGTTCTGCGTGCCCTGAATCACCGGAACCACATCGTAATGGCCCATCAGCAGAATCGGTTTGAGCGCCGAATTGCTCCCTTTCCATTCGTAGAGCAAACCGTACCGGTTAAACGTCTCGCGTTTCAACTGTTGATGAATCTGGGGGAACGATTGCTGCAACAACCCGAGAAACTGCTCAAACTGCGTGGTGTCCGTCAGCGCGTAGTCGGTAAACGAAACCGTGCGGAGTTGCAGGGCTTTCACGAGTCGCTGAACGGCCGAATCACCCACCGAAACGGCGGGCGGGGGCGGCACGTCGGTCAACTGCTTCGACGAAAACCGGAGCATGTTGACGAGCAGCACACTGATCAGAATGACCAGACCAAGCAGAAGCCAGCGGAGTCGTTTCATAAGCTTAAATCATGCCCCGGGCTTTCAGTTCGAGGTATTTATTGACGGTGTCGGCGGTCAGGTTCTGCGGGGCCGTCAGAATGGCCTGAATACCGTATTGCTGTAACTCTTTGACAATCTGTTTCTTCTCGTAATAAAACTTCTCGGCAATGGTTTTCTGGTAGACCTCTTCCGGGGTGTTGGCCGGATTGGTCAACAAACTTTTTAATTCGGTATTCTCAAAGAAAACGACGATCAGCAAATGCTCTTTCGCCATCCGGCGCAGGTACGGCAATTGCCGGTGCAGGGCGTTAACGGTCTCAAAATTAGTAAATAACAGCAATAAACTCCGTTGACGAATGTGCGCCCGAAGGTTGGCGTACAGGGCCTCGTAGTCCGATTCCAGAAACCGGGTTTTCTGGCGGTACAGCACTTCCAGAATCTTCTGCAAATGCCCCGGCCGACGTTCGGCCACGACCAGTTGCCCGACGCGGTCGGAGAACGTCAGCAGTCCCGCGCGGTCCTGCTTCAGCAGGGCGATGTTGCTCAACACCAGCGACGCGTTGATGGCGTAGTCGAGCAGCGTCAGGCCTTCGAACGGCGACTTCATGACGCGGCCTTTGTCGATGAGGCAGTAAATGGCCTGTGAGCGTTCGTCGCGGAAGGCGTTGACCATCAGATCACTCCGCCGGGCAGTTGCTTTCCAGTTGATCGTCCGCACATCGTCGCCCCGACTGTAGGCTCGCACCTGCTCAAACTCCATGCTGTGGCCGATGCGCCGGACCTTCTTGATACCAAGCTCCGACAAGCGGTTGGAAATCGCCAGCAACTCGTACTGCCGCATTTGCAGAAAAGACGGAAAAACCGCCACGGTTTTGTTTTGCGAAAACGGGTAGCGTCGTTTCAGCAACCGCAGCACGGTCATCACGTACACGTTCACGGCCCCGAACTGGTATTCCCCGCGTTTGGTTGGCCGCAGTTCGTAGCGCAGGGCCTTGGTTTCGTTGGGTTGCAGCGTAGTCGTAAACAAGATATCCCGCTTCTGAAACTGGAACGGGATTTCGTCGATAATCTCGAGATATGTTTGAAACGGATAGCGGTTTTCGAGATAAATCGTCACCGGGTTTTCGTCGCCGTTCGAGAGCCGGTCGGGCAGTTCGCGCCGGGCAAAAAAAGCCGCCCGCCCGGTGGGGTTTCGGAACAGCAACACGCCGTCGAGCACGCACAAAACCGCAAAAACCGCCAGCGCCAGTTTGACCAGCGGAAACAAAACCGGAAACACGTAGGCTGCTATGAACAACAGCACAAAGCCGATCAGCAGGAGCCAGACGCGAGTAGAAACGTAGAGCGCACGGGAAATTTTCATCGCGGCACGTCGATCTTCTGCACGACCTGGGCGATTACCTCATCGGCGGTGCCGCCTTCCATTTCGCGTTCGGGGGTGAGCAACACGCGGTGGCGCAGCACCGGCGCGGCCAGTTCCTGGATGTCTTCGGGTGTCACGAAATCGCGGCCCCGGAGCGTTGCCAGGGCTTTCGAGCTATTCAGCAGGGCCACCGACGCCCGGGGCGATGCGCCCAGAAAGAGCGATTTGTGGGTGCGCGTGCTCTGCACGATCTGCGCCACATATTCGAGCAGGTTGTCTTCAATGTGAACGCGGTGAACCTGTTCGCGCAGCGCCTGGAGCTGCGGGGCCGTCAGCCGAGACTGAACGGCTTCGACCGCGTCGGCCAGGTTGCGCCGTTCGTGGTGGCCCTTCAGGATGTTGACTTCCTCCAAAACCGTCGGATAACCCACGACGACTTTGAACAAAAACCGGTCGAGCTGGGCTTCGGGCAGGCGGTACGTACCTTCCTGTTCGACCGGGTTTTGCGTCGCCAGCACCAGAAATGGGTCGGTCAGGATGTACGTCGTGCCGTCGTTGGTCACCTGCCGTTCTTCCATGATTTCGAACAAAGCCGCCTGGGTTTTGGCGGGGGCGCGGTTGATTTCGTCGATCAGGACGATATTGGCGAAAATCGGTCCCCGGCGGTATTCAAATTCGGTCGTTTTGGGGTTAAAAATCGAAGTGCCGAGCACGTCGGACGGCATCAGGTCGGGCGTAAACTGAATCCGGCTGAAGTCCACCGAGATGGTTTTGGCGAGCAGCTTCGCCATCAGCGTCTTGGCCACCCCGGGAACGCCCTCGATCAGCACGTGGCCGTCGGCCAGCAGGGCCGTCAGCAGCAGATCAAGCGTTTGATGCTGTCCGACAATGACCTTCCCGATTTCGGTCCGGATGGCATCGACGGCGGTTTTTAGTTCGGTTAAATCCAGGCGGTTTTCAAAATTCATCGTTCGTTCTGTTAAGCTTGGGTAGCCATATGGGCTAATTTTTCGATCCAGGCACCAAAGCGCGGGCAGCGTTCAAGGATTTTCTCTATGCCGGTTTCAAGCGCCAGAATATTGCCCAAAGTCACTTTATTGTACTTGCTATTTTCGTATTGCCCAAAGGGTTCGAGTAAGCGGTACGACGGCGGCATGGTGTTGTTGATATCTTCCGGATTCGGAAATTCCTGAAGGATGGCTTCAAGGCGCTGACAAGCTTTAGCGGTAATGTACTTTTCATACCCATCAACGGAAGCAAACAACAGCGCTTCAAACTCATACTTTTGAATGTACGGAACAAAAAACCGGTTGTCGATAGCGTTTGTTAGTTCTCGTTCAAGACAGTCGATTCGTTCGTCGGTATTCAATTTTTTCTGACAAGCTTCAAAATGCGGAAAATCGTTGCCGAGTTTAAAATAATCGAGAAACGTAGAAATAACCAGATCAGTCTGGTGAGATAGCAGTGTAATATTCTTCTTCAAGCGTTCAAATTTAACATTGCCACCTCTGTGTTTAAATGAGCCAATTAATATAGCGGATACGGAATAAATACCGTATTTATTTGTCAGGTAAGGTTGAATTATTTGGCTAACAAATTCTTGCTCTGTTTGGCCTTCAACGACGATATCGATTCTTTTCATGGATTTCCGCCAAGCACATTCTTATTCCAAAGCTCTCCGAGTGAGTATTCGGCGAGCCAAATGTCAAGTTCTTCGCTACTTAACCGCTTAAAATGAGACTCATTCGCTGTATTATTGACCACAATGATGTCTTCGGGTTCAAAGTTGTCGATTAAACTGACCGATTGCGTTGAGATAATGATTTGTGATTTCTCGGAAGCGTTTTTCATCAAACCGGCCAAAATATTGATTGCATAAGGATGTAAACCCAACTCGGGTTCATCAACGATGATGGTTTCGGGAAGATTTGGTTGAAGAAATAAAGTACAAAGCGCAATAAAACGCAACGTACCATCGGATAAATCGGAGGCATCTAAATACATATCCGTGTTGTTCTGCCGCCATTTTAGCCGGATGAAATCGCCGTTCGGAACAAGATCAAACCGGTCGAAGTAAGGAGCAACTAGTTTTATGGTTGCTTCAATTCGGTTAAAAGCTAAAGGAGCTTCTATTTGCAAACCGAACAGAAAAGCCGCCAAATTCTCACCATCATTTCGTAGGTATCGATCGTCAGCAAGGCGCGCGGTTTTCTTTAGCGGTGCAGTTTTCGATGTATCGTGGAAATGATAAACTCGGAATGATTCAAGATAAACAACTAGGGCGTTCTTAAAATTTTCACCTGTAAGATTTGATTCAACGTGGCCTACACCATGTTCAAAATCACGCCATCCCCAATTAGAAGGGAATGAGCTATCCTGAATATTTTTGTATCCAGTAAGCTCTTTTGCAAAATATAATCCGTCTTGCTCGTTAGGCTTTAATATGAATTTATAAGACTCTAATATATCTTTATTGACACTTTGAAAGATTAAACTTCCAAGTAGATGATTACTATTTTTAAGTCCAAGATAGAGTAATTTACTAGCTCCTGCTTTATTCGCAATATACTCTCTCAATTGTTTATCGTTAATCGCATAAACAAGTCCAAAAAAATCAACAAAATTACTTTTTCCTGCCCCATTCGGGCCAATCAATATGTTGATGGGCTTTAACTCGAGCGTTAATTCCCGGATCGATTTAAAGTTTTCTATTTTGATTTCTTTGATCATAACGCTCTCGCCGTTGCGTAAAACTTCTCCATCAATTCATTCAACCGTAGCAAGTCGTATTCGCTCACCATTTGCTGCTGCGAAAAGGCAATCTGGCGGAACAGCGCCTGCACATCGGACTCCGGCACCCCGCTTTTCCGGGCCAGCGCCTGCTTGAAGTCTTCATCCGGTTTAGACGTATTCAGGCCGAATTGGTCGCGGATGTAGGCTAGAAAATACTGGATTTTCTTGTGCGCCAGGTTGTTGTGGTCTGCCTGCTGGTAATACAACCGTCCGACGGTTTGCACAAATTCCAGCGAGGTGTTTTTGGGCGGCTCCACCACCGGAATGACGCGCTGCGTGCGCTTCCCGGCAAAAATAACGTACAGCAACAGGCCCATCAGAGTCAAATAATACGCCCAGGTCAGGGGCGGCTGCGTCAGGATGTACCGAAACAGCGATTGTTCGTCTTCGTCAAACCGCCCGAGTTTCTGGTATTCGTCCCAGTAGGTGGGCCGGGCGGGCAGGTACGACAGGGCCTTGTAGGCGTAATCGCCCGTGGCCGAGTCAAGGACGTAAAAATTGGTAAAAGCCAACGGGATGTTGTGAATGTAAAAATCGCCTTGACCGTAGTGAATTTTCAGGAAAATCGGTTCGTTTCGGGCGTTTCGGCCCAGAACCGTGGTGTTCTCGGCTTTCGTCGTCACCAGAAAATTCCGGCCGTCGTCGTGCCGGAAATGGTAGTCGCCGGAGGCTTTGAGCGCCGGATTGGTAAAATTCATGCCCAGCGTGGTGTCGCGCAGGCTGGGTGCTTTCAGGTCGGCCCGAAAACCGAGTTGCCGCGCCAGCGAATCCGGAAATTCGTAGGCCGACACAAAAACCGTGTTGCCCCGCCGGACGTACGCCAGCAGCTTTTCCCGGTCAAACCGGCTTAGTTCCAGCGAATGGCAAACAAACACGTAATTGCTGCGGATGGGGAGCGTACTGTCTGATAAATGGTTGTAAACCGGCAGGCGCAGGCTCGTCACCGGTCGATTCGCTATCATCTCAGGGAGCAGTTCGAACAACACTTTCGTACCAAACGGAATTTTATCGCGGTTCGTGTACGTTGGATTCCAGTCGATGGGTTTCGGCCGGTAGTATTCAAACAGTCCGTAGGCGACGACGGTTGTAAGCAGGAAAAGAAAATACTTATTCGGTTTCAACGGACGGTGTGTTTCTTGCCGTAGGGTCAACAGGGGGCTGACGCAATTGCAAGTTATAAATTGCTCAAAAAGCTGCAACCAAACAAATTTTTATAACTTTCCCGCTTTCAACAAAATTATTCCACCATGAAAAAAATATTATGGATCATTGGTATTCTGGCTGTTGTCGTTCTGGTCGGTTTCTGGGGACTTCGTTCGTACACCAAATCGGCAAGCCCGGAGGCTACGGCCGAAATCAATCAAAATGGCGTTCAGGTCAAAGTCGAATATTGCCAGCCGTATAAAAAAGGGCGTAAAATTTTCGGTGGCCTGGTGCCGTACGGGGAAGTCTGGCGCACCGGTGCTAATGAAGCGACAGTGATCACACTCGATCAGAACGTGACGGTGGCCGGTCAGCCGCTGGATGAAGGTGAATACTCCCTCTGGACAATCCCATCGGAGGGGAACTGGATCGTGATTTTCAACCGCGAAACCGGCCAGTGGGGGACCAGCTACGATCAAACGAAGGACATTTTACGTGTGCCGGTGGTGTCGCGAAAACGCAACGCCGTCGCCGAACAGTTTTTTATCAGCTTTGCCCCGCAGTCGGGCGGAACCGACATGATCCTGGCCTGGGACCAGACGGAAGCCATCGTGCCGATTCGGGTGCGGGAGAATGAATGAGCGTGGGGCATAGGGGTAAGGGCAAGAGGGTATTAGGTCCGGGTTCCTTTTGCCCTCTGCCCTTACCCCTCTGCCTCTAACCCTCCGCCCCATGCCCTCTGCCACTGCTGTGAACTACCTCATCTGTCTTCTCGGTCTCTTCGGGCTGGTCTGGGACGGTTTTGCGCAGCCAAAAACCGCTTCCAGGGCACTGAGTCCACGTATTGCCAATTACCGGATTGGGGTACAATTAAATACGGAAACAAAGCGGCTGGAAGGCACCGAAACACTCATCTGGACCAATACCTCGAACGACGTTCTGCATGAATTGCAGTTTCATTTGTACCTGAACGCTTTTCGGAACGACCAATCGACGTTCATGCGCGAATCGGGAGGGCAGTTGCGGGGAGACTTCATCGACAAAGACGATTCGGAATCGTACGGCTGGATTGATTTGGTGTCGATGCAGGCCCGGTCGGCTGCGGGCGGTGTCGAAAACCTGACGAAAAAATACCGGTTTATCCAGCCCGATGATGGTAATTCCGATGACCGGACGGTGGTTCGGGTGCCGTTGAGCCAGCCGCTCGGCCCTGGTCAACGCATTACGCTTGACATCGCTTTTCGGGCCAAATTGCCCAAAATTTTTGCCCGGACCGGCTACAGCCGGGATTTCTTTCTGGTGGCGCAGTGGTTTCCGAAAATCGGCGTTTATGAAGCGCCCGGCACCCGGTACCAACCCACCGGGCCGAATGTCCGGGGCCATTGGAATTGCCACCAGTTTCACGCGCATTCGGAATTTTACGCGGATTATGGCACCTACGACGTAACACTGACAACGCCCACAAATTTCAAAATTGGGGCAACCGGTCGGCTGGTCAGCGAACGGCAAAACCGCAACGGCACGCAAACCCAACGCTGGCAGGCGGAGGATGTCGTCGATTTTGCCTGGACGGCTTCCCCGGATTTTGAGATTTTTAACGATCGCTGGCGGCACGTAGCCATCCGCGTCCTGATGCAACCCGATCACGCCAGTCAGGCCCGGCGGCACATCGACGCGGCTAAGGTGGCATTGGCGTATTTCGATAAACACCTCGGACGCTATCCGTTTACGACGCTTACCATCGTTGATCCGCCCATCTGGGGCCTGGGAGCTGCCGGGATGGAGTACCCAACGTTCATCACGGCCGGAACAAGTTGGGGCATGCCCACGGGCGTCCGGTTTCCGGAGCAGGTGGTCATTCACGAGTTTGGACACCAGTATTTTATGCAACTGCTGGCCACCAATGAGTTTGAGGAAGCCTGGATGGACGAAGGATTCAACCAGTACTACGAAGGCCGGATGATGGACGAAATCTACGGGCCAAAATCGTCGGTGATCGATTGGCTGGGCTTTCGGATGGGCAACCTGGAATTGTCGCGGGCTTCTTTTGTTCACCTCGATCTGCCGTCGATTGCTCCTTCGTTCGGTAACGTCTGGGAATTGCCCGATGACTATTACGGCGAACTGATCTACTCTAAACCGGCCACCTGGATGCGTACGCTCGACGGGCTGGTGGGCCGATCCGTAATGGATGAAATCATGCGGACGTATTTCAACCGCTGGCAATTCAAGCATCCCAACGCACAGAATTTCATTGCTATTGTCAACGAAGTGGTCACCAAACGGCTGGGAACACGGTTTGGGCCGAACCTGAACTGGTTTTTCGATCAGGTTTTGTACGGTACTCAGGTATGTGATTATGAGCTACATGCGGTTCGGAATACGCGGCAGGGCGAAGGCTACCGGTCGGTCATTACGGTGTATCGCCGGGGCGAAGCGCAATTGCCCGTGGAGGTGCGGGTGCATTTCGAAGACGGAAAGGAGCAGTTGTTGCGGTGGGATGGCAAAGCCCGCACCCACACGTTCACGCTCTCGCAACCGACCCGCGCCGAGTGGGCCAAAGTCGATCCGGAACAGAAAATTTACCTGGATGTGAATTTTAACAATAACAGTTACACGCTTCAACCTCCGGCCAGTCCGGCGGCCAAGTATGCGGCAAAGCTGATGTTCTGGGTGCAAAACTGGATGCAATGGCTGGCGTGGCTGGGCTGAGGTGAATGATGAGTTATGAATGATGAACGATGAATTATTGATAGACGGAGTTTCAGGGTGGTTATGCTGATCGTCAGTGCTTTTAAAGTTGTTTTACGGTCGTGGCGGATGGTCCTGTGGTTATATGGGGTTAATTTTTTGCTGGGCCTGTTGGTGCTGCTGCCGTCATATGCCGCGCTTCGGACCGAAATGGGGTCGTCACTGGAATACCTGAAGCTGCTCGACGGTTTTGACTACACGGTTTACAGCGATTTCCAGCATTGGAATGGCTCAATTATCGATCCACTATTGTCGGTAAGCTTCTGGCTGGGCGGTTTTTATTTGTTGCTGAGTATCTTCTTTTCAGGCGGTATTCTCCTGTATGTAACGCCTTCCGCAACTCGTCAGCCGCGGTTTCGTGTCAGCCAGTTTTTATCAGCCAGCGTACAGACCTTCGGGCGGTTTTTTCGCTTGTTTCTTGGTGTAATTGGGGGAATCACCTTGCTGGCGTTCCTCGGGTTGTTCATCGGAGCCTTGCTTCTAAGCGGCCTGAGTGATACCTTGAGCGAACAGGAGATGATTTACCTGCTGCTGGGCTGCCTGCTGGTATTCTCACTTTCTGCGTTGCTGGTCGTTTGTGTCGGCGATTATGCCAAAGTCAAGTTGTTTCGCCGGGATGAAAACCGGGTGATGGAAGTTTTTGGGCAGGCAATGCGGTTTATCTTCACTCATTTTCGATTAGTTTTCGGATTTTATTTGGTTCTACTAAGTATCGGAGCGGCCGGTTTTGCCATCTACCTATTGATCGACTCCCAGGTGAAAACCGGCGGTTGGGCAAGCCTGGTCGTCTGGTTCCTGATCCAGCAATGCTTTATTTTTTCGAGAGTGTTTCTGCGAGTCTGGACCCTGGCGACGGCCGTGCAGGTGGTAGCTGATCATGACCGGCAAGTCCTTTAGAAGTCTTCTGATCAAGACCCTAAGGATTCTGTTTTCCTGAAATTGATTTTTGCCAACTGTGGCTAAATCGATAAATTGCCAAGTATTATTTTATTCTGATAACTTTTTACCAAACAAATGCAGTCTACAGTTCCTCCTCCCACGAAAGTTTCTTACAAAGCGTTGTTCGGTCTTCCGGTTATTGTCGCTGCGCTGGGGTATTTCGTCGATATTTACGATCTGCTGTTGTTTGGCATTGTTCGGGTTCCGAGCCTGAAGGACCTGGGGCTTAATGACGAACAAATTTCCCGCGTGGGCGCCATGATCCTGAACTGGCAGATGGGCGGTTTGCTCATCGGCGGCATTTTGTGGGGTGTGCTGGGTGACAAACGCGGGCGGCTTTCCGTACTCTTCGGCTCCATCATCACCTATTCGTTGGCCAACATCGCCTGTGGTTTCATCGATAAAGTGACGTTCATGGATCCGATTACCTATTATGCGGCCATGCGATTTATTGCGGGCGTCGGGCTGGCCGGGGAACTGGGCGCGGGCATTACACTCGTTTCTGAAGTATTGCCGAAAAACCTGCGGGCCATCGGTACCTCGCTGGTGGCCGGAATCGGGTTGTTCGGGGCGGTTTTTGCGTATTTTACCGTTGAGCTATTCAACTGGCAGAATGCGTTTCTGATCGGGGGCGGTATGGGAATTGGCCTGTTGCTGCTGCGGGTCGGCGTGATCGAATCCGGCATGTTTACGGAAGTGTCGGAGCAGAAACACGTTCAGAAGGGTAATTTCTTCGCGTTTTTTACCAATGCGAGCCGGTTTTCGCGCTACATGAAGTGCATCGGGATCGGCCTGCCCACTTGGTTCGTCATCGGTATTTTGGCCACGTTCAGCAACGAATTCGGCAAAGCCTTCGGCATTACGGAACCCGTAAAACCCGGGCTGACGATCATGTGGTGCTACATCGGGCTGGCCTTCGGCGACCTGGCGAGCGGAGTCATTAGCCAGGGCCTGAAGTCGCGGAAGCAGGCCGTTTCGCTGCTGATGGGCTTTACACTCGTCGTCAGCCTGGTTTACATCTATATAAGACCGGGCACCGTCGATAGCCTGTATTTGTACTTCCTGGCAATGGGCTTCGGCATTGGCTACTGGGCCATGTTCGTGACCATCGGGGCCGAGCAGTTTGGGACCAACCTCCGGGCTACGGCTGCCACCACCGTGCCGAACATGGTCCGCGGAACGGTTATTCTAATGACCAGCCTGTATACGTACCTGAAACCGTCCGTCGATGTGGTCAATGCCGGGGTGGCCGTCGGCATCCTGAGTTTTGCGCTGGGTTTCTATTCGATCCTGACCATTCCGGAAACGCATGGCAAGGACCTTAATTATTTGGAGGAGTGAAGAGAAAATTATGAGTTATGAATTATGAGTTATTTGCTTTGCGATGGCTAATCCATAATTTATCATTCATAATTCATCGTTCATAATTTATCGTTTCATGCCCCCTACTTCTTCATCCACCAGCTTCCGTCCGCTGTTTACGTTGCCGGTTATTGTAGCCGCTTTGGGGTATTTTGTGGATGTGTACGATTTGCTCCTGTTCAACATCGTTCGCGTGCCGAGCCTGAAAGATCTCGGGCTGGACGAAAAACAGGTGTCGGTTATCGGCGGAACGGTTTTGAACTGGCAGCAGGCCGGTTTGTTGCTCGGCGGGATTCTATGGGGTATTCTGGGCGACAAACGCGGCCGACTTTCGGTCTTATTCGGTTCTATCATCACCTATTCCGTTGCCAACATTGCCTGCGGTTTTGTACAGGACGCCAACACCTATGCGTTGCTGCGGTTTGTGGCCGGTCTGGGTCTGGCGGGTGAGTTGGGGGCCGGAATTACACTTGTTTCCGAAATTCTGCCGAAAGAGCTCCGGGGCTACGGCACCTCGCTGATCGCGGGCGTGGGCTTGTTCGGGGCCGTCGTGGCTTATTTCACGGTCGTGCTGTTCGACTGGCGGACGACGTATTTCATCGGGGGTGGCTTAGGGTTACTGCTGTTGCTGCTGCGTGTGTCGGTTTTTGAGTCGGGTATGTTTCTCAAAATCAAGGAACAAACCGTTCAGCGGGGCAATTTCTGGTCGCTGTTTACCAATGGCAGGCGGTTGTTAACGTACCTGCGCTGCATGGGTCTGGCCGTGCCGACCTACTTCGTGATTGGTATTTTGGCGACGTTCAGCAACGAGTTTGGCAAAGCACTCCGGATTGCCGAGCCAATTGCGCCGGGCCGGGCCGTGATGTTTACGTATATCGGCATGGCGGTGGGCGATCTGGCCAGTGGCCCCCTGAGTCAATGGTTTCATTCACGCCGACGGGCCATCGGGGCGCTGATGCTGTTGAACCTGTTTTTTGTTGCGATTTATCTCTTCGGCGGTATTTCGTCGATCTCGCTGTTTCACGCCGTTTGTGTCGGACTCGGTTTTTCGATTGGGTACATTGCCCTGTTCCTGACGGTTTCGGCCGAACACTTTGGAACCAACCTGCGAGCCACGGCGACCACTTCCATCGCCAACAACGTTCGGGCAACTACGTTAGTTACTATTCCACTTTTCCAAAGCCTCAAACCGTCCCTGGGTGTCATAGGCTCGGCGTCTGTCGTCGCATTCGGCTGTTTCCTCATCAGCTTCTGGTCCCTGGCGACGCTGGACGAAACGTATGGGAAGGATTTGAACTACACGGAATAGTCAGTCTTGAACCGGTATTACGCGGATTAAAGGATTCACTACGATCTAAAAGATTGCGGTAGCCATCCTGGTTAATCCTTTAATCCGCGTAATCCAAGTTCAAGACTACTCCGTGCAATCCGGGTTCAGGACCGCTTATCCTCAATTTCGGCCATTTCTCCCAACTTTCCGCGCCCGGGGTGTGCTACAGACATCTTTTTCGTGAATTAGAACAGTAAACAACAAATCTTCTGAACACCATGAAAACGATTGTCCGCACAGCCCGTGCTCTGATGCTGGGTGCCCTTCTGATCGCCGGAACGACTGCTGTTGCCCAACTTAAATCGCAGGAGAAACCGTTCCTGGTCGCTACATATCCGTCGGCTGACCCCATGAAATTGTGGATGAACATCCAACGGAATGATACCAAAAGCAAAATCATCGTGCGGTTGCTCGACCAGCAAAACCGGGTGGTTTTTTCGGAAAGCCTGCCTAAAAATCAGGAAAAGTACCGGCAACGGTTTGACATGAGCCAGATGATGGATGGTTCGTATACACTCCAGGTAACCAATGGCAGCGAAACGGTTGAAAAAGCGTTTCAGGTAAAAACGTCCGGCATTCAGGAGCGTTTGACGGAGCGTGTGCTGACCGTCGTACCAACGGGGGAGCAATGGACGGGAATGTAAGCCCTGTTGGTCAGTTATTCCCCGGCAAAGTACGGGTATTGACCTCAGAGGCCCATCCCGTGTAAGGGGTGGGATTGACATGTCGGCGGATCAACTGTGTTGATCGTTCGTCGTATTCGACCATATCGCCCGGTTGCAGCGTGTATTTCTTTGTGTCTCCGAGCAACCTCGAATAATAAACGAGAAAGTTGGCCTGGCCTTCCTCCACCAAAACCTCGACCTTTTTATCGCGGTTGTTGACATAGATCCGGGCTTTTTGTGCTTCGATGACCACATGGTCACCCACATGAATCTGCAATCGAAAGCCGATGGGCTGCGGACTGACTTCAATGACCGCTTCGCCGTCTACCCAGATATTGCGGTTGGGCCCCGACCAGTCGGCGGAGACACGCACGCTGGCATTCTTATTCAACAGAACCGTTGACCGATCGGCCAGTTCTGCCCGCATGGCCTGCTCCGATCCAGATTGATAAATGACATCGGCGGGCAGTTGAGTTTGGCGCAGAAAACGGATGCCGAGCCCTAGAGCGATCAGACAGCCTACCCAGATGGCAATGCGGAGAACCTGTCGGCCAATTGTGTGATACAGGGGCGGCTCAGCTTCAATGGGTAAATCTTTGGTTTGTCGGGCAATCCCGTGCCACATCCGCTGCCAGTCGGGGGTTTCGATGCCAGTAATGGATGGATTGCTCCATTGTTTCCGCATCAGCCCGCGCAAATGTGCTTCATTGTCCGGATTCTGTAACCACCTGACTACCCACTGCGCTTCTTCCGGGCTGCATTCGTTCCGAACGTATTTAACCAGCAATTCATCCATTTTCAAAGAGTGAAAGAGCGAATGAGTGAAATCGGACCGCCGAAGCGGAGCGAAAGACTTACCAAGAGATAACAACCTAGCGGAGCCTTTCGCTCTTCCGCACTTTCACAATTAATACGTGTGTCGTTCAAAATAAGTGCCGAGCGTGTCGTAGGCCTGGGCCAGATGATCTTCAATGGTGCGGGTTGAAAGGTTCATGCGGTCGGCAATCTGCTCGGCAGTGTACCCTTCGTGGCGGCTGAGGAGGTAAATTTCGCGACGGCGTGGGGGAAGTTGCGCAACCGCCTGTTGATAAAGTAGTTCCAGTTCCTGATACAACACCTCTTCTTCCGTGTCGGTACCCGACTGTGTCGTCAGCCGTTGTAGAATTTCCTGGGGCTGGCATTGGCTGTGTCGTTCCCGAAAAGCAGCCAGCATCAGCCCATAGGTCATCGTGAATAAATAGCCATTCAGCGGAATATCTTCGTCCAGCGAACGCCGACGTTCCCAAAGAGACGTAAACACATCGCGCACCACCTGTTGAGCCGCTTCCGGCGATTTTAAGAAGCTGATGGAGAAGTAATAAATCCGTTGCACGTAGCGATCATACACGCGCCGGAAAGCAGTTGGGTCAGCGTTTCGTAATTGTCGGAGAAGAGTTTGTTCAGCTTGCATTCTCAATACACGTTATTCCGTCCAAACGGTTAAATTATCGGACGTCAACAATCAGGTAATGGCCCGACCCACCCCGGATTTCCTGATCTTTCTTCTCTTCTGGTGATCTGGTGACATCGTTCCTTCGCTTCTCCGGCCAAGAGCGTGTAAGAATGTCATGGAACCGATTCCTGGTAAATAAACTAGCCTGACTGTACAAATTGCGGGAATTTAAACGCACAGAACAGCCGAAAAAGCAGGGAAGGAGAGCGTCACTGCCTAAGTCGGACGTTGTGGAAGACCGTTCCATCGGTACAGAGAAAATGCAGATTAGTTTAGGAGGTAATTACCGGTTTGAACTTACTAAAATTTTCGGTATTCCGGACATATTTGACGAAAAAACCAATAGTTTTATTAGTAATTGTCCTATTTTGCCCCCTGAAACAACCAAACATATGGATTTACAGGAGTTCACAGAGGAGATTCGTCGCCGGATCGGTGCCGACAGCGGATTGAATGCTACTGTCAAACTGGCTACCGATCAGGGCGTTATTTACATCGATGGTCGCCAGACGCCGACTATCGTTTCCAACGACGATGCCGAAGCCGATAGCACCATTAAGGTCTCGCTGAGTGATTTGCAGAAGCTGGGAACCGGCGAATTGAACCCGATGACTGCCTTTATGTTTGGCAAACTGAAAGTACAGGGCGATATGGGGCTGGCCATGAAAATCGGACAGAAATTAGGTTAAGCGCAACGCACGTTCATTGCTAAATCCTGCTTCCATGAAATTTGCCTCTCTTTCCCGCCGAAAATTCCTTCAGGGCAGTACGCTGGCGGCTGCCGGTTTTACCATCGTGCCGCGTCATGTGCTGGGTGGCCCCGGTTTTGTGGCTCCCAGCGATAAACTGAACATCGCTGCTGTCGGCTGCGGGGGGAAAGCCGACGTGAACATCCGGCTCGCGTTCAACAACGGTTCGGATAACATCGTGGCCTTGTGCGATGTCGATGATCGGCAGGCCAAAAAATACCGGGCCCAGTTTGCCAACGCGCCATATTTCAAGGATTACCGGCAGTTATTCGACAAGGAAGCGAAAAACTTCGACGCGGTGATCATCTCGACGCCTGACCACATGCACGCGCCGATTGCGATGGCGGCCATGCAGTTGGGCAAACACGTTTACTGCGAAAAACCGCTCACGCACGACATTTACGAAGCCCGGATGCTGACCGAAGCCGCCCGCAACTACAAGGTAGTGACGCAAATGGGCAACCAGGGCAGCAGCGGAGACGATACGCGGAAAGTCGAAACCTGGATTCAGAAGGGCCTGATCGGTCATGTGCATACCGTCAATTGCTGGACCAACCGGCCGGTTTGGCCGCAGGGCGTGCGGTCGCCGAAAGACAAAGGCGAATCGCAGCCGGTTCCGGCGGAGGTCGATTGGGAATTGTGGCTCGGTACGGCCCCGCTTCGCGAGTATCACGAAGCTTACATGCCGACCCGCTGGCGGGGCTACTGGGACTTTGGCACCGGCGCGCTGGGCGACATGGGTTGCCACTTCATGGACGTACCGTTCCGGGCGCTGAAACTGAAATACCCGACTTCGGTCGAGTGCAGCGTGGGTTCGGTATACTCCGATTTCTTCAAAGAGGCCTTTTACGATGATGTGTGCCCGCCCTCGTCGGCCATTCACCTGACGTTTCCGTCGGACGACCGAAAGGTGAAGGAGATTAAATTTTCGTGGTACGATGGCGGTATTCGTCCGCCCCTGCCGGAAGGCATACCGTACGAAAAAGTATTTACGAATATCGACGGCGGGATTATGTTCATCGGCAGCAAAGGTATTCTGGTCGCCGAATTGTTTGGCAATAATCCGCGACTGTTTCCGGAAGAAAAATTTGGAGACAAAAAACTACCTGATCCCGAAAAACCGCTGGTGGAAGGCAAAACCGAAGGCCACCAGCAGCAATGGGTGAAAGCCTGCAAGCAAGGTTACGGCGCGTATACCAGCTCGTCGTTTGACGAAGCCGGGCCGCTGACCGAAACCGTGCTGATGGGCAACCTGGCGACGCGCAGCTACCTGTACCGCGAACCCAAAACCGGTGGGGGCTACACGTTCCCCGGCCGCAAGAAACTCTTCTGGGACGGTGCCAATATGAAAATCACCAACTTCGATTACGCCAACCAGTTTGTTAAACGGCAATACCGGGGAAGTTACACGCTTTGAATAACCCTGACAGCGGCTGAAAGCCCTGTCAGCGGTGGAAAGAGCGAATTTTCGGAGGATTGGAATAAACCCATTGAACAACCGCTGACAGGGCTTTCGGCCGCTGTCAGGGTTTGGACCGCACGGCCACGGCTTCAATTTCGATCAAAAAACCGTAGTGCAGGGCGTTGGTCGGAACCACGGATCGAGCCGGTTGATGTGCTCCGAAAAAGTCGGCATAAACCGTATTGACCTGGTCCCAGAGCGAAATGTCGGCGATATAAACCGTCGTTTTCAGCACGTGGTTTCGGTCGCTTCCGGCGGCTTTCAGAATGGCGTCGAGGTTTTCCAGCGCCTGCCGACTCTGCTCTTCAACCGAACCGGTGATTTTCTCCTTTGTCACCGGATGAATCGGCAACTGACCGGACACAAAAATCAGATCGCTCCAGACCGTAGCCTGAGCATAATGCCCGGCCGGCAGCGGGGCGTTGGGCGTTTCGATGGATTCGAGCATGGTGGAGACGAAATATGTTAGACAAGAGACGTCAGACAAAAGAATAAAAAATCGTGTTAACTGTCTTTCTTCTCTTGGCTCATGTCTCTTGTCTCTACTTATTCTAACTCTTTCAAATACAATTGAATCGTGTTTTCCAGGCCGAAGTAGAGCGCATCGCTGATGAGGGCATGGCCGATGGATACTTCGAGTAAACCGGGAATATGTTGCTGAAAAAACCGCAGATTTTCCAGACTTAGGTCGTGTCCGGCGTTCAGGCCCAGACCGAGTTCCTGCGCCAGTTTGGCCGCGCGGATGAAGGGCTCGATGGCGGCTTCGCGGTTTTCGGCGTACTGGGCGGCATACGGTTCGGTGTAGAGTTCGATCCGGTCGGCCCCGGTTTCTTTAGCGCCCCGCACCATTTGCTCGTCGGCATCGACAAAAATGGAAACCCGGGTGCCCAGGTGTTTAAACCGATTAACCAGATTTGTCAGGTACAGCCGGTGCTTTATGGTATCCCAACCGGCGTTGGACGTAATGGCGTCGACGGCATCAGGCACCAGTGTCACCTGTTCGGGCCGAACCCGCGTCACCAGCTCGATAAACCGCTCGTCGGGATTGCCTTCGAGGTTGAACTCGGTGGTCACTACTTTTTTCAGGTCCAGCACGTCCTGGTACCGAATGTGCCGTTCGTCGGGGCGCGGGTGAACCGTGATGCCCTGCGCGCCAAACCGCTCACAATCGATGGCAACGTTGACCACATTCGGATTGTTGCCGCCCCGCGAATTCCGGAGCGTGGCAATTTTATTGATATTGACACTCAAACGAGCCATCTTTTCAATGAAGAGTGAAGAGTTATGAGTTAAGAGTTGTTAACAAGCCCAACCTGTTTTCGTAACTTTGCCGAACTTTTATTGGTTCCGGGTTAAGCAACTCTTAACTCTTCACTCTTAATTCATAACTCTCAAAATGGCGCTGAAACAACAGATCGATACTGACATCAAGGAAGCGATGAAAGCCAAAGAGCAGGACCGGCTGCGGGCCTTGCGGGCTATTAAGTCGCTGATTTTGCTGGAAGAAACCAAAGACGGAGCCGCCGGTGGTGACCTCAAACCGGAAGACGAACTGAAGCTGCTGACCAAAGCCGTCAAACAGCGCCGGGATTCGGCCGACATCTACCGGACCCAGGGCCGCGAGGATCTCCTGCAGAACGAGCTGGCGGAAATTGCCGTGATCGAAAAATACCTGCCGCAGCAACTGTCGGAAGACGAACTGAAAACCCGCCTGCAGGCCATCATCGCCCGCGTTGGCGCTACTGGCCCGTCGGATTTGGGCAAAGTGATGGGCATTGCGACCAAAGAACTGGCCGGTCAGGCGGAAGGGAAAGCCATTTCGGCGATGGTCAAGAATTTGCTGAGTTAACGTACCCACGGGCTTTAGCCCGTTTGATCCTTGATAAGTAAAATGCTAAGGCACACGGGCTAAAGCCCGTGGGTACGTATGAAAATTCTCGACATCATCATTCTGATTACGCTGCTGTATGGCGCTTACAACGGCTACCGCAAGGGCTTGCTGGTGGAAATCGTCGCCATTGTGGCGTTTATCGTCGCCATGATTGTCGGGTTTAAGTTTCTGGGTTTTGGGATCGACTTGCTGGCCCCGTACATCAGCCTGGAACTGGCCCGGCGATTGCTGCCGTGGCTGGGCTTCTCCATTATTTTTTTTCCAACGGTTTTTCTGATCAACCGCATGGGGTTTTCGCTGCGCCAATCGCTGAAATACACTTTGCTGGGTACGTTCGACAGCCTGGCGGGCGCGGCCGTCGGAATTTTTACGTGGGTGTTCGGAATTAGTGTAATGCTCTGGTTGTTAACCTGGATGGGGATACGGATGCCCGCAAAACACACGCAGGAAACCTACCTTTATCCCGTGGTGAAGCCCATCGCGCCGAAAGTCATGGATGTAACGTCCGGCTGGATTCCGATCGGGACGAACTGGATTCGCAAACAAAAAGAAGAATTTTCGCGAAGCTGGTCCGACGAGCAACCGGACGAGGAGAGCGCGGAGCGTGAGGACAACGAAGGATGAGTACGACGAAGCAAGACATACGAAAACTCAACGAGGAACAACTGAAAACCTGGCTAACCGGCCACGGTGAGCAGGGTTTTCGCTCGAAACAAATTCAGGAATGGCTCTGGAAACGGTCGGTGCGGACGTTCGAGGAGATGACCAACCTGTCGTTAAAAACGCGGCAGTTGCTGGCGGAGCATTTTGAAGTCCGCACGCTGTCGGTAGCCCGGCAACAGCAAAGCGCCGACGGTACCATCAAGTCGTCGTTTCGGCTTTACGACGGTAATCTGGTCGAGGGCGTGTTGATTCCGGCGCTACGGAAAGACGAGGACAACCGGATGACGGCCTGCATCTCGTCGCAGGTGGGCTGCTCGCTGACCTGCAAATTCTGCGCGACGGGCTACATGGACCGCAAACGGAATCTGGAAGCCAGCGAAATGGTCGATCAGGTGGTGGCCATCGACCAGCAGGCCCGCGAAACCTACGGCACCGGTTTGACCAACATCGTCTACATGGGTATGGGCGAACCGCTGCTCAACTATGCCAACATGCTGGAGTCGGTGGAGCGGATTACCTCGCCGAACGGCCTGGGTATGGCGGCCAAACGCATCACGGTTTCGACGGCCGGGATTGCCAAGATGATCAAAAAACTGGGCGACGATCAGGTGAAGTTCAACCTGGCGCTGTCGCTGCACGCGGCCAATGATGAGAAGCGCAACCAGATCATGCCGATCAACGAGAGCAACTCGCTGCCCGCGCTGGCCGAAGCGCTGAACTACTTTTACAAAAAAACCGGTACGCGGGTGACGTTTGAGTATATCGTGTTCAACAACTTTAACGACTCGTTGCAGGACGCCAAAGAACTGTGGCAATTCACGAAGAAAGTACCGGCGAAAGTCAACATTATTGAGTATAACCCGATTGCTGAAGCGGACTTCCGGAATACGGAGGCTCAAAAGCTCGACCAGTTTGCCGGTTTTCTGGAAGACCGGGGCGTGGTGGTCAACATCCGCCGGAGCCGGGGTAAGGACATCGATGCCGCCTGCGGACAACTCGCCGGAAAACAGTAAGCGACCTTCGGAATGTGCAGATTTCAAGCTTATCCAAATAAAGTACAAAATGGCATAATTTTGGAAAATGGGGCGGTTATTGCTTAACATTTCCTTAACATTGCCCTCAAAAGTTTGCCGTACTTTTGAGATAAAATTGACTGAGTATTTCGACAAAGCTCAGTCTCACAGACTTGTACCTGCATGTTCGGATTAGAAACGGATATTTTTATCCTCCTCGCTCTTTGCCTCTTTGCTGCCTGCGCGTTTGAATTTGTCAATGGATTTCACGATACCGCCAACGCCGTGGCTACGGTTATTTATACAAACTCCCTGAAACCCAACGTCGCCGTGGTTTGGTCGGGGATTTGCAACTTTGTCGGCGTTTTGCTGGGCGGTATTGGCGTAGCAATGGGGATTGTGAACCTGCTGCCGGTCGAATTGCTGGTCGATCAGAACGTCTATCACAGCATTGCAATGGTGTTGGCGCTACTCTTCAGCGCCATTATCTGGAACCTCGGAACCTGGTATTTCGGGTTACCGAGTTCGAGTTCGCACACGCTGATTGGTTCCATTCTGGGCGTCGGATTGGCTTTCTCAACCATGGGTGCTGCGGGCGAACGCGGGGGCGTCAACTGGGAGGAGGCCGAAAAAATCGGGAAAGCCCTGTTACTGTCGCCATTGATTGGTTTTAGTCTCGCTATCATCCTGATGTTTTTGCTGCGCCGACTGGTGGGCAACAAAGAGTTGTTCAAAGAGCCTAAAAAAAATACCCCTCCGCCGACCTGGATTCGCTCGATTTTGATTTTAACCTGTACGGGCGTCAGCTTTTTCCACGGTTCGAACGACGGCCAGAAAGGGGTGGGGCTGATCATGCTGATCCTGATTGGAATTACACCAACGTATTTTGCGCTGAATAACACCGTCGATCCGACCATGATGCGGGGAAACCTGACACAGATCGCCCAAATCGTCAACCGAATCGATACGACGGGCTTGTCGGATACCGACCGGGGGCGGCTCGCCAGTACAAAAGCCGAACTGCTCGACTTGCAACGGGTACTGAACCTGCCGCTGGAAGACGGTAAGTTCAAAGCCAGCGAACGGTTACAGATTCGCCGGGATCTGCTGTTGATCAACAACAACGTCAAGAAGCTCACCGAAAGCGAAGATGTCGAACTGAGTGCCAGCGACATCAATACGCTTTCCTCGAATCTGAGTGAGAAAACCGGGTTGCGCCGGTTTACGGATTACGCACCACTCTGGGTTATTCTGATGATCGCGCTGTCGCTCGGGTTGGGAACGATGGTCGGCTGGAAGCGGATTGTGGTCACCATTGGCGAAAAGATCGGTAAGCAACACCTGACCTATGCCCAGGGCGCTTCGGCCGAGTTGGTAGCCGCCACGACCATTGCCCTGGCGACGCTCTACAAAGCGCCGGTCAGCACCACGCACATGTTGTCGTCGGGGATTGCCGGGAGTATGGTCGCCAGCAAAGGGATCAAAAATCTGCAGGGCGGCACCGTCCGGAACATCGCCCTCGCCTGGGTCATGACGCTGCCGGTTTCCGTCACCCTGTCGTTTACACTCTATCTCCTTTTCCGCTGGATTCTGGACTAGTACCCACGGACTTTAGTCCGTGTTTTTTAGCTGGAAACTCGAATAGTTTAGAAAAAAAACACGGACTGAAGTCCGTGGGTACGTCAGAGCCACGTCAATTTTTGCTTCGGAATTTCCTGTTCGATCGCCTGCCGCACTTTCTCGACCAGGGCTTCCACCGACTCGTCGGCATCGTAGGGCATCGGCGGTTTGAAGCGCACGCTCAGTTGCGTATTGCGTTTTTTCAGCCGTAATCCTTTCTTGTCGAACGCCCGGCGAAACCCGTTGATCACGACGGGAATGACAATCGGATGGGTATTCTTCAAAATGTGCGCCGTGCCTTTTCGAATTGGCGCGTATGGGCTGGTCGTCCCCTGCGGGAAGCTGATCACCCAGCCGTGTTCGAGGGCCAGCGCAATGCGCTCACTAGCCGTATCATCGACTTCCCGCTTCACATCCTGCCCCTTGGCTCGCCACGACCGTTCGATCTGGATCGCACCGCCCAGCGCAAACGCCCGGGGCACCAAACCGCCTTTCATCGTTTCACTGGCCGCTACGTAATAATTCCGGGCGCGGGGCCATAGCAGGTAAACCGGCGGCACAATTGAATTGCGAAAGCCCCATTTTACACTGCAAAAGATGTGGTAAAAAGCAATCACATCGGCAAAATACGTCTGATGGTTCGACAGGAAAATGACGTTGTTGACGGGCAGGTTCGCCAGATGCTCTGTGCCTTCAATCGTGAGTTTGTTGTAAAGAGTATACCGGAAATAGGTAATCCAGCCGACAACAGCCATCAGGATCCGTTTGATAAACAGAGAGTTGCCAAAAGGATCTTTCTCAAAAAAACCGGCAAAGTCCAGCCAGGCAAGTGGCCGGGGCAGAAAACTATAACAGGTTGGCTTTTTAGAAATCATCGGATCAGGGCATTGGACACTGGAAAGTAAAGCTAAATAATCAATACAATGTTTTCGGTAAAAAGTACTACAGATGCCGGATTTGGGGAAAATTTACTAAAAAAGAAAAAGCCGATTAATCCATTGCCGTCGGCGTTTGTCAAAGCATCAGCTTGCCAAACCAGAACGGCCTGACCGTACGGCCGGAGTTGGCAGGGATTGACAAACCAACCTTTTTATCGATCATGAAACGATTGACATGGGCCGCTTTTGTGGCGCTGACGTTCATTTTTATCCAAACCGCATCGGCCCAGGTACAGGTCGGGTTTCGGGCGGGTGCCAACTGGGGCGCCGTCTCGAAACCCGAATTTCTGGACCAGTTTTCTCCCACCTTTCGGTTGTCGCCCGGCCCAACGGGGGCGGTTTTTCTGGAAGTGCCGGTCAGCAACCGCGTCAGCATCCGGCCCGAGTTGGCCTACATTCAGAAGGGCTTCGTGATCG
This sequence comes from Larkinella sp. VNQ87, assembly GCF_049445795.1. NCBI lineage: Bacteria > Pseudomonadati > Bacteroidota > Cytophagia > Cytophagales > Spirosomataceae > Larkinella > Larkinella sp. VNQ87. Next base: position 297,693 of record NZ_JBMSDT010000003.1, read on the forward strand.
ATGAAGGGTTTGACATCCCGATTGGCAATTGGGAGCTTCCGCTGGGCGCGCGCGTAGCCTACCAGACACATTACCTGGAACTGCCGGTTTTGGTAAAAATCAACCTGAATGAAGGCCCCGTGCAAGTTTATCTGCTGGCCGGGGGCGCGGCAGGCTATGCGCTCGACGGCCGGGTTCGGGCCCGAACGAGCGGTATTTTTCGCAGTCAACCGATGAATCTGGGCATGGATCTGGATGCCTTCGGCTATAACCGCTGGGATTTCAGCGCCATTGGCGGGCTGGGCCTAAGCGCCGAAGCGGGTCGGGGTAAGTTCTTCGTCGAAGCGCGTTACGAACACGGTTTTTCCCGCCAATACGATTTGCCCATCCTTCAACTCCCCATCCGCAACCGGGGTCTGAGCGCATCGATTGGGTATGCGTTTACGATTGGAGAGTGAAGCAGATATAGCAATATCGAATAATGAATATTGAATAGCGAATAATGAAGTAATTAGGCATTGTACATTTCGGTGTTCGTTATTCGATATTCATTAAAAATTCTTAAAGAGCGTTTGTGTGTGTTTAAGGGTTAGAGTTGAACTGGAAAAGCCCGGGGCGTGTGCACCGGGCTTTTTTGCGTCCGAAGATACATGGGTTATAAAACGCCCTTCACAAATCCCAGTACACTGTCGAGCTGGCCTTTGACGGCGGGTTCGGCGGCTTTGGCGAGTGGCCCGCCTTTGCTTAGCTTCGACAAACCACCCAGGGCGGAGGTGATGAGCGAATTGCCCTGGCTGGCGCTGTTGCCAGCCAGGACGGACAAGCCGGATTTGATCAGGTTCAGGTTGCTGGTCAGGCCGCTAACTTTAGAGACGAGGTTGCCGCCCCCCATCAGTTTTTCGACCTGGTTGGCTCCCAGCGCCATTTTCGCCAGGCTGACGGCTTTCTGCAATACATCCCCTTTCAATAAACCGCTCTGTGCGAGCGGCAACAGCTTTTTCAGATTGCCGACTTGGCCCAGCAGTTTGTCTTTCAGGCTCCCCGTGCTGCTTTTGGCTTCGGTTTCGAGGGCGGTCGTGCCTTCCTGCAAGGCTTTGACGGTTTCGGCTTTATCGCCTTTGGCATTCGACGCGACGGCTTTGTCGAGCAGGGAGACGATGGACTCCGCACTGATCTGAACAACTGAAGAAGTTGTTGCCGGCTGGGTGGCCGCTGTGGCAGACAACGGGCCGGATAGGGTCAGTAAAACAGCCAGACTAATCGCAATTTTTTTCATAGAACAGCATGTATGGATTTTAATGGGCTTTCAAATAGACAAGAAAGTTAATGTTTTTACAAGCATCAATGGTGCCAGAACGTACCTTCCAGTAAGAAAGGACAGACCGAAGCGGACGTACGTGTCCGCGATTTGTCCGCAACTGAACAGCCACTGTCCGGCTCCGTACACTTTTTGAAAATGGTTACATTGTTAATGCCTTGATAGATAGGCAATTAAAATTCCTGGAATGCATTGGCACGCTGTTGGCATCTATCAATGCGAACACGTAAACAACGATACTAGAAATAAACAACACTAACTGTAAACAACAAATATCATGATGACTTTACTGAGTAACCTGATCTGTGCCGCTCTTCTGAACACGACTTCTGTTGATCCTGCTGCGGCTCCCAAATCCCTGTCGTTCGATGCCAGCGCCTACGTAACCGTGAACAACCAGATTCGGGTGGCGGTCGAAAAAACGGCGGCTGAACCGGTTTTGATCGTACTGCGCGATCAGAAAAACCGGGTGCTGTTTGAACAGTTTGTGGGCAAGAAAGCACAGAAATACGCCGTCAAACTGGATGTTGCCGGACTGGCCGATGGAACCTACGAACTGGAAGTGAAATCGAAGGACGGAAGCATCCGGAAAGCCGTGAACCTGGGTTCGCAACCGGTCGAATCGCCAACGCGTCTGGTGGTGATGAAATGAGAGCAGACGGTTTTGACAAGATAAAAAAGGCCAGGGACGACCTGGCCTTTTTTAATTTCAATGCAGGTATTTTTTCCGGTCGCCGTGCTGGCGTTCGATCATCCAGCCGGGGTACTCAGGGGCCAGTTTGCTGACTTCATCGAGTTTCTGCAACTCCTCGGCGCTCAGAACCACGTCGACAGCTTTGATATTATCGTCGAGTTGGTCGGGATTCTTAGCCCCAATGATCACCGTCGTCACGGCGGGTTGGTGCAGCAGCCACGCCAGCGCGATCTGCGCGGCCGAAACGCCTTTGCCGGTCGCTATCGGTTCCATCACGTCAATGATGTCGTAGGCTTTTTCCTTATTGACAGGCGGAAAATCGAACGAGACCCGGCGCGCGTCGTCCGGTTGTTTGTTTCGGCCGTATTTGCCACTTAGCAAACCGCCCGCCAGCGGACTCCAGACCATCAAACCGACTTTCTGATCGAGCAGCAGCGGCACGAGTTCGCGTTCCAGATCCCGCCCGGCAATGGTGTAATAGGCTTGCAGGGATACAAACCGGGCCAGGTCCTTGTGGTCGGCGTAGGCCAGCGCCTTCATGAGGTGCCAGGCGGCCAGGTTGCTGCATCCGATGTAACGGACTTTCCCGCTGCGCACCAAATCATCGAGTGCCCGGAGGGTCTCTTCGAGCGGGGTCAGGGCGTCGAAACCGTGAATCTGGTAGAGGTCGATGTAGTCCGTTTTTAATCGGCGCAGGCTTTCGTCGGCCTGGTTCAGAATGTGCTTGCGGCTCAGACCGATCTGGTTCGGCCCTTCGCCCATTTTACCCCGGACTTTGGTCGCCAGCACAAGGTCATCGCGCTTCAGGCCCAGGTTATGAATGGCCTGTCCGGTCAGTTCTTCCGACCGGCCTTCGGCATACACATTGGCCGTGTCGATAAAGTTGATGCCCGCATCGACGGAGCGTTTCAGCAATTGATCGACCGGTTCCTGATCCAATTGACCAATGGACGCCCACATACTCGTTCCGCTTCCGCCGAACGTCATGGTGCCCAGACACAGTTCGGACACCAGCAAGCCGGTGTTTCCCAGGAGGTTGTACTTCATACGTTTGTGATTTTAGTGGAGGTTTTTACGGGTTACAGCTTACGGTTTTCAGTTAAGTAGTTGTTGTACAATAAGTTGTATTTGGAGTAAACTGAAAACCGTTTTCGTAAACTGCGTGTTGTGATTCTAACAAAAGCCCGCACAAATCGTTTCAATAGACAAATGATCTTTCTGTTATGCGCCCGGTTTTGGTAGTTCTTGCTTTGAGTTTGTACGCGGTGGCGGGGTATGGTCAGGATACCACCCGGCAGCAAAATCCGCAGCGTCCTACTACAATTGCCCCCGTCGTGACGCCTTCCAACAGTGTTCCGCTGACAGCCCCGGCGGCTGATCCGGTTTCAACGCCCGGAACCGTCATCAATCCGCGCGAAAACCGGGGCAAACGTAAAGTGCGCATCGTTCCGCCGAGCGAACCCAATGCGTTTGGTGTGGGTGCGGCTTTCGAAAAGAAAGACACCACTCGCCGGAAAGACTAATGGCCGCTTTGCAGCGTCACGGAGCCTCCCGATTTTAGGCTTAGCTTGACAAAACCGGTTTCGGCCAGTTCGACGGTAGCTTGCTGGGCGGTTTTTACCAAATACGAACCCGCCGGAAACTTCAGGCGCGTGGTTCCGCCTTTTTCCGACTTTACCGTAATCTCATCCGGTTTTCCGGCGCTTCGCCGGGCGCTGACCAGAAAAGCGCCTTCCGCACGTAAATCCGTAAAACCGACTTCCTGCCAGTCGGCTGGAATGGCCGGAAAGAGTTCAATAAAACCGGCGTAACTCTGCAACAGCATTTCCTGCAACCCGGCGGCAAACGCAAAATTCCCTTCCAGCGTAAACGGCCGGTACGAAAACTTCGATTTGCCCGATTTGGTCTGATCCCCGTTCAAATGAAACGAATTGACCGAGCAGAACGCGGAGGCAAACGTGCGCAGGGCGTCGGCGGCCCCCGTTCCGTCTTTGGCCCGCGCCTTCAGACTACCCAGCCAGGCGTAGGAATACCCGCACCACCAGTCCGGCCCGACGCGGTCGAGCAGCGCCAGTGAGTTCCGGATGATTTGCTGCGAGGTTTCGCCGTCTTCCCACCGGATCAGCCCCAGCGGATGGATCGCCATGACGTGCGAAAAATGCCGGTGCGATTCGTTGTAGGGCAAACTGGCCGCAAACATCAGTTCTTTCTGCTCACTCAGCGCAAACGCTCCCCACTGATTCTGAATGGTTTGCCAGTGTTGGGCATCGGCGGTGTTGCCCAAGGTTGTTGCCATTTCGGCAGCGGTTTTAAAGACAAACTTCATCAGGGCGAGGTCGTAATTGGTGTTGGTCAGAAACCAGGCTTGCAGGCTGTTGTTTTTAATCTCCGGGCTCGAACTGATGGGCAGTTTGCGTTGGCCGTTTTCGTCCAGCACCGTGAGTTGTTCGAGGTGTTGTGCGACGCCTTTTACCCATGGATACGCCCGTTGCCGCAGGAAGTTTTCGTCCTGGCTATACCGCCAGTGCAGATCATAGTGCTGGGCCAGCCAGGCCGAAACCGTGGGCGACAGCGAATACTGAATCCAGCCGCCCATTTCCTTGCCGGTCAGCGTCGTAACGCCCGGAACCGCCAGGCCGTCGGTGCCGAAATACCGCTTCGTGTACTCCTGATACGTCGCCCGGTTTTCGTCCAGGTGGTTGAGGTAGCCGATGCTTTCGTCGAGGTGGTTGCCGCTGTAGCTCGGCCAGTAGCTGAGTTGCGTGTTCAGATCGTGGTGGTAGTCGCCTTTCCAGGGCGGAATCCGGCCGTTGTCGGCGGTCCAGACGGCTTGCAGCGAAATCGGCGGAGCGTCGGCCCGGGCCGTAGCGCCGAACTTGTAGGTTTCCAGATACCACTGTTTCAGCAACAGTGAATCCGGAACCTGCACCGACGATTTTGACCAAAACCGCTGCCACCAGGATTGATGGGCCGCCAGATCATTTGCGTAGGTCCGGCTGGCTAAGGGCTGTGGTGGCGCGGTTGGCCGGTTTTTCTTGTTGGGAAAATCCGACGAGATCGTCCAGCTTCCTTCGACGCTCGTACCCTGCTGCTGCCATTGCACCGTTACTTCGTACGAAAAACCGCCCCAGCCTTCCTGCCGGTAGGTGATGCGGTTTTTTTGTTTCGTCACCTGGCCCTGTTGGTAGCCCAACCGGACCAGATCGTCGCCGTCGACCACCGCGTTTTCGGCTTTTTTCTGAATCGACTTTCCGTACGCGGGCGGAATGAGTTTAGGCGAAAACCGCCCCGGAACGTTGTCAAACCGAAACCAGCCCACCGGCTCCGTCGCGTGGACGAACGAGCGCAATACCGTGCCGTTCTGCCAGGTAACCTCGGCCACGGCATCCTGAATCAGCAGTCGGGCCGCTTTTACCGGTCCCCAGCGTTGGCTATTGAATTCCAGAGCCGCCCCCGGAATTTTGGTCGGGCCGGGTTCCTGGTCGTACGGTTTATCGAAATACTCCTGAACAATTTTGTAGTCTTTTTTGAGCACCTGTCCCTCCACCCAGCGGTAGCTGAACTCGGGCCGGTCGAGGCCCTTCATCGGCCGCAGGTCCCAGAGATCGGCGCGGTCCAGCGAAAACCGCATTCGCTGGTCTTTCTGCCAGATCAGTACGCCCAGCATGCCGTTGCCCAGCGGCAGGGCTTCGTCCCAGCGGTTGGGGAGTTGCGGAAAGCGTAAATCGTACGGCGTAGGGTGAAGGGCTTGGGCGTTTAGAGACCGGCTGATCAGCAGAAAACCGTACAGCAAGCCGGGCCAAAACCGGCGAATCCAGGAGCAATAAGTCATGTGGGGTTAGGAAAGTACGCGTTCAAAGCCGTTCTGTAGGCGGCATAAATTGGGAATTTCCAGCAAAATTTCCTCAATTAGCCGTGCATTTTTCCGCTAACCCGGCTCCTGATTTGCCATCGTCTATGAAAAACCGCCTGCTTTCATTCCTCCTGACCCTGTTGACGTGGGTTGCCCAAGCCCAGTCAAAACCGAACATTGTCCTGATTTATGCCGACGATCTCGGTTACGGTGACCTGAGTTGTTACGGAGCCACGAAACTGAAAACGCCCAACATCGACCGGGTGGCCGCCGAAGGGCTGCGCTTCACGAATGCCCACGCGACCTCGGCCACCTGCACACCCTCCCGGTTTTCGCTCCTCACCGGTCAGTATGCCTGGCGAAAAACCGGCACCGGCATTGCGCCCGGGGATGCCGCCCTGCTGATTCCGACCGACTGGCCGACCTTGCCTGCCATCCTGCAACGGGCGGGTTATCAGACGGGCGTGGTGGGTAAATGGCACCTCGGCCTGGGGCCGAAAGGCGGGCCCGACTGGAACGGCGACATCAAACCGGGGCCGCTGGAAATCGGGTTCAATTATTCATTCCTGCTCCCGGCTACGGGCGACCGTGTGCCCTGCGTGTACGTGGAGAACCGCCGGATTGTCGGACTGGACCCTGCCGATCCGGTTCGGGTCAGTTATAAAGAGCCGATTGGCAACGAGCCGACGGGCAAAGCCAATCCGGAGTTGCTGAAAATGAAGTATTCGCACGGTCACGACCAGACGATTGTGAACGGCGTCAGCCGAATTGGGTACATGAGCGGGGGTAAAACCGCCCGCTGGGTGGACGAAGACATGGCCGACGTGCTGACCGGCAAGGTGAATCAGTTTATCGAACAGCATCAGCAAAAACCGTTTTTCATTTATTTCTCGACCCATGACATTCACGTGCCCCGGATGCCACATTCGCGGTTTGTCGGAAAAAGCAGGATGGGGCCGCGCGGGGACGCCATTCTGCAACTGGACTGGTGCGTGGGCGAAGTCATGAAAACGCTGGACCGGCTGGGGCTGAAAAAGAACACACTGGTCATTATCAGCAGCGACAACGGCCCGGTGGTCGACGATGGCTACCAGGATGAGGCTGTAGCTAAACTGAACGGCCACCGACCAGCGGGGCCGTTGCGGGGCGGCAAATACAGCGCCTTCGATGCCGGAACGCGGGTGCCGTTCCTGGTTCGCTGGCCGGGGCAGGTAAAACCGGGTACGTCGGATGCGCTGCTGAGCCAGGTCGATCTGCTGGCATCGCTGGCTGCGCTGACGGGGCAAAAACCGGCTGATAACGAAGCGGTTGACAGCTTTAACAGTTTGAATGCGTTGTTGGGAAAAGACAGAAAAGGCCGGGAATACGTGATTGAACAGGCGCTGAACAACACGCTTTCCATCCTGAAAGGCGACTGGAAGTATATCGAACCGAGCAACGGTCCGAAGCGGATGGTGCAGACCAATACCGAATCTGGTTACGATCCACAACCGCAGTTGTATGACCTGAAAACCGATCTGGGTGAGACTCGCAACGTGGCCGCCCAGCACCCGGACGTGGTGAACGAACTGGCCGGCTTGCTAAAAACCGTGCGCGAAAAAGAAATCCGGTAGTGAAAAAAGAAAGCCAGACGACCGAAGTCACCTGGCCCTTTTCGTCGCTTCCTAAACGGTTATTTTTTCAATCAGGTACCTTTCACAGTATCCCCGGTTAGCAGCGACTTAATACATACATAACAAGGCTGGTGAGGAATTGTTTTTAGAGTGAGGAAAAAATAAATATTTTTTTCGCAGCCGGAAGACCGCCGACAATCCCCCGCCGAATTTGGAAGATAAGCAGCCCCGAAGTAATTTGTTGCCTTCGATAAACGAGCTTCCTGGCTTTGTTTTAAACCCATCAACATGCGTGAAGACGTTTTGCTGGGGCTAACCCTGCTGCTGGGGATGGCCATGCTGGCGACGCTGGCCCACCGCCTGCGAATTCCAACCCCGATTTTTCTGGTTCTTGGAGGCATCCTGATCAGCCTGATTCCGGGTGTACCCCGGCTGGAAATCGAACCGGACCTGATTTTTCTGGTTTTCCTGCCTCCTTTGCTCTACGAAGCGGCCTGGTTTGCGTCCTGGCGGGAACTCTGGCGCTGGCGACGCATCGTGCTGGTGATGGCCTTCGGGCTGGTCGTGCTGACGGCCACGGCGGTGGCGTATACCTCCAATGCACTGATTCCCGGTTTTACGCTGGCGCTCGGTTTTTTGCTGGGCGGCATCATTTCTCCGCCGGATGCGGTGGCGGCTACGTCGGTGCTGAAAGGCGTCAACGCGCCCAAGAGTATGGTCAATATTCTGGAAGGCGAAAGCCTGATCAACGATGCGTCCAGCCTGATTGTGTTCCGGTTTGCGCTGGCGAGCGTGGTGTCGGGCACGTTTGTCTGGCAGGATGCGGCCGTAAACTTCGTGCTGGTTTCCATCATGGGCGCCGTAGTGGGGCTGGCGGTGGCCGGGGTGTTTTACGTCATTCACCGCTGGTTGCATCTCCAGCCGCGCATCAGCATCCTGCTGACTTTTCTGGCTCCGTACATCATGTACCTGACCGCCGAGGAGTTTCATTATTCGGGCGTGATTGCCGTCGTGAGCGGGGGGCTCTTTTTGTCGAATCGGAGCCACCGGCTGCTCAATCATACCGAGCGGGTGCAGGGGCTGGCGATGTGGGGAACCGTCATTTTTATCGTCAACGGATTGGTGTTTGTCTTGATCGGGCTAGAATTGCCGGTCGTGCTGGAGGGCATGGACGGCCATTCGCTGCCCGAGGCCATTGGCTACGGCCTGGCCATCTCGGTCCTGATCATCGTGGTTCGACTGGCATTTGCCCTGTTTTCGGGTGTATTTACCGGATTTATCGGGCGGTATATTCCCGTGGCCGTTCGGCGAGTGAATTGGCGGGGGCCGTTTGTCGTGGGCTGGGCGGGGTTGCGCGGGGTCGTTTCGCTGGCGGCTGCCTTGTCTATTCCGCTGAATCTGCCATCGGGCGAGCCGTTTCCGCAACGGCCCCTGATTTTGTTTATGACGTTTGTCGTGATCATGGTGACGCTGGTGTTGCAGGGCCTGACCTTGCCGCTGGTGATCCGGTGGGTACGGCCCGAAGAGCCGATTGAACGGCTGCCGGAAGAGCGTCAGGAAGCCACCATAAACCGACAGTTGAAGGAAGTCGCGTTGCAGGAACTAACCCGGCACTACGCGCATCATTTGCCGACCAACGACTTATTGGCCAATTTAAAGAACCAGTTGGAAACCGGTTTACGGCTGAACCAGATTGTTTCTTCTGACCGCGACGGGCCGCTGCTCACCAACTACAACGAAGCCCTGACGCGCCTGCACCAGGTCAAACGCCGGGAACTGGAGCGCCTGCGGAGAAAAGAAGAATTTGACGAGGAAGTCATCCGAAAGATCGAAGCGCAACTGGATTTGGAAGAAGAAAAAAGCGACCACTCGATTCGATAGGCAGTATTCAGTTAAAGATAGTTTATGGTTTAGAGTTTATTGTCTATGGTTTATGGTTTTGAGTTAAGCTGTTAATCATCAGTGGATTGACGTTGTCTATAAACGATAGATCATAAACAATAAACTAAAAACAGTCAACCACCAATTTTCGTGAAATTTACGATTCGCAACGACCGGCCTGAGGATTTCCTGGGCGTAGTCCGGGAAGTGGGGCAGTGGCTGGCCGATACTGGCCGCGAACTGTGGGCGATCGATACGCTCACCCCCGAGAATTTATTCGATGAGTTCACCACCGGAAATGGCTACGTGGTGTACGCCCGGCACCCGGACGGACGCGAGGAACCGGCCGGAGCTTTCATTCTTCAGTGGAAAGACCCGCTTTTTTTTGGCGACGTACCGGACAACACGGCCGGTTTTATCCACAAACTGGCGATCCGGCGGGCGTTTGCCGGACAGAATCTGTTTGCGCGGATGCTGGATTTCTGCCGCGCCGAATGCCTGAAGCGCGGCATTCATGAAATTCAACTGGAAACCGACGGCACCCGCCCGGCCCTCATGCAGTTTTACGAACGCAACGGTTTTGAGCCTACGCACCGCCGGGAGGTGAGCGAGTTCGGGCAGACGTTTCTGTGTCAGTACTACGTCATGCGGTTTTGATTTAGTTGTTGCACAGCGTTTATCAGGGTTGATCAGAGGAAATCAGAGAAAACCCCTGATAAACTCTGATTCCCTCTGATAAACTCTGTGTAATAACTAAATCCTACCGATACCGCAGCCAAGCCGTCGCCGTGCAGGCCTTGTCGGTTTTGAACCGAATCCAGCGGGCCTGAAACGCTTTCGGGAACGCAAACGGAACGGTTTTTCCCGGTGCCACCGTAACGGTTTTGTACGGCATCCAGACGCCCGTACCCACCGGGTCCGCTTCGATCGTAAATGTAACCGGTTCCTTGGCTTTGTGGGAAAGTTCCAGATTCCGCTGGTCGTAAAAACCGATCAGGTAGGGGTCAGACGTTTCATTCGCGTTGACGGACGTGTTTTTCCAGGGACCGCCGTGGCCGGTGGGTTTGCCCAGCTTCCAGAGATCGTCGATGGCCCCGGCCCAAATGGCGGCTTTCTGGTCGTCCGAGACGATGATGTGCTCGTTTTTGGCGGCCTGTTGCAGATCAATCCCCGTCATGACGAGCAGGCCCCGGTACGACGCGTAGTCGTTGATCCGCAGGTTGTGCGAGGCTACGGGCCGGATTTTGGCGTAGCCGTCGGCGTTTTCAGCCGGAAGTTCGTAGAATGTGCCGTGGCAGTTAAACAGGTCGCGCTCCGTGGCCACTTCCCGACAAATCCGCAAGGCACCCTGCTTCGTGAGGTCTGAATAGGCCGCGTTGCCCAGCGGTAACCGCCAGCGTCGGCCCTTGTCGTCGACCACGAGCACGCTCGACTCCTCAATCGTCACGGCCTGCTGCGGAATCGCGAATTTCTCGTTGATGAACGACTGCGTTTGCGCGTCGTCTTTTCGCACCAGCTTCATGTCGCCGTCCAACTCGTAATAGCCCACACTCGACGCGTTTCCGCCCTGGTACCGCAACGCACTCAGGCCAAGCGCCCGGCGGTTTTTCCCCAGGCCGTACAGCAAACCGCCCGTCGTGCTGGCGGTGGTTACGGGGCTCAATCCAGCAAAAACCGGGTTGAACGTGGTGCCGCGCGGGTCGTTGGCCGAATACGAAAAATGGACGGATAAGCGGCTGGCCTGGTCTGGTTTGACCCGAATCCACTCGCCGGGCGCGTCGGCGGCAAACGTGACTTGGGCGGCCCCCCGCGCGCCGACGGTTTCGGTGCGCAGCGTGGTCCAGGTGCCGTTGCCAGTTTTGTCGACTTCAAACGTCAGCAAAACCGGTTGATCGCCGTGGTTCTGCACCCAGGCCGAGCGGTTGGCCCAGCCCGCAAACAAAAACGGTTCAGACGTTTGGTTCCCGCTAACGGCTTCGTTCAGCCAGACGGCCCCTTCGGCGGTGTTCGGCCCCAACTGATCGGGTAGGTTCAGGGAAGTAAACCAGAGGTTCGAGTTCGACTGCCCCGGTCCTTCGATATTGCCCTTGGCTTTTCGTTTGTTCAGAAACTCCTTCTGGGCCGAATCGTCGCAGCCAAAAACCAACTGGTCGTTCCAGCGGGTGTAGTCGCCGATCACTTTCAGGTAAGCCGAGCGGGGCCGGATTCCGGCGGTGCTGGCAGCGGTAAAATCGCCCGGAAACCGCCAGAACAGGCCGTGCATCGTCATGAGGTAGTCGGGTTGGTTGTCGGTGCCGACGTCCCGGATGCGGGGCCACTCGGTGTTCCAGCCGTGGGCACCGTCGTAGCTGTGGCTGGCCTTTGGGAGCCGGAAAAACCGCCAGCCAGCGGTTTTGTCACGAACGCCCAGCAACACGGATTTGTGGTCCCAGCCCGTCGCCCAGAGCGGGTCGGTGTCCGGGTTTGGGTTGCCGTAAAGACCACCCGGCCCGGTTACTTCCACGAACTGATTCCGCCGAACTACCGTCCAGTCTTTCCCATTCCACTCGGCCAGCGCGCCCGCTTCGATGTCGAACTGTTCGAGCGCTTTCGGCCCCGGTTCGCCGTTGTTGGAATACACCATGACGCCCTGCCCCGAATACAGCCCTTTGCCGTGCGCGCCGGGCAGCAGCGCGCCCTGGTGGTTGTTCGATTCGTCCGATTCTTTTTTGTGTTTTACGTTGCCGTCTTCGTACAATTGATTCGGTGTCAGGCTATTGACATCCACTTCGTAAAAGCCTTCTTCCATCGTTCCGTAGTAAATCTTGTTTTTCGGATCGGTCAGATGGCGGGCGTTTCCGGTATGGCGTCCTGGCATGGTTTTGTACGGCAACACGCGGACGTTGGCTTTGCTGTCGATGGCGTAAGGACCGATGAAAAGTTGGTTGCTTTCCGGGTGAATCAGGCGGTTGGCGGGCGTGCCGCCGACGCTTTCGGGCCGCACGATCTGCTTCAAATCCGGCGTGATTTCGTACAGTTTATCCGACGAACCGAAGGGCAGGTGCGGGCCGTACGTCACCACCCAGAGCCTTCCGGCCCAGGGCACCACCGCGCCGGTGCCGCACTCGCCTTCGTTGTTGTACATCGCCAGGTGCGGGTAAATGCCGCTGAAAGAAGGTTTTCCCTTCGTTTGAGCCAGTGACAACGGGCTCGAAACCGTCAGCCACCCCAGGAGGAAGGCCGGAAATAGGTATTTTTTCATCAAAACAGGATTATTACACAACTTGAGCAAATCATACGGTTGGAAACCGTCGGCGGGTGGGACATCAATAGCCCGGATTTTGGGTCAGGTTCGGGTTGACGCGCCGTTCGAGCGCCGGAATGGGCCAGAGGTACTGGCGGTTTTTGTCGAACGTCCGCTGCGCGACCACTTTCACGTCGGAGCCGAAGCTCGTGTAATCGGCAATGCCGTCGTCGTCGAGGGGTGTGACGCCGGGGAACGGCCACTTGGCCCGGTTTTGAACCGCCGGATCGGGCAGACCGATCACGGGTCGTGTCAGGGCTTTTTCGGCTAACTTCCACCGGATCAGGTCCATATACCGAAGCCCTTCCCGGCTAAATTCTACCCGCCGTTCGCGCCGGACAATCCGCCGGAGGTCGGCCGCGTTGGTGGTGGTCACCGCCGGATACGCCGACGTTTGGGTGACCGAAACCCCGTAGGCCCGGGCACGTACTTGGTTGATGGCGTTCAGCACGCTGGCGTCGATCTCGCCGAGTTCAATTTTCGCTTCAGCGTAGGTCAGCAGTATTTCGGCGTAGCGGAACAGAATGGCGTCGGCGTCTTCGCTGCGTTTGTCGGCCCAGGACTGGTCGATGCCTTTTTTCCAGAGAAAACCGGTAAAGCTGGCAAAAGCTGCGACGGCCCGGGTGTCGAGGTTCGAAACGCGCCGGTTTTCCTTCGAGCTAAAAACCGTCAGCGAATCCGGGTGCGGCTGGTAGCTGTAGCCGAGCCACTGCGTTCCAAACTCCACGATGCTGGCAGTCAGGCGCGGGTCGCGGTTTTTGAAAGGCGCTCTCGGATCGTACAGGGGCGATTCGTCAATCGGTTTGCCGTCGGTGCATTCGTAGGCATCCACCATTTCACGGGTCGGAATCTGGGCACCAAAGCCGCCCGTCACCCTAGGGAGCTGGTCCTGTACGTTGGTGCCCGAGGTGAACACCTTTTGCGCTTCGTCGCGGGGAATACTGAGGATGATTTCGGGACTAGTTTCTCCGGCTTTCAGAAAAAGCTGGCTGTAGCTGGGGTGCAGCGTATAGGTTCCCGCGCCCGAAAACTGCATAATCGCCTGGGTGGCTTCTTTGGCGAGCGCCCAGTTGCCGGTATACAGGGCCGTACGTGCTTTGACGGCCAGGGCGGCCCCTTTCGTCAGGCGCTTGACGGCCGAAGCCGGGTACGACTGCGGCAGATTGGCGATGGCAAAGTCGAGTTCCTCGAAAATAAACTTGAGTACGTCGGCCTGCGGGGTGCGCGCAACGCCATAGGATTCCTCCAGCGTGAGCGGTTTGGTCATCAGCGGCACATCGCCAAAGTGCGTAATCAGCCGCGAATATTCATACGCCCGAATCAGTCGCATTTCGGCTTCTAGTTGCGTCATAATTGCCGGGGACGTGTTGGCAGCCGCCCGGTCTTTGCTCGCCAGAAAGGTGTTAGCGCGGGCGATGGCTTTGTAACAAACCGTCCAGAAAGCTTGTGCAGTGGCGTCTTCGGCGTTCATGGTGCCAAACGTCACGGCATTGCCCAGTTGGCCCCGGTGCCAGTAGTTGTCGGTAAACTGTTCGTTGTCGTTGCCCCAGAAATCGAGCCGGTACAGGTCATTGACGGCCAGTTCGAGTTCGGTCTGGTTCGAATAAAACGTGGCCGTCGACGGCTCCGAAAGCGGATTCAGATCCAGGTTATTACAGGTCGAAAAGCCGGTGGTCAGCAGGAAAAGTATGGCGAGTTTTTTCATGGTTGTCAGTGAGATAGAGGGATTCCCGTATACAGTATTCCGTTTTCGGTGTTCGCTATTCGCTATTCAATATTCGTTATTATAATTCTTCATCATCGCTAGCGAGTATTACTCTTGAATAGCGAAAACCATATACTGCAAACCGGTTCTAGAATCGCAGCGTCAGGCCGCCCATCAGGGTGGTGACAATCGGGTAGGACGAACCGCCCACTTCCGGGTCCCAGTAGCGAGGGAAGCGGTGAATGGCAAACACGTCGTTGGCTGAAACATACACCCGCGTCGATTGCAGCCCGACCCGCTGGAGCAAATTGCTCTTCAGCGTGTAGCCGAGCGTGATGTTTTTGACCCGGAAATACGCCCCGCTGATGAGCCAGAAATCTGACATTTCGTAGTTGGCGCTCAGCGACCGCGTCGACAGGCGCGGATACCGGGCCTGAAGGTTCTGGTCGGCGGTGTTGGTTTTGCTCCAGAACTGCCCGACCATTTCCTGCGGCACATTCCCGAAAGCTTCGGCAAACGGGCGAACAATGTCGTCGGGCAGTCGGCTGAGTTTCTTGCCCACGCCCTGCACCACCAGCCCCAGATCAAAACCGTTGTAATCGACACGGAGCGTGCTGCCGTACTGGTAGCGGGGCAACGAACCGCCCAGCAGCATCTTGTCGTCGGGTGTAATTTTGCCGTCGTTGTTGAGGTCCACGTAGCGCACGTCGCCCGCCGTGACGTTGGTGTTCAGCCGGGGCGAGTTGGTGGCTTCGTCCTGCGTCTGGTACAGCCCCGCCGAGCGATAGCCGAACCATTCGTTGTATTCGCTGCCTTTAAACGTGGACTGGCTGCCCAGAATCTGCGTTCCTTTCAAATCCACAATCTTCGACTTGGCATCCGAGAGATTGAAGGCAATCGAGTAGTTGACCTTGCCAACGCGGTCGCGCCAGCTCGACTCCAGCTCCCAGCCTTTCACGTCCAGAATTCCGGCGTTCTGCTGCGGGCGTTCGTAACCCAGGTACAGCGGAATGTCGAGCGCGAGCAGAATGTCGTAAGTACGTTTGTGGTAATAATCCGCCGTGACCGTGAGCCGGTTTTTCAGGAAAGCCGCGTCCAGACCGGCGTCCAGCGTCCGGGTGGTTTCCCAGGAAATATTCTGAACGGCATAATCGACCTGCCCACCGCCGTTGAGCGGCACCACGACGCCATTCTGGTAAAACAGCGCATTGCTGAAGCTGATGGTGGCCTGATACGGGTAATTGCCGATGCGTTCGTTGCCCACCACGCCGTACGAACCGCGCAGTTTCAGGAACGAAATCCAGGAATTGTTCCGCAAAAAATTCTCTTCCGACACCGTCCACCCGGCCGACACCGAGGGAAACAACGCATCGCGGTACTGGCTGCTGAAGCGCGACGACTGGTCGTAGCGGAGGTTGCCCTGGAGGTAATATTTGTTCTTGTAATCGTATTTCACCCGCCCGAAAACCGACCGTAGGGCTACTTCGCTGGCATTGCCCGCATTATCGCGCAATTCCTGCGAACCGGCGTTGAGGTACGGAAAATCCGTCAGGGCAAAACCGCTGCGCGAGGCCGTCAGCGATTCGCCCCGGTTATAGATTTCCTCGTAACCGCCCAGCACGTCGATGTTGTGGCCGCCCGCAAAATCCCGGTTGTAGTTCGCCAGCAACTGCCCCGTTACGGCCAGTCCTTCGTTCCGGCCTTCGGTAAGCGTCGTGCGGGCCTGGTTGCTGAACGAACTCGGCGTGCCATCGGGATTGGTGAAGGCAATCCGCTTGGAGAACGTTTTGGTTTTGTCCAGGTCGATCGTGGGCGAAATCAGCGCCGTTAGTGTCAGACCGGACATGGGTTTGAAGTTGAACGCCAGCCGACCCAGCAATTGGTTGTAAGCGCCCCGGGACGTACCGCCTTCATTCAGTTGCGCAATCGGATTGCGGCCATCTTTCGCCAGGGCGTACCGGCCGTCCGAATAAAAATCGTCGTAAATCGCGGGCATCACCCGGGCTTCGTAAATTGGGTTGATCACCGGGGCCAGCGTGTTCGTGCGTTTGTAAGCCACGTCCAGGTTCACGCCCAGTTTGGTGTTGATTTGCAGGTCGTTATTAACCCGGAAGAGCAGCCGTTCGTAGGAGTAATTGGTGTAAAACGCATCCTGCTTCGTGTAGCCGAGCGACGCTTTGGTCTTGATTTTACCCGTTCCCATCGTGAAAACCAGGTCGTGCCGGACGCGGGGCGCGTAGGTTTTGGTCATAACGGTTTTCTGCCAGTCGGTGTTGGCAAACGGAAACCGGTCGGGCGTTTCGCGGTTGTACTTCGCAAAATTATCGATGTAATCCTGGGCATACGGCCCGGTCGAGGAACCGTCGTTGGTGGCCTGCTCGTTGAACAGCCGCATGTACTCGGGGGCGCTCACGTAGACGGGCAGGGCCGTGGCTTTCTGCACGCCGTATTCGGCGGTGTATTCCAGGCTGCTGACGCCTTCTTTGGCCCGTTTCGTGGTGACGAGCACCACCCCGGCGGCCCCGCGCGACCCGTAGATGGCGGCCGAAGCGGCATCTTTCAGCACGGTAATGTTCTCCACGTCGTTCGGATTCACGTTGTCGATGTTGCTCACCGGCACACCGTCCAGAATGATCAGCGGGCTGTTGGTGCCGAGCGTCGTGATGCCCCGAATCAGGATGCTCGAACTGGCCCCCGGCGCTCCACTGCTGCGGGTCACCGACACGCCCGCGATGCTGCCCTGCAAGGCATCCGAAACCTGGACGGTTTGTCGCCCGCCCACGTCCCGGGCCTCAATGGTCGACAGGGCGCCGGTCAGATCTTTCTTTTTCTGCGTACCGTAGCCCACCACCACCACTTCTTCCAGCGAGTTGTCGCCGGGTTTCAGGCTGATGTTCAAAACCGCCTGATCGGTGAGCGTGACTTCCTGGCTCTGGTAGCCGACAAACGAGTAGATCAGCACCACCGGACCGGCGTCGGGGACGGAGAGCCGGTATTGTCCGTCGGCGTCGGTCACGGTGCCGCGGGTGGTTCCTTTCACGACAATACTGACGCCCGGCAGGTCTTTTTCCTGCTCGTCGGTCACTTTGCCGCTGACCTGACGGCTTTGAGCCAGCAGGGCCGTCCATCCGTACAAAAACAGTCCGAGACTGAGTAGAAATTTTTGTCGCATAATTTTCCGATATTTATTGGTCAGTGCCGGTTTGGGCCGGAGTGGGTTTGAGAAAAGTTGGAGTTCACAAAGGTAAAGTTGTATTATCTGTTGATGGGAGAAGAAGCCCTGCCCATTTGGCTGACCAAAATTATGGACAAGCAAACGTTCTGAATGAGAATAGATTAGCCCGTGATGGTTACCGAAAATGGACAAGGAAAAGCGGAGTTTTACCTCGATCTGGAGCGTTGCTGCCAGCGGGTGAGCGAGGTCTATGGGAACCCCGACTGGATGGCGTGGACCAACAGCGACTACATCCGGCTGAGCCGCATTCTGTTTCGGCAGACCAACGTGCAGATCAGCCCGAACACGCTGAAACGGATTTTCGGCAAGATCAAAACCGATTCGCGTTATTACCCGCAGAAAGCCACGCGCGACGCGCTGGCGAGTTACGTCGGCTACCCGGACTGGGAGCGGTTTGTGCAGGCGCAGAAAACCGTTGAGGTGCCAATCGAAAAGAAAGTAGCCATGTCCGTGCGGCCACCTTTGCCGGTTTTGGTGGAAAATCGCCCGGAACCCTCAAGGACTGGCCGGAAAGGGCGGTTTTGGGCGTCGGCCGGTCTGGCGCTGGGGGTGATGGCGCTGGTGGTCTGGCTCCGGCAAACCGTCGAACCGGCCGGGCCCGTGCAGTTGATTTGCCGGAATCCACTGGGCGAAAATCCGCATTCGGCGGTTTTTAGCATACAACGCCCCAACCCAAATTCGTCCGAATCAGCGGTTTACGTGATTCAGTATGGCGACGGAAAACGGGAGCGCATCGACCCGGCCGACAGCCTGCACACGCACTATTACGAGCGGCCGGGGCGCTACTTTGCCATTCTTCAGCGCGACGGCAGAAATCTGGACACAGCGACGGTGTATTTGCGGACCAAAGGCTGGACGGCTACGGCGGATATGCGGCACGACACAACGCGGGTGTATCCGGTGGCGGTGGAGAACCTATTCGTCAACGGACGCTGGAGCGTTAGCCCCGTCGAACTGGCTCGGGCGGGGATCGATACGAACCGGACGTTTTTTGTGCATTTCATCAACAGCCAGCCAACCACCATCGACGGCGATAATTTTGAGCTGACGGCCCGCATAAAAACCTCGCCCGACCGCGCGGGCGTCCGGTGTTCGCAGGTTGGCCTGACGGTTTGGGGGGAATCGTCGGAACACCGTTTCGATGTCATGAAGCCCGGTTGCGTACACTGGATTGAACTGCAAACCTCGGAGCAGTGGAAGCGCGGCCAACGGGATGACCTGAGTTTTCTGGGTGCCGATCTGCGGGCGGGCGGAACCCTGAGGCTGGCCGTGATCGACCGGCGAGTCCGGATTTTTATCAACAACAAACCGGTTTACGAAACCCGATACACCCAACCGCTTCGGCGGATCTACGGCGTTCGGATTCAGTTTGCCGGGGTCGGAACGGTCGAATCGTTCGCCTTAAAGGACCGGAAAACCGGGGCGGTTTTTAACGGGAATTTTTGATCGGCCGCCCGGTTTCAGTCCTCAACCGGAAGGGTATGGGGCAAAACCGAAACGCCCTGGTCGACGTGGACGATGTAGGCTTTACCGCCCGCCCGCTCGATGGCTTCGGCCACGGCTTCCGGGTTTTCGGGTGCGTAGGCAAACATGCAGCCGCCCCCGCCCGAGCCGTTGATTTTGCCGCCGTAAGCTCCGGCCCGGAGTGCTTCGTCGATCATGCGGTCAATTTTGGGTGTCGAAACCCGCTTGGCGTTCTGCAGGCTGGTTTGGTGGATCGTCAGCAAAGCGCCCAATCGATGGTGGTCAATCGTTCCTGTTCGGAACATCGCCAGCGCTTCCCGCAGCACGTCGCGGTCGGAGAGGTTGCCTTTCAGCAAGGCCATTTCGTCCGGCGTCAGGATGGAACGGTATTCGTCGGCTGCTCCCAGTGGATGAGTGGTGAGCGAAAAACCGGGATCGTATCGCCGGATTTTCTCCATCGCGCCCAACATCCCGAATTTAACGTGCCGCAACACGCCAATGGTATCTTTCGGCTGGCGGGAATCGCCCAGCACAAACGTGCCCAGTTGAGACGGAAACGACTCGAGGTGAAGGACCGGTTTCGATTCGAGGTAAATCACACCTCCGACCGCCGTGGCGTAATGGTCCATCATGCCGCCGGGTTCGCCAAATTCCAGAATTTCCGCCGTATACGCCAGTTCGGCCAGCCGCCTGGGGGACAACGACTGCGGCTGGTTGGCGAACTGGTTGAGAATGGCCAACCAGGTGATCAGCAGGGCCGAGGAACTGGACGTGCCCGAATTGATGGGAATAGTTCCCCGGACTTCGCCCTGAATCCCGTTCGAAAACTGGAAGCCTTCCCGCAGCAATACGTTGATCGCCGAGCGGAAATAATCCCGGTCGTGCTGGTAAGGCAGGGGAAGCGTCCGGAGCGAAAACCGTTCTTCGGCGTCGATGTCGGGCAGCGACAACTGAACCTCCGGTTGAGACATCGGCTCGGCGGTTATGCGAATGCGTCGGGAGATGGCCGCGGCAATCACCGGCAATCCCAGGTAATCCTGGTGTTCCCCAAACAGGCAAATGCGGCCGGGCGTGGAAATCGAAAGGGGTATAGGCATTGTTACGTCCATCACAAATTAAGGTAATTGGGAAAAATTAACCGACGGCGCTTTGCGGAGCGGTTGTCGGGTAAACGTGGCGTTGAGCGGAACGGCGTCGTCGAAGAAGCCGCAGTTCTTCAGAAAAAACCGGTTGGAGGGCAGCAACCCGCCCGCGTAATCCTGCCGAAAAGCGGCCCGGGCTGTGGCATCGCCCGTAAACCGAGCCGTCAGCACTTCCTGCCAGACGCCGTCTTTGGTGCAAACCCACTGATTTCCAAAGGCGACCTGCCGCGCAATGTTACCAGTATTCGGAATAAAGTTTTCCAGAAAAGAATGGAATGACTTCAAATAGGTCGTGGTTTTGGGCCGCTTGAAGCTGGCGATAAGCTTCCATTGCTGGTTTTCGGCATCCGAAAAATACGCCGTGTAAGTGGTGTAACCGCCGTCGGTCGGTTGGCCCCGGAGCAAAAACCGGTACGTCCGGCCTGCTTGCCAGTTGTAGCGCAAGTAGCTTTGCCCGCCCGAGCCTTCGTTGCCGAAGTCGTTGGTCGTGACGCCCGCGCCTTTTTTCGCCAGCAAAATTTTCTGGTCGTCCGGGATGTCCTTCGGGTTATCGGTTTTGAACGGACTCCAGACCGAAAACAGAACCCGGCGCTCGGTCGGCGAATTGACCTGTATCCCGAAATAGCCTTCGGCAAACCCGTTCGCCATGAAGTAGGAGCCGATCACGTCGCTGCCTTCGGGAACCGTGATTTCGTTGTAAAACCACTCGGTATCCGAATTTTCAGGAGTGGTATACTTCAGGTGAACAGACGGGCCACGGCGTCCCCAGTAAAAGAAATTGCCTTCGTTGGTCCGCACAAAAACCGTCTTTTCATCCATCGCGTTGCCACTGATGCCCAACTCACGCAACTGCCCGAAAGCCGGGCCGGTTTTGCTTAGTCCCTGAACGTCAATCCGGACGTAACCCGGTTTCTGAACCGCCCACTCGCCGAGAAAATACTCCTTTTCCGCACTTCCGCTGGCCGAAAACTGGACCGGTTTTCCCAAAACCGTTACGCGGAGGTTGCTTTCGCCCTCCGGGACGCTCAGGACCGCCGACAGTTTCAACTTTCCGGCGCGGGCAAACCGCACGTAGGCCGAAACAACGGCTTCCGGCTGCGTCCAGTCAGTGAGGCCGTTGTTGGTGATGTTGGGGGATTGGTCAAGGGAGGTTGTCACCCAGGCGTTGCCGCCCAGCGGAACCGACAAGCGATTTGCGTCGTGCGAATCGCTTGTCGGCGTAAACAGCCAGGTACTAGCCAGGAAAAGGATGAAGGATAGGATAGTCATTCGGTCTTAATAAATTTCGTTCAGGCCGAAAATGGGCTTGTTGGTTTTCCATTTTCCCCGCGTGAAGTCGGGAATGTCAACGGGTTTGCTACCCTGCGCGATGGATTGTTCGGATAGCGGGCTGATGGCGCTCCAGGCGGCCGCGTCGTACACGTCGATCGGCGGAGCCACCTGCGCTTTGATGGATTCGATAAATGCCCGCAACACGAAGAAGTCGATGCCGCCGTGGCCGCCACTCTGGGCGGTTTTGCCGTGCTGTTTCCAGAGCGGGTGGTCGTACTTCTCCTGATACGATTGGAATGGTTCCCACTGGTGCGGTTTGGGGCTCACGCCTTCGAGGTAAATCGTTTTGCCGTCGTCCATCCAGATGCCCTGCGTTCCCTGCGCCCGGAAGCCGAGCGAATAGGGCCGGGGCGAGTTGGTGTCGTGCATAATCACGATGTTTTCGCCGTTGGCGCACTGCACCATCGTTGTGACGACATCGCCGAGTTTGAAATTGACTTTGGCGTTCGGGTGATCTTTACCGCCTTTATCAACAACATATTTGTGCAAACCGCGCGCTTGGGTGGCCATCGACGTCAGCCGGACAAACTGGTTTCCCCGGTTGATGTTGAGCCAGTGCGCTACCGGGCCAAGGCCGTGCGTGGGGTACAGATCGCCGTTGCGATCGACAGAGTGCTGCGTCCGCCAGCGGGCTTCCGAATAGCCTTTTGCCCCAAATTCGGCCCCGATACCGCTGATCGATTTACCGTCGTTGAACTTGATATTGCGCAAATCGTGCTGATACCCGCAGTGGGCGTAGAGCATTTCGCCGAACATGCCCTGCCGAATCATATTCAAAACCGCCAGCACGTCGCGCCGGTAGCAGACGTTTTCCAGGATCATGCAATGCGAGCCGGTTTTCTCAAATGTATTGACCAGATCCCAGGATTCTTTGAGCGTCACGGTGGCCGAGACTTCGACGCCCGCGTATTTCCCGGCTTTCATCGTGGCAACAGCCATCGGAACGTGCCATTCCCAGGGCGTGGCAATCACGACGCCGTCGATGTCGTCGCGCTTGAGCATGTTCAGAAAATCTTCGCTACCTTTCGTATAGGCCACCGGTGCTTTTTTGCCGCTTTTTTCGATGAGAGCGTTGGTGCGGCTGATGGCATCCGGGTCCGGGTCGCAAATGGCCGTAATGACCACATCATCGCGGAGCAACGCCTGATGGACGTGGGTGCGGCCGCGGGATCCGACCCCGATGAAGGCCAGCCGGACCTGCGACAAAGCGGTCGGCTGGGGGGCGGCTGTGGCCGGTTCGAACAAGGACGGAATCAGCGGGACGGCCGCCGTACTGAGGGCGGCCGTGCGCAGAAAGTTTCGGCGGGATGAAGTCTGCATGGGAACGGTTTACGGGTTGGAGTCGCGTTAGAAGAGACGGTTAGACAACAGAGAAAAGACAGGAGACGAACGTTCTACGTTTTAGGCAACGAGTCGCTTGTCGAGTGTCTTTCCTCCTTTGTCTGATTTTAAAAATGAAATTTGGGTTAGTTGGGTGCCGAAAATTGGAGAAAAACCAGCTGCGAATCAATCCAGGCCAGACACCATCTGGCTAAATTTGACGATTTCGGAGTGTGCAAACGTTTGTTCTGGCTTGTGCAAACGTTTGTTCTTTACCGAAGAAAATTTTGCAAGAACCGGAAAGGAAAGTACATTGTAAGGCTGATTACGACCCGTCATGAAGGATGTCATTACCATTAAGGAGATCGCCCGGAAATTGAACGTGTCGCCGTCGACGGTGTCGCGGGCGTTGCAAAACCATCCGCGCATCAGCCTCCACACTCGTGAGGCCGTGCATGCGCTGGCCGATCAGTTGAAGTATCTGCCCAGCGCAACGGCCCGGAATCTGAAGCGGGGCCGGACAGGTGTCATCGGCATGGTGTTGCCCGAAATCCGCGAGAATTTTTTCTCCGAAGTGATCAATGGCGTCGAAGAACTGGCGTTTGAACATAATGTGACGGTAGCGCTTTACCAGTCGCACGATCAGTTTGAACGCGAAAAACAGATTCTAACGGTGCTGGCTTCCAACCGGGTCGATGGCGTGCTGCTGTCGGTGGCAAAGGAAACCCAGCAGATTCACCACATTCAGGAATTGCTGGACCGGCAGATTCCATTGGTGCTGTTCGACCGGATTCCGCCCAACCTGTCGGCACACCGGGTGGAGTGCAACATGGAAAAGGGCGCTTATGAAGCTACCAAATGGCTGGCCCGGCGCGGACACCAGCTTATCGCGCTACTCAACGGCCCCCACGCGCTCGTGGCAAGTGAAGAACGCTACCGGGGCTACATCACTGCCCTGGTGGAAGAAGGCCTGCCGGTCGAAAACGCACTGATCAAACGGGTGGACCTGACGACCCCGGATGTTTTCCTGAAAATGAACCAACTGCTGTCGGCACCGACCCGGCCGGATGCAGTTTTAGCATTCAACGATTACGTGGCGCTGGATGCCATGCAGGTCTGCCGGAACCACGGGCTGGTCGTCAATCAGGACATTTCGTTCGTCAGTTTTGCTAATCTGCCGCTCACTACTTACCTCGAACACCCGCCGTTAGCCTCGGTCGAACAGCATCCGTACCAAATCGGGTTCATGGCCGCCGACATTCTGCTGAAGGTCATCAACGGCGACACGGCACCCGATGATTTTCAGAAAATTGTGCTGGAACCGGAATTGGTAGTGCGGGCACAAAATACGGTTCTGTAACCGGCCGCTTGCTCAAAAAGGCGGGTCGTTAGGTGGCATGCGTCCAATTTTAGTATCTTGCCGCCCGAAAAAACCTATTCCCATGAACCTATTTTTTCCTTCCCGCTTTGGCGTTCTGCGTCGTTTTGCCGCCCTCTCGCTGGGCGTTCTTGTTAGTGTACTGGTCGGTCTGACCGCTCAGGCCCAATCCAAAACCGGCTCCCTGGCCGACGTCAGCTTCATGGAAGGCCGTTGGCGCGGCACGTTCAACGGCGGGCCGATCGATGCCGCCTGGGCTGCTCCGGAAGGTGACAATCTCGCCGGTTTTATGCGCATGATGAAGGACAACAAGGTGACGATGTACGAGCTGCTCATTTTCGAACAAACCGAGCAGGGGCCGATCGTACTCGTCAAACACTTCAAACCGGGGCTGATCGGTTCCGAAGAAAAAGACGTGTCGGACCGGTATTCGTTCGTCGAAGCGAAAAAGAACCAGGCGTTGTTTGAAAAATCCGACGGCTCGGTTCGGATCATCTACGAAAAGCGGTCGGACAACCAGCTCGTCATCCAGCGCGGCCGCAAAGAAGGCGACAAGTGGGCGTTCGCCGATTTGTTTGTGTTTAATCGGGTGAAGTAGAACCGCCCTTAGTAAAAACGCTCGATCCTCAGAATTTTCTCTTCAACGGCGGGTGGAACGACCCGCCGGTTTTGTAACCTGAAGGGCAGGGCATTCCAATAGCCTTTGCGCACACCAGAGCGATAAGCCTACGGAGCAACCCGGGTTTGTCATACGCAGACACGGGTCAGTATTTTCGGCACGGTTCGAACCAATGAGGCTATGGCCCTTGTTTTTACGGCCCGAGCCGGAACTCCCCGGAAAATCAGGGTGTTTCCAACCGAGCGCCCGACGGGCCGCTCCCTGCCGTATGAAGAAAATCCTGAAAAGAATGGTTCTGGTCATCGTTTCCCTGTTGGGCCTGCTCACCCTGTCCGTTGTTGCTTTTGTAAACTTTAGCCCGCAGTTTGGCGCCACCCCCACCGGTGAGCGGTTGAAGCGGATGCAGGCATCGCCGAATTACAAAGACGGCACGTTTCAGAATCTGGTCCCGACCAGCATCGATATGTCAATGGGCCAGATGATTTCGGCGACCTGGAAAATGCTGACAGGCGTACCGGGCGCTGAGCCAGTCGATACTTTTCAGACCGTGCCGCTGGATGTGAAGCGGTTTGAGGGTGATGGCGGTCCGGAACACGTGGCCGTCAGTTGGTTCGGGCACTCGTCGCTGCTGATTCGGATTCAGGGGAAAACGCTGCTGACCGACCCGGTTTTTGGCGAACGGGCGTCGTTTGCGTCGTTTTCCGGGCCAAAGCGGTTTCCGTACGACCATTATATGAACGTGGACGAACTGCCGCACGTCGATGCCGTCGTCATGTCGCACGATCATTACGACCACCTGGACTACGAAACGTTTACGAAGCTGAAAGGCAAGGTCAGCCGGTTTTTTGTGCCGCTCGGTGTGGGCGTGCACCTCGAAAAATGGGGCATCGCGCCGGAGCAGATTACCGAACTCGACTGGCACGAATCGGCCAAACTGGGCAATCTGACCTTGATTTGTGCCCCCGCCCGGCACTTTTCCGGCCGTGGCCTGACCAACCGGAACGGCACGCTCTGGGCGTCGTGGGTGTTGCAGGGAACGCAAAAAAAGGTGTATTACGGGGGCGATACCGGCTACTATCCGGGCCTGAAAACCGTCGGCGAGCAGTACGGCCCGTTCGACCTGGCGATGCTCGAATGCGGGGCCTACAATGAAGCCTGGATCGACATTCACATGCTGCCCGAGCAAACCGCCCAGGCCCAACTCGACGTCAAAGCGAACGTGCTGCTGCCGATTCACTGGGCGAAATTCAACCTCGCGCTGCACACCTGGCAGGACCCCATCGAGCGATTGGTGAAGAAATCGGCCGAACTGGGCACGACGATTACCACGCCCCGGATTGGCGAAGTGGTGGTGCTGGACGCTCCGCTGCCCGCCGAACACTGGTGGGAACGTTACCACTAAACCGGCAACCGAACCATCATTTCGGTGTATTGCCCAGCCTCGGTTTCGACCTCAATGGTTCCGCCGTGCCCTTTCGTGATGATGTCGTACGAAAGCGAGAGGCCCAAACCGGTGCCTTCGCCGGTGGGTTTGGTCGTGAAAAACGGCTGGTAAATTTTGTTGATCACCTCCGGTGGGATGCCCATGCCGTTGTCGCGCACCCGCAACTCCACGGCCCCGTCGACCAGCGCGGTGCGGACGGTCACGTTGGGCGAAAACCGGGCATCCTGCCGTTGTTTCTGCTGCACGGCGTAAAAGGCGTTGTTGTACAGATTCAGCAACACACGCCCGATTTCCTGCGGCACTAGGTTCACCTTGCCCACCTTCGGGTCAAATTCGGTCGTCATTTGCGCCTGAAAGTCTTTGGAACGGGCGCGTAAACCGTGGTACGACAGGCGCAGATATTCGTCGGCCAGGGCGTTGAGGTCGGTGGGCTGCTTCTGGCCGGTGCTGGCTCGGCTGTGTTCGAGCATGGCCTTGACGATGGCGTCGGCGCGTTTGCCGTGGTGCGCAATTTTCGCCAGATTCTGGCTGATGTCGGTGGCGATTTCGGCCGCGCCGTTGACGGGCAATCCGGCCATTTCCTCTTTCAGCTCTTCCACCAGCTCGACCGAGACTTCCGAAAAATTATTGACAAAGTTGAGCGGATTCTGAATTTCATGCGCAATTCCGGCCATCAACTCGCCCAGCGAAGCCATTTTTTCGGCTTGGATCAACTGCGTCTGCGTTTGCCGGAGATCAGCGATGGTTTGCTGCAACACCTGTTTCTGTTCTTCCAGTGCCCGGTTGGCGGCCCGTTTCTGCCAGTTACTCCGAACCAGCAAGACCGACGAGAACACAAACAGCCCGAGGCAGCCCGTCAGGCCAAACAACAGCAGTTGCTGGCGTTTGTTTTCTTGTGCCTTAAGTTGCTGATCTTTTTGCAAAAGCTTTACCTCGGCTTCTTTCTGCTTCATGTTCTGTTCGTAAGTCAGCGCAGCCAGCCGCCGGGAGGTCACTTCGGCCGACAGGCTGTCCTTATAAGCTACATACCGCTGGTAATACTGGTAGGCTTTTTCGTAGTCGCCCTGTTTGGCGAAGGTGGTGCTCAAATTCTTGTTGGCATCCCGTTGTTTTTTCTGCTGGCTTAGCTGCCGGATGTCCGGTTGTTTGGGCTGATCGGAATTAATCAGGCTGTTGAGCCATTTGTCGTTGTAATGAACGTCGAACCGAAAATTCGGTACATCCGGTATTTTTACGCTGGTGACGCCGGGAGCCGTAATGTCCAGTTTGGGAGGAGCGGTTTTGAACGAAATGTTCTCGTCGGCCGGAGCAGCCGGTTTTTTTCGGCCTTCGGCTTCCGGTCGACTGCGATCTTCGGCCGGGTGATCGGTCCGGTTTCCCACGATGACTTTCGGATTCCGCAGCCGACGGATAACCACGGCCAGCGGGCTGTAAAACGGGGTCAAAAGCGGAATATGCGGAACATCCCATTTGCGCTGCATCCGACCAATGTTTTGCATCAACCAGGCCGCTTCCAGCGGATCGCTCACCTGTTTGGTCAGTTCGAGGGCTTCCCGAAGCAACTCTTTGCCCCGGGCGGTCTGCTCGTCTTCCAGGTAAAGGCCCGCCAGGTGGCACATCGCCAGCACTTCCCCCTCTTTAAAACCCGCCTGACGGGTAGCCGCGAGCAGGGCATCGGCTTCTTCCTCCGAACCGTCTCCCACAAGCTGTTCGAGCTGACGCTTTAATTGAAGGTTCGGCGACTGATCGGTCCGTTTTTCCGGTTTTTGGGGAACTTCGGGGTCCGGTATATTCACCACAGTCTGCGCCGGGGACGCGGTGATGACCAGCCAGGCCAGAAAAAAGCCAAGCAGCCGAATCGGGACAGAAAACCGACTCCATAACGGAAAGAAAGAGGAAGCCATAGGACTTTGCGTATGGATAAACCGTAACAACAACCGCGTCATGAGCCGCCGTTTGCAGACAAAAACCGGATTGAGCTGCAACGCCCTCTGAACCCAACGGAAGCGTTTTAGCAAGTTATCAAAACCGTGCGAATTTTGGACCAAAGGGCAATTGATCGGTCTTCGTTCGTTAGCTGACCGATTACAGCCGGTCGATCAAACCGTTCATTAATTCGACAAAGTACGCCCCGTTGCCCGGCCCAAACCAGTTCATCGTCTGTATTTCGTAGGATTTTCGGTGGTAATACTGGTCCGGCGTGATGTAACCGACGTAGCCACCGTTGAAACTCGTGACCATCAGGTTCAGGCCTTTTCGGTCGGTTTGTCGTTTCAGCGGAGCTACCAATTCGCCCGAAAAGTCGCAGGGTGTACCGAGCAAGACCGTCTGCCCAATCCGCAGGGCTTTCAGATCGGACGCATAATCGCCATAAACCGCATAAAACAGCCACGGACGCACCCGCCAGCCGTCGAGCACCCGGGCGTGGGGTTCGCGCAGGGCGAGCGGCAGGGTCAGGAGTTCGAGTGTGCTGTCCGGCGCGGTTTTCAGTTGCGGCAAGGCCGGAACAATTCGGGCGGTCAGGCTGTCGGCGTAGGTTCGGATGGTTTTAAAAATGTTCGGATATTCCTGCGCTTTCGCGCCGGTGCTGCCCACCGACCCGGCCATGAAAGCCACAAAACCGCCTGACTTTTTTTCGAGTTGATCGACCAGCACGCCCGGATAATCGCGGCTCAGGTAGTCGGCATCCGACGCCCGGAAAAGCGTGGCATGACCGCCATAGGTGCAAAGAAGCGCCGATTCGCCGGTTTTTTTCCGGAGCTTCAGCAACCGGATGGTACCGTCGACCTGACCGATGTTGTTCATCCGGTTATGGACCAGCTCGGGAGCCGCCACCTGCGTATACCCCACTTCGGTCGGAGCCAGGTGCTGCTGTGCCAGCGTAATCGATTTCAAAATGGCGTTGGTGATGTGATCGACGACGCGCTGGTCGAAGTCGCCCGCGAACAAACCGCCCACCAGACCGGGTGCCCAGCCGCCGAGGCTGTTATGGCTGTGAATAGCGCCCGTGAACACATTCTCCCACCGAAATCCGATTTCCGGCAATCTTTTTTTCAGTTGTTCTGTTACAGTTGGGGGCGTAATCAGCAAATCCAGCGCCACCAGCGCTACTTTGGTGCTGCCGTTGTTCAGGACGATGGTTCGGACGTAGACCGAATCGCTGACGACCGACCAGTGCTTGCCTTTGCGAACACCGTAGCCACCTGTCGAGGTTGTAAATGAGGGCGTTAGATTGACTTTGGCCCAACCGGCCTGCAAAGCGGTTTGGGGGCGGGGCGGTTTCGGAAGGTGCCCAAGCCGTTGCCGGGTCTGGGCGTAAAACTCGGTTTGTTGGTAGGGAGTGTCGCTAACAGGTGCCAGGCTGACGGCCAGGAACAGCAGCACTATCCCGACCAGGCCCAGGAATATTTTTAAGAGGATACGGAGGTATTTCATGATTTTCAACTATCAAATGTAGCAAAATCTAACCTTGTATCCTCAAATTCAGTTTATAGGAAGTCTGTTTACGGTTTATAGTTTTCAGTATACGGGTTTCAGTTGCTCCGCTAGTTGAAAACACGCAGTCAGTAAGCCGTCAACTGAATACCGTATACTGAAAACCGTAAACCAAGTACCCGTATACTGACAATCTGACTAATGCAAGCCAGCACTACTTCGTCAAAATCCGAATCGTCGCCCAAGCCGGTGGTCACCCGGCGGCTCGACCGTATGTTTCTCGCCCTGAGCGATGTGGCTTCCTTTATCGGCCAGTTTTTCAAAGAAGTCTTTGTGCCACCGTACGAAGGAAAGGAAATTCTCCGGCAGTGTTACGAAGTCGGCGTTCGCTCGCTGCCGCTGATTTCGCTGACCGGTTTCATTACGGGCATTGTGTTTACCAACCAGTCGCGGCCCTCGCTGGCGACGTTTGGCGCGACCTCCTGGTTGCCGTCGCTGATTTCGATTGCCCTGGTTCGGGCGCTGGCTCCGCTCGTGACGGCGTTGATTGCGGCCGGTCGGGTCGGTTCCAACATCGGGGCCGAGCTGGGGTCGATGCGCGTAACGGAGCAGATCGAAGCGATGGAGGTTTCGGGCACGAACCCGTTTAAGTTTCTGGTAGTCAGCCGGGTCATTGCCACCACGTTCATGATTCCGACGCTGGCGATGTTCTTCGTCTTTCTGGGCGTGCTGGGGTCGTATGTCAATGTCGCGCAGAACGAAAAAACCAGCTTCATGTCGTTTATCGAGTCCTTTTTCAGTTCCATATCATTCCTTGATATTAATTCGACGGTCATCAAAGCCATCCTGTTCGGTTTTACCATCGGAATTGTCGGTTGTTACAAAGGCTACCATTCGTCGAAGGGAACGGAGGGCGTCGGCAAAGCGGCCAATTCGTCGGTGGTGACATCGATGTTCCTGGTTTTCATCGAAGAACTGTTGTGTCTCCAGGTAATCAACGCTATCCGTGCCGCTTAAGCCATGATGACCAAACACAGGGAAAATGGATCCAAAGAGTCTGTGATCGTCATCCGGGATCTGAAAATTTCGTTCGGCGATCTGCACGTCTTACGGGGCGTCGATCTGGATTTATACCAGGGCGAAAACCTGGTGGTGCTGGGCCGTTCGGGGACAGGAAAGTCGGTTTTGATCAAAATCATTTCCGGTTTGCTCGAACCGGACGAAGGCAGCGTGACGGTGCTGGGGCAGGATGTTCGGGCGTTGAGCAATAAAGAACTGGATGCGCTGCGGCTCAAAATCGGGTTCTCGTTTCAAAGCAGCGCCCTGTACGACAGCATGACCGTGCGCGAAAACCTGGAGTTTCCGCTCATTCGGAACGTGCGGAACCTCAGTCGGGCGGACATCAATAAGGCCGTCGAGGAAGCGCTGGAAGACGTAGGTTTGAGCCAGACCATCAACCAGATGCCATCGGAGTTGTCGGGCGGGCAGCGGAAGCGGATCGGCATCGCCCGGACGTTGATTCTGAAACCGGAAATCATGCTCTACGACGAGCCAACGGCCGGTTTGGATCCCATCACCTCCAACGAAATTAACAACCTGATCAACGAGGTGCAGGAGCGGCACAATACCTCCTCGATTATCATCACGCACGACCTGACCTGCGCCAAAACCGTCGGCGACCGGATTGCCATGTTGCTCGACGGGCGGTTCGAACGGCAGGGGACGTTTGAAGAAGTTTTTGCCGACCCAAACGATGAGCGCGTAAAACAGTTTTATGAGTACAACTTTGTGGAGTAACGCCTTTAGAGTTTACGGTTTATAGTTTACAGTGTTCAGCTCACTATCAGACGCTTATTGTAAACTGTAAACCACAAACCGTAAACCATACACTAATTTCCAAAAAGAAGCCAGGAATTCCTTCCATACCAAACAGGACACACAATGAAAGCAGCAGAAAATAAAAGGGCGATTTCAGTCGGTATCTTTGTGTTTATCGGCATCGCTATTCTGGTAACCGGCATCATGGTGCTGGGGGGCCAGCAGAAGCGGTTTGTCAAAAGCATTCGGGTCAACGCCATCTTTGATAACGTGGGTGGCTTGCAGGCGGGTGCCAACGTCTGGTTTTCCGGGGTGAAAATTGGAACGGTTCGCCGGATTCAGTTTTACGGCAATTCGCAGGTCGAAGTGACGATGAACATTGAAGAATCCGCCCAGCAGTATATCCGCAAAGATGCCCTGGCCGCCCTGAGTACGGACGGGTTGATCGGAAACAAAATTGTGGAAATTGTGGGCGGCAGTATGAAAGCCGAAACCGTCGAGGACGGCGATATTCTGCACTCCAAAGCTTCGCTGAACACCGACGAAATTATGGCGACTCTTCAGGAAAACAACAACAACCTGTTGCGGGTGACGACCGACGCCAAGAAAATTCTGGACGAGGTGCTGAAAGGTAAAGGCGTTGCTGGGGCAGTTTTACGGGATTCGACCGTGGCCAGCCGGTTTAAAAATACGATGGCCAATTTACAGGCGGCTTCGAGCAGCGCGGCCCAGGTGACGAAGTCACTCAACGCGGCTTCGGGCTCGCTGAACCAGTTTGCGGCCAAACTCAATACGAAAGGCACGCTGGCGAACGATCTGGTGTCGGATACGATCATTGTCAGGGATTTGCGCACGTCGACCGCCCGGCTACGCGAAGTGTCGAACACGGCGGTGGAAGCGACCGAGAACGTCAAACGGGCTACCGATCGCCTGAACAGTAACAACAACGCCCTCGGTTCGCTGCTGACCGACGAAACCGTCAACCGGGATATGAAAAGCACGATTCACAACCTGGAAACGAGCAGCCAGAAACTGGACGAAAACCTGGAAGCCCTGCAACACAACTTCCTGTTTCGCGGTTTTTTCCGGCGTCGGGCCAAAGAGCAGGAGAAGCAGAAAAATGCCGCTACGGCCGCTTCCAGCCCGGATACCAACGTGAAGAA
The DNA here is from genome assembly GCF_049445795.1 of Larkinella sp. VNQ87. Taxonomy (NCBI): domain Bacteria; kingdom Pseudomonadati; phylum Bacteroidota; class Cytophagia; order Cytophagales; family Spirosomataceae; genus Larkinella; species Larkinella sp. VNQ87. Next base: position 330,369 of record NZ_JBMSDT010000003.1, read on the forward strand.
GTGACCAAAACCGTATCTTTGCGGGATGTCCTCCATTCAACCCATTGGTGTGTTCGACTCCGGCTACGGCGGTCTGACGGTTTTGAAATCCATTGTCCGGCAATTGCCGCAGTATGATTACATCTACCTGGGCGATAACGCCCGGACGCCCTACGGCACGCGCTCGTTTGAAACCGTGTATCACTACACCCTCGAATGCGTGCAGCAGTTGTTCGGTCTGGGGTGTCGACTGGTGATTCTGGCCTGCAACACGGCTTCGGCTAAGGCCTTACGGAATATTCAACAGCTTGATCTACCCACGATTGCGCCCGACCGGCGTGTTTTGGGCGTCATTCGGCCCACCACCGAAGTCATTGGAAACTATTCAAAAACCGGCCACGTCGGGATTCTGGCGACGCGCGGAACCGTGACCTCCGAATCGTACGTGGTCGAGATCGAGAAGTTCTTTCCGAGCTTGCACGTCTACCAGGAAGCCTGTCCAATGTGGGTGCCGCTGGTTGAAAACGGCGAACACGCCAGCCCGGGTGCGGATTATTTCGTGCAGCAACACCTCGACCGGCTGCTCAGTCGGTCGCCCGAAATTGACATCCTGCTGCTGGCTTGTACGCATTACCCGTTGCTGCTGCCCAAAATCCGGCAATTCGTTCCCGATGGCCTGACGATTCTCAGCCAGGGGGATATTGTTGCCCACAGTCTACAGGATTATCTCCATCGCCACCCGGAAATCGATGCCCAATGCACCCAAGGCCGGACGTTGCGGTTTTTTACCACCGACTCCGCCGAAGAGTTCGAGCAGAAAGCCGGTTTGTTCTGGGGGGAACCCGTGCGCGCCGAGCGGCTGTAACCGCTGACCGTACCCACGGACTTTAGTCCGTGTAAGTCTATCTAATCCAGTAGTTGATACCAATTCAAAGATAATTCTAGCACTCACGGACTAAAGTCCGTGGGTACGATCGGTGGTACGGATTTTTAACACCGTATAGGCCGCCTGGTTCGGCTGGCGGGTCTGAGCGCCTACTTTTGTTGGGGTTCGGTCGTCGTCGTGAATCACCAGCAACCGATCTGTGCCGATAAACGTCAGATCTTCGGCTTTGTGGTTGAAATGCATCGGCTGGCCTTGTGCATCCCGGACGAGCATAAACGATTGACTCCGAAAGAGTTGTTCGGGCGTCGCCGTCCACAAATAGGCATCCAGTTGGCCGTTGGCTTCAATGGAGGTGAGCAGCCAGAACAGCTTTCGTTTCGAGTCATATTCCAGGCTGGACAGGGCGAGCGGTTGCGGCAAACCCGGTACAGTAGCCGGGTTAAAGTCGGCCACAATGCGCCAGGTATTCCGTAGCGAAAGCCGGTCGCCCGAAGCGGTTTTCTCGGTAAAAAACGGCACGGCTACAATCCGGACCCGGTAGTCGAACTTATCGTATTTTTCGCCCTCCTCCCGAATACCGAACAGCAGCAGCGAATCCATCACGGCCAATCCTTCCACTTTAAAATACGGCATTCCGTTGGGGTAATTCGGCCGGTTTTGCGCCAGCAGTTTGCTGAGCGGTTGGCGGTAGGCCACAGAATTTTTAGCACCCGGCTCCGGAGCCAGTACCTGCGGATTGGCTTCCTGGCCTTTTTTCCAGTACAGAATGGTGTTATACCCGTCCCAATCTGTCGATCCGGGCTTAACGCGGTCGAAGGCCGTCGTCAGGAAGATGTACTCGCCGTTGCTGGCAAAGTCTTCGTACTTCTGGGCCGTCCGGAAGGCTTCGGCCAGCAGGGGAGTAGGCCGGGTAAGACTGTCGCTCAAGGCATTCCAGGATTTCGTAAAAACCGGGCTTAATCCGGTAGGCATGTCCTTATCGTTGGCAACGTACACCGTCCCGTTGTCGTACAAAACCGCCGACGCTTCACACGAGACTGGGCTACCATCGGGGAGTTTCAGGCCAGCATTGCAGCAGGTCAGTAGATCTTCCGACTCAATACCCGCGCTTTCGACGGCAACGGTTTTTCCGGTGACTACCCGACTCGTTTTACAGTCGGCCAGTAAAACTGCCGCCAGGAATACGCTGAACAGGCTGTAGTAGTTTCTCATGTAACTTCAAAAGCCAAACGGCCCTGAGTCGGAAATACGCTCAGAATCGCTATTTTTCACCGTTCTCTGCAACACTTTTCCGGCAGGTCGCGTACCATGAGGTATAGATAAAAAGGTTAGAATTACAGGCCCCGGTGCTTACCGGGGTTTTGTTTTTTGAAGACGGGATGCCGTTCAAAAAATCCTTCCTGCAAGTAAAGAAATTTACTCATTATATTTACAATGCCACGATGAGTAACATTCTGCATGAAGCAATTCTACCCGATTCTGCTAACCGGACTTTTTTTTGCCTCCACGCAAGTTTTCTCCCAATCCCGACACGCAAGCCAGTTGTATACCGAAATCGGAGCACTGGTTTCTTCCACGGATCGAACACCTTTCTGGTTACGGGCCAACCAATTTGGAACGGTTCCGCTCACGGCACCGGTTGGTTCGCTCCGGCTAGGGCTGGCGGGAACGATTTTGTTCAGCGACACCACCAAAGCCCGGTTTCAGGTTCATCCCCGTCGGCTCTGGAGCTTATCTTATCAGGTGGAAGCGGTGGGAAATGCGGGTAAATCGGCCCAACTGTTGCTTCCCGAAGGTTACATCAGGCTGGCTCACCGGGGCATTGAACTGGTGGCAGGGCGTCGGCGCGCGGTGATCGGGTTAGTCGATTCCACGCTTTCGTCGGGTTCGTATGCCTGGTCGGGCAACGCGCTGCCGATTCCGAAAGTCCAATTTGGAACCCGGGGTTTCGTGCCGCTCGGTCGGCGGGGCTGGCTGGCAATCAACGGTTTTCTGGCGCACGGCTGGTTTGCAAATACGTGGTACATGCGGCATTCGTTTTTACACCAAAAGTCACTGTTCTTTCGAATCGGCAAACCAACAGCAATCGTTCGGCTGTACGCTGGTATCAACCATAGTGTTCAATGGGGTGGCCAATCCGATTATATCGACCCAAAACTAGCCATCAACGGCAAACTGCCGGGTCGGCTGGCGGATTTCCCGAACGTCCTTTTTGCCATTCGCACCAATGGCCTGAACAACGACCGGATCTCGTCCTTCGACTACGTCAATCTGTACGGCAACCACCTAGGAACCATCGATTTTGGGGGAGAACTGCGGTTTTCCGGATTAAATCTCTTGCTGTATCACCAGCACGTTTTTGAGGATGTGACCGGGATATTTTTCAAAAATCTGCCCGACGGTCTGAGCGGCATTCGGCTGAGCAGCAACCGCCCGGTTTCTGCCGGTTTTCACCTGAATGAAGTGCTGCTGGAGTTTCTGACGACGTTGAGCCAGAGCGGGCCTACTCTGTATCAGGCCGATAAATCCTGGAAAGGCGCGGATAATTACTTCAACAATTCGCAATACCGCGAAGGCTGGACCTACCGGGAGCGGGTGATCGGGACGCCGTTTTTGACCCGGCGGCTCGACATTCGGGCCCCCTATCGAAACGCCAGCGACTGGGCCATTGCCGGTAACCGGGTGCAGATGTATCACGTAGCGGCCCGGGCCACGGTTGCCCGGCAAATCGATTTGCGGGTTAAGGTGTCTTACAGCCGGAATTACGGGATTCCGGAGGTTTTTCTGTCCGGCCCACCGACGCAGCTATCGGCCTGGGTGCAAGTGGGTACGCCCCTGCGCTGGCTTGGCGGAGCGGAACTGACGGCAGCTCTGGCCCTTGATCAGGGTCAACTCTACGACGATGCCGTGGGCGGTTATCTCGGCTTGCGCAAGACAATCTGGCAAAGGAGATAATTGGAGCTGGACAAGCGAGAAAAAGACGTCGCATCCCGTCTTTTTCTCGCTTGTCCAGCTCCAATTATCTCTTCCTACAATTTAATTTCGGGTTTTTCGTTGTAGGTTTGCTGCCCGGTTTGCGACAGGTGTTACCACTTAAGCACTGTTTTAGACGTTTCAGGGTTTGGTTTTCCCAATTGGTTATTTCTGCGATTGGATTTCAGTAATAGGGTTACCAGTTTTGTAATATCATGAAGGATGGCCTCTATGACCTCTCTCCTGAATAGTAAACAGCAATACCGGAAGTAACCATCTGTCTTTGGTGAAGAACACACTACCCTATATTTTCTTTTTCATTCTGGCGACTACCCCTGGCTTTTCGCAGATCGCCCGGAAAGTGGACCACATGCTCAATGTGGGTCTGGGCGTGCAATCGTACGCCCTGGGTGGGTTGTGTAATGGAGCTTCGTTTGAATTGGGTTTTACCGATCAAGTCAGCGCAGGCGGTTTTTTCGACTATGCCCTGACCGGTACCAAGGTTGGCGACCGGCGCTGGAAAGCACAATTTTTTAATGTCGGCGTTCGGGGGTCTTATCATCTGGCCCGTCTGCTGGGGATTGGCGATGACAAATTTGATCCTTATGCGGGTCTATCCGTAGGCACCCGCTCATCGCTGCATCGCGATCAGGTTGATCAGACCGGGCAGCTTCTCCCACGCCCCAAAGGTATTTTTCCGGGCGTACACCTGGGCGGTTTTTACCGCTTTAGCCAGAAGATTGGCGGTTTTGCCGAAATGGGCCTCGGCGTAGCGGCTCTCCGGCTGGGCGTCACCGGCAAGTTCTAGTACCCACGGCCCGCCCGGCGGGCCCATTTAGTCCGTTAATCGTCGTAGCCATCCTTCATCAACGCCTGCTCATCCTTCAGCCGCAACCGCTGCACGTAGCCCGACACCCAGATACTCACTTCATACAGTAAAGCCAGGGGTATTGCTACCAGAATCTGGCTGTAAATGTCCGGCGACGGAGTAATCACGGCTGCAACCACCAGTATCACCACCAGGGCGTGCCGACGGTAAGCCCGCATAAACTGCGGGGTCAGAATACCAATTTTCGACAATACAAAAGCCGCAATGGGCATTTGAAATGTCAGCCCGCAGCCCAGTGTCAGGGTAGCCAGCGTGGAGATATAGGAGGTAATGTCGAATTCGTTGACAATCCGGGGATCTAACTGGAAGTTAGCCAGGAAGTTGAGCGCCAGCGGAGATACAATATAATAGCCAAAAAGAACACCCGCGAAAAACAAGGTTGTTACAAAAAAGACGGCCCCCCGCGCAGCCCGTCGCTCCGACGGACGTAAGCCTGGCATAATAAACCGCCACAGTTCCCAGAAGGCATACGGAAAGGCAAACAACAGGCCGATCATCAGCGAAGCCGTCAGACCCATCGTAAACTGACCGCCTACTTCCCGGCTTTGAAGGGTAAAGTTGATTTTATCAACGCACAAATCAGCAAACCCGGTTTTTTCCGACAGTTTACACATCATTCGGTATGTCCAGAACGTGGGGCTTGACGGCCCCAGAATGACCAGATCGTAGATCTCACGAATGTAAATGAAAGCAAGAACAGCAAATACGGCAATAGACCCGATGGCCCGAACAAGGTGCCACCGAAGCTCCTCCAAATGCTCGAGAAAGGTCATCTCACTCCCGTCCTCAATCTCGCTCTCGCTATCAAATTCCTGATCTATGGGCTTCATTTAATTTGTAATGAGTGAATGAGTGAATGAGTGATTGAGTGAATAGCTTCGCAGAAAGCAGAAAATGGCGAAGCTATTCACTCAATCACTCATTCACTCATTCAAAATTAATTATAGAGTGGAAACGATTTCATCCAGGAATTGATTTCATCTTTTACCGTCTGAAGTTTCGCGTCGTTGTCGTGATTCATCAACACTTCGTCAATATATACGACAATCTGCTCCATATCGGATTCTTTCATGCCGCGCGTGGTGACGGCTGCCGTACCGACCCGCATGCCGGAGGTGACCATCGGCGACTTGTCGTCGAACGGAACCATGTTTTTGTTGATCGTAATATCGGCTTTGATCAGCGTGTTTTCGGCTAGTTTGCCCGACAGGCCTTTTGAGCGCAGGTCGATCAGCATCAGGTGGTTGTCGGTGCCGCCCGAAATGATCTGGTAGCCTCGTGCGACAAAAGCGGCTGCCATGGCCTGCGCGTTTTTCTGGATCTGGTTGGCGTATTCAGCAAAATCATCCGACAGCGCTTCACCGAAGGCGACAGCTTTGGCGGCAATAATGTGCTCCAGCGGACCGCCCTGCGTTCCGGGGAACACGCCCGAATCGAGCAGCGACGACATCAGCCGCAGATCACCTTTTGGGGTTTTGATCCCGAACGGGTTCTCAAAATCGTTTCGTAGCATGATCATCCCACCCCGGGGGCCACGCAGCGTTTTGTGGGTCGTGGTCGTGACGATGTGGCAATGATCGAGCGGGTCGTTCAGCAAGCCTTTGGCAATCAGACCCGCCGGGTGCGAAATATCGGCCAGCAACAGGGCACCTACCGAGTCGGCAATGGCCCGCAGACGGACGTAATCCCAGTCGCGGCTGTAGGCGGAAGCGCCACAGATCAGCAGTTTTGGGCGTTCGCGCTGGGCGGTTTCTTCTACTTTGTCGTAATTGATCACGCCGGTTTCCTGCTCAACGCCGTAGAACGTGGGCCGGAAGTATTTGCCGGAAATATTCACCGCCGAACCGTGCGTCAGGTGACCGCCGTGCGACAGGTCAAAGCCCAGGATGGTATCACCCGGTTTCAGGCAGGCCAGAAAAACCGCCGTGTTGGCCTGCGCGCCCGAGTGCGGCTGCACGTTGGCCCAGGAAGCCCCAAACAGTTCTTTGACCCGATCAATGGCAATCTGTTCGATCTCGTCCACAATTTCGCATCCTCCGTAATACCGTTTACCGGGAAGTCCTTCGGCGTATTTGTTGGTTAAGACGGTTCCGGCGGCTTCCATTACCTGTTTGGAAACAAAGTTTTCGGAAGCAATCAGTTCAATCCCGGACTCCTGACGGTGTTGCTCCCGGGCGATGAGGTCAAATACCTGTGTATCGCGGGCAACGGAGGTGGCTGTAGTCGACATAAGTATCTACGGATTTTAGTCCGTATTTCTTTGGTTCACATTACATTTAATAAACGGACTGGAGCCTGCGTGGCCCGGCCTGCGCGGCTCGACCCGTTGGTACTACAAAAGTACGGAGAAAAACAGCATTCTCGTTGTCTTCTACTTATTATGTTGAAGCGATTGGTATTTCAGGGGCGTCGTACCGTTGTGGAGCTTGAATTGGCGGTGAAAATGGGAAATATTATTGAAACCGCACTCCAGCCCAACCTGGCTGATGCTTAAATCCGACTGCACCAGCAACTTCCGGGCGTGACTGATCCGCAATTCGTTCAGGTATTCGACGAACGACTTTCGGGTTCGTTTCCGGAAATACCGGCAGAAAGCTGCCGGGGCCATCCCCGCCACGGCCGCAATGTCGTCGACCCGGATTTCGTTCCGAAAATGGGTCAGCATAAAATCCAGGACCCGCTTCATCCGCTCGGTCTCGGCTTCATTCGCCTTCAACTCGTAATTGTCGCTGGCCAGCATGATGGCATCGGGGTCGTCGGTCAGTTGGTGGAGGATATGAAGCAGCCGCAGCAGGCGCTCCAGCCCGGAACAGGCCAGTAAACTTTCCAGCGCCGGTTTTAGCCCGTATACCTTTTTCGGCCCAAACCGTAGTCCGTACCGGGCCCGCTTCAGCAATGCCGTCAAGGCCTGGGCTTCCGGGAGTTGGGGCAGAAGCGCATCACCAAGCTGCCGGTCAAACTGAACAACGATGGCTTCGGCTACCAGACTCGAACCGGGCTGGTAATAGTCGTCGTCGTTCCGCCAGAAGTGCGGCAAATCCGGACCCAGCAAAACCAGATCCCCGGCATCGAAGGACTCGACATGATCGCCGACAAACCGCTTTCCCTGACTGCGCACAATGTACGTCAGTTCATACTCGGGATGAAAATGCCAGGGTGCTTCAAAATAAGGTAACACCAGATGCATGACCCGCAGGGAGTTTTGATCTCCTAATTCAATTTTTTCCAGTAAAGCTTTCACTACATGCGCTATTTTTACTTAAAAAATGGCATAAAGATTAAATCGTATCAATAGGGTGTACAAATTGGGTTAATTATTAAATTTTTGCAAGAAATAATTGACCCAAATTTGTGTCGCAGTTTTACCATTCTTACTTTTATTTTTATGTCAGTGACCATCGATAAAACGTCGCTCGCCCAACAATTGGATCAGGAGTATGCCGTTCAGCCCGAAGCTATCGCGTTTTACCGTCGGAACGGTTACGTTAAGCTGAAAAACGTGCTCAGTCCGGAAGTCCTCGAATACTACGGTACGATCATTAGTGACTTGGTAATCAGGCTTAACACCCTGACCAAGCCCATGGAAGAGCGTACGACGTATGAACGGGCTTTTCTCCAAATCATGAACCTCTGGCGCGAAGACGAAACCGCCCGGGAATTCGTCTTTTCGCGTCGGCTGGCCAAAATTGCCGCCGATCTGATGGGCGTTGATGGCGTGAGACTGTACCACGATCAGGCGTTGTACAAAGAGCCTTCAGGCGGCATTACACCCTGGCACGCCGACCAGTTTTACTGGCCACTGGCTTCTCCCAATACCGTAACGGTCTGGATTCCGTTGCAGGAGACGCCGATGGAGATGGGGCCGCTGGCGTTTGCCGAACAGAGTCAGAACGTTGAGATCGGGCGGAATGTAGAAATCAGTGACGAAAGTGAGAAGCTGCTTGCCGAGGAACTCGCCCGGCAGAATTTTACGATCAACGACACGTCGTTCGAACTCGGTGAAGTGAGCTATCACGCAGGTTGGACGTTCCACCGCGCCGGTCCGAATACGTCCAACGCTCCACGCAAAGTGATGACGATGATTTACATGGATCAACATCAGGTGATTATGCAGCCCAGAAATTCGTACCAGCAGGCCGACTGGACCACCTGGCTGGCGAGCTTCCCGGTGGGGAGTAAACCGGAAAGTGAGTTGAATCCGGTACTCTATAAAAGAGACTAGATTCTTGATGCTGGATACTAGATATTTGATGCTGGATGCAAGACAAGAGAGGGAACTTATCCAGTATCAAGAATCAGTACTGTACGAAGGATTGGTTTTGCCCCAATATTCTTTGGTGTCGTGTGTGAAACCTTGACAAAAAACCGCCATTTTTTGCCTAAATAGAGGACGTGTCAAAAACCGTAACCAAATTTATTGTAAGCAATTTGTCTTTTAAGCAAACGTTTTCAAATCCTTCGTACAGTACTGATCAAGAATCCAATATCCAGTATCTAGCATCAAGCATCTTTTTTAAATATAGGTTGGTTGTGCAGAACACCCCGCTGGAGCTCCGGCCGGGTGTTTTTTTATGGGCAACGAGGATTTGTACAGGCTTTGGAAATATTTTTGCGGAAAACGTGTTGTTAGTCTGGGCAACGTAGTAACCCCTTGATATGAACCGAGTTGGTAAATTCCTCTTTTTTCTGACGGCTTTTTTCGCCGTGCTGACGGCATCCGCCCAAATCCAGCAGGACCCGACGCACTGGACATTCAGTGCCTCAAAAATCGAAGCGAAGATTGGCGATGTGGTGGAAATCCGGATGAATGCCACAATCGATAAAGGCTGGCATGTGTACGCATCGGATTTGAATCCGGATATTGGCCCGATCCCGACTTCGTTGAAATTGAAGGAAAACGGCAGTTTCCAAAAAGTCGGCCCATTTGCCTCCGTCAATCCAAAAGAAGAGTTTGAAGAGGTTTGGAATAGTCCTCACAAAGTACGGTTTTTCGAAAATAAGGCTTCACTGGTTCAGAAAGTCAAGATTCTTAAGGCTAACCCGGTCATTGAAGGCACCATTGAATACCAGACTTGTTCGGGCGGCAGCTGTCTACCCCCTGCGGAGCAGGAGTTTTCAGTCAGTATCAAAACCGTTGGCGTGGCGGCTGTCCCTGCGCCGGAAGCGGCCACTTTGCCCGCTGTAGCCGCCACGACTCCAACCTCCGGGTCCGTATCGGCCAACCGGGGCTCGGCGGATACGGCATCGCGCGTTGCCACGTCCCCCCCGGTCGATACGGCAACCGTCGGTACGGCCACGGTTGAACCGTCGGCGGTGCCGGAGCCGGTTGTTCCGGAGGTCGTCCAGTCGGCAGAAGCCCCCGAATCGCTGCTTGGCTTTGCGCTGGCGGCATTTTTGTCGGGGCTGCTGGCCCTGCTGACGCCCTGCGTGTTTCCCATCATCCCGATGACGGTAAGTTATTTTACCAAACAGGACAACGGGTTGTGGAAAGCCGTGCTGTACGGGGTGTCGATCATCGGGATTTACGTGCTGGTCGGCACGGTGGTTTCGCGGATCAACGGACCGGCGTTTGCCAACTTTGTCAGTACGCACTGGCTACCCAACGTGCTGTTTTTTGCCATTTTCTTCGTTTTCGGGCTGTCGTTTCTGGGCTTGTTTGAAATCGTATTGCCGAGTTCACTAGTGAATTCTATGGATGCTAAGGCCGAGAAAGGCGGAGTGCTCGGTATTTTGTTCATGGCCTTCACGCTGGTACTGGTGTCGTTTTCCTGCACTGGCCCGATTGTGGGTAGTTTGCTGGTGGCGTCGGCGGGTGGCGAGGTGCTGAAGCCGATTGTCGGGATGGCGGCTTTCTCGTCGGCTTTTGCCATCCCGTTCACGCTGTTCGCGGCTTTTCCACAGTGGCTAAAAAGTTTGCCCAAGTCGGGCGGCTGGCTCAATTCGGTGAAAGTCGTTCTCGGTTTTCTGGAACTGGCGCTGGCGCTGAAATTTCTGAGTATTGCCGACCAGGTGTACCACTGGAATCTGCTCGATCGGGAAGTCTATCTGGCGTTCTGGATTGTGATTTTTGCGCTGATCGGTTTTTACCTGCTCGGCAAAGTCCGGTTGCCGCACGACAGTGAAACCAAAACCGTCAGTGTACCGCGTCTGCTGCTGGCGATTGTTACCTTTGCGTTTGTGGTGTACATGATTCCCGGTTTGTGGGGCGCCCCCCTGAAAGCCTTGGCGGGCTATCTGCCGCCCGAAACCACGCAAGACTTCGGTTTCCGGGCAGCGAGCAATTCGGAGTCTGAGCAAAATACGCTGGGCGAAAAACCGAAGTATAGCGAATTGTTCCGGCTGCCGCACGGTCTTCAGGGCTTTTTCGATTACCAACAGGCACTGGCTTATGCCGCCAAAGTCAATAAGCCGGTTTTCATCGATTTTACGGGCCACGGTTGCGTTAACTGCCGGGAGATGGAAGCCCGGGTCTGGTCGGAGGAGCCGGTTTTGCGCCGGTTGCAGAACGATTACGTCATTCTGGCGCTGTACGTCGATGACAAAACCGAGTTGCCCGAATCACAGTGGTATACCTCACCCTATGATAAGAAGCAGAAGAAAACTATCGGGGCGCAGAACGCCGATTTGCAGATTGTTCGCTATAACAACAACGCCCAACCCCATTACTGCCTGGTCGATCACGATGGCAATTTGCTCGTCAAACCGAAGAACTACGACTTGAACGTGAACAACTTCGCGGCTTTTCTGGACGAAGGCAAGAAGTTGTTTGCGCTGCCCGCTGCCGCCCGGAATATCACACCCGTGCAGAACAGCACCGAGCTATCAGCATTAAAGTAAAACCGTTGTCGATTGCCCCGGCTTTTCCAATGCTGAAAGGTTGGGGCAACCTTTTGCTGCCACGAATAGTTAAACCGGTTTACACCCTCCGTCATGGCAACAACTGTGTTAATCACCGGTGGCACCGGAACCATCGGCCGCCGGCTCACCGAGCTACTTCTCCAACAAGGTTTTCAGGTTTCGTTACTTAGTCGTTCGGCGGCTCAAAAACCGCGTCCGAACGTTGCGGTGTACGAGTGGAACATTGAAAAAGGCCACATCGATCCGCAGGCGATCCGCACCGCCGACCACATCATTCACCTGGCCGGAGCCGGTATTGCCGATGAGCGCTGGACCGATGAACGCAAAAAACAAATCATTGAAAGCCGTACAAAATCGACGCAATTGCTGGCCAATGCCCTTCGGTCGGGCAGGTATTCCGTCAAGTCGTTCGTATCCTCGTCGGCTATCGGTTATTACGGTGGCGATACCGCTGACCGTCCGCTCACCGAAACCAGCGAGGGGGGCCACGATTTCCTGGCGCAGGTCGTGCGGGCCTGGGAGCGGTCGGTCGATGACGTAGCGGCTTCGGGTATCCGGACGGTCAAGCTACGCGTCGGTGTAGTTTTGACCATGGAGGGCGGAGCGTTACCCAAATTGGTGCAGCCGATTCGCCTGGGCGCGGGCGCTCCGCTGGGGTCAGGCCAACAATACATGTCCTGGATTCACATCGACGACCTGTGCCGAATGTACATCCAGGCGCTGACCGACGACAGTTGGCAGGGAATTTATAACGCCGTGGCTACTCCCCCTGTGACGAATGAAGCATTTACTCGTCTAATAATTGACCTGCTTGGTAAGCCCCGCTTGTTGCCTCGTGTGCCCGCCTTTGCCATCCGGCTGCTTTTTGGGGAGATGGCCATTGTGGTATTAGGCGGAAACTACGTTCTGAATAAGCGAATACGCGAAGAAACGACGTTCCGCTATCAGTTTGGCGATCTCGCAGCGGCCTTGAAAAACTTGTTGGTGTCGGGTTAAGATGTTAAGCAGAAAAAAAGGTGGGTATGGAGAAGATTATTGTAATCATATTATTGCTTTTGCAAGCAAATGTTATATTGATTGTAATTTAACGATTAAGGCCAACCGTACTCACAAAAGAATGATTGAACAGCTCCTGAAAACGAGTGCAACCCGGTTTGTGTCCAGTTACCTTGTCTTGGGCATCGATCTGGTCATTTGCCTGGGATCGTTTTCAATCGCTTATTTGTTGCGGTTCAATTTTGAAGTCTGGGGTGTGAATCGGGCTGATTTTTTGTACTGCCTGAGTATGGTGACCGGTAGTCGATTACTGGCCTTTCTGCTATTCCGTTCCTATCAGGGTATTATTCGTCATACGAGCCTCGAAGATGTAACACTTTTGGTCTATGCGGTTACATTGAGTGCGGTCGTTACGGCCCTGGGTTCTTTTCTGGTTTGGCAGTGGACGAATCAGGTTTACTTCTACGTTCCGGTATCCATTTTACTAATCGATTTATTTTGCTGCCTGGTCCTGTTATCATGTAGCCGGTTTATGGCTAAAGCCTTCTACTGGTCGCTGCGGGCGGGCAGCGGTGGGGTGCGGCAACCGGTGTTGATCTATGGCGCGGGTGAAACCGGGTTGCTCACCCGCAAGGCCTTGACTCAGGATTCAGCCCAGCGTTACGTGATTCTGGCCTTTATCGACGACAATCCGTACAAAATTCAGAAAGTCATTCAGGGGCTCAAAGTCATTTCCCGGCAGGAAGCCTATGACCGGTTTATTCGAAACCAGGCTGTTCTACCCCAGGTCATTCTGGCAATGGAAGACGCGAGTCCGGACCAGAAGAACGAAATCGCGGAGTTTTTTCTGCAACATCATGTCAGTATCAAAACCATTCCGAGCGTTGAGCAGTGGATCGACGGCGAATTGAAGTCATCCCAAATCCGTGACATTCGGATTGAGGATTTGCTGGAACGAGACCCAATTCAGGTGGCCAATCCCCTGATCGGGGACCAACTGCGGAGCCAGGTGGTGCTGGTAACCGGAGCAGCCGGGTCCATTGGCAGCGAACTGGTGCGGCAGGTGCTGCACCACCATCCCCGGACGATTGTATTGCTCGATCAGGCTGAGTCAGCCCTGTTTGACCTGGAATTTAACCTGCAACGCGATTGCAAAACCGCCCTCAGCTACACCAATCTGGTGCTGAAAATTGGCGATGTAGCGGATGAAACCCGAATGCGGCACATTTTTCACGACACCAGACCTGATTTTGTCTTCCATGCGGCTGCCTACAAGCATGTTCCACTCATGGAACAGCATCCGTACGAAGCGGTGCGCGTCAACGTGCTGGGAACTCAGATCGTGGCTGATCTGGCGGTGCAGAGTGGTGTGCGAAAATTTGTGATGATCTCAACCGATAAAGCCGTTAATCCGACGAATGTGATGGGAGCCACCAAACGCTTGGCCGAAATGTATGTACAGAGCCTCAACCGTTCGGATGAATCTTTGTGTTCTACGCGGTTTATAGCGACCCGGTTTGGCAATGTGCTTGGCTCCAACGGCTCGGTGGTGACCGTATTTCGCCAGCAGATTCAGGCTGGCGGGCCGGTCACGGTCACGCATCCGGACATTATCCGGTATTTCATGACCATCCCCGAAGCTTGCCAGTTGGTGCTGGAAGCGGGTACGATGGGCAATGGCGGAGAGGTCTTCGTATTCGATATGGGCGAACCGGTAAAGATTGCCGAACTGGCCCGGAAAATGATTCACCTCTCCGGGTATACCGTGAACAAGGAGATTTCACTGATCTATACCGGCTTGCGACCGGGTGAGAAGCTCTTTGAAGAACTTTTGAATACCAATGAGAAAACTTTGCCGACCCACCATCCCAAAATCATGATTGCCCGCGTGAACTCGCTGGAACACCATGAGGTGAAAGCCGTTTTTGACGAGCTGCGCTACCGGCTGGCCGATGGAGACGCAAACCGACTGGTGCGAATCATTAAAATGGTTATCCCGGAATACATCAGCAAAAATTCGGTCTTTACCGCCCTGGACGCGCCGGAATCCGCGCCTGTCGAGTTGTAGGAGCCTGCTGCGGTTAGTTAGTTGGCCGTGTCCATCCATTTTTTCAACAGATTGATCTCCTGAAGAATAGCCGCCCGTTTTTGAGTATCGTAGGTTGGAAAACAAAGGTTGTACAGCGTTTGAAGGCTGTCGGCGGGCCGGTGCTGCGCCTGAAGGGTTGGGTTACGGGTCGATCCGGCTATGACATCGGTCAGGAGCCACTCCTGCCGTAATTCCAGCAACGAGTTTTGAATAACATATCCCTCTCGTGATAACTGAACTTGACGGTCAAGTTCATGCAGTAGCGTTTTCAAACGACGTAACTGCTCCTTGTATTTTCGAACCTGCCCGGTCTGAACGGCTTGCCCCGAAGGACTATACCGGTGTAGACGACTCCATAGCGAAGCAAGTCCCAGCAGGAGCAGAACGATAAGCAGGAAAGGACGCCATCGAAAGTGCATAAATCAGAAATTATCCGGCCGAAAAACCGATGTAAGGGCTAATCCGGAACTCATTCCGGCTGTGTAATTCTGTAAAAATGGCCGATTCGAACCCTGTATAAAACATGCCAGGAGTAAACCGTCGAAATACCGGGGACGAAGCGTCCTATTGTGACGGTCAACCGATGGAGGAGAACCAACTCGTCCTGATGACAAATTTCCTCTTTGATAAGACTCGTTTTTGGAGCAAATTGTTGCAGTCCCGCCGACATACCGGTAAGTTTGCTTTCTCGTGAACGCATTAGCTAAGCCCTTGATTATGATTGATTACAGCCTTGAGCGAAACGTCGCGGTGCTAAGTTGGAACATGAGCAGCACCCCGATGAACGTCCTGAACGACGAGTCCATCCCGGCTTTTGAAGCGGCTTTGACGAAAGCCTGCGACGATCCGGCCGTGAAGGGCATCATTGTCACGTCGGCCAAAAACGAGTTCATTGCCGGAGCCGACCTGAAAATGATTCTTCGGAACAACGACAAAGACCCGGCCGATATGCTGAAGGTATCGGCCGAACTGAACCGGATTTTTCGGGCCATCGAAACCGCAGGAAAACCGGTCGTGGCCGCCATCAACGGTACGGCACTGGGTGGAGGCTACGAAGCTTGCCTGGGTTGTCACCACCGTGTCGCGCTCGACAATCCGAAAGCCGTGATTGGTTTGCCGGAAGTGACACTAGGGCTTTTGCCCGGTGGGGGAGGCACGCAACGTTTGCCCCGGATGCTCGGCCTGGAAGCCGCCCTGCCGTTGCTGCTGGAAGGTCGACGGGTGAGTCCGAAACAGGCCCTGGCGCTGGGCATGATTGATGAACTGGCGGGTTCACGCGAAGAAATGCTGGAAAAAGCATTCGCCTGGATTGAAGCAAACCCGGCTCCGCTTCAGCCCTGGGATGAGCGGGACCGGGAAACCGGTCAGATTATCGCTAAAGAAGAGTTCATCCCGCCCGGTGGAACCGTGCAAAGTCCGGCCGGAGCGCGGATTTTTAGTACAGCGACGGCGATGATCCTGGAAAAAACGCATGGCAATTACCCGGCTCCAACCGCCATTCTGTCGTGTGTGAACGAAGGCTTGCCCGTCAACATCGACCGGGGGCTGGCGATCGAAGGGCGGTATTTTGTGCAGGTCGCTACGTCGAAAGTGGCCAAAGGGTTGATTCAGACGATGTTTCTGGGGCTGAATGAAGCCAACAAAGGAATCCATCGCCCAAAAACCGTTCCGCCCACGGAGGTCCGAAAGCTCGGCATCCTGGGCGCTGGCATGATGGGTTCAGGTATTGCCTACGCAGTCGCCGTGGCCGGAATTCCGGTTATTTTGAAGGATCAGTCGGTTGAACTGGCCGAAAAAGGAAAAGCGTATTCGCGTAGCTTGCTGAGCAAAGCCGTCGAACGGGGGAAAACTACGCCGGAGAAAGCCGAAGCAACGCTCAATCTGATCAATCCTACTGCTGACACCGCCGAATTGTCCGGCTGCGATCTGATCATTGAAGCGGTTTTTGAAAACCGGGCGTTGAAAGCACAGGTCACGCAGGAAGCCGAACCGATGCTGGCCGAATCGGGCGTGTTTGCGTCGAATACATCGACCTTGCCCATCAGCGGCCTGGCGCAAGCATCGGCCCAGCCCGAAAATTTCATCGGATTGCATTTTTTCTCACCAGTCGATAAAATGCAACTGGTTGAGGTAATTTGCGGCAAACAAACCTCAGAGTATGCGCTGGCCGTGGCGCTGGATTTTGTGAAAAAACTTCGCAAAACGCCGATTGTGGTCAACGATGCACGAGGCTTTTTTACCTCCCGCGTTTTTATGAATTACACCGCCGAAAGCATGGAATTGCTGCGGGAGGGCGTCGACCCGGTTTTGATCGAACATGCGGCCGTGCAGGTCGGAATGCCCGTTGGCCCGCTGGCTGTGACGGATGAGGTATCGCTCGAACTGGTGTACACCATTGCGGCCCAGGCCGTTCAGGACGGCGTTTTAGACGAAAACGATACAGCTTATCAGGTGTCCCGGACGTTTGTTGAACAGGGTCGGTTGGGCAAAAAAGCCAAAGCCGGTTTTTACGATTACCCGGAAAATGCCGCCAAATCGCTCTGGCCCGGTTTGGCAGACTTGTTTCCACTCGCTGAACAACAACCTGAAAGTGAAGAAATTAAAAAACGGCTACTCTACCGCCAGGCGCTCGAAACGGTGCGGTGTTTTGAAGAGGGTGTAATCCAAACGCAGCTCGACGCCGACATCGGCTCGATTCTGGCCTGGGGCTTTCCGACCTACACCGGTGGGGCTCTGTCGTTTGTGGATTACGTCGGAATCACGAACTTCGTGTCGGAAGCTGACCGGCTGGCCGATGCGTACGGCAAACGGTTTCGTCCGACGCAACGGCTGCGCGAAATGGCCGAACGCGGAGAAACCCGATTTCAATAAATTTTATCACCAATCGTTTCATCAACGCGAATGTTCAGATTATCTCTTTTTGCAGGAATTACCTTGCTGGCGGTTACCACGGCGGTGGCCCAACCGGTTTCCAAATTGCCCGAATCAAAACTTAGCCGTGCTGAGGTGGAAGCGCAACTGCGGTTTCTGGCCGCTGACGAATTACAGGGTCGTCGCACGGGCGAACCAGGCAACTGGGTGGCTGCGCGTTACATCGCCGAACAATTCCGGGCGCTGGGCCTGAAACCGGCGGCCGGACAAACCGATTATTTTCAGCGGATACCGTTCCTTCAGGCAAAACCGGCTACCTATGGCAGTCTGCGGCTTGGGTCCGATTCGCTGCAACTGGGTAGTCAATTTGTGGTGATTAGCGGAAAACCGACCGATCTGAAAACCGAAACCGTGTATGCGGGCTACGGCCTGACCGACGGAGCCGATGGCTACAACGGGCGCGACGTGCGGGGGAAAGTGGTGGTGGCGCAGGTCGGTTCGCCGGAAGCCACGACCAACCGGGCCTTGCTGACGGCTTCGGAACAAAAGCGAAAACTGGCGGCTGATAAAGGGGCTGTTGGCTTGATCGAACTCTACACGAGCGGAACCTATCCCTGGCCGATCGTGACCCGGGCGTTTCAGGGCGAACAACTCGCGTTGGCGTCGTCGACTGAACTGCCGACCTTACTGCACCTTTGGGTCGATAATGGCAAAAACCAATTGGCGACCTTGAAAGAGAGCAGCCAGCCGGTCAGCATTCGGACCTCGGGCCGGGTGCAGCGGATTGTCGAAGCCGCCAACGTGGTGGGCGTGATTGAAGGAACTGATCCGAAGCTGAAAAATGAGTACGTGCTGCTCTCGGCCCACTTCGACCATGTGGGTGTCGGCAAGCAAGGCGGTCAGCTGTACACCGCGTCGGATAGCATCTTCAACGGTGCACGCGACAATGCCTTCGGAACGGTGGCGCTGCTGGCGTCGGCCAAGGCGTTGCAAGCCCAGCGGCCGAAGCGGTCGATTTTGGTGGTAGCGCTGACCGGCGAAGAAATTGGTCTGTTGGGAAGTCGCTATTATGCCGAACACCCGCTGATTCCGCTGAATCAGACGGTTTTTAACCTCAACAGCGACGGGGCGGGTTACAACGACACCACGCTGGTGTCGGTCATCGGCTTGAACCGAACGGGTGCGAAAGCCGAAATCGAAGCGGCCAGCAAGGCGTTCGGCCTGAGCGTTTTTGCCGACCCGGCTCCGGAGCAGAACCTGTTCGACCGGTCGGACAACGTCAACTTTGCGGCCAAAGGCGTTCCGGCTCCTACGTTTTCCGCCGGTTTCAAAACGTTTGATGCCGATTTGTTCAAGTATTATCACCAGGCCGCCGACAACCCGGATACGATTAATTTCGGGTATTTGCTGAAATTCTGCCAGGCGTTTTCGTACGCGGCCCGGTTGATTGCCGACAAACAAAACCGCCCGCAGTGGGTTGCGGGCGATAAATACGAAGCAGCCGCCAAAGCGCTCTATGCAAAATAGTACCCCGAGCGAAAATGTACCCCGGACCGCCGGGTCCGGGGAGTTTTTCTAATCTGGCGTGGGTACCAACTGAGGGATTGCACAGGCTGACCGGACCCGGCGGTCCGGGGTACATTTAATACCGTCGGCCGACGCCGAAGCTGTAGCCGAGCGTGAAGGAGAACGTCGAGTTGCCGAGCCAGGGCGATGAATTGACGCGCACGTTGGTCAGGCCGAGCGTGTAGCGCGCATCGATCAGGAAACGCTGGGTGTTTTTCACTTTGAAGTTAGCCTGAAAACCGCCCGTAGCGCCCAGATCAACGGGTTCAAACTCGTCATCTGTGTTCGAATCCGGGAATTCCCGGCCCTGATAAATGGACTCGGTGCGTTTGGAGTTTAATAAAATGCCCAATGATGGGCCAATGAAGAAATTCGGCCGGAAATTACCGCTCAGATTCAGGTAATAACGGGCAACGACCGGAATTTCAAGGTAATTGAGGTGCTGGATGTGGCTGCTTCGGTCGGCTGCATTATCGTATTTGCCGCCCCGCTGCGAATACAGCACATCGGCGGAAATGCCAAAATGGTTGATCGCACTGTAGCTAACAAAGGCACCGGCCACCAGGCCAGCCTTCGCGTTGTAATAACTACTCTTTCCGTACAAACTTGAAACATTGACGCCCAAACGCGGCCCCGCGCTCCAGCGTTGTTGTGCGAAAAGGGCTGAAGAACTGGTCAGAAAAAGCAGCAGACCGAAGATAAGAACTCTTTTCATTGTGCAATTTAGTTGAGTCATCGTTGGGATGTGGGTTTGATTTGCATTCATAACAACTGTTCCGTTTACGAAATGTTTCAACAGACGTTAAAGGGCGCAAAGATAATGGTTTCGCCCAACCTGTGAAGCCCAAATTGGGTTCGTCGGGAAAAAAGCAGGAAATCCTATTAGTAGCATTCAGCCGGTTTTTGGCTAAGAGTAGGTTCTGAAAGTACAATTTTCGAACAAAAACCAATCGAACGGAAGCCATAAACGTTTCCGGTTTTCCGGCGCTGTGCTTTCAAACGACAGCGTGCATCGGTCAAGGCTTTCTTTTCAGGAAAGACGAGTGCGTCAAAACACAATGTCCTGTTCCACAACCTGGGCAAACGGTTTTCCGTGACGGTGGATGGGTTGCCAGCGGGGGCCTTCCCGGAGCAACCGAACGGCTTCTTCGTCATAGCCGTAACCCAGCGACTTTACCACCTTGAATTGGCTCAGTGCTCCGTCGGTATTGACCAGAAACCGTACACGCACGGTGCCCGAAATGCCTTTCCCTTGTGCTTGGGGCGGTGTCCGGCGGTTTTGAGCCAGGTAGGTCAGAAAGTTTGCGGGGGCCAGCGCATGGGGGCGGTTGTCCGGTTTTGTCCGGGCTACACTACCTGTCAGCTCTCGTTTCGCCTGGGCCCCATAGCCCACCACGACCACCTCAGCCAGCCCTTTGACATCCGGAGCCAGTCGAATTGAATCAAGCGATTGTTGGCCAGGCTGAATTTCGGTTTTGAGGTAACCAACGGAACTAAGCTGAAGAACGTCATTTTTCGAAACCTCCGGCAACTGAAACCGCCCGAGCGAATCAGTCGTCGTACCGCGCGGGGTGTTTTTAAGCACAACCGAAACACCGGCCAGCGGCTCGTTATTTTCACCCACCACCCGACCGCTGAGGGTCCGCCCGTTTAACTTAGCTGCCGGGGCAGCCGCCAGAGCTTGTTCATAGACGCGTTTAGGCCGGGGTGTTGCCGGCTCCGATACAACAAAAAGCTCTTCTCCTTGCGGAGCATTGGCGACCCGCTCGCTTTTCGACAGAACTAAACTATCCGGCGGTGCCGTCTTTTTCCGAGCCGCGAGCGGTTCGCCGGGCGTCGTTGGTACTTCCACTGGACGGGCTGGAGAGGATAGTTCGACAGGCGGGGCGGGTTTTTCAGGAGGTTTTTGGGCGTCAGACGATTGAACAGGGCGTTGCATCGCCTGCTCAGTGGGCGGTTTTTGGGGTAACCAGACCAACCAGCCGATCCCGAGAGCCAGTACCACCGTGGCCGCCGTAGCAACCGGGAGCCAGAACGGCCACCGGCGGTTTTTTGATTCACCCTGAATCCGCGTTTGCAAGCGACCCCGCAGCTCGGTCGAAACTTGTTTTAGTGGAAGCCCTTGCTGCTCAATGGCTTCCAGGCCCTCCAGCGCGTCGGCATACAGCGGGTTTTCCAGCAACAGCCGTTCGACCCGATGTTGTTCCGGGGCCGAAAGCAAACCGGCCCGGTACCGTTGCAGGTCATCGGCGGTCAGGAAGTCTTTCGGTGGGTTCGGGTCATTCATGGTGTCGCTTCAGGGTTTCGTTTTTCCAGGCAGATTTTCAGGTTACGGCGACCGTTTTGCAACTGACTTTTCACCTGTTTCAGGTCCGAACCGGTCAGTTCGGCAATTTCGGCGTAGGTCTTCTGGTTGAGGTAAAACAGCGAAATGCTGGTACGCTGTTCGTCGGACAAGGTTTTCAGGCAGTCGTCCAGGTGAGAAAGTCGGTTTTCCAGTTCAAAACCGTCGGTTTCGGGCCAGGCCGTCGCGGGCAGGTCGATGGCGTCCGGTTCTTCGCCGAGGTTGCCCGCCAGTCGTTTCCGGTGCCGGAGCTGCATCAGGCAGTAGTTCCGGGCGGTCGAATGCAGCCAACTCTTAAAATTCTGAATCTCATAGCGTTGCAAATCGGTAATCAACTGTTCGAACAACTGCATCACGGCATCCTTGCTTTCGTCCTCATCGCGCAGGTAGCGGTAACAAACCGCATACACCAACTCCATATACCGCTCGTACAACGCCCCGAGAACCTCCAGGTCGCCCGTGGCCTGGTAGGTCGACACGTAGTCGGCATCGGTAACGGGTTTCGGGGTTCGGAATCGCTTCAAAAACATACGAGGAGCGCGGTTGCCGGATGAACTTACAAAAAATGTTTCGGTACCGTATGGAATTCAACCCGGCGCTGCATCCAATGGAGAAAAAAGCTCCACCAATTCCATACGATCATGCGCACTTTTTTTTCACTGATCATCCTTGGGCTGCTGTTTGTCTCGACCATTCGGGGCAACCGAACCGTTACTGGTCGCGTCACCGACGCCATCACGAGCCAGCCATTGCCGGGTGTCACTGTCAAAGTTAAAGGGACATCGACCGGTACGACCACCGACGCCGACGGCCATTACCGCATCACTCTTCCAAATGGCCTTCAAACGCTGGTTTTTGGGCATATCGGTTTTCAGACAATGGAAGTAAAGGTACTTAAACAAAGGGTGGTCGATGTGCAACTTAATACCGATATCAAACAATTGCAGGAAGTAGTGGTGGTCGGGTATGGCGCGCAGCAGAAACGAAGTCTGACGGGCGCGGTGCCGACCATGCCGCTCGGGGTGGCTCACGAAGCCTGGGTAACCGCTCCTGACAACACCGAAGATTATAGCAAAATTGACGAACCCGGTTTTCGGAGGGTACAAAATCAGCCGGTCACGACGTTTTCGGTGGATGTCGACCGGGCCGCCTACGGCAACATTCGGCGGTTTCTGAATGGCGGTAACCTGCCGCCGAAAGATGCGGTGCGGATCGAGGAAATGGTGAATTATTTTGAATACGACGATCCGCAGCCGACGGGCAACGATCCGGTCGCGGTCCGAACCGAGTTGTCCGAATCACCCTGGAATCCGGGGTTGCAACTGCTGCGGATTGGGTTGCAGGCCAAAACCATCCCGACCGATAACCTGCCCGCGTCAAATCTGGTGTTTTTGATCGATGTTTCGGGTTCGATGGATGCCGAAAACAAATTGCCGCTCGTCAAAGCCGCGTTGAATTTGCTCGTCGATCAGCTTCGGCCGCAGGACCGGGTAGCAATGGTCGTTTACGCCGGAGCCGCTGGGTTGGTGTTACCGTCGACGCCGGGCAACGAGCGGCAAAAAATTAAGGAGGCCATCAGCCAGTTGTCGGCGGGTGGCTCGACGGCGGGTGGGGCCGGTATTCGGCTGGCGTACCAGGTGGCGCAGGAAAACTTCCGGAAAGACGGCAACAACCGCGTCATTCTAGCCACCGACGGCGATTTCAACGTGGGCGTTTCGAGCGACGCCGAGATGCAGCGGTTGATTGAGGAGAAGCGTGAATCGGGCGTTTTCCTGAGCGTGCTGGGCTTCGGCATGGGTAATTACAAAGACAACAAACTGGAAATCTTGTCGGATAAAGGCAACGGCAACTATGCCTACATCGACAATTTGCAGGAAGCACAGAAAGTGTTCGGGAAGGAGTTCGGCGGGACGTTGTTCACGGTGGCGAAGGATGTAAAGCTACAACTCGAATTTAACCCTGCGCGGGTGCGGGCCTACCGGCTGATCGGTTACGAAAACCGGATGCTCAACAACGAAGATTTCCACAACGACCGCAAGGATGCGGGCGAAATGGGGTCGGGGCATACCGTTACGGCCTTGTACGAGCTTATCCCGGCGGGCGTCGAAAGCCGGTATTTGCCCAAGGTCGATCCGCTGAAATACCAGCGGGAACCCAGGTTGGCGGCCGGGTCGGACGAACTGCTGACGTTGAAAATCCGCTATAAAAAACCAGACAGTGACAAAAGTCAGCTCTTCAGCCATGTCGTAAACAACCAGCCTCAATCCTGGAACAATACCTCGGCCGACTTCCGGTTTGCAGCCTCGGTGGCCGGGTTTGGCCTGTTGCTGCGCGATTCGGAGTTCAAGGGAAACGCCCGGTACGAGCAGGTTGAAACGCTGGCCCGGCAGGCGCTGGGCCGTGATCCGGAAGGCTACCGCAGCGAGTTTATCCGGCTGGTAAAACTGGCTCATTCGCTGGCCGAAGGCTCGGCGGTGGCAAAAAAATCCGGCGAAAAGTAAACGGTATTCCAACGGTATTTCCAAAACCGGGGTCATAAATTCGGTAGCGCTGCCACACACTTTGTTAAAAACGAAAAACAACGAGAATGAAGTTTGTAAAATGGACGTTTGCCGCTGTCTGGTTATTCGTGGGCGCGGCTTGTCAGGACAGTGAAGTTGACCCCGGAGGACCGGTGACAATTGTCAATTCCGATTTTCAGGCCAATACCGATGGCTGGGCGGCCGAAATTACCGATTATGCCACCACGCAGGAGGAGATCATCGAGTTTCAGTCGGGTCATAAGGCTTTACCAGCTCCGCTGGATGCCAACAAGAAGTCGTTCATGCTTTCGAGCCATAACCGGAGCGATGATCTGTTTATGTTTCTGAAAAAGAAGGTGACGGGTCTGGAGCCGAACCAAACGTACCGGGTGACGTTTGATGTCGAACTGGCTTCGCAGTATGCCACCAACAGCGTCGGCATCGGCGGGTCGCCGGGCGGGAGCGTTTTTCTGAAAGCCGGGGCCTCAGTTACTGAACCGAAAAAGGTGAAAGAAGGCGACGAATACCGCCTGAACATCCCGAAAGGTAACCAGGCCGAAGGGACCGAGACGGTGCCGGTTTTGGGGAACATCGGCATTGGCGACGATGCGACGGGCTACAAGCTGATCCAGCGCTCGAACGAGCAACCGATCACGATCAAAACCAACGACGCGGGTGAACTCTGGCTGCTGGTCGGCACCGACTCCGGTTTTGAAGGGCTGACGACCTTGTACTACAACAAGATCAAGGTGGTGGCCGAAAAAGAGTAAGAATGAGTAATTAGGATCGAAAACCGCCCGGTTGTTACGCCGGGCGGTTTTTTTGGTTTATAGGCTAGCCCATTTCTGCCGGAAGGGTTGCGTTCGCACAGCCTGATTCAACAAATCCGGACTGTTTTGGGTCAGAAAGTCACTCGGGCTGAGCCCGTACACGGCCACTAATTTCTTCATCCTTTTCAGCGACAGCTTACTTTTCCCATTTTCCAATTGGGAATACGCCGATTGGGTAATGCCCAGTTGAAGCGCCAGAAATTCCTGCGAGTAGCCGAAGAGGTGGCGCAGGCGCAGCATTTTGTCGGTCAAGTCGGTTTCAGTTTCCATAAGTTTAGAATAGGTTACCTGTTTGTGAGTGACTTTCTCTGCTCAGACGCGTCTAATGCTTAAAAGTCACCCTGTTTGTTCGATTATTTTTTGCTCACCGGTAGAAACAGGCTTCAGATGCTTGCTACTGATAAATTGATAAGTACAAATTATTCTTTTATAAGTATTGCTAATCAGGATCAATAAAGCTATTGTCCATCTTTGTACCAACCAATCACCGCTGCTCACCGGCCCGGGAAGAGGAGATGGCGGGAGGTTGGGAGATCTAAACTTTTAATTGACATGGTTAAGGAATTTAGTGTAAGTCCTGAATGGCAGGAGATTGACAAAAAAGACCTGCGGGAAATCAATGGCGGATATGGTTATTGGGAAGGGCATTCTCAAGGTGCTGCTATCGCCGGGAAAATGTTTTGGAGTGGAGTTAAGGTTTTAGTCGATGGGATAAAGACCGGAATTAAAAACACCTTAGATCATTGTGCCTGTTAATTTAAATTATTCAAAACATATGAAAGGTATAGAAAGGTTTGAAGATTATGGTGTTACAGAGCTGACAAATGTTCAGATGAAAAATTTCAACGGAGGAGGCTTTTTAAGAGATGCTGTCAGCTTTGTTGGGGAATGCATTGGAACGGCTATTGGTGGTGTTATATGCGCATTTAAATGTCTTTCGAATCACCTTGGTGCTACTCAGGCTAAATAGCAACTAATAAAACTATACCTGCTGCTGTTATTTTTATAGTACAGGTATAGTTTTTGTAAATGATTCACTAATAAAATGTATTCTGCTAATTTAAATATAAGACTATTAATTGTTCTTAGATTTTACTTAATTACCTTTTTTGGAAGTTTATTATTGTTTTTTTTAGGACGATTTACGAGTGAAATTCTCTCAAAAATGTCTTCAGAATTATTAGTAGGTAATCCTAAAAATAGTAGTGACTTTATTAAGAACTATGGAGCCTTGGGAGCATTTGTTATTCTTGTTTTAAAAGCTCCATTAATAGAGGAAGTCTTATTTCGCAGTTGGGTTATACCCAGTAAATTAAATATTTTCTCGAGTATTTTAATATTTTCCTACTTTCTTATTGTGTACTTGTTTAATGAAAAAATACATAATAATATTATCCTTGTTAATATCTGGTTAGTTATAAACGGTTTGTTTATCTCTAGCTTTTTGGATAGGGAAATGTGTTCAAGGGCTTGTAATTATTCAAATATATTTATTATTATATCTGGGATTATATTTGGCGTATCTCACCTTATTAATTTCGATTTGTCAAAATGTCAGTGGTATATTTGTGTTCCTTATATATTCCCGCAAATATTTTCTGGTATAATATTCGGTATTGTTCGTTATAAATATGGATTCTGGTATGTTGTCGCTGTTCATAGTATGATTAATCTAACGTCTTTTCTTGCTGGATTTTTCTGAAAAATAGCAATTTAAAGAGATATAGGATGCATAATTATGAATTTATAGAGTACTTAACTCTTTCCTACCTCCCCCGCATTACCGTCCGCAGCCAGCTTTTATACACTACGGTTCTGCTGGCCGTCACGGCGGCAATCGTCGCGCTGCCGTTTGTTTACGTAGATATGTCGGTGCAGGCATCCGGGTTGATTCGGCCGGTGGCCGAACGGAGCGAGGTGAAAACGACGGTGGGCGGCACCGTGGCGGCTTTGTGGGTGGGCGAAAATCAGCCGGTTCGGGCGGGCCAGCCCCTGCTGCGGCTGCAAACCGATATACTGGATACCAAACTCCGGCTACTAACGACTCAGCAAACCGAAAAACGGGCCTATATCCGTGATCTGGAACGATTGACTACGGTAACGGACAGTGAACTGCTATCGGTCAAGGGCTTGGTTTCCCCGCTCTATCGGCAACAGTACGAGCAGTTTCGCTACATGGCGCAGGAAAACCGGCAGACCCAGCAAAAACGGAAACGCGAACTGGACGTCAGTCAGCACTTATACAACGACAAAGTAATTCCCCGGGTGGAGTTTGAAGACAACGAGTTTGCCTACCAAACCGCTTTGGCCCAATACCAGACGCTGGTCGAGCGCCAGCGCAGCGAGTGGCAAACCGCCCTGACCGAACACCGCCTGGCCCTGACGGAACTGCTGGCGCAGGAACGGCAACTCCGGCAGGAGCGGGACCTGGCAACCATCAAAGCGCCCGTTGGCGGCACCATCAGCCAGTTGTCAGGGCGTTACGTCGGCAGCACGGTGCAGGCCGGTGAAGTTATGGGGCTGATCTCACCCGATTCTACGCTGGTGGTCGAATGTTACGTCCGCCCGAAAGACATCGGGTTGTTGCAAACCGGGCAAAAAGCGCGTTTCCAGATCGACGCCTTCAACTACAACCAATGGGGCTTGCTGGACGGGCAGGTGCTGGAGGTGGCTAACGACTTTGTTCTGGTTGAGAATCAGCCGGTTTTTAAAGTCCGTTGCCGGTTGGACCGGGCTTATCTGACCCTGAAAAACGGTTATCGGGGACATCTGAAGAAAGGCATGACGATTCAGGCCCGGTTTCTCGTGGCACGACGATCCCTCTTTGAACTCCTTTACGACCAGGCCGACGACTGGCTGAACCCCGTCGCGAAGTCCTGACCTTGCCGAATTCTTATTTTCTTTGTCTGAAAACACACCACCATGAACGCCCGCGTGAACGTCAAACAGCGCGACATAACCGACTGCGGAGCAGCCTGTCTGGCTTCCGTGGCCGCGCATTACCGGTTGCTGATGCCCGTGGCCCGGATTCGGCAGATGGCTTCTACCGATCAGAAAGGAACCAACGTGCTGGGGTTGATCGAAGCGGCCCAAAAACTCGGTTTTCAGGCCAAAGGCGTAAAAGGACCCTTTGAAAGTCTCGCTAAAATCCCGAAACCGGCCATTGCGCACGTAGTCCTGAAAGGCGTTTTGCAGCATTACGTGGTCATTTATGCGGTGACTGCCAAACATGTGGCGGTGATGGACCCGGCGGATGGCCGCATCCACAAAAAAACACACGACGAATTTAAGGAAGAATGGACGGGCGTGCTGGTGTTGTTGCTGCCCGACGAGACGTTTAAAACCGGCGATGCCAAAACATCCGTTCTGCAACGGTTTGGGCAATTGCTCCGTCCGCACCGGGCGGTATTGGCACAGGCGTTGTTCGGGGCGGTTGTGTACACGTTGCTGGGCCTGACCACCTCGATTTATGTGCAGAAAATTGTGGATCATGTGCTGCCGGAAGCCAATCAGAATCTGCTGAATCTGCTCAGTGTGGTGATGATTGTGTTGCTGCTGTTGCAGTTGTTTATCGGCACGGTCAAAAGTATCTTCAATTTCAAGACGGGTCAGCGGATGGATGCGGCCCTGATTCTGGGCTATTATAAACACCTGCTCAAACTCCCGCAGACGTTCTTCGATACGATGCGGGTGGGCGAAATTGTATCGCGAATCAACGATGCCGTCAAAATCCGGGCTTTTATCAACGATACCGCGCTGAACCTGATCGTCAATGCGTTGATCATTGTTTTCTCGTTTGGGTTGATGTTTACCTATTACTGGAAACTGGCGTTGGTGATGCTGCTGGTCATTCCGATGTATGCCGCGCTTTACTGGATAACCAACCGGATCAACCGAAAAAATCAACGGCGGTTGATGGAAGATGCCGCTGAACTGGAGTCGCAACTGGTCGAATCGCTCAACGCCATGTCGACAATCAAGCGGTTTGGCCTGGAAGACTACGCGGGCTACAAAACCGAAACCCGGTTTGTCAAACTGCTACAAACCATTTTTCAATCGGGCAGCAGCGCCATTTATGTCGGAAGCGTTTCTGAATTGATTTCCCGGTTATTCACGATTATTCTGCTGTGGGTCGGAGGCTGGTTTGTGCTGCATCACGAAATTACGCCCGGCGAATTGCTTTCCTTTTATGCCTTGATCGGCTACTTCACGGGTCCGGCGGCCAGCCTGGTCAGTGCCAACCAGACTCTTCAGGATGCGTTGATTGCCGCCGACCGCTTGTTCGAAATTATGGACCTCGAACGCGAGACCTCCGAAAACCGAATCCGGTTGACTAAAGAAATGATCGGTGCTATTACCTTTCGGAACATCTCGTTCCGCTATGGCTCAAGGGTTATGGTTTTTGAGAATCTAACCGTCACGATTCCCGTCGGGACCATCACGGCGGTGGTGGGCGAAAGCGGCTCCGGCAAATCGACCTTGCTATCGCTGTTACAAGGGCTCTATCCGCTCCAAAACGGCAGTATTCATATCGGGGAGTACGACATCAAGCACATTCATCCGGCGAGTTTGCGGCAAATTGTTGGCGTTGTGCCCCAAAAGATTGATCTATTCGCGGGCAACGTGCTTGAGAATATTGCCCTGGGAGAGCCAGAGCCGGATATGCAGCGAATCATTACGATCTGTCAACAGCTCGGCATTGCTGATTTTATTGAGAAGCTCCCCAACGGTTTTCATACCTATCTGGGTGAAAACGGGGTTATGTTGTCGGGCGGCCAGAAGCAACGGCTTGCCATTGCGCGGGCGTTATACCGAAAACCGGAAATCCTGGTTTTTGACGAAGCTACGTCGGCGCTCGACTCGATTTCCGAGCAATTCGTCCAGCAAACAATTCAGGCGCTTCGCGACACCGGGACAACCATTATCCTGATCGCCCACCGGCTGAGC
This sequence comes from Larkinella sp. VNQ87, assembly GCF_049445795.1. Lineage (NCBI taxonomy): Bacteria > Pseudomonadati > Bacteroidota > Cytophagia > Cytophagales > Spirosomataceae > Larkinella > Larkinella sp. VNQ87. The sequence continues at coordinate 360,119 of NZ_JBMSDT010000003.1, forward strand.
ACCGTCCGACAGGCCGATAAAATTCTGGTCCTGGCAAATGGGCAACTGATTGAAGAAGGTACCCATTACGAACTACTGAATGAAGGAAAAGCGTACCGCTATTTCTGGCAGCAACAAACCGGGTATAATTAATCTCCATAATTTTTGAACAGCGTCGGACCGGCTTGCCGGTCCGACGCTGTTGTTTTTGCGCCATCCTTCGCGTGGCCGGTTTCTTCGCTGGCATGATTTATGCACCGGGTTTTGTTACTGGAATTGAAAGTTGTACGCTTCCTTTTAGAATTTTGCTTGTAAAAGCAATAAAGAAAACGTTCGTCGGATCATCAGAATCTGTTTCAACGCTAATATCGACTTAACCGGTTTAAATGGTTTCGGTCTCTTGCTCCATTGTGGAAAATGAGTACTTGTCTACGGAAATACGGGTGCAAACTGGTGATCACGGGCGGGCTTTGGCTGGGGATAATGACTTGCCTTTATGCGCAGTCAGATACACTTTGGCAACACGCCAATCGCCAGTATACGTTGAAAGCGTACGGATTGGCGATTGAGTTGTATACCAAACTGTTGGCGGAGTCGTCGGGCAAGCTACCAACCGAACAGCGGATTACGGCCAAGGCTAACCTAGCCCATGCGTATCAGTTGTCCGGCAATCTGAAAAAAGCAGAGGAGGTTTACCGCGATTTAACAGCGCATGTAGAACTGACCGGCACGCAGGCCGAGAGTTACCTGCATTTTGCCCAGACGCTGGCCAGTAATGGAAAATACAGCGAGGCACAAGTTCAATATGATAAGTACAAAAAGCTAAAGGAGAAAGCCGAAGCGCCCCCGTTTGTCAATCCGGAAACCAGCGTGATCGGGAAGAAAACGCCGACGCGCTACCGGCTGGAAGTGTTGTCGCTCAACACCTCGAATGCGGAGTTTAGTCCGATGTTTTACCGTGACGGGCTGGTTTTTGTGTCTGGGAAAAAAGCCAGTGCCGCTATCGAAACCGCCAGCAAGGGCGGAGGGAACACCTACCTTGATTTGTATTATATTCAGGACCGGCAACAACTGAAAGCCAGCCAAATCATCAACGCCGATGGCTCGGTAACAAAACCGGTCGCCGTTAGCAGCAAAGATCGCCGGGCCAGCAGCCTGCGCAGCCGGGCAACTGCCAACGACTCCCGCACGCTGGGAGGGTACACGGGGGGCGTTAACATCTCGGACGGTTTGCGGTTTTCAAAAGGCGCTCAGCCGTTCAGCCGGTCGATCAACAGCCGGTATCACGAAGGCCCGGTAACCTTCTTCAGCGACGGGTACCGGATTGTGTTTACCCGGAACAACTACGACGGTCGGCGGGTGCGGCAAAGTGCAGAGGGGGTTACGAATCTAAAACTCTACACGGCTACCCAGCAAAACGGAACATGGACCAACATTGAAGAACTGCCCTTCAACAGCGATGATTACTCGGTAGGGCATCCGGCCCTGAGCAAAGACGACCGGCTGCTGTTTTTTGCGTCCGACATGCCGGGCGGTTTTGGCGGAACCGATTTATACGTTTCCCAAAACGAAAATGGCAAGTGGACAAAACCGGTCAATCTGGGTAAAGAGATCAATACCAAAGGCAATGATTTATTCCCGTTCGTCGACGAGCGGGGCAATCTCTACTTTGCTTCCGACGGCCGCAAGGGTTTGGGCGGGTTGGATATTTTTTACGTTCCGCTGGCGAAAGGGGCGGTGGCCGGACCGGTCGAACACCTCGACGCGCCAATCAACTCGGACCTGGATGACTTTGGGATGATTACCGATGGCAACCGGAAAGGCGGCTATTTCAGTACGAACCGGCTGAAAGGCAACGACGATATTTTCCGGTTTGTCCGGCAAAGTTCGCTCTATGGTTGCCGGAACCTGACGGTGCGGTTTTTCGATGAAGGAACGAAACAACCCCTCGACAGCGTCCGGATCGAAATCAAAGCGCGGGGTGAGGGGCAAAAAGACCGCACCGTCATGACCAAAAAAGACGGGCTGATGCAGTTGTGTCTGGAAACCAACAACGACTTTATTTTTCGGGCATCCAGAGACAGTTACATTACCTCCACGGTCGGTTTTTCGACCCACGGCCTGACCGACGATTCGCCCTCGCGGCTGGAAATTTCGCTCGTACAACCACCCCGCGTGATCGATACGGTTCAGTACGTGCCGCTCGACACCACCAATGACGGCTGGGATATTGTGGATTCGAAGAAAGCGCGGGTTCGGGGCGTGGTCATGAGCGAAAAAGACCGAAAGCCGATTGAAGGGGTAACCGTTAACCTTAAAAACGACTGCGATGGGGCCATTCGGCAATTCATCACCGGGGCCGATGGCCGGTACGAATTTGAATTGACCGAAGGGTGCGATTACACCCTCAGTGCCTCAAAGGAACGGTACGGAACCAACACCAGCCGGATCAAGAAAATCGCCCACAAAAGTACCGCCAAGGTGCTTTCGGCCGATTTGAATATGCTTCGGGTGGGCGACATCGTTCAACTGGACAATATTTATTACGATCTGGACAAATGGACCATTCGGGAAGAAGCGTTCCGGGAACTGGATAAACTGGTCGCCACGATGCAGAAATATCCGTCGCTGACGGTAGAAATCCGATCGCATACCGATAGCCGGGGTGATGCTGTCTACAACCGGTATCTGTCGGCGCAACGGGCCAACTCCGTGGTGAGCTACCTGGCATCGAAGGGAGTTAGCCGCAAGCGCCTGATTGCCGCCGGGTATGGCGAATCGCTGCCCCTGAATAAGTGCACCAATGATGTAGACTGCACGGAAGCTGAACACCAGCGCAATCGCCGGACCGAGTTTAAAGTCTTGTCAATTAAATAGTTGATAGTTTTTAGTTTGTTGTTTATGGTTGAATTAACTAGTTAACTTTCAGTACCTTATTTAAACTATAAACCATAAACTGTAAACTTATTTTAACGGAGTACTTCAGTAAATTTGGGTTGAGATAATTAAAAAAGCCGCAGATGGTTCGTCTGCGGCTTTTTGTATTCAGGGCAGAAATTACCGGTTGATCAACAGGCGTTTGATAAGCTGCTGGCCGTCGGTTTTAATCTGAATGAAGTGCAGGCCAGTTCCGCCTTCGCGCAGGTCGACGGTTTCCCGCTGCGGCTGGCCGGTTCCAATTACCCCTTTCTGCCAGAGCACGCGGCCCAGGACATCAACCACCTGCAACTGGGCTTTCTGCTGGTCAGCCAGTCGATAATCAACCGTAAACCGTCCCGTACTCGGGTTCGGACTGACGCTGAGATCGGTCGTTAGCTCGGCAGTGGGCGCAGCCTCCCGACTCCCAGCGGGGCAGGTGAGGGTTTTGGGCGACCATTTGAGTACGAACGTGCTGTTAGGCACCCGGCCGCTGATCGAGTGCGCCTTGCCATCCTTCAGTGAAGCCGGAACTGCGAAGCTATAGCCATGTACACCATTGCCTTTGTTGGCATTCTTCAGGTCCTGCCGGAAGATGTTGGCATCGGTGCTGCCAATGACGGTGTTGCCATCCAGGAATTCGACCGCAATTACGGTATTGGGTTTATCACGGTCCCAAATCCAGCCCTGAATGCTGCTGCAATTGACCACATCCAGGTAGCCTTCGTAATTACCCGGGCCACTGCTGCCGCTGGTTGGCGGGTTATTGCTCTCGCTAACGGTTAGGGCCAGATTAACCGAAACCGGGTCACTCTTGCCGTCGGTGGCCGAGTAGGTCAGGTTGAAGCTGCCCGTTTGGGTGGGCGTGCCCGAGATGACCCGCGAACCGGTGTTGAACGATAAGCCGTTGGGCAAACCACTCAGGGCATACGTCAAGGCATCATTGTTCGGATCGGTGAACACCGGCAAGGCCGCTGAGCTGTAAGCCGTGTTGACCGTGGCCGTCAGGTTCGAGACCGTAGGCGCTACCGGCGGCTGGTTCGTTGGCGGGTTACTGCTTTCTTCGTTAACCGTCAGCGTCAGCCCTGCAGTGACTGGCTCGCTCTTGCCATCGGTGGCCGAGTAGGTCAGGTTGAAGCTGCCCGTTTGGGTGGGCGTGCCCGAGATGACCCGCGAACCGGTGTTGAACGACAAGCCGTTGGGCAAACCGCTCAGCGCATACGTCAGGGCATCGTTGTTGGGATCGGTGAACACCGGCAAAGCCGCTGAGCTGTAAGCGGTATTGACCGTGGCCGTCAGGTTCGAGACCGTTGGCGCTACCGGCGGCTGGTTGACCGTTGGGGTACCGCTTCCGGCGCAGTTGATGGTCTTAGGGGCCCACTTGAGAATGAACTCCGAGCCCTGCACTCTGGCCCAGATGGTGTGGTTCTGCCCGTCCTTGAGGCTTTCGGGGATGGGAAAGTCGTACCAGTGTTCGCCATTGCCCTTGCCCGCATCTTTCAGGTGCTGACGGAAAGCGCTGGCCACGATGGAACCGATGGGGGTTCCGGCGGCAATGGAGGGGCCGTCGAAGAACTCGACGGTGACATGGCGGTTGACGCTGGTGCGGTCGTAGGCCCATCCTGAGAGGGTGTTGCAATTGACCTCCTGGGTGAGGTAGCCATCGAAGTTGGCCGCCGGTAAGGGCGGGGTAGAGGTGGCCGGGTTAACCGTCAAGGTCAGCGTGAGGGTGACCGGCTCACTCTTGCCGTCGGTGGCCGAATAGGTCAGGTTGAAGCTGCCGGTTTGGGGGGGTGTTCCGGAAATCACTCGCGAACCGGTGTTGAACGACAGACCGTTAGGCAAACCACTCAGGGCATAGGTCAACGCATCGTTATTCGGATCAGTGAACACCGGCAGAGCGGCTGAGCTGTAAGCGGTATTGACCGTGGCCGTCAGGTTCGAGACCGAAGGTGCCACCGGCGGCTGGTTGACCGGCGGGGTACCGCTTCCTTCGTTGACCGTCAGGGTGATGGTAACCGTCACGGGCGAACTTTTGCCATCGGTCGCCGAGTAGGTCAGGTTGAAGGTGCCGGTTTGGGTGGGCGTTCCCGAGATCACCCGTGAACCAGTGTTGAACGATAAGCCATTGGGCAGACCGCTCAGGGCGTAGGTCAAGGCATCGTTGTTGGGATCGGTGAACACCGGCAGAGCGGCAGAGGTGTAAGCGGTATTGACCGTGGCCGTCAGGTTGGACACCGAGGGCGCTACCGGCGGCTGGTTGGCGGGCGGAGTGCCGGTGCCAACGCAGTTGATGATCTTGGGTGCCCATTTCAGTACGTAGGCAGTTCCCTGCACCCTTGCCCAGATGGTATGGTTCTGCCCATCCTTGAGGCTTTCGGGAATGGGGAAGTCATACCAGTGTTCGCCGTTGCCCTTGCCCGCATCTTTCAGGTGCTGACGGAAGGCACTGGCCAGAATGGAACCGATGGGGGTTCCGGCGGCAATGGAGGGTCCGTCGAAGAACTCAATGGTCAGGGCCGCATTGGGTTTGGTGCGGTCGTAAGCCCATCCTGACAAGGTATTGCAGTTGACCTCCTGCGTCAGGTACCCTTCAAAATTATCGTTGGAGGGAACTGAAGCACTGATGGTCAGCGTAACAGCCAGATCGGTTTTCAGCGAACCATCGGTGGCCGAATAGGTCAGGTTGAAAGAGCCCTGCTGGGTAGGCGTTCCCGAGATGACCCTTGAATCGGTGTTGAAAGACAAGCCATTGGGCAGGCCGATCAGCGAGTAAGTCAGCGGATCATTGTTCGGATCAGTAAACACCGGCAGGGCACCGGAGTTGTAAGCCACATTGAGGGTTGCCGATAAAGCCGCCAGTGTTGGGGCTACCGGCGCCTGATTGGTCGGCGGGTTGCTGTTTCCCTCGTTAACCGTCAGCGTCAGCCCTACAGTGACCGGCTCGCTCTTGCCATCGGTGGCCGAGTACACCAGACTGAAGGTGCCCGTTTGGGTCGGTGTTCCCGAGATGACCCGCGAACCAGTGGTGAACGACAGGCCATTGGGCAGGCCGGTCAGCGAGTACGTCAAGGCATCGTTGTTGGGATCAGTGAACACGGGCAAGGCGGCCGAGGTGTAAGCGGTATTGACCGTGGCCGTCAGGTTGGACACCGAGGGCGCTACCGGGGGCTGGTTAACCGGCGGGGTTCCGGTTCCTTCACAGGTAAGGGTTTTGGGCGACCACATCAACACATAGGTTGACCCCTGTACGCGGGCCCAGATGGTCTGTTGCTGGTTGTTCTTGATACTGTTGGGAACCGTGAAGCTGTAACCATGAGCACCGTTGCCTTTGCCCGCATTGAGCAGATCCTGCCGGAAGATGTTGGCAACGGTCGTCCCAATCACTGTTGCGGAGGTGATGGCCGGATTGGCACCGGTGGCAGCCAGGAATTCGACGGTGTAGGGCGCATTGGGGCTGTCGTAGTTGAATACCCAACCCGACATATTATTGCAATTGACGCCGTCCAGATAACCCTCAAAATTACCGGTAATGACAGGCGGATTTCCTCCCGCAGCCACGGTCAGCGTAAGCGAAATATCTGTTCTGCTGGTACCATCATTGGCTGAATAAGTCAGGTTGAAAGTGCCCTGCTGGGTTGGTGTACCACTAATAGTCCGATTGCCGGCATTGAAATTTAAGCCGTTGGGCAAACCCGTCAGCGTGTAAATCAGCGGTTGCGCATCGGAAAATGCCGGTAATTGCATCGTGTACGCGATATTGACGGTGGCCGACAGGGGCAATATCGCTGGTGGAACCGGAGCCGGATTGGTGGTTCCGCCTGCTGCTACGGCCAGCGTAACGGTCAAATCGGTTTTGGTCTGGCTGTCAGTGGCCGAATAAACCAGATTAAAGTTACCGGTTTGAGTCGGGGTACCGCTGATGGTGCGGGTAGAGGTATTGAAACTCAGGCCCTCCGGCAAACCCGTCAGCGAGTAGGTGAGCGGTTCAGTATCCGTGAAGGCCGGTAATTGCATCGTGTAAGCCACATTGAGCGTAGCCGTCAGGTTCGAGACCGTCGGGGCCACTGGTGGCTGGTTGGTGGGTGTGCCGGTTCCCTGACAGGTCAGGGTTTTGGGCGACCACATCAAGACATAGGTTGAACCCTGCACCCGGGCCCAGATCGTCTGCTGCTGGTTGTTTTTGATGGTTTCGGGTACGATGAAACTGTAGCCGTGGGCACCGTTGCCCTTCCCCGCGTTGAGCAAATCCTGCCGGAAGATGTTGGCGACGGTGGTTCCGACCACGGTCGCGGAGGTAATGGCTGGATTGGCACCGGTAGCCGCCAGGAACTCGACGGTGTAGGGCGCATTCGGGCTGTCATAGTTGAATACCCAGCCGGAAATCGTGCTGCAATTAACCACATCCAGGTACCCTTCAAAGTTGCCGGTTATGACTCCACCCGCACCGACCGTCAGCGTCAGGGTGACGGTGACCGGCTCGCTCTTGCCATCGGTAGCCGAGTAGGTCAGGTTGAAACTGCCGGACTGTGTGGGTGTTCCCGAAATGACCCGCGAACCGGTGTTGAACGACAGGCCGTTAGGCAAACCACTCAGGGCGTAGGTCAGCGCATCGTTGTTGGGATCGGTGAATACTGGCAGGGCACCCGAGTTGTACGGTACGTTGAGGGTTGCCAAGAGTGCGAAGGCTGCCGGTGCCACTGGTGGCTGGTTAACCGGCGGGGTACCGCTTCCTTCGTTAACCGCCAGGGTGAGGGTAACCGTCACGGGCGAGCTTTTACCATCGGTGGCCGAGTAGGTCAGGTTGAAGGTGCCGGTTTGGGTGGGCGTTCCCGAGATGACCCGCGAACCGGTGTTGAACGACAGACCGTTAGGCAAACCACTCAGGGCGTAGGTCAGGGCATCGTTATTCGGGTCGGTAAAGACCGGCAAAGCCGCTGAGGTGTAGGCGGTATTGATCGTCGCCGTCAGGTTGGAGACCGTCGGGGCCACCGGAGGCTGGTTCGTTGGCGTTGAAGAACCCGTGGTGGTCTCTGTGGCTGTGTTACTGTTTGCGGAGACGTTTCCGGTCGCATCGACGGCCCGGACAAAGAAATAATATTCCGTACCGGGCGACAGCCCCGTGACATTGTAGGCCGTTCCGGAGGTTACGTCGGCAATCTTGGTGTTGTTTTGGTAGACTTCGTACCCGGTTACACCCACGTTATCCGTCGATCCATTCCAGGTAAGCCGCATCGAATTCTGAGTGACGTTGCTGATCGCCAGATTTGTTGGGGTGCTGGGTGGTTGCTTGTCGGATGCGTCGGAAACGACGTTGAACGACCGTTCGACCGGACGGGCCGGTTTGAAGCCGTCGCCCCCGTGCTGAGCGGCCCGAACCGTTACCTTGCCCAGGCGGCCGGTCAGGAAGATTTTCCCTTCGGCAATAACCGCCGGTCCTTCAATTACGTAGAAAACCACCGGTTTGCCGGATGTTGCCGAAGCTTCGGGCGTAAAGGCCGCTGCGTTGGGCGCCCGGTCGCCGATCGGGTTGAAATTAATGGTCTGGGAATTTCCGGAGCAGTTGGGATAAATATACCGGATGGTCTCGGTTTTCAGCCCCCCGGCGTCGGTCACTTCCAGTTTCACGCCATACCAGTAGGTGAGTGTTCCGTCGCAGCCAATGGGCGGAAGCGATGCCGTAGCCGTGCGGCTGGTGGTGATAAAATCATCGTGCTGGTGGTCGTTGTGAAACAGCGACACCGTCCATTTGTAGCTCAACTGATCGGCCGGGGTTTCGTCTGTAATGTTGGCCGAGAGGTTGATGTTACGAATGTCGGTCAGGTCCATCTCGGTCTGATTGTCGACGCTGGTGCTGACAATGACCGGGGCGCTGTTGCTGGCGCTGCTGACGGTGATTACCTTTTCGGCGGTGGCGGTTTTTCCGTCGGCATCCGTTACGGTCAGTTTAACCGTGAAATTGGTCGACGTTGAAGAGTTAGTCGTGAATGTTTTTTCGGGATTAGCCGCCGTACTCGTGGTGTTATCCCCAAAACTCCAGGCATAGGTGAGCGGTTTTCCTTCCGGGTCGTAGGACGTGTTGCCGGTAAATTTGACGGTCAGCGGACTGGCGCCATTGGTTTTATCGGAAACAATGATGGCGACCGGCGGACTGCCTCCTCCACCGTTGTAGACAACCCGCCGAACGCGTTCGCCCCCGTTTTCCGGGTAGCGGAGGTAGTACATGTTTTTGTCGACCGGGTTAAAGGCAATGCAGGTGATATACTGGTACGAGCTACCGCCATCGAGTAGTTTGGCAATCGTTTCGGGCTGGGGCTGGTTATCGCCGTCGAAGGCCATTTTCGAAATCCAGCCGCCGTTGAAGTCGGCAAAATAATAGGCATTCTGGTATTCAGTCGGGTAGTTTCCTCCGCCCGGATGCCAGCTACCCCCAATGGCGCAATACCCCGGAAGTGCTCCGGATGGTGAGTTCCGAACATCGGTCAGGGTACCGTTTCGGTTGATTTGCCCCGGTCCTGACCGCCAGGCAATAACCGGTTTCGTGAACGTTACGCCGGCCGGTTTGTATTCGGTTTTGTTGTAAGGGCGGGTCGACGGGTTTTGGCCTTCTTCGTACGGCCATCCGTAGTTGGCTCCTTTTTTGATGACATTGATCTCTTCCCAATCCGTAAAACCGACTTCGCCCACATAAATGGCCCCCGGATTACCGGCGTTGATGTCGGTGCTACCGCTATTGGGTCGAACCGCACCGCGGAAGGGTTGACGCATCCCCGAGGCATAAATCCGGCTTTTGATCGAACGCGGAGCCCCCGCATCAAAATTGGGGTTGCCGGGTAAGCCATCCCCATTTTCGGGATTGATCCGCAGAATCTTACCAGATAGCGAGTAATCGACCTGTGACCGGTAGCTACCGATGTTCTCGGCCGCCGTCATAAAACCGTTCTGAATCGACTGGTTATAATACGATTCGGAATAGGAGCCCTGGTCGAAGGCCGCAGCGGCTCCGTCGCCGGTCGGAATGATCAGCGAACCGTCGGTTCCCATGACGATTCCCCCGCCCGCGTGGGAGTTGGAGGTCAGCGGAATACAATCACCGGGAACTCCTTTGCTTGGGTTGTTCGGGTCTGGTGCCCCAATCAGGATTTTCCGGCTATCGGCCTTAATCGAGCGAAAGTTGTCGTTTTTATTGGCTTCGTAGCGTGTTACCCGGGCGTAAGTTCCCTGCCATTTGACGGAAGCGTACTTGATCACGTAAAAGAGGTAAAACCGGCCGTTGTCGAGAAAGTTGTTGTCAAGGGTCATACCCAATAACCCAAAATCATCGTATCGTCCGATTTCTCCCGAAATATCCAGCAACTGTGAGCGCTGCTTGGTTTGCGGATCAATCCGGTGGACCCGGCCATCAATGGTCCAGACGTACATAGCACCGTTTTTGTCGAAGGTGAACCCAACCGCACCGGATAAATCATTGGCATAGACCTCTTCGGAAAAGCCGGGTTTATATTGGCCGTAAGTGGATGAAAACCAGCCTAGGGTCAGGGCAAAGGCAAGAACAAGTGATCTGAGTAGCGTAGAGAAATTTGTCATAAAAAAAGATTACTGGATGTGGTCGCGCAGCGCAGGTCATACTTCACAAACTTGAAACGAGACAGGTAGCAATTGCATTCAATTCAAGCGGAAACAGGCTCAACGTACAAGGATCTCGTATATTTGAACCTGGGAACTAAAAATTTTGCTGCGAAATTTCGCCAAAAATATAGGAAAAATACAAATGCCATAAAGCCCAAAGGAACATTTTTTACTAAACGGTAACAGTTAAGTTACTGTATGCCAGAAAAATAGCTTATAAATGGTCTTTTTATTGTCCAAATAAAATTAGCTAAAGGTCTTAAATAGTTTTTAATGATTACATTTCCAAATGTTAAAATAAACATCGGTTTGACTATCACCGAAAAGCGGCCGGACGGATTTCACAACATCGAATCCTGCTTTTATCCGGTACCTTTGAATGATGTTCTGGAGATCATTCCTGCGCCGAAAACCTCCTTTGAAACGAGTGGACTGGCAATTCCGGGCCCTGCCAGCACCAACCTGTGTCTTCGGGCATATGAACACTTAAAACAGGACTTTGATCTGCCGCCCGTTCAGATGTACCTGCATAAGCTGGCTCCGATCGGCGCTGGTCTGGGCGGAGGCTCTGCCGACGCAGCTTTTACGCTACGGCAGCTTAACGAACAATTCAACCTCGGTTTATCCGTCGAACAATTGGAGGAGTATGCGCGGTTGTTGGGAAGTGATTGTGCTTTTTTCATCCGGAACTTACCCATGTATTGCGTTGAAAAAGGTGACCGGTTTGAAGAAATTGATGTTTCATTGCATGGACATACCATCGTACTGGTCTACCCTAACCTGGCTATTTCAACGGCGGAAGCGTACGCAAACGTTCGGCCACAAAAACCGTCCACACCGCTTCGGGTCTTACTTCAGGCCCCGCTTTCTGCCTGGCGGGAAACCATCCGAAACGACTTCGAAAGCAGCTTATTTCCTATGTATCCGATTTTGCAAAAGATTAAACAAGAACTATACCAGTCGGGGGCAATCTATGCCAGTATGAGTGGCTCAGGCTCAACTATCTACGGTATTTTTGAGCAAGCGGTACAAATACCGGCCAGCTTTCGGGACTATCAGGTCTGGCAGTTCCCTTTATAAGCAATACGTCAAAAGCCGGATAAAGGACTATCAAAAAAAGAAACCGCCGGTATTCGCTGGCGGTTTCTTTTTTTGGATAAGCAGATTACCGGTTGATCAACAGGCGTTTAAAGACCAGTTGCCGGGCCGTTTGCAGTTGAATCAGGTACAGATCCGCCCCGGAGTTCCGGAGATCGATGGTTTCCCGCTCGGTCCGACCAGTACCGATCACAGATTTCTGCCAAACCGACCGGCCCATCAGATCCACGATCTGCAAGCTGGCCCGTTGGTTTGCTCCAACGCGGTAAGTTACTTCAACCGGCCCACGGCTTGGGTTCGGGCTCACGTTCAGTTCCAGACTGATTTCCGGGCTTTCACTTGCGCCCTGGCGGCTACCGGCGGGGCAAGTGAGGGTTTTGGGCGACCATTTGAGTACGAACGTGCTGTTAGGCACCCGGCCGCTGATCGAGTGCGCCTTGCCATCCTTCAGTGAATTTGGTACCTGGAAGCTATAACCATGTTCCCCGTTGCCTTTGTTGGCATTCTTCAGATCCTGCCGGAAGATGTTGGCATCGGTGCTGCCGACAACCGTGTTACCGTCGAGGAACTCGACGGTAATGTGGGTGTTGGGTTTGTCACGATTCCAGATCCAGCCCTGAATGCTGCTGCAATTGACCACATCCAGGTAGCCTTCGTAATTACCCGGACCACTGCTGCCGCTGGTTGGCGGGTTATTGCTCTCGCTAACGGTTAGGGTCAGATTCACCAAAACCGGGTCACTCTTGCCGTCGGTGGCCGAGTAGGTCAGGTTGAAGCTGCCCGTTTGGGTGGGCGTTCCTGAGATCACCCGTGAACCCGTGCTGAACGACAAGCCGTTGGGCAGACCACTCAGGGCGTAGGTCAAGGCATCGTTGTTCGGATCGGTGAACACCGGCAAGGCCGCCGAGCTGTAAGCGGTATTGACGGTAGCTGTCAGGTTCGAAATAGTTGGCGCTACCGGCGGCTGGTTGACCGGTGGGGTACCGCTTCCGGCGCAGTTGATGGTCTTGGGGGCCCACTTGAGAATGAACTCCGAGCCTTGTACCCTTGCCCAGATGGTATGGTTCTGCCCGTCCTTGAGCGTTTCGGGGATGGGAAAGTCGTACCAGTGCTCGCCATTGCCCTTGCCCGCATCTTTCAGGTGCTGGCGGAAATCATCTGCCAGAATCGAGCCGATGGGGGTTCCGGCGGCAATGGAGGGGCCGTCGAAGAACTCGATGGTCAGGGCGGCATTGGGTCTGGTGCGATCGTAAGCCCATCCCGAGAGGGTGTTGCAATTGACCTCCTGGGTGAGGTAGCCATCGAAGTTGGCCGCCGGTAAGGGCGGGGTAGAGGTGGCCGGGTTAACCGTCAGCGTCAGGGCGACGGTGACCGGCTCACTCTTGCCATCGGTGGCCGAGTAGGTCAGGTTGAAGCTACCCTGCTGGGTGGGCGTTCCTGAGATGACGCGTGAGCCGGTGTTGAACGACAAGCCGTTGGGCAGACCGCTCAGGGCGTAGGTCAAGGCATCGTTGTTCGGATCGGTGAACACCGGTAAAGCCGCTGAGCTGTAAGCGGTATTGACCGTGGCCGTCAGGTTCGAAACCGTAGGCGCTACTGGGGGTTGGTTCGTCGGGGTGCTGGGGTTAATAGTCAGGGTCAGATTAACCAAAACCGGATCACTTTTGCCATCGGTGGCTGAGTAGGTCAGGTTGAAGCTGCCCGTTTGGGTGGGCGTGCCCGAGATGACCCGCGAACCAGTGCTGAACGACAAGCCGTTGGGCAAACCGCTCAGCGCATACGTCAGGGCATCGTTGTTGGGATCGGTGAACACCGGCAAAGCCGCTGAGGTGTAGGCTGTGTTGACCGTAGCCGTCAGGTTCGAGACCGTTGGCGCTACTGGCGGCTGGTTGACCGGTGGGGTACCGCTTCCGGCGCAGTTGATGGTCTTGGGGGCCCACTTGAGAATGAACTCCGAGCCTTGTACCCTTGCCCAGATGGTGTGGTTCTGCCCGTCCTTGAGGCTTTCGGGGATGGGAAAGTCGTACCAGTGTTCGCCATTGCCCTTGCCCGCATCTTTCAGGTGCTGACGGAAGGCGCTGGCCACGATGGAACCGATGGGGGTTCCACCGGCAATGGAGGGACCGTCGAAGAACTCGACGGTGACATGGCGGTTGACGCTGGTGCGGTCGTAGGCCCATCCCGAGAGGGTGTTGCAATTGACCTCCTGGGTGAGGTAGCCATCGAAGTTGGCCGCCGGTAAGGGCGGGGTAGAGGTGGCTGGGTTAACCGTCAGCGTCAGGGCGACGGTGACCGGCTCACTCTTGCCATCGGTGGCCGAGTAGGTCAGGTTGAAGCTACCCTGCTGGGTGGGCGTTCCTGAGATGACGCGTGAGCCGGTGTTGAACGACAAGCCGTTGGGCAGACCGCTCAGGGCGTAGGTCAAGGCATCGCTATTCGGATCAGTGAACACCGGCAGAGCGGCAGAGGTGTAAGCGGTATTGACCGTGGCCGTCAGGTTCGAGACCGTTGGTGCTACCGGCGGCTGGTTGACCGGCGGGGTACCGCTTCCTTCGTTGACCGTCAGGGTGATGGTAACCGTCACGGGCGAACTTTTGCCATCGGTCGCCGAATAGGTCAGGTTGAAGGGGCCGGTTTGCGTGGGCGTGCCGGAGATCACCCTCGAACCGGCGTTGAAGGACAGGCCATTGGGCAAACCGCTCAAGGCATACGTCAGCGCATCGTTATTCGGGTCGGTGAACACGGGCAAAGCCGCCGAGGTGTAAGCGGAATTGATCGTGGCTGTCAGATTGGAGACCGAAGGTGCCACCGGCGGCTGATTGGTCGGGGTGCCGGTTCCGGCGCAGGTAATGTTTTTCGGCGACCAGGTCAGGATGAACGTCGAGCCCTGGACCCGTCCCCAAATCGTATGACTTTGGTTGTCTTTTACACGTTCAGGAACGGTGAAGCTATATCCGTGAGCTCCGTTGCCTTTGTTGGCGTTCTTCAGATCCTGCCGGAAAATATCGGCCAGCGTCGAACCGATCGGAACGGCTGTGGCCGCCGTGGCTCCGTCCAGAAACTCAACGGTGATCGGCGTATTGGGCTTGTCGCGATCCCAAACCCAGCCGGAAATGCTGCTGCAATTGACCACATCCAGGTACCCTTCAAAATTACCCGTCACGACGATACCGCCGGTAGCGACTGTCAGTGTAACGGCCAAGTCGGTTTTCAATGAACCGTCGGTGGCCGAGTAGGTTAAGTTGAATGTACCCGATTGCGTCGGCGTTCCCGTAATGACGCGGGTACCGGCATTGAACGACAAACCGTTGGGTAGACCCGTCAGCGAGTAAGTCAGCGGATCATTGTTCGGATCGGTGAAAACCGCTAAGGCCCCCGAATTATAGGCTACGTTGATCGTTGCCGAAAGTGCGAACGTCGCCGGAGCCACCGGAGCCTGGTTCCCGACCGGTGCTTCCAGGGTTTTCGGCGTAGCGGTGTTGCTGTTTCCGGATGAATTCGACGCGGCATCCCGGGCCACCACCACGAAGGAATACGTCGTATTGGGGCTTAAGCCCGAAACCGCAAAGGTCGTACTACTGACCAGGTTCGGGTTAATCTTATTGCCGTTCTGGTAAACATCATAACCGGTCACACCCACATTGTCCGTCGAAGCGTTCCAATTAAGCTGAAGTGAAGTCGCCGTAATGTTGGAAGCTGCCAGCCCCGAAGGTGCCGTTGGAGCCTGCGTGTCGGGGGTTGAAGGGGCGTTGTTGGTCACCATAAACGACCGCTCGACCGGCTGCGCGTACCGGTACTGCCCGTTGCCGTGCTGGGTAGCCCGGATTGTTACCAGACCAATACCGCCCGTCAGCTTGACCTGCCCGTTTTCAATCGTGGCCGGGCCGTCGACGGAAAATAACGTAACTGGCAAGCCCGACGAGGAGGAAACCGGGGGGCGGAAGGCCGGAGCGGTCGGGGATTTGTCACTGATCGGATCAAACGAAATCGTTTGCTGCTGCCCTCCGCAACTCAGGTAAATGTATTTGGTGTACGTCGTGGTCAAACCGCCTGCATCAGTAACATCAAGTACCATACCATACCAGTAACTGGCTTCACCATCACAGTTTCCTTCTGAAAGTTCCACGGTTCCTGTACGACCGTTGATAACCGATACGGCGTGACGGTGGTCGTTGTGGTACAAATAAACCGTCCACTGGTATTTCAACTGATCGGCGGGTGTTTGGGCGTCCGAAGCCGTGGCGTTCAGGCTGATCGTTTGCGGTAAGGCGATTTGGCTATAGCTATCCACACTCGTCGACTCAACAACAGGGGGCGTGTTATTCACCGAGATAACCGTTTGAGCGGTATTACTTTTGCCCTGGCTATCCGTCACTTTAAGCGTGACGTTGAAGGTCTTGGCTCCGGTAGCCGTAAAGGTTTTGGCCGGTGGGGTCATGGTTCGGTTGACCGAACTCCCATCGTTGAAATTCCACTCATACGTCAACGCGCCCCCTTCCGGATCGTACGAATCTTTCGCGGAGAAGTTAACGACCAGCGGATTGCTACCGAACGATTTGTCCTTGGAAATGACGGCTGTAGGTGGCTGGTTAGTTGTGAAGGCAAACTGACGTACCAGTGATTTTTCGCCGAGCGTCACGTAGTAGAGGTTGCGGTCGTACGGGTTGAAGGCCATGCCTACAATCCGGTCGGAATTCTCTGTCACGGTCATTTTGGCGGCCAACTTGAAAATGCTGTTTGACTCCGGATTTTCATCGTGGCCGAAGCGGGCACCCGCAATCCAGCCGCTGCCATAATCGGCAAAGTAGTAAGCGTTCTGAAACTCTTTCGGATAGTTTCCTCCACCTTCGTGCCAGACGCCACCAACGATGCAGTTTCCTTCGAGCGGGCGTTTGTCGGCACTCGTCACAGCATCGCCCTGAATGACCTCCGTATTTTTGTTTTCCCGGTACTGAATCCGGGGCTTGGTGTGGACAGCCGGTTTGAAAACCTCGGTTTTCCAATACCCATCGCGGCCTTTGGCGTGCCCTTCGTAATACGGCCAGCCGAAATTCTGACCGGGGGCCGATACCACGTTCAACTCTTCCCAGGATGAAAAACCGACATCACCCACGTAGAGGACGCCCGGATTGCCATTTGCCGGGTTGGGATCGCCGGTATTCGGGCGAATCGAAAGCCGGAAGGCCTGCCGGAAACCCAGCGCGTAAATCAGGTTCTGGGCTTCTCTCAGATTGGAGCCACTTCCTTTGTAAAACGGGTTCGATGGATAGCCTTCACCGGTTTCCGGATTGATCCGCAGGATTTTGCCGCACAGCGAAAACAACGCCTGCGACTTGTAGGCACCGATGTTCTCCGAAATGCGACTCGTGCTGTAGGTGTTACAACCGCTAACACCGTCATGCTTGAGAATTTTTTTGTTGATCCCTTCCTGAAACCAGGTCATTGTGCCGTTACAGCCTACGTCTACCTCGATAAAGCTCGACGCGTCGCCTGTTCCCAGTAAAATACTACCATCGACACCGGTTGCCAACCCGCCACCTGCGTGCGAAGGGGTCACGATCGGAACCCCGTTTTCCAGGGTTTCACCCAGCAGAGTTTTCCGACTGTTCGGGTCGGCTTTGTAATTATTGTTGGGATCGACTGTGTAGCGGGTGACACGCCCGATGGTGGCCCCGGTTTCGGCGGACTTATTGGGCAGGTAACCTGGTTTGCCGAAGTTCTCGTACCAGTACATGTCCACCACATAATAAACATAAAACCGCCCGTTCGTCAGAAAGTCGCGGTCGAGCGTCAGGCCCAGCAGGCCATGATCGCCGTAGCCGGCTACTTCTTCTCCAATGTTCAGAATCAGTGTTGGTTGGGATTCGCCCCGCTTGATGCGATACACCTGGCCGTAGCGACAGGCGATGTACAAATTGCCACCTTTATCGAAAATGATGCTGGTAGCGGCTTTGAAGGTAACGGCAGGATTAGGGGCCGGGGTAACAGAATTGATGTAATCCTTGTCTTCCATATTAATTCCCACCTGCCCGTATCCTATCAGCGACAGGAAAACAGACAATACCAAAGCCACACACATTCGTGAAGTAAAGGAGTTGATCATAGAAAGAGATTTTGATGAACAGAAATAGCACGTAGCCGCGCAAGAACCAGGGAGGAACTTGTAAATGTCGGAAAGATAGTTAACAAAAATTGGGCCGCAAAACTTGAAGTAACTGGAAATTAGTATCCGGTTAGTTACTACGAGTCAGGGATTGTCCAATTTTATAGTGAAATTGTCTGTTAAATAGCTGTTTTTGTGAAAAAATCAATTACTCTTCATGTAAAAAACGGAATAAGCCACGTCCGAGAAATAGACGCGTGGTGACCCCAAAAAGGCTGAAAAACCATTGCCCTGATAGCCGGTATTTTTTGTCGAACGGTCCAATCGGCAAACCATTTTTGGCCGGATTGCGTTTGGCAAGCAAACCTTACCATCCAGCACTCATTTGCCCCATGGAAACCCGTCGCAGGAATAACTTCATCACGCGTCGCCGGGAGCCCAAGCGCTTCATGCTTTGGTTGTGCATTGCGGGCAGTGTGCTGACCTTTACGGTGGTGTTGCTGGCTTACATGGTCCGTAAGGGGGGGGGCGACTGGCGGGCGGTGTCGCTGCCGACGGTGTTTCTGGCCAGTACGGGCGTGATCGTTGCCAGCAGCCTGACACTACACATCGCCAACGGGGCGTTCCGGCACGAGCGGTTTATGCAATACCGGCTGTATCTGGGTACGACGCTGTTTCTGGGGGCGTTGTTCGTGGTACTACAGGTGCTGGGTTGGGAGGAACTTATGTCGCGGGGGGTATACCTGAAGACGACGCCCTCGGGTAGCTTTCTGTTTCTGCTGTCGGGGCTTCACTTGCTGCACATTGTCCTGGGCCTGGTTTTGCTGGCCATCGCCTTTGCCGAAGCCCTGCGCCGGATTCCGTACGTGGAAGCGTTTGTGTATAGTGTCAATCCGCCAAATCGGTTGAAAATCAGCTTATTTACGCTGTACTGGCACTTTGTCGATGTGCTGTGGCTGTACATTTTCTGCTTTCTGCTGTACCACCACGGCCTATAAAAATGGCCACGGCAGCAAAACCGGTGTTCTGCTGCCGTGGGTTGCGTTAGGTTGGCGATGAATCAGGATTCGGTACTCTTGAAAACCATCAGCATTCGCAGCTTTACTTCCTCATCGACCGGGACCATCATTAACGACGGTTTTTCGACTTTGTAATCCGATAAACGAATCTGAAAATCACCTTTGATCGTGAGCTGCCCTCCGTCATCCTGACGTGTCGCCTGAATAACAACGGGTTTGGTCACGCCGTGAAATGTTAGATTGCCCTTCACCGTCAGTTTGTTTCCTTCCTGATCGATCTCGTTACTGGTAAAGGTAACTTTAGGATACTTCAGCGCTTCGAGTTTTTCCAGTGCGTGCGAATCGCGGTTGGTGTTATCACTGTCGAAACTCGACACTTTGGTGGCCGCGGCCACACTCTCGATCTTGTTGGCATCGTCGAGCACGATCACGCAGGCAACATCCCGGCTGACGCCCTCGAAGCTGTGCATCGGATGGCTCATGGCGTACGTAATCGTCGATTTGGTCCGGTCGGCCATCAACTTCCGTTTGGCGGGCGCCGTTGGGTTCGGTTGGTGAAACGACAGCAGCCCGGCGCTGAAGAGCACTACCCAGCCCCTCAGCTTTTGGTACGAAAAAGCAGTCATAGCAAGCGGTGTGAAAAAGTGGACTTACTTGATTTTGATCGCAATAATAGCGGCAGCGTAGGCACCGAACGTGGTGTAGGCGGCCGCCCGGTGGTAAGGCTTCAAATCCGGGTTGCTATCGACCCGACGCGCCAGAATGTTGGTGGCTACCATGCCGGTCAGGTGGACAATCGCCAGCGCGCGGTGCAGCCTGATCGAACTGAAACCGCGTCTCCGGCTACTCGTCGGCAAACCGGGGGGCGAGGTCAGCGACAGCAGGGCCGTGGTGCCGTACGAGAAATTGATCAGCGTGGCCATGGTGCTGTGCTGGTCCTTGATTCGAATGTAGTCGGCCCCTTTCGCATTATACAACCGCGAGCCCAGAATACCCTGCGCCACAAAACCGGCCAGCGTTACAAAACCCAGCACCTGGTGCGTGACCAGAAACGTCCGGCGGATTTTCAATTCCTTCTCCCGGCCTTCGGGCGTCAGCGGAGCGATGTTGGTGAGCCGAAGGAGTCCCTTCGGCCCCCAGAAGGCCCGCTGCGTGAAAACCATCTTTTTCGGCAACAATTCCTGTGCATCCATCGAACTGTCGGCCAGTTCGGCCAGCAGGTCGTTGGCATCGGCTTTGATGGTCGTATCGGAACCGGTTTTCACGCGGGTTGAATCCTGCGCCCAAACCGACCGGGTGCAGAACAGGAGCAGGCAGACAAGGATGATGTACTTCATGAATCAGCTTTGGGTTACGCGCAAACTCGTGCCGTTCAGCGTCGTTTTATAGACGGTCAAATTCCGTTGTCCCGACTGAGCGGCCACTTTCACCACCCCGCCCGTAGTATATTCGGAGCCGTGGGTCGCGCAATAGACATCGTCGGTGGCGGCCCGGTACGTAACAGTCGACGACTGGTGCGTGCAGATTTTTGAGAGGGCAATGTAATCACCGCTCTTGACGCGCGCAACCAATATATCGTCTTTGTAGGCAAACCCACCTACGGTTTGCAGGACCTTGTAGTCGTTGCTGTTCAGGTCCAGCGTAAAATCGACGGTTCCGCCGGTGCCCGGGTCCGGATCCGGGTCGTCCGAATCTTTCGAGCAGGATGTCAGCGTACCCATGCAATAAAAAGCCATTAAGGCGGCACCGCTCAGTCCCAGGCTCCGTAAAAACTCGCCCCGCTTGATGGGCTCCTGCTGGTTGGTTTCCTTGGTTTCCATAAATTTTGATGAGTAGGTTATAAATACAGGTTGATTGAAAATTAATGTATCTACACTATTTATCCCTAACGGAAGACGGTCACGGAAACGTATGGGTCAAAGCCGGTAGCGGATCGAGAAAAAGATACCAGCGCTTGTCAGCCGGATTTTACCGTAACCCAGGTTGGCCCCCCTGGGGTTCTTCAAAAATGGTTCTACCTGCCACGAGAACCGGCGCAGGGGGCCGTCAGGCCGGAAATTGCGTTCATATCCCAGCGAAACGTTCAGGTGACTGAATTCGTGAAAACCGGTTTTGCCAGACCACCGCTTGTACTGCGGATAGGCCGGATTGGGATAAACGCCTTTCGGATACTTGTACTCGTAATATTCTTTCTGCATGATAAAGGACGAAACTCCCGCACTCACAAACCACCGCTGGCGCTCGTTCAACACCACATCGTACCGCAGGTTGACCGGAATATCCAGCACCGTACACTCGGCGTCGACACTTTCGTATTTAGGGCCGTACCAATGGGGCGGTTTGGTATAATCCGCTGCCGCTGCCCGGTATTTTTTCACCGACCGTAAGACACCACTCTGAACGGTCAGTCGTCGTAAAAACCGGTATTCACCCAGAACGCCGATCTGCAAATCGCGCGCAGCCTGTTTGCTGCTGCCTACAAAATTGAAATCCGGTGCGGCCACCACCCGAATCGACAGCGCCGGGTACCCAATCACCGGCACAGCGGTCGGCGAGCGGTTCGGAACCACAGGGGGGCGCATGGGCTCCGGATCCGGTTCGGGCAGGGCCGGAAGCCGGGGCTGAGTGGGCCGTCGAAACGCGATAGGCGTCAGGTTGCCGGGCAGTTCAATCGGCGTCGTTTCGGTCGCATCCGAAACCGGCGGTTCGGCCCCGGGACTGTTGGACGGACGCGTAACTGTTTCAGAAACAGCATCGGACGACCCCAAACTACGACGGTTCGGGCGGTTTCTTTGAACTGGTTTTCCGGCCATGTCCTCCGCGTACCCCGCGGTGCCGGTTGGGTTCAGGTTCACCGCCGTTTCCGGCGACTTCCCGAATCGATTCCGGTTCGGAGCGGCTGCAACCACCGGGCGGGCGGGCGCTTTCGTCCGGTTAACGGTTTTCCGTAAACGACTGCCGGTTTCCGGCGTTATCACTTCGTTCGTGGCATTCCGCCGGTTGGTGCTAACGGCCGGGCCGATGTTGTCGTTCAAGCCCGTGCCGGACCGGGCGGGCCGCTTCGTTTCGGCGGTTTGGTCCGAAACCCGGTTTGGGTCGACGCTCCCAGCCGGGCTCATCCGGTCTGTCCGGGCCGAAACGTCGGCGGTTTCGGCTGTTCTGATACCTTTTTTTGCGTCGGTATCCTCGGGCGCATCGCCGGTTTCGTTTTCGGGCGTCGGATGGGTCTGTTCAGCCGGGGCGGTTTCTAGCGCTGGCCCGGCCTTCGCCCGTCGGTCAGGTGCCAGGTCTTTGACCGACGCCGACTTCGTGTTTTCGGCCACGATCCGGACCGCTGAGCTGCCTTCTTCCGGTTTTACGAAAAGCGAGACGGCGCTCAGAATCAGCAGCAAGACCGGAATTCCCCAATAAATAAACCGATCCAGAAACCGCGACCGGTCCGCGTCGTCGAGTCGACGGCGCAGGCTGTTCCAGTCGTCCGGGTTGTACGGCGGCTCAAACTCCTCGGCTGACGACCGGAAGAGCTTGTCCAGTTCGTCATCGGGAAGTTCTTGCAAACTCGCCATGGCATCTACGGTTTAATAAGTTTTTCAATTGTTCACGGGCCCGGGCCAGGTTCGATTTCGAGGTTCCGACCGAGATGTTCAACTGGCTGGCGATTTCTTCGTGGGTATACCCATCGATCGCGTACAGGTTGAAAACCATGCGGTAAGCTGGCGTCAGCATCTGAACGACTTCCATCAGTTCCTCATGGCTCAGTTGGTCGAGGGCGCTGGCATCCACGTCCGGAATCTGGACGGCCTGTTCGATGTCCTCGTGGTACCGGTGTTTCAGGTTTTGCCGGTAATAATCCAGGGCGGTATTGATCATGATCCGGCGCAACCAGAGCTTGAACGGCACCTCCGATCGGTACAGATTCGCCCGGGTGAAAACCTTCATAAATCCATCGTTGACAATTTCCACCGCTTCGTCCCGGTTGTGTGAATACCGCAGGCAAATTCCCATCGCATAGCCGTAGAACTGCCGGTAAAGCTGTTCCTGGCTTCGGCGGTTGCCATTCTGGCATTCCTGTAACAGTCCGGCGATATCGGGGGAGGGAACGGTCATACGTCGGGTTTCAATCGTCAGTACGGCAATCGGCACCAACAGGTTGCGTCAACCGGGCAAAAATTGTTTACGGTTTTCGGTGAGCGGCTTTCTATAAAACATAAAACGGGGTAGTTCAGAGAAAAAAATGGAAAACCGGCTCACCGAAAACCGAAAACCGGTCAGGGGGCCGGCGCTTCCGGCGTATCTTTGTTGATAATCGGCCAGACACCGGGTTGCGGAAAACTGATGCCTTTGTTCAGACCCCGTTTGCCGTTGTCCTGCTGAAAATAATACAGCGGCCAGCCTTTGTACGTCAATTGCTGCCGACCCGCCACGGTAATCGTCCCGAAAAGCGTTTTGTCGATGGTCGACGGCACTTCCTTCAACGTTTCTTCAAACATCGGCCAGACGGCGTTGTTGCTCAGGTCGGCGCGGGTAAAGTTATTCTTATTTTTCTTATCATTCCGAAAACCGTACAGCGTCCGGCCCTGCCCGTCGGTGAAGTAGACGGTTTTTCCGGTTCCTTCCTTGTAATCCGCCGTGTACGATTTTCCATTGTGCCCGATCAACTGCGCGCTGACGATCATGATGGAGTAATTCGGTTTGGCGACAAACCAGATGCCGCCCACGTTCTCGCCTTTGACATCCCCGGTTTTGGCGTCGTCTTTGTAATAATACAGCGGCCAGCCTTTGTAGGTGGTTTGTTTGGCACCGTCGGCGCGGGTAATCGTTTTGAAGTCAGCCGCAGTCAGACCGGCGGCCAGTTTGGGAGTTTCCCGGTAGAAAACCGGCCAGTTGGTCAGGCAGTTGCCCGTGCAAGTCGATGCACTCGTGCTGTCGTAATCGTTGGAAAAAAAGTAGAGTGTCCGACCGGTTTCGTCGGTCATGACAGTTCCCAGGGACGTGTTGGTGAGGGTAATAGCCGGATCGGGGGTGGGTGTATCGTCGTCGGAATCGTTATTGCAGGATTGGAAACTTCCGGCAATAAGCAGCAGGGCGGCCACGGGGGTCGCAATCCAGTTGGTTTTCATGACAGATTGATAAAAAGGTTAGAATTATCGGCCGCGTGCCTGCTGAATCGATTCGTAAGTCAGTACGGATTTGGCGGAAAAAGGGTTGCGTGGGGCGTAAAAAAGAACAAAAAAAGCCCGTCCGGACCGGACGGGCTTCTATAAACGACGCTTCAGTGGAATTAACCAACCTGATCGGTAAAATGCTTGAGAATGTGACCCATTTTATCCCGCTTAGTCCGCAAATAGTATTCATTGTGCGGGTTGGGTTTAATCTCAATGGGTACGGTTTCCACGATTTCCAGGCCGTAACCCATCAGCCCCGCCCGTTTTTTAGGATTGTTGGAAATCAGCCGGAGTTTGGTGATGCCCAGGTCTCGCAGGATTTGCGCTCCGACGCCGTAATCGCGGGCGTCCATCGGCAAGCCGAGTTCCAGATTGGCTTCGACGGTATCGCGGCCCATTTCCTGTAATTTATAGGCTTTCAGTTTGTTCATCAGCCCGATGCCCCGGCCTTCCTGGAACATATACAATACCACGCCCTTGCCTTCCTGTTCGACCAGACGCATGGCGGCATGAAGCTGCTCCCCGCAGTCGCAACGGCACGAGCCAAAAATATCGCCCGTGACGCAGGACGAATGGACCCGCACCAAAACCGGCTCATTCTTCTCCCAGGTTCCTTTAATGAGCGCCAGGTGCGTATCGTCGGTATTGATCTGTTTGTAGGCAATCAGTTCAAAATCACCGTATTCGGTGGGCATCTGAACGCCGATCTCGCGTTTGATCAGGCTCTCCTGTCTTAGACGGTACTCGATCAGATCCTGAATGCTGACGAGTTTCATGCCAAATTTGTCGGCAATTTCGCGCAGTTGCGGCAAGCGGGCCATCGTGCCGTCTTCGTTCAGTACCTCGATCAACACCCCGGCGGGCTGCAAACCGGCCAGTTTGGCAAAATCGATGGCGGCTTCCGTATGTCCGGCCCGGCGGATGACACCTCCGTCGACGGCCCGCAACGGGAAGATGTGGCCCGGTCGGCCGAGGTCTTCCGGTGTCGTTTCGGGATCGACCAGCGCGCGGATGGTTTTGGCGCGGTCGCTGGCTGAAATGCCGGTCGTGCAACCGTGGCCGAGCAGATCGACCGAAACCGTAAAGGGCGTCGTATGCACGGAAGTATTATTCCCGACCATCATTTCCAGGCCCAACTCCTGGCAGCGGGCTTCAGTCAGGGGGGCGCACATCAGGCCCCGGCCTTCTTTCACCATGAAATTGACCATTTCAGGGGTGATTTTTTCGGCCGCGCAGATCATGTCACCCTCATTTTCCCGGTCTTCGTCATCCACGACGATGATGATTTTTCCGTCGCGAATATCCTGAATCGCGTCTTCGATCCGATCCAGCAGACTCCCGGTATTGGTATTATTATTGCTCAGCATATGTGTTAGAGAAAAGACAACAGACAAGAGATAAAAGACGGTCAATCGGTCGGTTCTTTGGGAAGAAAGTTTTTCCTCTCCTGTCTTTTCTCTCTTGTCTGTGTCAACATTGTTCGGCAAAGATACGTTCGACACGCTAAATTTGTGTTTTGGTCGTTCTAATCCAAAATTGTAGTTATACGCTCGAAAATCATTACCTCCCGTGAATGTCATCAGGCAGTGGTCAGCCGGTTTTAGGTGGTTTGTGCGATATCCGATCCGGGTTTTGCTGCTCGGGATGTGTTTTGTATTGAGTCAAATAACGTTTGCTCAAACAATCGTTGATTGGTGCGTCACCCCCCCGCCAAATGCGGAAAAGGGCGGTTTTGGCGTTTCGACGACAAGAGGTTGCACACCCCTGACAATTACGGTAAAAAACACGACGACCAGCCCGGATGACATTTTTCTTTACGTGTATGATTACAGAGGAGGAGACCCAGTTGCGACCAGAGCAGGTGTAACCGCAACGACATTCACCTACACCCGGCCGGGAAAATATAAAATCCTTCAAATTGGCAGCGTTAATACCGGTTCGGTCGCCTGCCAGGAAGTGGAAGTACTCGACGCGACGGCCCCTAATTTCCGGGCGTATAGCTGCGCTGACATGAAGGTGGTGGTCGATATTGTCAACGATGCGGTCGCCAGCCAGTACGACGAATTCATCGTCGACTGGAACGACGGCAGCCCGTTGCAGACGGTGCCGAAAACCGCCCTGGCCAATATTACCCATACGTACCAAACCAAACGAACCTACACCCTGAAAGTATCCGGCAATTACCGGGGCCTCAACTGCGGGGGCGGCTCGTTCCAGCAGGTGACGCCGAATCTGAGCACAGATCTTGTAAAACCGGTCATCACGCGGCTGGCCACCTCCGGCTCGACGGTCACGTTGCAGGTGCAGGCCGGGGCCAACCAGTCGGTGACGTTGTACCAGAAAGGGGCTTCCGGAACGTTCACAGCCACGGCCGTTACCCGCGTTGGCAACGGATCGCTGGTGATTGCCAACATCACCGCCCACCCGACCTGCTTCAAGGTCGTTTCGCAGGATGCCTGCGGACAACTCTTCGAATCCGACGAAGTGTGCAGCATCGGGCTGGAAGTCGAAGCGCGCGAAAAACAGAATGAGGTGGTCTGGACGGCTCCCGGCAATCCGGCTAATTTTCGGCAATATTCTGTGACGAAAAACGATGCGGCTTTTCGAACGATCAACAGCGTCGGAACCACCTCGGTCAGCGATGCGGCTGCGCTCACGTGCAACGAAGAATACTGTTATCAGGTGACGGCGCAGGCCGGTCCGACCGAAATTGTCTCCGATCGCGTGTGCGTCACGGCCCAATCTTCGGCGGTTCCTCCGCCGTTTTCGACGGTGCAGGTGTCGGTCAATGGCGACAACCGCGTCGATCTACGGGGACTTCCGCCGGTTCCGACCTCGACCAGCCCCCGCTACAAAATGCTCGTTTTTCGGGCCGATCCGTCGGGCGGTTTTGGGCAGACCGGCGAGGAAATCGACCGGAACATTCACCAGGATGGCGGGGTGCAGCCGCAGCAGCAATCGTATTGCTATCAGGTCGTTTACCAGAATGCCTGCGGGGTTTCGTCGGAACCTTCCAAAACTGTTTGCACCATTCATTTGGGATCGAATTGGTCCGGAACCATCGACTGGACCGCCGGTTCGCCCTTTGCCGACGAAGCCATTGACCGGTATATAGTCGAAAAAATTGACGAGAGCGGGGTCGTTTGGGAAGAAGTGTCGGTTGGTACCCGAACGTCGTACCAACCCGCGCAGAACGATCCCGACAACCAGCGATTCCGGTTTCGGGTCAAGGCTATTTCCAAATCCGGTGCCGTCAGTTATTCCAACTTCTACACGTTTCTGCAAGCCGCCCGGCTTTTTGTCCCCGATGCCTTTACGCCCAATGGCGACGGCATCAATGACCTGCTGGAAATCAAGGGCAGTACGTATTTCGATACTGTTCAACTGACCATCTACAACCGCTGGGGCGAAGTCGTGTTCCGAACCGAAAGCCGTGAAGGCTGGGATGGAACGATCGGCGGGCAGGCGGCTCAACCGGGCAGCTATACGTATCGGATTCTGGCCCAGGACCCGAACGGCGTGAAAACAGAAAAACGAGGCTCGGTGTTATTGATTAAATAACCGTCTCGACGGCCCGGCGCTGACAGGGAAAGCAGTTAGCAACAAAACCGGTGGGTTTGGCGTTTCGTGGCTACCTTTGTGCGCCGATTACAACGTTTCGGGCTTATTGGTTGTCTATAAAGAAGACTATTTTTTTCGCAGACTATGTTCAACATGATGGATATGTTCGGGAAGGTGAAGGAATTTCAGTCCCGGATGAAAGAGGCCCAGGGGAATCTGAATACACTGACCGAATCAGGCGAATCGGGTGCCGGGATGGTGCGGGTGACTGTCAACGGCCTCAAGCAAGTCATCCGGCTGGAGATTGATCCGGATCTGATTCGGCCCGACGACCGCGAGATGTTGCAGGATCTGGTGGTGGCCGCCACCAACAAAGCGCTGGAAAATATTGAACCCCAAATCAAGGCACACCTTCAAAAAGCGACCGAGGGCCTACTGCCCAACATTCCCGGGTTCGACTTGGGCAGCATGATGTCGTAAGGCATGGATCAGATTGCCATCGTCATTTTAAATTACAACGGAAGATCCTTTTTAGAGCGGTTTTTGCCGTCGGTGTTATTGCATGCCGACGGTTGCCCGGTATACGTGGCCGATAATCATTCAACGGACGATTCGGTAGCGTTGCTTCGGGAAAAATTTCCGGCAGTTCGGCTGATTCAATTGTCCATCAATTTCGGCTACGCGGGTGGCTACAATGCGGCTCTCAAAGAAGTCGACGCACGGTATTACCTGCTGCTAAACTCCGACGTGGAGGTGAGTGAAGGTTGGCTAAGACCTTTGCGGGAGCTGATGGAACGCAATGAGCGGATCGCGGCCTGTCAGCCCAAAATTCGGTCCCATGCCCACCCGCATCTGTTTGAATACGCCGGAGCGGCTGGGGGCTACATCGATTACCTGGGTTATCCGTTTTGTCGGGGTCGGCTTTTCGATACCGTCGAAGAAGACCGGCAGCAGTACGACGATGCCCGGGAAATTTTCTGGGCGACGGGGGCCTGCATGTTGGTGCAGGCCGAGGTATTTCATCGTCTGGACGGTTTTGATCCCCGGTTTTTTGCGCACATGGAAGAAATCGACTGGTGCTGGCGGGCCAAAAACGCCGGTTACCAGATCTGGTATTGCCCGGATTCGACGGTGTATCACGTCGGGGGCGGGACGCTACACAAATCCAATCCCCGGAAAACGTTTCTGAATTACCGCAACAGCCTGGCAATGCTGTATAAGAATCTGCCAACCGGGCACGTCTTTCTCAATATCCTAATTCGGCTGGTGTTGGATGGCCTGTCGGGCGTCCGGTTGCTGGCGTCGGGGCAATGGCGCGATACGCTGGCGATTCTACAGGCACATTTTGCCTTTTACGGCTGGATGCCTTTTCTGCGTCGGCAGCGAAACGCCCTGGCCGAACTGCGCAACAACCGCATCACGCACCCGCAGATTTACCCGCACAGCATCATCTGGCAGTATTTCGGCAAAAACCGGAAAACCTACCGGGAACTGCGAAACAATAAGTAACAATTTGGAAAACCGCAGGGAGATTATAACTCCCAAATGGTCGGATGGTTATGACGCCGGAGGTGTTTGTTCATCTCCATCCAGAACGCCATGATCAGGTATAGCACCACCGGTGACCCCAGCGTTAGGCAGGAGGTATAGATAAAATACAGGCGGATGCTGCTGGCCGAAATATTCATCATTTCACCCAACCGCGTGCAGACGCCAAATGCCTGACTTTCGACGAAATACCGGAGCTTATTCATCGTAGTAACGTTCCTGATTATCAGTACATGCGCTTAAAATGGGCAATGGGACGTCACAAATCCGCATCGGCAGAGTTGTTGGACTACCAAAGATACACCGAACAAATTGTATCAACAATCCCAGCAACGAATTGTTTCGACAAAGTATTTGAAAAAAAGATTGTTTTGTATAATTATGTCGTCAAATAAGACAATTATTTTCGCAGCGGAGTATTTACAAATTCGTAACTATTTTTGTTACTTTGTGTTTACTAAAGCGTTGTCTTACAAAATTTAAGATATTTTACGATTCAACAAAGTCAATGCATAGACGGCCAGTTCCATCCGTATCGCCCATTTCGTGTGTTAACCTGGAACCTGTTTGACGACTTTTGTTAGAAATACCCCAGTCAGTAATGTTTTATTTTTAATTTTTAAGTTTTATGCAAACAGGTGTTGTCAAATTTTTCAACGAAAGTAAAGGCTACGGATTCATCGTCGAAGATGATACAAACCGTGACATTTTTGTCCACATTACTGGTCTGAATGGCACGACTATTCGGGAAACAGACCGGGTTTCTTTCGAAGTGATCGAAGGGAAAAAAGGCCTCAATGCCGTAAAAGTGAAAAAAATTGAAGGAGCTTATTAAGAAAATCTCCTTCCTGAACATAAAAACCCCGGCCGCAACGACCGGGGTTTTTAATTTTTCGGTTAAATTACCCCCAACCCCTTCTGGGGGTTGGGGGTGTTGCTAGTTAATGCACCGCCAGCACCCGGATAAGCTTGCCGTTGAACGTCAGTTCTTCGCCGGTTTTGACCTGGCTCAACCGTGCACCGATGGGCGAAGCGGCCGAAACCGCAAAATAGTCGATGGTGCCGACGGTCAGCTTTCCGGCGCTGATGGCGATGAAGTAATGGCCCTGGCTGGTCAGCACCAGACTCCCCGGTTGCCCACTCACGTACTCCTTACCCACATCGATCCGGTCCAGTTCCTGCCGGAGTTTCAGCGCTTCGGCCAGTTGCTGGGCGTGCCGGTCGCGCTCCAACTGTGCCATCGCCCGACCGGTTTCGTACTTATCGCCCGCGCTGCTTTTCGATTCCTCGTTGGCCGCAGCCTGGGCCGCTTCCATCGCGGTTCTGGCGGTTTCGATGCGCTGCGTCACGTACTGCTGGCACCGTTCGAACAACGCCAGTTTCACGGCTGTGTAGTCGATTTTGGCCGCAGGGTTCATTGCCCCGTCCAGCTTTTGACCTGGTCGAGCGTCGGCATGGCTACATCCAGCTTTAGCTTCTTGCGCATGCCGCCCAGATCGTTGAAAATCTTGTTGGCGTTCGCGCCGTCCAACTGGTTGACATGCCCGTACCCCATTTTCTGCAAGGCCGGTATCCAACCCGCCGGAATGCCCCGTTGCTCATAGTCGGCGTCGGTCGATAGTTCCAGTTTCTTTTCGGGCCGCATTTGCGGGAAGAACAACACATCCTGAATGGATGGCTGGTTGGTCATGATCATCGTCAGTCGGTCGATGCCCAAACCGACGCCCGCCGTGGGCGGCATGCCGTATTCGAGCGCCCGCAGGAAGTCTTCGTCCATCGCCATCGCTTCCTCGTCGCCCCGCTTGGCCAGTTCAAGTTGTTCCTCAAACCGGGTGCGCTGGTCGAGCGGATCGTTCAGCTCCGAATAGGCGTTGGCAATTTCCTTACCGTTGCAAATGGCCTCAAACCGCTCCACCAGCCCCGGTTTGCTCCGGTGTTTCTTGGTCAGTGGCGACATTTCGACCGGGTAATCCGTGATGAAGGTCGGTTGAATCAGGTTGCCTTCGACGGCTTCGCCAAACAGTTCGTCGATGAGCTTCGATTTGCCCATCGTGCTGTCGGTTTTGATACCCCGGCTTTCGGCCACGGTGCGCAGTTCGTCCTCGCCCATCGCTGACACATCCACGCCGGTATATTCCTGAATCGCTTCAAACATCGTAAACCGCTTCCAGGGCCGCTGAAAATTGATGATCTTGTCGCCCACCGGCACCTCGGTTTTGCCGTGGAGATCCAGCGCAATTTTCTCGACCATCTCCTCGATCAGGTCCATCATCCAGTTGTAGTCTTTGTAAGCCACGTACAACTCGACTTGCGTAAATTCCGGGTTGTGAAACCGGCTCATGCCTTCGTTACGGAAATCCTTGGCAAACTCGAACACGCCGTCGTAGCCACCCACGATCAACCGTTTCAGATACAACTCGTTGGCAATCCGCAGATACAGCGTCATGTCGAGCGTGTTGTGGTGCGTTCGGAACGGCCGGGCAGCCGCGCCCCCGTGGATCGGTTGCAGAATCGGCGTTTCGACTTCCAGGTAGCCGCGATTGGCCAGAAACGTCCGGATCGAGTTGACCAGTTGGGTCCGTTGCACGAAGGTTTTGCGGACTTCCGGGTTCACGATCAAATCGACATAACGCTGGCGGTACCGTTGCTCGGGGTCCGAGAAGGCGTCGTAGGTTTGCTTGTTGCCCTGCTCATCGACGACTTCTTTCACGACCGGCAGCGGCCGCAGCGATTTGGTGAGCAGCCGGAATTCGGTGACGTGGATAGAAATTTCGCCGGTTTGGGTCGTGAAGACATAGCCCTTGACGCCGATGATGTCGCCGATGTCGAGCAGCTTTTTAAAAACCGTGTTGTAGAGCGTTTTGTCGTCGCCGGGGCAGAGGTCGTCGCGCCGGAAGTAGAGCTGAATCCGGCCGGTAGCGTCCTGCAATTCGGCGAAGGAGGCCGAGCCCATGATGCGGAAACTCATCAGACGACCCGCGATGGAAATGCTTTTGTAGTCGGTTTTGTTGCGTTCGTAATTTTTATGAATGTCGGCCGCCGTCACGTTGACCTCGAATAAATCGGCGGGGTAGGGGTCAATGCCCATCCGCATCAGTTCCTCGCGCTTGTTGCGCCGGTTGATCTCCTGTTCGCTCAGTATCATCTTATTGTAAAAAGAGTTGCAAATATAAGGGATAGGAACACGGATTTAACCGATTAGACGGATCGGAACGGATTACTTTATCCGGCATCCGAGCACGTTTCCGGAAAAATTTTACCGTACATCCCAAATTCCTTGGTGGAAAACTAAATTTATTGCTACTATTGTGATATCAAAATACTATCACAAACGCCATGAATGAAAAGAACCTTACCTCCCTTTCCGGCTATATTCTGTTGCTGATCGCCCTGCTGCTGCTTGGAGCATCCTTTTATGGTTTTGTCTCCAAAGCCGTTGTGCTTGGAGTAGCGTCCTCCTTTGTTTCCATCGTTATCCTGAAGGGCCTTGTTGTCATCAATCCAAAAGAAGGCGTGGTGACTACATTTTTCGGTGATTACATGGGTACGATGCGTAAAACCGGCCTTTGGTGGGTCAATCCACTCTACCGCAAGCGGAAAATCAGCCTTCGGGCCCGCAACCTGAACGGCCAGACGCTCAAGGTGAACGACAAAATGGGCAACCCGATCGAGATTGCCGCCGTGGTGGTCTGGCAGGTTGCCGATACGGCCAAGGCGCTGTTCGAAGTCGACGATTACACCCTGTTTGTGCAGATTCAGTCGGAAGCGGCCGTGCGGCACCTGGCGAGCACCTGCGCCTACGACAGCATGGAGGACGAAGATGCCACGGTTACGCTCCGCGACAGCACCGGCCAGATCAATGCTCTGCTGGAAAAAGAGTTAAACGAACGGCTGGAGCGCGCCGGGGTTGATGTGATCGAAGCCCGGATCAGCCACCTGGCCTACGCCCCCGAAATTGCCGGAGCCATGCTGCAACGTCAGCAAGCCACCGCCGTGGTTTCGGCCCGGAAACAGATTGTGGAAGGTGCCGTCGGGATGGTTGAAATGGCCCTGGCCCGGCTGGCCGAAAAAGACGTTGTCGAACTCGACGAGGAACGCAAAGCCGCGATGGTCAGCAACCTGCTGGTCGTCCTCTGCGGAGAAAAATCCGTCAGCCCTGTCGTCAACGCCGGAACCCTTTACAGTTAAAAGTTAAAAATTAAAAGTTAAAAATAGGCTGAGTAGATGTCCTTTCGACCGGTCTATTGGCAACTTTTAATTTTTAACTTTTAATTTTTAACTGAATAAATGGCTGCGGAAAAAAAAGCGTTTGTGCTTCGGATCAATCCCGAGACGCTGAAGGAACTCGAGCGCTGGGCGCAGGAGGAGTTTCGCAGCGTCAACGGGCAGATTGAGTTTGTACTCCACGAAGCGTTGAAAAAACGGAAGAAGAATTCGGGTGGTAAATCGACGCCGGATGCTGAAAACCCGGCTGATTAACGTACCCACGGACTTTAGTCCGTGTGAGCTAGTATGATCGTCTAGATGATATAAACACCCAAAACACGGACTAAAGTCCGTGGGTACGGACGCGCTGGCCGATTTCCTGGATTCCGTCGAGGGTGAGCGTCGGAATGATGTCGGTAAACTCTGCATGCAGCGAAGGAATGGCGGTGACCATACCGCCGGTCGCAATCGCCAGGCAGTCGCCTTTCAATTCCTGCCGGATGCGTTGGATCAGCGACCGGACCAACCCCTCATAGCCCAGCACAACACCGGCCTGAATGGCGTGGGCTGTGCTGGTGCCGAGCGCCGATTCGGGCATTACCAGTGGCACTTCGGGCAACTGGGCGGTATTGGCAAACAACGAACGGACGGCGGTTTTCAGGCCGGGCGCAATCGCAATGCCCAGCATTTGTCCTTCGCCCGAAACGGTCGTAAAGGTCAGGGCCGTCCCGAAGTCAACGACAACGCAGTTTTGTTTATACCGCACGTAAGCCGCCAGCGCGTTGGCGACCAGGTCGGTGCCGATGGCGTAGGGGCGCAAAATTTGCAGCGGTAAAGCCGGATAAATCGCCGGGCCGACCACCACGGGTTCAAAGCCGAAAAGCCGGGCGAGCGTGGTCCGCAAGGTTGGGGTAAGTTCGGGTACAACACTACTGATGACGACGGATGTGACTGCACTCAGCGGAATATTGGCTTCCAGCAGCCAGAGTCGCAGCAAGCGTTCGTACCGATCGCGATCGGCGGGCATCACGTCCGGGTCGCCGGGTAATTGATCCGTCAGATGAAAAGCCATCGGTTCTTCGAGCAACGTGCGTGTCCGCCAGATGTGTTGCCATTTCTCCTGATTGTATAAACCAAAAACCGTATCGGAATTGCCTGCGTC
This sequence comes from Larkinella sp. VNQ87, assembly GCF_049445795.1. NCBI lineage: Bacteria > Pseudomonadati > Bacteroidota > Cytophagia > Cytophagales > Spirosomataceae > Larkinella > Larkinella sp. VNQ87. The sequence goes on from NZ_JBMSDT010000003.1 coordinate 394,505, forward strand.
GACGGCGAGGAACATAAAGGGAAAGATAAGTCCGTAAAGGGTGCAAAGATAACACGAAACACGGGTTTGAAAATCAAGTCACTGCGCAAAATCATCGGGTTGCTACCCGGATTAGTGAGCGGTTCGCAGGAACTATTAACTTTGGTGACCTGATTCGGCAAGACATGGTGAAGCGAACGAACATACGGCCCCGGTTTTGGGCGATTGGCTGGCTGTTGGTGCTGAGCTGGTCGATCACGAGTTGCCAGCAGCGCGAACCGGACGTGACGCCGGATAAACCGCTGACTTGGTTTGATTACTTCGCGAAGGCACTTGATGACTCGCTGAAGACCAAAAACATTGGTTACGGTTTCGTGATCCTGGAAAAAGGCGAGGTACGGGCGTCGGGCCGTGGCGGACTGAAATCCCGGACGACCGAACCGGAAGGCGAAAAACCGTTTACGCTCAACACCAAATTGCACCTGGCCAGTATGAGCAAAACGATTACAGCGATGGCATTTCTGCATCTGGCCGCCGAAAAGGGCATCAAAACAACCGATAAAATTGAGCCCTATCTGCCGCCAGGTTGGGCGAAAGGCCCGAACATCGACCAGCTTACGTTCCGGGATCTGATGACACACCGCAGTGGGATGGTTGGCCTGGGAAATAACTGTGCCAACGGAGCGTATGCCGAAAACACCTGGTGGGGGCTGAAACGGTTGGTGGAGAAAGGCGTCAAAACCGCCAATCGGGGGAGTTATTGCTACCAGAATGCTAATTTTGGCTTGTTTCGGGTATTAATTCCCGGTCTATTAGGGTACGCATTTACCGGAAATGACGCCGTGGACGACCCGCAAACGCAGCAACGGTATCTTGACTATGTGCGGAAAACCGTCTTTGAAAAAGTAGGCATTACGGACGCTATCGCCAGTCAGCCTCCGGGTGATCCGACGTATGCCTATACGTACCCTATTGCCGGAACCGTGGGCTGGAATCCCGGCGATTTTACCAACACCGTCGGGGCTTACGGCTGGTATTTGACGCCCACGGAAGCCGGAAAGCTGTTCGCTACGGTTTTTTCAACGGACGACCAGCACATTCTGACAACGGCCTGGAAGGATACGCTGCGAACAAACCGCCTGGCCCATTTTTCGGGAATGGCGGGCAGCGATCCGATCCGGTATCACGACGGCTGGTGGTACCTGAAACTGAACCAGTACCAGGGCGTCCGGACCATCTGGATGACCTTCCCGAACGACGTAACAGCGGTTTTGGTTGTCAACGCCTTACACGGCACGCGGGGCTTTTTCCCGAGCGACGACGGAACGGACATCGTGCCCTACCTGGGCCGGGCCTACACCCAGGCCCGATTGCGGAAAACCGGCCGGAAGCAGCCCGGAACGGTGACACTCGAACACCCCGAACCGCACTGATTCAACCGGCCGGATGGTGGAAATTAATCCCGTTCGTTGTATCTTTACTACTTGATTTTCAGGAGCTGCGAAGCTTGTTTGCAATCTCCTAATTGCCGGACTGATTGCAGACATATTGGCTTTGTTAGCCCGGCATCCAGTAAACAATAGATACGAACTATGTACCCGGCATTGCTCATTGCCAGACAGTTTATCAATAAGGGCATCGCCGAAGGCCGACCCCTGACGCCGATGAAGCTCCAAAAGCTCATCTACATGGCGCATGGCCTGCACCTGGCCCGGCACGAAAAACCGCTCATTGCCGAAAAAATACAGGCCTGGTCGTATGGACCGGTCATTCCGGACGTCTACGCCCGCTTCAAGCGGTACGGCAACAACCCGATCACTACCCCGATTCCGACCAGCGGTTGGGACGACGAACTCGACCGGCAGGCGCAGGATTCCATCAATTTGACCTGGGACATTGCCAAAGATTACAACGCCATTCAGCTTTCCAACTGGACGCACGTCGAAGGCTCCCCCTGGTACCAGTCGGTGAGCCGCAACGAGAGCGGAACCATCGAACAGGAACCCATCGATAATGAATTGATCAAAGACTATTTCACCGAAATTATCAGACGCGATGTCGGAGAGTGAAGACAGCGAAAAAGCGAAAGAAAACTTCCGGAAGCTGATCGAAGCGTCTTCTACCGACCCGCGCAACAGCGGTCTTTCCCGCAATGAATTCGATCAGTATGATCAGGAAGAACGCCGGACCCGGTTGCAGGGACTGGCGCAGGACATTCAGGAGCGGAAAAAGTTTGCCCAGTGGATTTTCTGGATGGTGGTAATGTGGTTGGTCGTGATTCTGGGCATCATCATTGCCGAAGGACTTCATTTTCTGGACATTCCGCAGGCCGTGACCATCGCCCTGATTGGCTCAACGACCGTCAATGTCACGGCTTTTTTCGTCATTGTAACTAAGTATCTCTTTCCGGGAAAATAACGGTTTGGGTGACTCTGGACTTACATTAGTTACCCCTAAATCCCCTAAAGAGGACTTGGAATCCGAATTAATCAGCGTCCAAGTCCCCTTTAGGGGATTTAGGGGTAATTTGCTAGCATAATCAGAAACTATATCGCGCTCCGATCTGCACCTGATACGGATCACCCGAGGGCGTCACGATTCCGGCCGTATTCACGCGGTAGACAAACCGCTGGTTGTCGCGGTCAAAACCGGGAACGGCGGCTGAGGTAGACGTAGCCGGAATACCGAGGGCATACAAAGCCTGCGTACCCAACGACTGGTTAGCCCCCCAGCTTTTCTTCAGGAAGTTGGCAAAATTGAAGATGTCGGCCGATACTTCCAGCGTATGGGTCTTGTACAGGCGGAACTTCTTGCTGGCCCGCACATCGAACACGCCGTAAAAACCGTTGATACCGCCGTTGCGCTCGGCAATCCGGCCCGAGTACTTCGTAATGTAATCCTTGATGCTCTGGCTGGCGTTCGGGTTGTCGAGAATGGCCTGCAAGCCTGTCCGGACATTGGCCGGGACGCTTTCGTTGTTGCGGTCGAAGATAAACGCCAGGTCATTGGTTCCGGCTACGAAATCAGCATTGCTGTTGGCTCCTGACAGCAGCGAATACCGGGTTCCGCCGATGCCTGAATACCGCACCCCAATCGTGACGCCGTAGAACGAAGGTAACGTTCCGTAGAACACCACTTTATGCCGGAACTGGTTGTCGGAGTACGTCATCCGGCTCAGATCGCGCGGATCATCTTTGACCGGCAAGACCAGCGTGGCCGTGTTGGCGACGTTCCCGTTGTACGAGGTGTTGTCGCGGGTGTCGTTCCAGGTGTAGCTGGCCGAAAACTCGCCATCCCGGAAATACTGGTACGTGGCATCCAACACAACGGCAAACTGGTTGATTTTGCCTTCGCTATTCAGCTCAAGCACGCGGCCGAGTTTCTGGCTGATCCGACCCTGCAACCAGTCGCCCGCACCGTTGGCAGGCATCGAAGCCAGCGGGACATACACGCCCCGGTTGTCTTCGTTCGCCAGGCGAAAAAACGGTTGAGCCACCATGTTCCGGTCGACGTACATATAATTGTTGCGGCCCAGGGAGGCAAACCCGGCAATCCCGACTTTCAGCTTATCGGACAGATATCGCGTATACGAGAGGTTGGCTTTGTATAAAACCGGCACGCGGGCGTCCGGCCCCGTCATGTTGATGGTCGGTAACTGGAATGCGGACAGCGTCGGGATGCTGGCGTAATTGTTCCGGTAAGCGATGAAATCCGGCGTTGGCACGTTGGCGCCCCGTACATCCACCGTCGCCAGGTGTTTCCCGTCGAACGTCAGGTTGTTGATCAGCATATAGTTGTTGATGTCCGAAGCGAAGACACCACCCCCAAACCGCACGTAATTGGTATGCGTTCCGTTCACATCCCAGGTCAGTTGCAGCCGGGGCTGGACGACAAACGAGCGTAGTTTGTTGTCGGTCCGCAGGCCCAGTTCGTCGAGCACCAACTGGTTCAGCGGGGCCGACGGGTAGGTGGCGTAATCAAGCCGTAACCCGGCGGTCATGTCGAGCCCCCGGGCGAGTCGGGTGCTTAATTGGCCGTACAGCCCTGCATTCAGGGTTTTGCCGATGACATTCAGATCATTGACCAGCGGTACTTCGCGGTAATACCGGTACGGTTGCAGCGCGTCGAATTTCTGCAACGCCGTCTGGTTGCCGTCGACCGTATAGTGAAACCGGCCGTTTACCTCGCTGCCGTACAGCGACTTCGCGTGGGTGTACATCAGGTCCAGCCCGAACGTATACTGGATTTTGTCGGTATTGTAGTACAGGTTATCGACCAGTTGGAACACGTTGTTGGTGAAGCCTTCCTGTGCAAACCGGTGACCGCCCATCTGAATGTTGGTCGAGCGGTTGGCTCCGTCGATGACCGAGTTAACGTTTTCCACGATGGCGCGCGGAATGTTGGCGGCCGGAAGCTGATCGCCGGGGCTGCTTTTCTGGTAGGTGTACAAATGCTGTACTTTCAACTCATTGGTTACCTGCGGGGTCAGCGACGTGCGCAGGGTAGCCAGCAGGCTGTTGTCCATGTTGTAGTCGTTTCCGTACGATTCGTAGAGGTTGATGGAGGTGTTGTCCTGCAAGCCCAGTTTGTTGCGGTCGCTGGTGAAGTTGTTCCGAATCGTCAGCAGGTTTTTCGCGTCAAGCTGCCAGTCGATCCGGCCAAAAACCGCATCCGACCCCCGGGTTTTGTCGAATGTTCCGTACTGGGGTGTGTTGGCGACGCCGTATTTGTTGCGGGCGATGGCGACAAACTGATCCAGCGTAGTCCGCGTTACGTTAAACCGGTTTTCATCGGCTGGCGACTGTACATCGGCAATGATCAGCGGGCGCGAGTCCTGCTGGTGATCCCAGACCAGAAAGAAGTGCAATTTATCCTTAATCAGCGGACCGCCCAGCGAAAAACCGTACTGGTTGGTCGAAAACTTGTTGTTGCGTTTATTGCCCCGAATGTCGTACGGACTGGAGAGCCAGTTGGCGCGGGTATAATTGAACACGCTTCCGGTCAGTTTGTTGGTACCGGCTTTCGTGACCGCACTGACGGTTCCGCCACCGCTCCGGCCGAAGGTAACATCGTACTGGTTGGTTACCACTTTGAATTCCCGCACGGCTTCGATGGAAATCGAGTAGGGCGCTCCGCTTCGGCTGGTGGTCGAGCCCGCCGAGGTCGGGTTTTTGGCATTCATCCCGTCGATGGTGTAGTTGGTCGACGAGCCAAGCTGGCCCGAGAGGTTACCACCCCGGCTCAGGGGAGAAAGATCCATCAGCGACGTGAAATTCCGGCCGTTGACCGGGAGCGCAGCAATCGATTTGGCCGAAACCGCCGTGGCCGCGCCCAGGTTCTCGATTTTGTTTTTCAGCCCTGAAGCTACCACCTGCACTACTTCGAGCGTCTGGCTGTCTTGCTGCATCGTCAGGTTGATCCGAACCGCATCACCCTGGTTGAGCGCATAACCGGTTCGCTTTTGTTCCCCAAAACCGATGAACGTAACCCGGATGGTATACGGACCACCCAAGGGCAATTCCTTGAACGAATACTCGCCCTGAGCATTGGTGACCGTCCCGGTGGTAAAACCGGTCGATTCGTTGCGCACCTGGACGGTCGCGCCCGGCAGCGGTTTTTTCTGGTCTTCCAGAATGATCCCGGAAATGGACGCCTGCGTTGTCTGGGCCACGGTTTTACCGACTGTGAATCCCAGCAAAACAAGCCCGAAAAGGAGAGAAAATAGAGCGTTTTTCATGAACAGGTTGTCTAAATTTTTCCGGTGCAAAGAGAGCAGATCGGCGTTAATTGGCGGTTAACGGACTGTTACCAATGAGACCGGATTTATTAACATATTATGAAAAATGGAGGTATCGGTGGGCCTTCGATCCTTGTTGGGCGTAATGATAAATTAAGCCGTTCGTTGCGCATTGTTCGGAGTCACTCGCTAACCTGCACAGGCTAAACGGATTTCGGCACAGCTCAGACAAAAAACCGGATCGCGGGCGGAAGGCGGTCTACTTTTGATCGGTTTTCAACAAATACGGATCAAAAGTGAAGGTTCTCATGGCCGTTCTGGTCTTTATCTGGTTAGAAAAGACACAAGCAACCGCACAGCCGGTTTCGACCGGGCAAATCAATGGCCGCGTGGAAGAAGCGCCGGGCCAGCCGCTGCCGCTGGTGACGGTCCGGCTGCACAACATGGCCGATTCGACCCTATTGAAAGGCGTCGTGGCCGACGAACGGGGCGCTTTCGTGCTGAGCAGCGTACCGCCCGATACCTATTACGTCGTGCTGTCGCTGCTCGGCTACGAAACGTACACTTCCCGGCCCCTGACGGTGCTGGCAAACCGCAATCCGATTGATCTGGGTGTGATTCGGCTGGTGCCTGAAGTGCGGCAGGTGGCGGAGGTGCAGGTGGTGGCCCGGCGGCCGTTCATTGAGCAGGATGCCGAAAAAACCATCCTGAATGTGAGCAACAGCCTGGTTTCGACGGGCGGAACGGCTTTGGAAGTGCTGGAAAAAGCGCCCGGCGTGGAGATCGATTACCAGAGCAACCAGATTAGTCTGCGCGGGAAACAGGGGCTGCTGATTCTGATCAACGGCAAACCGACCAACCTGTCGGCCCAGGAACTGGCGAGTTTCCTGCAAGCCCTGAGCAGCGCCACCATCGACCGAATTGAAATCATGCCAAATCCACCGGCCCGCTTCGACGCGTCGGGCAATGCGGGCGTCATTAACATCCGGTTGAAAAAGGAACAGGGCGCGGGCCTGAACGGCAGCCTGACCGGGGGCGTGGGCTACGGCGAAACCGCCAAGTACAACGCGGCCGGTACGTTTAACTACCGAAACCGGACCCTCAACGTCTACGCCAATGCCGACTGGAATCACAATCCGTGGCATATTTACACCAACTTCCGTAGGCTAATCAATCACCCGCGTGGGCTGGTGGTCGTCGATCAATACAATGACTGGTACCTGGAAAATGCGTCGCGCTCGGCCAACGCGGGCCTCGACTGGACACTCAGCCGCCGGACCACGCTGGGCACGCTTGTCACCTGGACGAGCCTCGGGTCGGATCAGCTTTCGAAAAACCGCACGTTGATGCAAAGCCAGAACCGGACGGATTCAGTCCTCACAAACCGGGGCGACATCAACGGCGGCACTGATCGGTACCTGTTCAATCTGAATGTAAAACACGTTTTCGATTCCACCAACCGCCCCCGCCCCCCCGCCGAGCTGACCTTCGACGCCGATTATTCGCCGTATCAGTTTACCCGCCGGAACACCTACGAAGGCAACTACGCCAAACCGGACGGCACCGTGCTGACTCCGTTTGAGTACCGCAGCTACGCACCGACGACGATTACGCTGGCGTCGGTCCGGGCCGATTTCCTGCGACCGCTGACGAAATCGACCACCGTCGAGCTGGGTTACAAAAGTACCTGGCTGCAAAGCCGGAGCGATGTGCTTTTTGAGGAACTCAAGGGAGAACGCTGGAAACCCGACCCCCGGTTTAGCCTGAATTTCCGGTACCGGGAAACGACGCAGGCCGGTTATGTCAACTTCCGGACCCGCTCGCGGGGGTGGGAAATCCAGGCCGGGCTGCGTGCCGAACACACCCAGTCGGTGGCCGAAGCCCTGGAGACCGAAAACCGGGTGGTGCGGGATTACCTGAACTTGTTTCCGAGCCTGTTCATTACCCGGAAACTGTCCGATAAACAGCAGGTGCAGGTGTCGTACAGCCGACGCATTGACCGGCCTACCTACCAGGAAATGAACCCGAACGTCGAGTTTCAGACGCCTATTCTGTTTCACCAGGGCAATCCGTTTCTGGTGCCGCAGTATACGAAAAACGCCCTGCTGACCCATACGTACGGCAGCGTGGTGACGAGCCTGGGCTACAGCGATGCGACCGACGCGTTCGTGTGGGTGGCGGAGCAAAACGATCTGACGTTTGAACAACGCAACAGCTACACCAACGCCCGGCGGTTTCAGAATGTGAGCCTGACGACTACCGTGCCCTGGTCGCCGGTTCGCGGGTGGACTACCTCCAACAGCCTGAGCCTGTACCAAAACCGCTACGCCATCGAGCTTTCGGCGGGCTTGTTTCAAAGCGTGCAGAACTCGCTGACCGTGCGCTCAACGCACACGTTTAGCCTGCCGGACAACTGGACGCTGGAGCTTTCCGGTTTTTACAATTCACCCCGGACCAACGGTTTTTTCCAGGTCAAACACCAGTCGCAGGTGAGTGTGGCCGTTCAACACCAGTTCTGGCAGAAAAGAGCGACGTTTCGCTTAAATTTGACCGATTTGTTTTACGGAAATGTGTTTCGGAATACGATTCGCTACGAGAACCTGCACGTGAACAATTACGCCCGGCGCGAAACCCGTCAGATTCGGGCCACGCTCAGCTACCGGTTTGGTAGTCAGCAGGTAAAAGCCGCCCGGAGCCGAACCACCAGTTCCACCGAAGACCAGCAACGACTATGATGGGAGCCATTCCCTCCGACGCAAAAACCGCCTTGACCCTGCCCTTCAGCGAGCGGGCCATCCGGCGGTACACGTTTGGCTTTTTCGGCGCTTTTCTGATCGTTTCGCTGCTGGAAATTTTCGTGTCGACGGCGCTCCGGCGCGATTTCCGGTATCCGGCGCTCGATGTGACCTATTTTGCCGTGCAGTGGACCATCTGGACGCTGCTTAGCCCCGTCATCGTTCACCTGGCGTTCCGGTATCCGCTGGGGCGGTTTCCGTTGCCGCAGTGGGCCGGGCTGCACCTGGTGCTCGGAACGCTGTTTATTTCCCTCGAATTTCTGGTCGAAATCCCGACGGCCCGGCTGGTCAAAACCTGGTTGTGCCACCGCCCGACCGACACCATCGCGCAGTACCTCTCGCAGTATATCACCCGGTTTAACTTTTTCCTGCTCATTTATTTGTTCGTCGTGGTCTGCATCAACGTCTACCTGTACGTCGTGCGGTACCACCAGGCCACCACCAACCGCCAGGACATCGAACTGAAAGCCGAGCAACTCCGGACCCAACTAGCCGACGCCCAGCTTCAGGCCCTGAAAATGCAGCTCGATCCGCATTTTCTGTTCAACACGCACAACGCCATCACGGCCCTCATGTTGGTAGGTGACAGTGAGCGGGCCATTCGGATGATCAACGGCCTGAGTAATCTGCTGCGGGCTATGCTCGACCGGAAGGACGAACAACTGGTGCTGCTGGAAGAGGAAATGGCCCTTTCACGAATGTACCTGGATATTCAGCAGATCCGGTTTCGCGACCGGCTGAGTCTGCACGTCGAGCAGGCTCCCGAGACGGCCCGGTGCCTCGTGCCGCACTTCATTCTGCAACCGCTGATCGAAAATGCCATCATTCACGGTGTGGAAGCCTCGCTGGGTCGGAAGTTTATCCACGTTACGACCCAATTGGTGGATAATCAACTGGAACTCGTCGTGACCAATAGCTACAACCCGGCCGCCGTCCCCCGAACTGGCACCGGCATCGGCCTGACCAACACCCGGCAGCGTTTGCAGTATTTGTACGGAGAACAGGCCAGTTTGCGGTTTTTGCCGGGCCCGTCGACCGTCACGGTGGTGGTGACGGTTCCGGTGCAGTACGCCGATAAACCGGCGGCAACGGAACCCAGACTGGTGACCGCATGACGACGTACCGAACGCTGCTGATCGACGACGAGGAACTGTCGCGGGAAGTGCTGAAAACCTTTCTGGCCGATTGGCCCCAAATCCGGATCGTGGGAGAGTGTGCCGATGGGTATGCGGCCGTGGAGCAGATTACGGCTTTACGGCCCGACTTCATTTTTCTGGATGTGCAGATGCCCGAACTGGACGGCTTTGAGGTCGTTCGGCGGGTGCAGCCGGTTTTTCTGCCGTACATCATTTTTGCCACCGCCTACGACCAATACGCGCTGAAAGCCTTCGAATTGAAGGCGCTGGATTACTTGCTGAAACCGTTTGATCGCCAGCGGTTTGGGCAGGCGTTGCAGCGGACGCTCGAACAACTGGCGCTCCAACGCGCGTCGGATTTTAACGCCCGCATCGAAGCCTTGCTCGAAACCGGGCTAACCGACCGGCCCGTGCGGCAACCCGAGTACCTGACCCGACTGATGATCAAAGAAAGCAAGCGGATTTTCTTTTTGCCGGTGGAAGAGGTGCAGTACATCGAAGCCGATGGCAATTATCTCTGGATTCACGCCGGAAACCGGCGACATCTGCTGAACGAGTCGATTAGTATGCTGGAACAGAAACTCCCGCCCGCGCAGTTTATCCGGATCAATCGCTCGTACATTATTAATCAGTACGCGATTCAGGAAATGGAGCCGTATTTCAACGGGGAATACAACGTCAAACTGACGAATGGGGCGGTTTTGCGCTGGAGCCGTTCCTACCGCGACCGGCTGGGGCAACTCGCCGGGTGGACACCCTGACCCGGCGAGTTCGGCACCAACGTTACTTGCTAGGCGTGTCCTGACGGGACACAATCTTGCTGACAATCTTCCACTCATTATTGATTTTGAGCAGGTTAAAGAAATCGATAAACCGGAATGTCGGGTAATCGATCTCGACCCGCGCCTGAGCCGCCGTTCCGGCGTATTCGTACCGGACAATGTGGGTGGTCCGCTCAGATTTCTGCCCGGCGGTTTTCCGGGCGTTGTTCAGGTAATCGGCAATCGGCACATCCCGGAACTGCCCGGTTTTGAAATCCACGAGCTTCATCGACGCCGACGGATGAAAGGCTTTGATCAGGCGCGTGGTGTCGCCGTTGGTGCCGCCTTCGAGGTAATTCAGCAAGGTTTCCTGAATCAGGGCATCGTCGGTGCGGGCGGTTTGGGCCTGCGCGCCGAGCGACAGCGCCAGAACGGCGGTGATGGTCAAAAGCATCGGACGGATTGGCATACGTTGTTTACGTTGTTCGGACAAACGTAACGGTTGGTAAGCCCGGATGCGACCGTATTCTTGCAGCTTGTTCGGAACCGTTCACCAAACGCCCCAAAGCACTTGCAGGCTGAGTAAATCGGGGCTCAGGGTTTGAGCAGTTTCACCGTCACCGACTGCAACCCGCTGGTCGCCCGGAGCAGCAACAGCCCCGCCGATTGCTGACCGATCGGCAAGGTTTGCCGCTCAACGGTTTCGGCCCGTTCCAGAAACCGTTCGCTGATTGGCCGTCCGCTGGCATCGCTGAGTTGCAGCCGAAGGGCTTGTCCGGATGCCCCGCGTACCTCAAACTCCACGGCATCGCCCGTAACCGGGTTGCCAAAAACCGTAAGCTGCAAGTCGTTGGCCCCTTCGGCCGACAGCCGGGCTGAGCCGCATTGGTAGGTTTTGGGCGACCCTTTCAGCACGAATGTACTGCCCAGCACCCGGGCTTTGACCACCGTACCACTGGTTAAACCGATGGGGGGCGTAAAATTATAGGCGTGTACGCCGTTGCCTTTGTTGGCGTCTTTCAAATCCTGGCGGTAGATGTTGGCGAGCGCACTGCCCCAGATGGTTTCGTTGCCCGGACTGATTTCGGTGTAAAACTCGACTGTTAGCGGGGTATTCGGTTTGTCCCGGTCCCAGACCCAGCCCCGGATACCGCCACAATCGAGCTTGTCAAGATAACCGTCGAAATTGCCCGAAACCGGGTCGCTACCCGCCGGACTAACCGTCAGGTTAAAACTTACGCTGTTGGTGGCCCCCGGTTCGTCTTTCGCCGAATACGTCAGCACGAAGGTTCCGGTTCCGGTGGGCGTGCCGCTGATGACCCGGCTGGCCGCGTGCAGGGACAGGCCCGCCGGGAGCCCGCTCAGCGTGTAGGTCAAAAGACCACCTTCGGGGTCGGTGAAAGCCACCAGTGTACCGGAAAATGGAACACCCTCTTTGGCCGCGACCGGCGCAATCAGCACAGTGGGGGTGGGCGGCACCGGCGGTTTGTTGCCGGGCGGAACGGTACTGTTCTGGCAAATAAGTGCTTTGGGGGAGTCTTTGAGCGTAAAATTGCTGCCCGTTACTTTGGCCGAGAGGGTGTGTGGCAAACCGTCTTTGAGCGATTCGGGCAGGACGAACTGAAACGCGTGTTTTCCATTGCCTTTTCCGGCGTTGAGCAGATCCAGTCGGAAATCGCCCGCAGGCAGGGTAGCGATCAGGTTCCCGTTGTCGAAAATATCGACCGAAACGACCGCGTTCGGTTTGTTCCGATCCCAGGCCCAACCCCGGAAGCTGCCGCAGTCGGCTCCGTAAATATAACCGTCGAAGCTGCCGCTGACGGGCGCGCAGTTGGAAACCGTGTGCAATTCAAACGCCCCGATGTCGATCCGGCCGCTGTTGAAAAACCGGGGATTTCCGGCCAGGTCGGTGGTGCCGCTGGTCTGGTCGGTGCTGGCGGGGTCGCCCGCGTCGATGGCGGGGGTGCAGGTTTTCAGTTGCAGGTCCGAATCACTCACGAATGGGGAGGTGGGAGTGGTCAGGTTGTTGGCTCCTTCGTAGCCGGTTGCCTGCGTATCGAACAGGCTGTAGTAGGCGTAAATTTTGGAACCGTTGGAATTGAAAAAGGTATCGTTCCCGTCGTTGTTCCAGATAATGCAGTTTTTAAACGTCGTGGAGCCCCCGGTCTGGTGCGACAGGCCCGCGCCATCGGTGGCCGTGTTGCCCACAAATGTGCAATTTGTGAACAATTGCACGGAATAATTAACTGAGATGCCGCCCCGAAAGGCCGAGTTGCCCACGAAGCTACAGTTGGTAACGACCGGACTGCCGCCGTCGTTGGCGATCACGCCACTGTTGCCTGATGATGAATTATTGGTAAAACTCGACCGCGTAATCACCGGACTGCACGTCCCTCCGCCCGTAATGCCATTGAACATCGCACCCCCGTTCGTACTCGTGTTCTGGCTAAAGAGGCAGTTGGTAATCACCGGTTTACACTGGCCGGAAAAGTCGACGTAATTGTAAAGCGCCCCGCCCGAACTGGCTGAATTGCCGGTAAAAACGCAGTTGGTCAGCACGGGACTGCAAACCCCGCCCGAATTCGCCAGACTCCGTATGGCCCCGCCGGACGTGGCCGCGTTACCGGTGAAGAAGCAGTTGCGAATCGTGGGGCTGCTATTTTGGAGGACGATCGCGCCCCCGGTCCGGTCGGTCTCGTCGCTGATGTCGTTGGCATTCCCGCCCGTGATCACAAAACCGTCCAGAATGGCGCTGTTATCCACCTGCATGGACGCATTATCAATGATGTGGTACGAATTGTCATCGTTGCCCGGACCGCCGATGTCTCCGCTGAGCGTGGTGCTGGAGGGCGTACTCAGATTGATCGGAGGGCGGTCGCTCAACAGGGTTTCGGTACCCGAAAAACCGCCGTAGAGGGCCACGTTATTCAGGAGAGAAAAACTCAGGGTGCGGTCGGCTGCGCCATAAGCGGGTTTGTAAACACCGGCGGCTACCCACACCTGTACTTCCTGGTTGCCATTCGTTTGCGAATACTCGAGGGCGGTTTCCAGGGCAATCCGTAACTGGGTTTCTTTAAAGGCGTTTTCCCAGGACGAACCATCTTGGGAGCCGCCCCCCGTCGGGGTGACGTAATAGATTTTCTGGCTGTAAACCGTCAGGCTGGCCAGTAGCAGGCCTGCCAGCAGGAGACAACGGTTTAATCGGTACATCGGTAAAAATCGTTTCATAAACGCCGGGCGGTTTGTGGTGTGACGAGTCGGTTTTGCGAAGCAAAGAAAGCGATTTACAAAGTATTCGGCCAGCCGGAATCGATACCTGGCGGACGCGGGTCAATACCTGGTGGAAACGCGGGGGTAGCCGGGAACGGAACGACCGGGCGAAAGCAACTCAAAAGCTTGCTGACGGTTCGTCGTCAGTGGACCAAAGTGGAGTCAGTTGCCGGGCATGTTGGATGATAAGTAGCTCGATAGCCCAGTAGAAAGGTAATAGGTGCCAGTCGAAAATAAGTCAAAAGTTGGAATGCCCAGGCTGAATTGGTAAACCGAATGTTATTCTTCTGTTTAACCCGATCAAAGGTACAAGAAAGGCGTCATTCCTTTGACTAATCCTCAATCTTTGACCGGTACGCTTTTCGGGAGCACCTCACTGTTTATGAGGATCTGCAAATAAGGGGTTGTGGATAAACGTACTGTCGGTCAGCAAATGCAGAAAAGCCAGCAGATCCTTCTTTTCTTGATTGGTCAGTCGCAAACCTCCCGCCTGAGCCGGAGCCAATTCGGCCCCTAGATTAGGACTATGCTGCACATGATCGCTGTAATGGTCGATTACCGCTGACAAGGTGGCAAACCGGCCGTCGTGCATGTAGGGAGCCGTTAGGGCAATGTTGCGCAGTGTCGGCACCCGAAACCGCCCCAGGTCGAGAGCAAGGCCTGTCACAGTCTGCCGCCCTGAATCAGCAGGGATGGCGTCCAGACCGTTGTTGTGAAATAACTCCTGCATCAGCTTTGGACCACCGTGGCAATGGGCGCAGTTGCCCCCGCGAATGTCTTTAGTAGCATTGGGGGCCGTAGTAAACAAGTCCAGGCCCCGCTTTTCTGAAGCCGTTGGGGTATATTGCCCCCGCAAGTACCGGTCATACGGTGAGTCGGAAGAAATTAACGTCCGCTCAAACTGGGCAATGGCCTTGGCAATCCGTTGGTCAGTAATGGTATCCGAACCAAACACATGCCGGAATAAGGCAGGATATGGAGCAATTTTCCTTAATGCGAGAGCGGCTTCACCCGGTTTTCGACCCATTTCATCGGCATGAGTCAGTGGAATCAGCGCCTGTTCTTCCAGACCCGTCGAGCGGCCATCCCAAAAGAACTGTCGCACCCACAGGAGATTGACTAAAGACATAGAATTTCGACGGGTCGGGTTGCCGCTCACGCCTACGCTGACCGCCAGCCCGTCGGTGAAGGCCCGCGCCTGCTGGTGGCAACTTGCGCAGGAAACCGTTCCGGTTTTGGATAGACGTGGTTCGTAAAACAAAAGCCGGCCTAGATAGACCCCCTCCTGTGTCATCGGGTTATCAGCCGGAATGCTGAACCGCCCGCCGAACGAAACCGGGTATTGCAGGGAATACGGACCAGTCGGCACCGGATTATCGGCGGTTTTCCAGGCTATCAACCCGGTTACGAGTAACAGTACAGAAAACCCCAGGCGGAACATCTTTTTATTTGGCAAATCGGACTTCAACGCTTTTTACTTCCCGGACCCAGCGGGCCGGTTTCTTCTCCCCGGGAACCACGATCCGGTACGGTCCCACACCCGCAGGTAACGGCGTTCCGTCAACACTGTCAGCCAGCACAATGGTTCGCGTAGTAAACTCAGGGTCCAGTTCAGGCAGGGCATACAGAGCTTCGTAACCGTCGGCGGCTTTCACGACTACGTATTTCATCAGATTTTCGCCCCTTAACTCTCCGCCCAGTGTAACCCCAGCCTGCTTAAGCAAGTGGGCCAGCGGTACGCCCGAATAACGGTGTTCTTTACCGTCGCGGTCCTGACCCGTTACCTCTGTGTGCGGCATCGCTTTCAGTTCTGCGGACTGAATGACCAGCGGCTTGGTAACTTCCCCGGAAATCGTCAGTTGCCCGTAGCCTTTCCCAGCCAGCAAGGTAAGGAGTAGACTCAAAAACAATGGCCCTACATAAATAGAGATACGGAAATGGGCTTGGATTGGGTTCATCACAGGTTGGTTATTAAAAGGTTGATAAAGTAGTTGCGACCCGGCTCGGGGAACCCTTCAACCAGGGCGTAGTTGCGATCCAACAGATTATTCACCCCGCCTTCCAGGCTCACGTAACGCCACACCCGGACTGACGCCTTAGCATAGGCTACCATAAATCCGCCCACCTGGGTGCCGTAGCTGGTGCTATACCGGCGTGAATTGTATTCTACGTTCCCGATCAGCGTTGCCCGGCGCAGCAATTGAGCCTGCGCAAAGACAAGAATTTTGTGATCAGGCACATCGATGAATTTCACTTCCGGATTGTTCAGGTTATGGCGATGGATGTACGAATACTGTGCCCCCGTCTGAAGGGCTTTCCCAATCGGCACTTTTACGGACACATCACCCCCGTAGAACTCGGCTCGACCCGTATTCTGAAACTGGTACACGTTCGGTTGTACATTGTTGACCTGCTGAATGGCGTCGGTCAAGCGGCTATAAAACAGGCTACTCTGCACGGTCAGATTTTGACCTAAGGCGCCGAGCTTTATCAGATCGTTGTACGTGGTCTCAAGGTGGAGGGCTGATTCAGCTTTTAGGTCGGGATTCGGAATGGCGGCACCCATGCGGTACGAATATCGGTCTTTGATGGTTGCGAATCGGGTTTTTCGCGCGACACTCAGGCTCAACTGCCGCCCGGCAGAAGGCCGAAAAAATAGCCCGGCCTGTGCATTGAATGCAGAACTGTTGTTTCCCGCAAAGGGCGTAATTTGTTTGGTTGTACTTTCGTAATTTTCAGCCCGCAAGCTCCGGCGGGAATTATAGCTGACACCCGGTACCAGTGACAACCGGTTTGTCAGCCGGTACACCTCTTCCACCGCCACCGACAATGTCTGATCAGTGAACGTTCGCACCGGCTCACCGAGGTTGTTTTCACGGTGCTGATCGTGTTTGTAATGAAAGGAGGCTTTCAGGTCGTGCCTGTTAGCTAACCGGTTCCCGTATTCAACCGATCCTCCCTGGGTGTCGTCATTGTAGTAGCTGTTGAAGGAGGAGCCGCGTGTCTGGGTTGAGTAGGTGTTATTATCAAAGGTGCTCAGCAGGTTTTTAAAGCGGTCGTAGAACAGCCGAACTTTTACGTAGCTGCCAACTGATAGCGCCGTACGGGAAATAAAATACCAGCTTTCCTTGTTCCAGTAGGGCCACTTCCAAAAGCGAGGATTCTGTCGGGGATCAGTTCCGGCGTAAGGCGGTGTGCCTTTGGTACCCCGTTGATTAACGTAGCTAATCGTATATTCGTCGGTGGCATTCGGTGTGAACCCTACTTTCAGGCTGTATTTCCGGTCGTTGCGATAGGCATTTTCCCGGTCACCGCCATCTTCCTGTGGACGGGCTTCAAACTGTTTCGACAAGGGAAACGTCTCCTGTCTGAGCTGCGAAGCTGAAGCCTGGAGGTAGAATTTCCCCAGGTTGCTGCCGAGGTTCAGGTTGAGTCGGTGCCCCGGTCCGCTCATCAAACCCGCCCGGCCTTCAAATTCCAGGCGTTGCCCGGGTCGGCGAGAGACCAGATTGATAGCTCCGCCCATGGTATTGGGTCCATGGATCACCGATGAAAAGCCCTTAGCTACATTAACTTCAGCCAGATCGAAGGTAGTAAACCGGCCCAGGTCCACGTAGCCGTCATAGGGTACATAGACCGGAATCCCATCGATGAAGACGGGTACCTGTCGCAGATCAAAGCCGCGCACATAGACCATTGTTTCGTTGCGTGCGCCCACGCTGGAAAGCGTAACACCTGGCAGCAGGTTTAACGCCCGACTGACATCCAGTCGATTGAAGGCTTCCATCCCATCCTTATTCGCTGTCTGCAGGGAGTCGATTGATCGGCGTCCCATAACCGACACTTCACCCAACAAGAAGACTTGGTTCTGTCGTATGGAGTCAGGATATTGGGCAAAGCAAACAGAGGTAAAAAATAGGAGGGTCGTCAAATATCCGAAAAATGGAGTATGGCTTGTAGAGTTCATCCAAATGAGACAGCGTAAAAGGGTCGTTATGTTCTGTCAAATATAACGACAGTTTGAATACCACTGCCAGGTTCGTACTATATTAAAGATTATGCGACTAGATTTTGTTGATTGTCGCGCTCAGGCGCGAGGTAGGCCCGATGATGACTGGCAACCCGCAGGTCACGACCATCACCGTGTCACGAAACCAACCGCTAGGTACACGTAACGTATCTTTGATGATTCGTAAGCGTTTGATGCCACTGTTGGTGTGTTCGATCACCACTCGCAACGGACTTAGCATCTGATTATACAAGAGTTGACTAAATGTCAGTGCGCCGTTTTTGGGCTTTTTGCGAGCCATTTCCACCAGTACACCCGGTGGATGATTCCCTACGAATCTCAAGCCCTGTCGTAGCACGCTGCCAACGGGTAGTAGTCAACATCCAGGTAGGCCGTTTGGCTTCGGTCAATGAGGATAACCCCTGTCACAACCAAAATCACGATCAGGATAAAAACGCCACTAACCAGGACAATCCTTTTCAATATTTTCATACTAGCGGTGTTCTGGGGTTACTACATCCGTTTTTCCCCCTTTCAGGATCAGCCACAAAGCAAACCCAAGCTCGGCCAGGGCCATAGGCAGGCTAAGTACCATTTCAATCTTCACGATTTGATCCTGGTACGTCGGTGCCACTTCCCTGGCCAGATGAATTCCGGAATAGCACAGGCCAGCAAAGAGGAGTAAACCGCCAATAATATTGGGAATAGATTTCGCCTGTATGGTCAGGACGCCTAATCCGAACAAATGGACTCCAAAGAGAATTAACCCTTTCGACCATATGGATTCAAACGCCTTCAATTCATTCATCAGCTGAGTGGACGGCGCGGTGCTTTTCGCCAGGCCCACCACCGTAAAGAGGTGTAAGATGGCCGCTCCTAAAATGAAAGCATAAACAATCCTAACCACGGCGGTGGCGAGCGCAACACCCGGATTGACTTCTCTGAGAAACCAGTATAACCCCCAGGCAGTTAGGATGTCGAGGAAAAAAATGGTAATCCAACCGATAAGGCCGCCAACAAAAACACCCATTGACGACTGGATATGGTCAAGAGTAACTTCTGGACTGTCCTGAACAACCAGGGAACTAAATACATAACCGTAAGCATACCCGGCTGCTAAGGCCATGGCGATAAGCGACAGACCGGCTAGGAGTGCATATGACCTGTACGTTTTAAGTTTAATTAATTTAAAATTCAGTAATTCATGAATGGAGTTCATAAAGGCAACGGTTAGATCAATCATCCAGGAAGAGCAGGTAAAAACGGCCTGAACGTAGGTAGCATGGTGAGCGGTTTGTTCTGAGCATTGGCTTTCGGCATCGTCTCCCGAGGCTTAATCGATAATACAGGTATCGGTGATCGGTTGACTAACTGCTTATAAAAAGGGCCACTGAACAGCCGATGATCGCTGGTTGCGTTGTCGGCGGTGACAATAATTAGGTCTGCGTCACGCTCTTCTGCCTGTTTCAACACGGCTTTAACCGCCGAGTCTGTTTGCCAAAGCAACACCTCGGCGTCGATGGTGTCACTCACGAGTTGCTTATTGAGTGATAAGACGGTCGTTCCAATCAATTTGATTTCTTCAGAGTCTTCCTGACTAAATAGTCCCAGTACCGTTAAATGAGCCCGGTTTCGCTGAGCAATTGTACGGGCTAAATCATATTTGGTCATCGCACCGGGAACAGGGCGTACTGGAAACAGAATTTCGCGAAAAGCGTTGATCTGGGCTTTTTCGGGTACGGTTAGTACCAGACACGGAGCTTCTTTGATAGCGTGGTACGCAGTTGAACCAAATACGTATTGAAGAAGCCCGGACGTCGTTTGGGCGTCCATCACAATCAGGTCAGCGCTGAACTCTTCGGCGGCTTCGGCAAGGCGGTCAATGGCTGCACCAGCCCGGCATTCTACCGAATAGCGGATGGATTGATCGCGTAGCCTGTCTTCGGCCCATTGGTGCAGCTGCCGATTGTCGGCTTCAACGGCTTCTTCCAGCGAAACGGAGGCCCACAAATTTGCACCAAGGGCGACTGAATTGAAGGAGTAGCGGTGAGGGTTGATAACGTGCAGCAACCTGAGTTGGGCCTCATGCCGCTGGCACATGGCTATAGCCAGACTGAGGGCGTTGGTCGAAGCCTCGCTGTAATCGACAGGAACAAGAATTTTATGAATGATTGACTTCTTCATTGGTTGTAAGCTGGTTTAGGTAAACGGATTGACTGGACTGAATCTTCGGACTGTGCTTCCCAGATAAGTAAGGTTGCAAACTCCCTAGATTACTGGTCACCTTTCAAATAGTACGGTAAGATGGAACCTCCGGAAATGACTGAAGCAGTTGAAGGAACCGTTCTTTACGCCAATAGGGACTGCCGATGGTGCTGTATGATTCGATCATGGCTATTTTATGCAGATCGTAATCAGTAAACGTTAAAGGTCGGATCGCAATAGTCATAATTATTGATGGATTTAGGTGAGAAAATAAAGCTATATCGGCTACCATGGACCTCGTGATGATTCCGGCTAGAGGGGCTTTGTGGATGTCCGAAAAGTCGCCCGGATTGCTTAGGGGCTACTTAAGCAAATATTAGAATTTACTTATAGCCAGAAAGACGCCTTCGGTAAGGGGTTCTTTTAGTAAATGCACAAAGTGTAATACTCTTCAAAGTTAGGACCACTAATTAAGTTGAAAAACAAGCTGTAGACTAGTGGTGAAATGAGCACAAAACGTAAACAGTATTCTCCCAACTTCAAATCCAAGGTGGCACTGAAAGCCCTTAAAGAAAAGCAAACGCTAGTCGAACTGGCCAAGAGGTTTGAGGTCCATCCGACCATGATCGGCAAGTGAAAATAAGAGTTTGTAGAACGGGCTCCAGCAGTCTTCTCTAAGTCGGTTGAAGCACCCGAGTTGATCGATCCCGAGCCGCTATATGCCAAAATCAACCGATTGGAGCTAGATAACAATTATTTAAAAAAGTTTGAAAAGCTGAGCTAGTCCGCCTGCGCACCCTGATCGACTGCCAGAGCCGGGTAAGTATTCAGGCTCAGTCTCTGCCATTTTGCCATGCTGGTTACGATTAAAACGGAAGCAGATAGAATATCTAAAGATATTTAAAAAAGCAGCGGATGAGACAATCTGAAATAGCCAACCATTTCGTCAACGTATAAAAAAATAGGCTACTAACTCGTTGAGAATCAGTAGCCTACAAGTGTTGTCAGTTGCCGGAGAAGGATTCGAACCCTCACAAACAGAACCAAAATCTGTCGTCCTACCCTTAGACGATCCGGCAATTGCGAGTGCAAAGATAGCGGTTTTGCGCTCAAAAAAGCAAACAAACAAGGAAAAAAGTTAAGAGTTAAGAATTAAGAGTTAAGAGTTGGCTCTGCCTCAATGAGATGCGTCAGCCAACTCTTAACTCTTAATTCTTAACTCCCTCCGTTTCGGCGGTGGGGAGAATTTTTTTGACTAATCCCTGAAGAACCTTGCCGGGGCCACATTCCACAAAAACCGTCGCGCCGTCGGCACCCATCGCTTCCACTGACTGCGTCCAGCGAACCGGCGCGGTAAGTTGGGCGATCAGGTTCGTTTTGATCGTATTGACGTCCGTGGCCGGTTTGGCGTTGACGTTCTGGTAAATCGGGCAACGCGGCTGACTGAACGGCGTTGTTTCAATGGCTTTGGCCAGTTCTTCCCGTGCCGGTTCCATCAGGGGCGAGTGAAACGCACCGCCGACCTGCAACGGCAACACCCGTTTGGCACCGGCTTCTTTCAGCTTTTCACCCGCCAGCCGAACGCCTTCGAGCGAACCCGAAATGACCACCTGACCCGGGCAGTTATAGTTGGCCGGAATGACGACTTCCTGGTAATTCGTGCTGGCGGCAATTGCCAGGCAAACCCGTTCGATGGTTTCGTCGGGCAACCCCAGCACGGCCGCCATCGTCGAGGGAGTCAGTTCGCAGGCCCGTTGCATGGCGCTGGCCCGTTGGGCCACCAGCCGCAGCCCATCCTCGAACGATAATGCACCGGCGGCTACCAGGGCCGAAAATTCACCCAGCGAGTGACCGGCCACCATCGAAACGTCGAACCGATCGGGGGCAAAATCCCCGACGGTTTGCGCCAGCACGACCGAATGCAGGAAAATGGCAGGTTGCGTCACGTTCGTCTGTTTCAACTCCTCGTCGGTGCCTTCAAACATCACTTTCGTGATCTCGAAGCCGAGAATGTGGTTGGCCTGCTCGAACAGGTATTTGGCCTTGTCGGATTGCTGGTACAAATCCAACCCCATGCCGCTAAACTGGGCACCCTGTCCCGGGAAGATATATGCTTTGCTCATGATCGGTAAAATTGCTGTCTTGAACCCGGATTACGCGGATTAAAGGATGAACTAGGATTGCTACCGCAATCTTTATCATCTTTTATATCCTGTTCATCCTTTAATCCGCGTAATCCGGGTTCAGACTGTTCTGACAAAATAACGGGCTTCCGGGAAGGAATCCAAAAATCGGTTTTTGATTGAGGGGCAATTGTGGAAAATCCGGGTATGCGAGTGAGCCGCTGTCCTGAATGAGCAGGTGGTGAGAAGTGCTTAAAAAAATCCTATTATAACCAGCTTCGGACCGAACAAAAATTGGTCACAACGAGTTACCCGAGCGGTTTGATTACACACCTTTTATTGATTCCAAATAAGTGTAAAAAAACGGGGTTTTTTTGGTTCGAATTGCTTTGTACTGTAGTTTTGACGTTTGCAAATCGGTTAATTTTCAAGCCGGTTTCATTAAACAAAAATTTCTGATTACACGATATGTCTTGGGTAACCACAACACTTTCCAGCACCCTCGGTCGCAAGGTTGTCATGTCGCTGACGGGGCTGTTTTTGTGCACGTTCCTGGTGGTCCATTTAATCGGGAACCTCCAATTGTTCAAGGGCGATGAAGGCCAGGCGTTCAATGAGTACAGCTACTTCATGACGCACAATCCGCTGATCAAAACGATCTCTTACCTGCTTTACACCTCCATCATCGTTCACGCCATTATGGCGCTGGTGCTGACGCGGCATAACCAGGCATCGCGGCCCGTCAAATATGCCTATGCTCGTCCGGAGGCCAACAGCCACTGGACCTCGCGAAACATGGGTATTTTGGGCACTATCCTGCTCATTTTTATTGTTATTCACATGCGGACCTTCTGGTACACCATGCACTTTGGACCCGTAGCATTGAGTGGCGAAACCATTACGGCCGGGACGATTCCGGAAGTAACCTACGACGGCGAACCCATCAAGGATTTGTACTCGGTGGTCGAGTTTGCCTTCTCCCACGCTTGGTATGTCATTCTGTATGTGTTGTCGATGGCAGCGTTGTCGTTTCACCTCGTACACGGTTTTCAGAGCGGTTTTCAGACATTGGGTCTGCGCCACAAGAAATATTCTCCGCTGATCGAATGGGTTGGGACCTACGTCTTCGGCATTGTCATCCCCGCGTTGTTTGCTGCCATGCCGGTTTATATGTACCTGAAAGTACACCACATCCTTTTTTAATCAGAACAGGGTTTTATTGAACAAGAATTGAACCGTATCTGTCTATGATCGACGTAGTAGAAGAACAGGAAACCGGAATCAAACTCGATTCGAAAATTCCGGAAGGCCCGCTGGCCGAAAAGTGGGCAAAACATAAATTTAGTCTGAAGTTGGTCAACCCGGCCAACAAACGGAAATATGAGGTCATCGTGGTTGGAACCGGTCTGGCAGGGGCCTCGGCGGCTGCCTCCCTGGCCGAACTGGGGTACAACGTCAAGGCGTTCTGCTTCCAGGACAGCCCGCGCCGGGCGCACAGTATTGCGGCCCAGGGCGGGATTAATGCCGCTAAAAACTACCAGAACGATGGCGACAGCGTGTTCCGGCTGTTTTACGACACCATCAAAGGGGGCGACTACCGTGCCCGCGAAGGCAACGTCTACCGGCTGGCCGAAGTGAGTGTCAACATCATCGACCAGTGCGTGGCACAAGGAGTACCCTTTGCCCGCGAATACGGCGGGGCGCTGGCCAACCGCTCGTTCGGGGGTGCGCAGGTGTCGCGGACGTTCTACGCCCGGGGCCAAACCGGACAACAATTGCTGCTCGGTGCTTACAGCGCCCTGAGCCGTCAGGTGGCCAACGGGAAAGTGAAGCTTTACCCGCGCACTGAAATGCTTGACCTGGTGGTTGAAGGCGGCAAAGCGCGCGGCATCATCACCCGCAACCTGGTTACGGGTAAAATTGAATCCCATTCGGCCCATGCGGTGTTGCTTTGCACGGGTGGGTATGGCAACGTGTTCTACCTGTCGACCAATGCAATGGGGTCGAATGCCACGGCGGCCTGGCGGGCGCACAAAAAAGGCGCCTTGTTTGGCAACCCTTGCTTCACCCAGATTCACCCGACCTGCATTCCCGTCAAAGGAAACTACCAGTCGAAACTGACGCTGATGTCGGAGTCGCTGCGGAACGACGGCCGGGTCTGGGTACCGAAAACGAAAGAACTGGCCGAGCGCGTCCGGAAGGGCGAAATCAAAGCCAAGGATATCAAAGACGAAGACCGCGACTACTTCCTGGAGCGCCGGTATCCGTCGTTCGGGAACCTGGTTCCCCGCGACGTGGCTTCGCGCAACGCTAAGATGGTGTGCGACGAAGGCCGGGGGGTAGCGCCGACCGGGCTGGCGGTTTACCTGGATTTTGCCGACGCGATCAAACGCGACGGGAAGAAGGTGATCGAGGCCAAATACGGCAACCTCTTCGAGATGTACGAGAAAATCGTGGACGACGATCCGTACGAAACGCCGATGAAAATTTACCCGGCCGTTCACTACACGATGGGCGGTTTGTGGGTGGATTATAACCTGATGACCAACATTCCGGGGCTGTACGCACTCGGTGAGGCCAACTTCTCCGATCACGGTGCCAACCGGCTGGGGGCTTCGGCGCTCATGCAGGGGCTGGCCGACGGCTACTTCGTGATTCCGTACACGCTGGGCGATTATCTGGCAACGATTGGTTCGGCCGACAAAATTCCGACCGACCACCCGGCGTTCAAACAGGCCGAGAGCGAAGTGAAGGACTCGATCAACCGGATGCTGTCGATTAAAGGCGAAAAAACCGCCGAGGAACTCCACCGGCAACTGGGCCACATCATGTGGGAATATTGCGGCATGGCCCGGAACGAGCAGGGGCTGCTGAAAGCCCGGAAACTGATTGAGGATTTGCGCCAGGAATTCTGGACCAACTTGCGGGTGACTGGTACGGATCAGGAACTGAACCCGGCGCTCGAACAGGCGTCGCGCGTGGCCGACTTCATCGAACTCGGCGCGCTGATGGTGGAAGACGCTCTGAACCGGAACGAATCCTGCGGAGGTCACTTCCGGGAAGAATACTCGACGGAGGATGGCGAAGCCCGGCGCGACGATACCAATTACACCTACGTGGCCGCCTGGGAATACCGGGGACCAAATCAGCCCGAAAAGCTGCACAAGGAGCAACTGGTGTTTGAGAACGTCAAACTGACCCAGCGGAGTTATAAATAAGGTTTAAGGTTTACCGTTCAAGGTGCTTCTTAAACTTTGAACGCTCAGACGTCTGACAAAATGAACGTTAAAGTAAAAGTCTGGAGACAAAAAAATAGTGATACACCAGGTAAAATGGTGGAGTATCAGGTATCCGATGTTTCGCCGGATATGTCGTTTCTGGAAATGTTCGACGTGTTGAACGACGAACTGATTCATAAAGGTGAGGAACCGGTAGCCTTCGACCACGACTGTCGGGAGGGTATCTGCGGGATGTGCTCGATGTACATCAACGGTCGGCCGCACGGTCCGGAAACCGGAACGACTACCTGCCAGTTGCACATGCGGAAATTCAACGATGGCGATACTATTGTGGTGGAACCCTGGCGGGCGCGTGCTTTTCCGGTCATCAAAGACCTGGTCGTCGACCGGGGCGCTTTTGACCGGATCGTTCAGGCCGGGGGGTACGTTTCCGTTAATACCGGTTCGGCGCCGGACGCCAACGAGATTCTGGTGCCACGCGAAGTGGCCGACGAAGCGATGGATGCCGCTCAGTGCATTGGTTGTGGGGCTTGTGTAGCGGCCTGCAAAAATGCTTCAGCCATGCTGTTTGTGGCGGCTAAGGTTTCGCACCTGGCGGTCTTGCCACAAGGCAAAGCTGAGCAGAAGCTGCGCGCCGAGCGTATGGTAGCGCAGATGGATGCCGAAGGGTTCGGAGCCTGTTCGTTCACGGGAGCGTGTTCGGTCGAATGTCCGAAGTCGATTTCCCTCGACCATATTGCCCGGTTGAACCGTGAATACCTCGGTGCGAAGCTGACTTCGACAAACGCATAACAACCGATTAATTACTGATTTTATAAAAGAGCCCGGCCAGCAGGTCGGGCTCTTTTGTCTCTGGACCAGCGAAAAATCTCCTTCCCATGTGACTTTCCGGATACTTCTGCGTCATGATAACGTGATCGTACCACGACCGCATCATTCTATCGCTGTTTGATCCATCGCTTACACATGGGAATCCTCGTTTCAATTTTTGTCGGGGCCGTCGCGGGCTGGCTGGCCGACCTGGTTTTTAAACGGTTTTCATTTTCCATCTGGATACAAATTCTGCTCGGTATTGCTGGTGGATTTGTCGGCAACTGGCTGTTGGGAAACGATTTGCAGCAAATTTTCGGGCTTTCTGAGCTGCCTGCCCGCATTCTGACGTCTTTTCTGGGCGCGCTGGTGATCCTGGGTATTGTAGCGCTGGTCAAAAGTCGCCAACAGACCTGATCGAACAATTTAAAGAATTGGCAGAAGATTTTTGTAACGTCTATGTGACTTTTGCCAATGCCTTGCGTCTGATTAGTGACTGAAAGCAACTAATCTCTCCCTACCAATGGAAAAATTAAAACGCAATCGAGTACAAACTTCGCAACGAATAGTCGATGCGCTGGAAGAAGTTATTGCGGAAAAAGGCATTGATGGCATCGGCATCAACCGGATTTCCGAAAAAGCGGGCGTTAGTAAGGTGCTCATCTACCGCTACTTTGGTGGACTGGATGGCTTGTTGACGCACTACATCAGAATGGGACGATTGTTTCCGTTATTAAGCCCATCTACACTTGAGCAATTGCGGCCCGTTCACGAAAATGATTTATCCAAACTTTGGTATAAACAACTTGTCCATACGTACCGGTTTTTCCGGCAATTTCCGGCGGCCTATCAGGTTCTGAAAGCAACTGTGACCGAAGATAGCCCAATGGCCGGCGAAGCCAGTAAAGCTTATGACGCCGAACTAACCCGGATCGTAGACCAGCTTTCCTACATAAAAGGTGCTGATTTTCAGGCCATCTCAGCCATTATGACGGGAGCAATGTCGTACCTGACGCTGCTGTCAAGAAATGGCCGGACCGCTGTCGGGATTAACTTAACGACGGAAGAAGGCTGGCAGCGGATCGAAGAAGCGGTACGGGTTATCTACACGGCTTTGAATAAAATGGCGGTTCAATCGCCGGACGTAACCATAGAAATTCATCCGTCCGGCATTCCAGCCACATACTGGTAAAACCGTGCTTACGGACCACCGGACGCGGTTCGCCATTGTCGCCCCGTTTAGTCCGTATAAGTTAGGTCTGATTAAAA
This sequence comes from Larkinella sp. VNQ87, assembly GCF_049445795.1. Taxonomy (NCBI): domain Bacteria; kingdom Pseudomonadati; phylum Bacteroidota; class Cytophagia; order Cytophagales; family Spirosomataceae; genus Larkinella; species Larkinella sp. VNQ87. The sequence continues at coordinate 421,838 of NZ_JBMSDT010000003.1, forward strand.
CTACTGACTAAGTTACCAGGAGGAGCGGTAAAAATACCGCATAAATAAGGTCGTTGCCGCGATACAGCTCATAAAAGCTAGTGCCCAAATCGGAAGCTGGTACATAATCAGGAAGAAATAGACGATGGTGGGCCAAAACAGCCGGGCCATAAAACGATCCCGGTCCTGATGGCGAAACAGTAGTAACGTGTATTGCAGCAGCAGTAAGCTAAGTGCGAAAGCTCCAACGCCCAACGCTTCCCAGGTTGATACATCATTCGGATGCCGGAAAAGAAGCAAAATAACTTCCGGACTCAGCAACAGACCACTGATGCCAATATAAGTTACCCATCGTTTGGACAATGCTACGGGTAGATTCCGCAACAAAAACAGTTGTGTGGCTTCGAAGTGGTACAATTCATACACAAGCCCGGCGTGAAAAACCCCCGACAGCAGGGCTCCCAGCGAAAGCAACCGAATGTCGTAGTCGTCGGTAGGATAAATAGCCAGCAGGCCAATCGTAACCAGACAGGAGCCGGTTTTGGTCAGAAACAAGGTGGCGGCTTGTTCGCGGAAAAGGTAGCGGATGTAGAAAAAAACATAGGGTGTGGTTAATCGCTGCCGTATCCAGGCACCCAGACCACTAGTAAACGGCTCGGGATTTGGCCGATGCAAGGCTCGTTCGGCAAACGGCAGTGGGATGACTGTCAGCAGTAAAACCACCAAAGCGACTACGGTGTTGGCGGTTGTTGTACCACGCTGGCTACCGACCCAGCCTACAAAACCGGCATAGGCAATCACCGGCAGCAACAATTGCAGGTAAAGCAGATATAGGAGAAAAAGCCGTTGGGTGGTTGGAAGAAGCCGGAAGAGCTGCAATAGATCGGTGGTCTGCAACACTTGTATACTGAAGCGAAGCACGTAAACCGTATAAAGAAGCCAGAGCGCAAAGTAACCACTCAGAAAAAACCAGTCGTGCAGCGCGTACGTGGCGAGAGCAATGTGCTCGTTCGAACTCAGAAAGCCAAAACCGACCATCAATCCAACCATAAATAAGCCCGTATTTTGCAGGTAAAACTGTCGAACAATTACCTTCTCCGGTAGGGTCCACAGGCCATCCATCATACCGGTTGTGTCAGCGGGGCCAGGGTTTGGTTTTGAATAATACAGGTCGAATCCACCGGAAGCTCCGTCGGATCAATATCCTGGTGGGTTGACAGCAGAAAACTCACTCCCTGATGGCGGTTTTTACGGATGTGTTCGATGACTACGTTGGTTGTAACCTGATCGAGCGTAATCAGTGGTTCGTCGAGCAAAATCAGGGTTGGCTCGCCCAGAAACGCCAGGACCAGCGAGGTTTTCTTGAGCATCCCGCTCGAATACGTGCCGACCGGCGTTTTAACGAACTCCCGAATCCCAAATAGATCGATTAATTCGTCGACCTGTTGCTTAGGAGCACGTTTGGTGGCGGCCACCCAGCGAATCAATTCCCAGGCTGTCAGAAAAGCGGGATAAACGGGTTCGGCTTCGCCGTAATTGACCCGCAGCCGGTAATCGAGAGGGTGCTTCCGAATGTCGTAGTGGTCGGCCAGCACCAGACTTCCTTCAAAGGGCACCAAACCGGCCACTGATCGGAAAAACGTAGTTTTGCCGGACCCATTACGGCCTTTAATCCAATGGATTCCTTGCGAAAAAACCGCTTGCGGGATGGTCAGGACGGGCCGGTCATCGTACGTTTTCCGAAAATCCTGGATTGTCAGCATCATTTGGAGGCAATCACTGCGGCTTTCTGTCCGGCGAGTTTTTCCACCACATATTCACCTACTTTTCGCCCCTGCGTGTTTCCCAGTTCGAGTGCATCCCGGAAGTGAATGCCGCCGTATAACCGGCTGTAGGATGCTTCAAGAGCTGCTTCCCGAAATGATTTGAACGAACGGACGCCATGACCGTAAGGATGTTCGGTCGAATCCGTGAAAGCGATGTTGTCGCCGTATAACTTTGTCAGGACTTCGGCGGCAGCGGCCGAAATAACGCTGTGCCCGCTGGTGTACTCCGGGAAAGGCGGGGTTTGCAGGTAGGGCGTCCACTTCGGATCGATGAACTTGTTGATGACGGTTTCGGGTCGGATGCGGTTGCTGCGGTATTTTTCGTCCCAGCAACTGATAAAACCGTCGGCCAGTGCAAAGGACGTTAAGGTATAGGCCTGTACACTTTTTGGGAAATCCGCTTTTTGTTTGCGGGCAATTGTGGCGGCAATCGCGAGCCAGTGACCACCCGGCGTCATTTTCTTGGAAGCGTACGAAACGTGCCCGGCAACATTCATCACAAAGGCATTGTCGTCCCAAAAAAAGGCAATTTTGCGTTGTTCTTCGGTATTGTTGTTCCCGATCTGATAAACTTCCTCGGTCAGCTTGTAAAACGGACTGCCCTTGGTCATGTTATACGGAATGGCCTTGGGAGGCATAAACTGCGAACAGGTATCCATCACCCAGCACCGAATCTGCATCCATTTCGGCTCGGCGGCTTCCATGTAGGCCGGGGGCGTCGGCACCCAGGTTCCTTCGGCGTTCGTCACGGTATGCTTGAAACCGCGCGTCTGCTTGTACGAATCCTTTCCGGCAAACTCCATGATGTGCTTGGCAACCGCTTCGCCGTAGGCCATCGAACGCTCAATGACCTCGTCCGGAATACCCATTTTGCTGTATTGTTCGTAAAAATCCTTCTCAAAAGCATCAAACATGTCAGCCGAAAACGTCAGATTTCGGCTAACGGTTAGGAAAGCCCGGGCGCTGGCCAACGGAAAACAGTACTCCTGACCCGGTTGCGGTTTGGGCGGGGCCGTAAATTTCCGGAGCTTTCCGGCCAGCGACTCGTAGCCGGGATAACCGGGCACCATCGCTTCGTAACCCGCTAAGTTAGCATACCCGTAAATCCGGCTGGCGACTGGCGGAGAAAAAATGTCGTGGATGATCACGTCGGTCAATTGCTTGACACACTGATGGTAACACTCGGGTTCGGCGGCTTTGGCGTTGTATTCTTCGGGCGTTGCTTTGGGCTGGCAACTCGCAAAAAACCAGAGTCCAACCACCCCTACGATCCAAGTTATCGGATTCTTCATGCGTATTTCCGGTCAACTAACGTACAAGAGGACTACAAATTTACCTTAAAATAAGCATATCTGCTGCAAACAGCGTATGATTTCCATCAGGATTTACGGTTTTTGCGCGACGATAACGGCCGGTGATCCGGCTTTCCGAAATACTTGAAATGTCGTGTCGTTACGCGCTATTAACCAGGCCGGTACATTAGCAACCCGAATCGGCTTGATATCGCGTACCTGACCGTCGAGCAGAAACCCACTGGCAAAGGGAGAAAGAGCCGAAAACCGGTTTTCAACAGTCGCTTGTTTGCCGTTATTTTTCAGCACAAGGCCATAATTAGCATCGTAACGGCCCTGGTAGGTGCTGGCTCCGTAGAAATTTCCGCCCGCCAGCACATCCGGAAAACCGTCGTTGTCAACATCATCCGTGCACAAAGCAAACAGTTTGGAAACCTGCGCCAGCATCGGTAAGGCGAGAACTACAAACCGCCCATTCCCCTGATTTTCCAGGTATACCGAAGCAAACTGGTCAATCGTGCGTTCGTCGGCACCCTCAAGCTCTTCCTCTTCGAATAATTCGTCTATCGGTTTTCCGGCAAAGGATTGATAATCCGTAAACCGCTTGTTAATAATGCCCGGCATCTGTTTCCCCAATTCATCTTTAAAATTGACCGGATACCACTTCTTTCCGTCGCGCTGGTAGGCCAGGATTTGGTCCACGCTGCCGTTTTTATCGAAATCCTTCACCCACATTTTCATGCGTGGATTGGCTTGCTTAATGAATTTCGTGTTTAGCCCCAGATTGCCCGCCACCAGATCGAGGTCGCCGTCGCGGTCGAAGTCGGCGGCTGTCAGGCATTGCCAGAAACCGCTCAGGGGCGCGTTGTCGTCCGTTATGTTTTCAACCGCCTGGAGTCTGCCGTTTTGTTTGGCGAAAACCCGGATCGGCATCCAGTCGCCCGCCAGCACCAGATCGAGGTCTTTGTCCTGATCGTAATCGAGCCAGAGCGCATCGGTAATCATACCTGCTTTCCGAAGTTCGGGGGCCAGCCGGTCGGTCTGGTCCGAAAACCGGCCTTTGCCGTCGTTGATCAGCAGGTACGAATTCGGAAGGGTGCCGTAAGCGAAAGCCACCACCCGCCCACCGACAAACAAATCGAGGTCACCATCGCCGTCGAAATCCACCGGCCGGACGCAACTTTTGTTGTCGTACATCGGCGGCAAACCGGTCGAGCGGGTGAAGTTGCCTTTGCCATCGTTCAGATACAGCCGATCGAACTGTTCGGGCATTTTTTCAAAAAACTCATTCCCCCCCGATACCACATACAAATCCAGATCCCTGTCGCCATCGGCATCGAAGAAAACCGCATCCACATCCTCGTAGGTCGAATCGACCCGGAAAACCGGTTGCGGTTTGGGCAAAAACCGCCCATTGGGCTGCTGAATCTGTAAACTGCCAGCTTGCCATTTCGCTCCGCCGACGTAAAAATCCTCCAGGCCATCGCCATTGACATCGCCGACCGCCAGCTTCGGCCCTTCCATCGAAACCTCGAACGGCATCAGCGACTCCCGCACAAAATCAAAATACGTATTCTCCTGATGCTGGTAGGCGATCGGTGTCTGATTCGTTATGTCTTCGAACAATGGCTGAGGGTCCGGGGCCGTAAACCGGAAATCGCCCAAATCCTGTTGAGCTGCCGATTGCTTCAGCGTCAGCATCTGGTCGGTTTTGACACCGGTTTGAATCTCCATTCGTTGGTTCGGCCAGATCACGATCAGCGAATCGACGGTCGCGGTTTCGCCCAGCCCGAAGGTCAACACCGGTTCCACGGCCGACTGAAAACCGCGCGTCGGCATCAGTTGCTGGAGTTGCAGGCCGGTTTTGGTTTTCAACACCACCTTCGCGCCAACTCCGAACGGATTGCCGCCCTCGCCCTGGAGCTTGATTTTCAGGTAATGATGGTTTGGGTACAAGGTGTTGGCCTGATTCTGGTAAATCCCGGCCGGGTCGTTGATATCGTTGGTCACCAGTTCGAGGTCGCCGTCGTTGTCAAGGTCGGCATACACCGCCCCGCTCGAAAAGGTTGGTTTTTCGAAACCCCAGGCCAGCGATTGATCCGCAAACTTTAAATCCGACGACCCTTTGAAGAGGTAATTATGCACTTTCCCTTCGGGCATCATCGACATAGCTTTTTCGTCCAGTGCCTTGGACGTTTCGATGGCGTACCGCAGCGAATCGTCGGACGCGTATTTGACGTAATCAAGGTCGTTGGGACGCCGGACGATGCCGTTAGAAATAAACAAATCCTTGATGCCGTCGTTGTCGTAATCGGCCAGCAGTGGTGCCCAGCTCCAGTCGGTGGCGGCCACGCCCGCCATCGCGCCGACCTCCATAAATTTTTTACCCGATAAGCTGATTTGTAGACAGTTGCGGCTGTACTGATTCATGTAGCCGAAACTGAGTTTGTAGAGATAAATGTCCAGCGGATCTTCACCCAGCGACATTTTCTCCACGGTTTCGTCTTCCGGATACATGTCGAGCGTGATTACGTCCGGGTAGCCATCGTTGTTCACATCGGCTACGTCGTTGCCCATCGAAAACCGGCTGACGTGCGCAAAGGCTTTCCGGACGCTTTCCGTAAAACCGCCCTTGCCGTTGTTGAAGTAATAATAATCGTCCTCGTGGAAGTCGTTCGATACGTAAATATCTTCCCAACCGTCGCCGTTCAGGTCGGCCACTGAAAGGCCCAGCCCGTAGCCCATAGCCGCCCCGAAAATCCCGGCCTGCTCGCTGACATTGGTGAATTTGGCATGGGGCATGGGGCTTGGGGCAGAGGGCAGAGGGGTCGGGGCATGGGGTAGAGGATTCGGGGTAGCGGAATTCTTAGTTACCCTCTGCCCTCTGCCCTCTGCCCTCTGCCCCATGCTCTCCGCCAGATTATTCCGAAACAAGTAATCCCCCGACTCATTCTGACGCAGGTTGCGGGCCGAAACGCGGTCGTAACTGCGGGACGTATGGACGGCGTGGTTGAGCAGGTAACAGTCGAGATCGCCGTCGTGGTCGTAATCGAAGAAAGCCGCCTGGGTCGAAAAACCGGTAAAGTCCAGGCCGTAGTCGGCGGCTTTTTCGGTAAACGTGCCGTCCTGGTTGTTGATGTAGAGTTCGTTGGAGCCTTCGAGCCCTTTGAAGTTGCCCACGGCACAAACGTAAATATCCAGCCAGCCGTCGGCGTTGACATCCGCCATCGTGACCCCGGTTTGCCAGTCCGAAAAACCTTCGACCCCGGCTTTTTCGGTAATGTCTTCAAACTTCATCCCGCCTTTGTTCAGGTACAGCTTGTTTTTGCCCTGATTCGAGACAAAATACAGGTCCGTCAACCCGTCGTTGTTGATGTCACCGGCCGCAACGCCCGCGCCGTTGTAAAAGTACAGGTAGTCGATGATGTTGAACTTCTCGGTACTCTGCACCCGGTTGACAAACCCGATGCCGGTCTGCGTCGAGTCGAGTGACTGAAAAAGGGCGTCTTCGGACGACCGGCCGGACGATTTACAGCCAGCAACCCACGTTAGTATCGTTATAAAAAAAAGACTGATTCGTTTCATGGTAAATTTCTGAACCGTCTTGAACCCGGATTACGCAGATTAAAGGATTAAGAGGATATCAAAGATGGATTGCGGTAGCCATCCTAGTTAATCTTTGAATCCGCGTAATCCGGGTTCAAGACGGTTAATCTTTTAATCTGCGTAATCCGAGTTCAGGACGATTTAATTCAAAAACCTGTGCCTGATCTTTATTCTTCGCCAGGACAAATTGCCCCTGTTTGAGCCGTTTCAAATGCCGAACTTGCCCGTGGACGATAAAGCCGGATGCCATCGGGTCTAGCGGTTGCCAGACGCCCCCGCCTTTGTTCAGCAAAACCAGTCCGTAACTGGCGTCGTAGCGGCCAATTTCGGGCAGCACATCGTAAAAATTACCGGTCAGGACCAAATCCGGTTTCTGGTCGTTGTTGACATCAGCCATTGAAATGCCACAGACCGGCGACAACTGCGCTTCTTTGGGCAAAGGCTGGTACGTCAGTTGTCCTTTGCCATCGTTCAGAAACACCGTCGATTCGCCCGTGTAGGCCCGTTGCACGACCGCGCCCTGCAACTGTTTTTCGTCCAGGATTTCGGTCAGTTTCTTGCCCGCATAGTCCGTAAACTTGATGTATTTCTTCTTAATGCTGGGCATTTCTTTTTGCAAATCCTGCTTCAACACCATCGGGTATAAGGTGCCGGTTTCGTCGGCGCAGTTGATGATCTGCTCCACGTTGCCGTTCTGGTCGAAATCGGCGGTATAGAGTTCCGCCGGGATTTGTGCCGTCGCCTTGATGCGGGAGTTGAGCCCGAGGTTTCCGGCCACCAGATCCAGATCGCCATCGCCGTCCAGATCCCCGGCTTCCAGGCAATTCCACCAGCCAGCCGCCGGAGTTGTCGAATTCGGAAGCTTGACAGATTGCGGGTTAACCAATTTTCCGCGTTGGTTTTGAAAAACCGTCACCGGCATCCAGTCGCCCACGACGATCAGTTCGGGGTAACCATCGCCGTTTAGGTCGGCCCAACTCGCGTCGGTTACCATGCCCAGTTGGTCAACGTCGGGCAAATACCGCTTCGTGTAATTCTTGAAATTGCCGGTGCCGTCGTTGGTCAGCAGGTAACTGGCCGGATTAAAACCGTACTGCCCCGGCACCAGCCGCGTCCCGACGAACAGATCCAGATCACCGTCGCGGTCGAAGTCGGCCGCCGTGACGCAGGAGCCGCTGGCTTTCAGGTTGGGCAAACGATCATCGCGGACAAAACCGCCTTTGCCGTCGTTCAGGTACAGCCGGTCGAGCAATTCGTCGGCATCCGGTTCAAATTCGTTGCTGCCCGACACCACGTACAAATCGAGGTCCTGATCGCCGTCGGCATCGAAGAAAACCGCATCGACGGCTTCGTAGGTCTGATCCTGTTGAAAAACCGCCGGAGTTTTGTCCGCAAACCGACCACCGGGTTGCTGCATGAACAGCCGATGCGGTTTTCCGAATGCTCCTCCGAAAAATACATCGTCCAGCCCGTCGCCGTTCACATCTCCGGTTGCCAAAGCCGGGCCGCTGGTCGAAAGCATCTGCTTCAGCAACGGATCGCGGTTGTAATCGACAAACGGACTTTCCTCGTGTCGGTAAGTCAACCCGGAGACTTTCGTGATGTCAAGAAATAACGGTTTGGAAGCGGTTTTTGCCAGCTTCCATAAACCGCTGGCATCGCGTTGGTTCAACGTTAGCAACTGGTCGGCTTTGGGTTGGCGGAGCGTTTGCATCCGGTCGTCGGGCCAGATCACCGTGAGCGAGTCTATCTGCGGGTTAGCACCCAGGCCAAACAGTAAATTCAGGTCAATGGAGGATTGAAAGCCCCGATTGGGCATTTGCTGTAAGACCTGCATTTGATCTTTTTGGTAAAGAAAAACGCGGGTGCCGATGGCATTCCGGTTTTGGCCTTCACCCACCAGTTTGATGCGCAGAAAGTGGGTTTTGTATTTCTCGACGGATTCATTCTGGAACACCGAAACCGGCGAATTGACATTGTTCACGACCAGGTCCAGATCACCGTCGTTGTCGAGATCGCCGTAAGCGGCACCGTTCGAAAAACTAGGCTGGCCCAGGCCCCAAGCGGCTGCCTGATTGGAAAATTGGAGGTTTCCGTCGTTGCGGAACGCGTAATTTGGAATCGGTTCGGAGGGTGCTTTGTCCAGAAACTCCTTGAAGTTGAAGGCCCGCTGCCGGGCAATCTGGGCCATGTTTTCGCGGTCGGCCAGGAAGTGAATAAAATCCTGATCGGTCACTTCTTTGGCGATGCCGTTGGCGACGAAAATATCTTTCCGACCGTCGTTGTCCATGTCAAAAATCAGCGCCCCCCAACTCCAGTCCGTCGCCTGAACGCCCGAAAACCGGGCGATATCGCTGAACAGGGGCGTGACGGTTTTCCCGCTGGCCGTCAACTCATTGCCCTGGTTGAGATGCAGCATGTTCTGCATGTATTGGTAATGGAAATCCCGCGAGAGCTTGATTTCCTGAAGGTCGTAGTTTTCAAACGCGCCGTTTTTCTTCAACCGAACGTCGTTGCCCGGCAGCATGTCGGTCACGAAAATATCCAACCGGCCATCGTTGTTGATGTCGGCCACGTCGGCACCCATCGAAGACAGACTCAGGTGCGGCATGGACTCCTTGACCGCTTCCCGAAACGTACCGTCGTGGTTGTTCAGGTACAGGTAATCCCGCTCGTAAAAGTCGTTGGAGATGTAGATGTCGAGCCAGTTGTCGTCGTTCACGTCACCGATGGTAATGCCCAGCCCAAAACCGATCAGACTCCCGTAAATCCCGGCCTGCTCGCTGACGTCGGTGAAGGGGGCATAGGGCATAGGGCTCGGGGCAGAGGGTTTGTTCGTAACCCCCTTCCCCATGCCCTCTGCCCTCTGCCCCGAGCCCTCCGCCAGATTATTCCGAAACAACTTGTGTCCCCCGAGCGAATCGCGTTCGGCGCGGAGGTTGGCGTAACCGAGTTTGCCGACGGGCAGAAAGCTGTTGTTGAGCAGGTACATGTCCAGGTCGCCGTCGCGGTCGTAGTCGAAAAAAGCCGCGTGGGTCGAATAGCCGTGATCGTCCAGACCGTATTCTTTGGCCCGTTCGGTAAAGGTGACGGAGCCGTCTTTTCCGATGCCGTTGTTGATGAAGAGTTCATTGCCCCGGTCGTCGCCCGACCGGATTCCGGCGTTGCAGACGTAGAGGTCGAGTAGTCCGTCGCCGTTCACGTCGGCAAAGGTGGCTCCGGTACTCCAGGCGCGTTTTCCAGCCACACCTGCCTGCGTGGTTACATCCGTAAACCGCATACCACCCCGGTTCAGATACAGGCGGTTGTCGCCCATATTGGCAATCAGAAACAGATCGGGCAAGCCGTCGTTGTTGACATCGCCGATGGCCACGCCCCCGCCGTTGTAGAAATTTCGGTAATTGAAAATGTTAAAATCCGCGTCGTCGACGACCGTATTGGTGAAGGTGATGCCGGTTTTTTCCGAAGATAAGGATTCAAAAAGCGCGTCGGCTGGGGGTTGGTCTGAAGAACGACAACCCAGCAGAGCCGTGACTAAAAAAAAGAAAATCCAACAACGCATGGACGGTGGGGCCAGTCAAATCAAGCCTTAAAGATACTCAAAAAATGGCAATACTCTGGCGGTTTTATCCAGTTTGGCAAACCGCCGGGTAGGGGTGAAGGTGCGCGATAAAAAGGAAAAAGCCCGGAAACCCGGGCTTTTTCAGGAAGGTTCATCGCATTAATTATACCCGGGATTTTGCTTCAACTTCGGATTGAGCGAAATCTGGTCTTTCGGAATTGGGAACAACTCGCGGAATTTCTCCGAAGCCGGTTTGAAGCGCCAGGCTTTGGTGAACTGACCGAACCGGATCAAATCCTGACGACGGTGGTATTCCCAGGCCAGCTCACGGCCCCGCTCGGCCAGGATTTCATCCAGCGTCAGTTGGGCCGCCGTGTATTCCGGTACGCCCGCCCGCCGACGGATGATGTTGAAATCCGGCAGCGCATCGGCGGTTTTACCCAGCCGGAAGTTCGCTTCTCCGCGCATCAGGTACACATCGCCCAACCGGAAAACCACAAAGTCGTTGCTCTGGTCATTGGTCGTGTTATTCCGCTGAATTTCGTATTTCTGGCTCCGGGCACCGGCCAGACGACCCGCCGGACCGGCGGGCATTTCAAAGGCCGGAATTTCGGGCGTGATGACCATCGGGATGCCGTCGTCGTCCAGCGGTTTGCCGCTGGCGTCGTACTGCTGGCCTACAATCCACATCCGTTTCCGGCTGTCCTGATTCGAAAACGAATTGTAGAACTCTACCACCGTCGCAAAACCGTTCCAGGGTGCGGCCGGGAGGTTATAGGTTAGCTGGTGCTTGTAGTGCAGCGTCGCCATCTGGATGTTAAAACCGCCCCGTTTGGAGTTATCGAACGGTGTTGCCAGAATGATCTCGGGCGACGCTTGATTCTGCACTTTGAAGTTGTCCAATTGATCAGCCGTTAGCGAGAATTTGCCCGAACTGATGATGTTGGTGCAACGATCAACGGCTTTCTGCCACTGCGGAGTACCCGTGTAGACCTGGGCGTTGAGGTACATTTTCGCCAGAATCATGTCGACCACGTACTTGTTGAACCGGCCGTAATAGGCACCGCCCACGGTTTCGCTGAGTTGGGGATACACTTCCAGCAACTCCTTCTCGATCCAGGCATAGACATCCGCCCGGGATTTTTGGTCGGGTGTCGTGGCTCCGACCTGATCGGCAATGATCACATTACCAAACATGTCCATCGCCTTGTAATGGAAGAAAGCCCGCAACGCCCGTAACTCGGCTTTCAGGGCTTCGTCGGTGATGGAGCCCAACTGCTGGTTGATGGATGTGATGTTGTTATAACACCAGGTCCAGGGGCCGTTAAACTGGCCGTTGTCGGTCGTAGCATCCCAGGTGTGGGTGTACAGCCGCTTCCAGTTATCACCGTCTTTCCAGTCACCCCCGCGGGTCGGTACGATTTGCTCGTCCGTCACGGCATTCAGGTTGGTGCTGTTACCGTAGTAGTCGCCCAAACCGCTGTACAGCGGGCCGATCAGGGCGGCCTGTTGCTGGGACGTGTTTCCGAACTGATCCGTTGGAATAACGTCGTAGGTCGTTTCGGTCAGGTCGGTACAGGATTGCCCCGCGAGCAGTAGCCCCAGGCACCCGGCCAACACTTTTATGTTTGAATTGAATAGCATTGTAGTTGATAGTTAGTTGATTACGCCGGTCAGAAGGTCAGGTTAACACCCAACTGGAACGAACGGGTTTTCGGATAAATGTTGCTGAAGTCCATCCCGATATTGTTGGGAGCCTGGCTTTCGTTTTGCAAATCGGCCTTCACCTGAAGTTCCGGATCGACACCCTTATACTGCGTCAGCGTAAACAGGTTGTTACCGCCGATGTAAATCCGGGCCGCCGACAGGTACTTGCTCTTCGTCGGGACGTTGTAGCCAATTTGCCAGTTGTCCAGCCGGACATACGTACCATTTTCCAGCCAGTACGTCGACAACACGTTCGTACCGTATTCGTTCGGCAGGTCCGTTACGCCCTGCAACATGTTGGTTTCCAGGATGGAACCCGGAATCAGCAGGTTGGAGCGCAAGTTGTTCAGGATTTTATTGCCAAACGAACCGCGAAGCTGGAAGTTAAGGTCGAAACCTTTGTACGTAAATGTATTGATAAACGAACCCGTCAGGAACGGCTGCGGATTACCCTGTGCAACCGGATTGCCAGCCGCAATTCCGGCGGCAGCATCGGACTGGCTCACATCGGTTGTCGGCTGATCACCCGAACCCGGTTTCAACAGCGGTTTTCCGTCAGCGCCATAGCCTACAAACGTGGGCACGTTGTTGAACTCACCCAGCGGACGACCCGGCCACAGGTACGACGCAAACACATCTGACAGACCCCGACCACCAAAGGCATTGAAACGGATCAGACCCGAGTCGAAATCCTCGCTTTTCAGGTTGACGATGGTGTTTTTGTTGTAAGCACCTACGATACGCGAGTTCCAGGCGAAATCGCCTTTCTGGATGATGTCCCCGCCGAACGAGAGTTCGACACCCCGGTTCCGCATGGTTCCGACGTTGGCCCAGATGAAGTTGGTAAAGTAATTTACCCCATCCGCCGGTACCGAATACCGGTACAGCATGTCTTTGGTCGTTTTGTTATAATACTCAAGCGTTCCGGAGAAGCGACCGTTCAGCAATTGGAAATCGAGACCGACGTTCGAGGTCGTCAGTACCTCCCATTTCAGGTTCGGGTTGGCGTTTTGGGAAATACCGTAACCCGGCAGGAAGTCGCCTAGGCTACCATCGTAATAGGTTCCTTTCTGGCCGTACAACTGAAGTGATTGGTACGGTTTCAAACCTTCGGAGTTTCCGGTTTGTCCCCAGCCCAGCCGCAGTTTCAGGTAGTTCAGCGTCGTCGATTTCGGGAAGAAATCTTCGTTGGACAGCGTCCAGCCCGCACCCACTGACGGGAAAAGACCCCATTTGTTGTTGGCCCCGAACTTCGAGCTACCGTCGCGACGCAGCGTCGCGGTCAGGTTATACTTGTCGTTCATGTTCACCGTGGCCCGGCCGAAGAAAGATACCAGCGTGGTCCGGTTGCGGTAGGACGTCGCGTAGTTGGACGCGGGACTTACCAGCGTTCCAGAACCAAGGCCCAGGTTATCGTACGACAGCGAGCTGGTCAGGAACTGCGTGTTCCGGGCCTGAAAACCGTCATAAATGATGTCCTGGTACGAATAACCGCCCAACACCGAGAAGTTGCTGTTGTTTTGACCAAACTGCTTGGTATAGGTAGCCGTCAGTTCGAGCAGTTTGTTGTTGTTCTGATCCATTTTCCGGTACGCTTCGCCGTTGGTACCCTGGAACGCCTTGATATTGCGGTCGCGGGAACGGCTTTCGTCGGTGTTTTCGTTCTGGAAAGCCCCGTTCACGCCTAGTGTCAGTCCGTCGATGACTTCGTACCGCAGGTTAAGACCCCCAATCAGCAGGCGTTTCTGCTGATCGAATTTCTGGTTGTTCAGCATGGCGACCGGGTTGAACAAATCGAAGCTACCCCCCACTTCGTAATAACCGCCGATGTTGTTGGCTCCAGTGGGGTCAACCACCGGCAGCGTCGGCAGGAAGGTCACGGCGCGGGCAATGATACCGTCGTCGTTCAGTTTTGAATTCGTGTTGGTCACGGTTAAATTGTACTGGATGTTCAGCCGGTTGTCGAGGGCTTTCTGATCCAGGTTGATCCGGGCTGTCAACCGGTCGAAACCGGTATTTTTGATAATCCCATCGCGACCGATGTAGTTGACCGACCCCCGGTAGCTAAAGGCTGGTGAACCGCCCGAAATCGCCAGGTCGTGGTTGGTCGTGAAACCGGTTCTTGTAATCTCGTCTACCCAGTCGGTATCGTAATTACCCGCCGGAAAGCGAATCCGGTCGGAAGTCAGGGCCGAAGCGCCTTTGATCTTCGTAACCGCATCCCGGTATCCCTGCGCATCCAGCAGTTCCAGGCGACGTGAGATGGTTTCGACCCCGACGTAGTTGTTAAACGTTACCGTGGCCCGGCCGGATTTTCCGCGACGGGTCGTTACGATGATGACCCCGTTGGCGGCCCGTGAACCGTAAATGGCCGCAGCCGACGCATCTTTCAACACATCCATCGACTCGATATCGGTCGGCGAAACCGTCTGGATCGGGACGCCGATGACGCCGTCGACCACATAGAGCGGATCGCTTCCACCCGCCAGCGACGTATAGCCCCGCAAGCGGACCGTCGGAGCCTGGTTCGGGTCACCCGAAGGCAGCGTAATAACCAAACCGGCGACCTTCCCCTGGATGGCCTGCAACGGGTTCGGAACAATACCGGGGTTAAATTCTTTGGCTGTCACCTGCTGTACCGAGCCGGTCAGGTCTTTGCGTTTGGCCGTACCGTACCCCACGACAACCACCTCCTCCAGTGATTTGGTGTCCGATGTCAGGGAGGCATCCACAACGGAACGGTTTCCCACGGCAATTTCCTGGTTTTGCAACCCAATAAAGCTAAACACCAATGTTGCATTATCGGGCACGTTGCTGAGCGTATACTTCCCGTCGGCATCGGTCGTCGTACCACGCGTCGTTCCCTTGATTTGAACGGTAACACCCGGTAGACCTACTTTCTCTTCGGCTGATGTAACCGTCCCTGTTACGGTACGATCCTGAGCAAAGGCCTCGGACTGAGCCAGGCAAAAAATGAACGCAAGAGTCAAAAGAAGAGAGGGTAGTCCACCTTTCCGGCGGCTTTGGTAAGCCGCAGAATCGCCCGGACGGTTAACTCCCCTGCGTTCATGATTGAATCGGATAAAAGGATTCATCATAGGTTCACTAATTTGGATTGAATGGTTAGAAGAAAGTACTAGGATTCAGATTTAAGAATATGGCAACAAAACGTTTAGAGAGTCGCTGTGATAAACCAACAGTTAATCAATGTATTAACTGATTTTTGGGTCGAATAAATTTAGTTGTTCAGTGTATACGTTAGAATCTTCCTTACATTTTATAGAACATATTTTTGATCTGATTGAGCAAATTACAATAAATAATCTGTATAATACAATAATAGGGCAGGTAAAATTATTCTGGGAATTATTTTATTTACTAATTGTCAGAAAACGATTGGGCATATCGGAAATAAAAATACCACACGGTGGGGTAGAAGGGCGATAATATGCTGATACATCAGCCGGTTTTATGCGGGATGGATGCATGAAAACTTTTCCTGCGTAAATTGGATTATTTAAATATTAGAATTGTCGATCTCTTTCCCGGCTTCGGTCAGCATACCGGAAAAATTCGTACCTTTACGGGCAAAAACCGGTAAAATTCTGGCAGACCACCCACCCTTGGTTCTGATTGAGGCTATTATGATTAGTCAGGAGACGTTACAACAACTTGCTGCCCAGTTAGACGGTGAGTTTCATACGGATACTACGCACCGCACCTTATATGCTACCGATGCGTCGGCTTACCGGGAGATGCCACTGGCCGTGGCCGTTCCCAAGTCGCTCGGTGATCTGAAGAAACTGATTGCGTTTGCCCGGGAAAACCGCACATCGCTGATTCCCCGGACGGCCGGGACCTCGCTGGCCGGGCAGGTCGTCGGCAATGGGATCATTGTGGATGTATCGAAATACTTCACCAAAATCCTGGAATTGAATGAGCAGCAGCGTTGGGTGCGGGTGCAGCCGGGTGTGGTGCGCGATGAACTGAACCTGTTCCTGAAACCGTACGGTTTGTTTTTTGGGCCGGAAACCTCGACTGCCAACCGCGCTATGATCGGCGGAATGGTGGGGAATAACTCCTGCGGTTCCAACTCGGTCGTCTATCGGTCGACGCGGGAACATCTGCTGTCGGTGAAGGCTCTGCTGGCCGATGGGAGCGAAGCCGAATTTGGTCCCCTGCCTACCAGCCAATTCCATCAATTGATCAATACGGGCACACAGAAAAACGGTAGTGCTTCGTTGCTGGACAAAATTTACCTGAAAACCAACGAGATTCTGGCGAATCCGGCCAATCAGGCCGAAATTCGGCGGCAGTTTCCGAAACGAAGCATCGAACGGCGCAATACCGGCTACGCGCTGGACGAGCTGCTCGAAACCGAACCGTTTACCGAGGGCGCCGATCCGTTTAACTTCTGTAAACTGATTGCCGGTTCGGAGGGAACACTTTGTTTCCTGACCGAGATCAAACTGAACGTCGTGCCGCTGCCGCCGAAAGAACTTGGGTTGGTATGCGTGCATTTTCACGACGTAGACGAGTCGCTGCGGGCCAATCTGATTGCGCTCAACTACCAGCCCCGGGCCGTCGAGCTAATCGACCACTATATTCTGGAATGTACGAAAGACAACATCGAACAGCGCAAAAATCGCTTCTTCGTCCAGGGCGATCCGGGCGCTATTCTGGTGGTGGAACTGGGTGCCGACAACCGGGCCGAGATTGAACAGCGGGCGGCCAATATGGAAGCCGAAATGCGGGCGGCTGGTCTGGGCTACCACTTTCCGATTCTGTTCGGCGAGGACACCAAAAAAATCTGGACTCTCAGAAAAGCCGGTTTGGGGCTGCTGGCGAACCTGCCCGGCGACGCCAAAGCCGTCGCCGTAATTGAGGATACCGCCATCGATGTCCATGATTTGCCCGATTATATTCGCGAGTTCAACCAGATTCTGACCAAACACGGGATGTCGGCGGTGCATTACGCCCACGCGGGGTCGGGCGAGATTCACCTGCGGCCGATCATTAACCTGAAAACCGAGGAAGGCCACCAGCAATACCGGCTGATTGCCGAAGAAATTGCCCGGTTGGTCAAAAAATACGATGGTTCGCTCTCGGGCGAACACGGCGACGGGCGGCTGCGGGGTGAATTTATTCCGCTGATGGTGGGGCCAAAAAATTACGAACTGATGCGGGAACTCAAGCAGGCCTGGGACCCGTACGGTATTTTTAATCCCGGAAAAATCGTGGAAACGCCCCCGATGGACACGTTTCTGCGGTACGAAGCCGGGCAGCAAACGCCCGCGTTTAAGACGTTTTTCCGCTACCACGATCAGAACATCCTGCAACACGCCGAACAGTGCAACGGTTCCGGCGACTGCCGCAAAACGCATTTGTCGGGCGGCACGATGTGCCCGAGCTACATGGCAACCCGCAACGAGAAGGAAACCACGCGGGCGCGGGCCAACATTCTGCGCGAGATGCTGACGCTGTCGACGAAAGAAAACCGCTTCGATAATCACGAAATTAAGGAGGTTTACGACCTCTGCCTGGCCTGTAAAGGCTGCAAGGCCGAATGCCCGTCGAATGTCGATGTGGCGAAGTTGAAAATGGAGTTTTTGCAGCATTACCAGGATGCCAACGGCGTCCCGGTGCGTAGCCGGTTGATTGCCAACTTTGCGAGCCTGTCGGGCTTGGCGTCGGTGGTTCCGTGGGCGTACAACGCCGTGCTGGGCACCGAGTCGCTCCGGCGCGTTGCCAACCGCGTCATCGGTTTTCACCCCGACCGCACCATGCCGCTGCTGCAGTCGACGACCTTGCGGAAGTGGGCGAAGGGGCGCGGGGCAGAGGGCAGAGGGCAGAGGGCAGAGGGCATGGGGCGTGGGGGAGAGGGAGCGTCACCCTTTGCCACAAACCCTTTGCCCCATGCCCCGCGCCCTCTGCCCTCTGCCCAAAAAGTCTACCTGTTCTGCGACGAGTTCACCAACTTCAACGACGTGGAAGTGGGGCAGAAAGCGATTCTTTTGCTGGAAAGGCTCGGTTATGAGGTGATCCTTCCGGAGCACGGCGAAAGCGGGCGGGCGGCTTTGTCGAAGGGCTTGCTGCGGCAGGCTAAACGACTGGCGGAGAAGAACATCCGGATGTTGAAAGACCTGATTACGACCGAAACGCCGTTGGTGGGTATCGAGCCGTCGGCCATTCTGGCGTTCCGCGATGAGTACCCGGATCTGGTCGATGAGTCGCTGCTGCCCGACGCCCGGCGGATTGCCGAAAGCGCCCTGACGTTTGAAGAGTTTATGGCCCGTGAAATCGATAAGGAGGCGATTCCGAAAACCGCCTTTACGACCGAAAAACGCTTGATCAAACTGCACGGCCATTGCCAGCAGAAAGCCGTCTCGTCGCTGGTGCCGTCGAAGAAATTGCTGTCGTTGCCTGAAAACTATGAAGTCCACCTGATTCCGTCGGGCTGCTGCGGCATGGCCGGGTCGTTCGGCTACGAAGCAGAGCATTATGAAGTATCCATGAAAATCGGCGAACTGGTGTTGTTCCCGACGGTGCGTCAGCAGCCGGAGGAGGTGATCATTGCGGCCGCCGGAACCAGTTGCCGCCACCAGATCAAGGATGGTACCGGGCGCAAAGCCAAACACCCGGCCGAAATTCTCTACGAAGCGCTAGCCACCGACGCATGAAAAACCGACTGATGGGGTCGCTGGCGGGCGTCGGGCTACTGATCGTGGCCGGGCTGGCCCTGACCCACAACCTGCCGGGACGGTACGACGTCGTCTTTGGCGACGAAATGACCTACCTGGCTTCGGGGCTGGCCTACACCTTTCCACCTGATCCGTATTTGGCGCAATGGGGCTCGCTGTATGCCGCCTGGCTGTGGTTTCTGCACTTGTTTACGCCCGACACGCTCGACCTGTTTTACCTAAACTGGCGGCTTTTGATCATCCTGACGGGCGCGTTGCTGTTTTTGTACCTGTATCTGCGAAAGTCCGGTTTTTCCGTCAGCCTGTTTTGCGCGCTCTGTTTTCAGTTTTCAACGCTCAACGTACTGCTCGACCCGCGCATCTCGGCGTTTACGCTTTGCCTGATGCTGGCGGGTTTGTGCGTTATTCAGGCCCGGAGCTGGTCGGCGCGCAGTGTGCTGTTGATCACGGCGTTGACGTCCTTGTTCTGTGCCTACGTCCGGCCGGAGTTTTACGTCACGATGCTCATTGCACTGGGGCTGGCCCTCGGCACATTCCTGCTGCCAAAACTGCGGGGCAATTACCGTTCTGCCAGCGCCTGGTCGGGCCTTGTGGGTGTCATTGTCTGCATCGTAGTGATGCGGTTTTTGTTTGGTAACCCGCTGGCGCAGCGTGAACAGGGCAGCGACCGGAGCTTCGATGCTTTCGTGCAGCATTTCAGCATCAACTATAACACCTGGAATAACCGCCCGATCGACATTCCCATCATCCAACAGTTCGAGCTGATTGCCGCGGTGTTCGGACCGGAGGTGAAGTCCATGCGCGACGCGTTTCGAGTGCATCCGGACCTTGTACTCCGGCATTTCTGGATGAATATCACCAACACCACCAAAGCCGAATTTCGGGTGTTAGGTAGTCTTTTTTTCGAAACGCCGTTGAATCATCTCAACTCGCCGTACCGCAAATGGATTCTGGCGGCTTTGCTGGCCGGTATTGTTTTCGGGCTGATCGACTGGCGGGGAACTATCCGGCAACTGACTCGGAAAGGCATTCGGCTGACGGTCCGGGAACTGGCTTTCCTGATTCTGCTGCTGCCGTCGCTCGGGTCCGTGGTGCTGGTTTTTCCGCGAACGCATTACTTATATTTCCACGCGGTCGCCCTGGTGACCATCATCGCTTTTTTCCTGGGGCACATTAAGTTGCGCGTGATGCAATCGCCGGTTTGGCTCGGTACGCTGGCGAGTCTGATGATGGTTTGGGTGATCTACCAGGCTTCGCAGCAGCAAAAAGAAATCCGCCCGACGCCCGTGGCCGACAACATTCGGTTTATTCGTTCCCTGGAGCTCACTGGGCCGGTAACTTCGCTGGAGCGGGAGTGGTACCGGGTGTTTCTGTACGGTCGCGAACAAAAACCGCACTGGATTCAGGTCGAATTGTACCAACCAAATACCGACTTTGGTCGTTTTCTGGAGGAGAAGAAAGTGAACTTCATCCTGATGACCCGCGACATGCAACGGTATTTTGCACAGGATCGCGGTTTTGCCGCGTTTTTGCCTAAAGCTGAAGCGGGCGGTTTTGTGCGGCTGAAAGCACCGGAACCGAACGGCTATTTGCTGATTCGGCCGGAACTGTTGGCCAATCCGTCCGGCGTTACCTTGCGGTCGGACCCGTGAGATGGTGAAATTTTTGAAAGCGTTCCTGGCGGTTCTGATGGTGGTTACCTGGCTCGGAACCGCCGTATTGTTTTTTATGGCTCCCACCCGGTGGGGTAGAATTGCTATAATTGGTAGCGGAATTCTGATCAACATCCTGCTGGCAATTGGTCACAGTTGCCTCGGCCGACGACCGGCTACCTGGCGCGACTGGTTCAAAATGTAAGCCGAAAACAGGTAGGACAACCCGGTTTCAACGTTATATGAACAAGTACTACTAATCAACTTCATGAATAAACTGTTTTTGGGAATTAGCCTCGTTTGCGTACTTACGCAGGTTCGGGCACAATCGAAATACGATCCGCACGAGTTATTTCATCCGTTGTTCAACATGCAGCCAGGGAATGATTATCGGACAGGCAGTGGATCGCCCGGACCGCGCTACTGGCAAAACCGTGCCGATTATAAAATCAACGTCAGTCTGGACGAGGAGAATAATGTGTTGAGTGGTGATGTCGAAATTACGTACAAAAACAACAGTCCCGAAGCCCTGCCGTTTTTGTGGCTTCAACTGGATCAGAATGCCTTTGCCGACACATCACGGGCGGCCAAAACGACGCCGGTGCGTGGTGGTCGCTACGGAAATGCCGGTTTTGCGGGTGGGTACGCCATTCAGTCCGTAACGGTCGATCAGGGCAAAAACAAAGCCGCTGATTTTCTGGTGACCGACACCCGGATGCAGGTCCGGCTGGCCGAACCGCTCAAAACCGGGGGCGAAATCAAACTGAAAATCGAGTATTCGTTCAAGATACCGGCTTACGGCTCCGACCGGATGGGAACCTCGCAAACTCGCAATGGGCTGATTTACGAGATGGCGCAGTGGTATCCGCGCATGTGCGTATACGACGACATTGAGGGCTGGAACGTGTTGCCTTACCTGGGCGCGGGTGAGTTTTACCTCGAATACGGCGATTTTGAGTACGCCATCGATGTGCCCTGGAACCACCTAGTGGTCGGTTCCGGCGAATTGCTGAACCCGCAGGATGTCTTGACCGCCGAGCAGCAACGGCGGCTCGCGCAGGCCCGCACCAGCGATAAAACCGTGTTGCTCCGGGCCAAAGACGAAGTAAACGATCCGCAAAGCCGCCCGAAGCAGTCGGGTCGACTGACCTGGCGGTTTCGGTGCCAGAACGCCCGCGATGTGGCCTGGGCGACTTCGAAAGCCTTCGTCTGGGATGCGGCCCGCATTAACCTGCCGAGCGGCAAAAAGGCGCTGGCGATGTCGGCCTACCCGGTCGAAAGCGCGACCGACGACTCCTGGAACCGCTCAACGGAATACGTCAAAGGCTGCATTGAATTTTACTCGAACTACCTGTTTGAATACTCATATCCGGTTGCAACCAACGTGGCCGGGATTGTGGGCGGCATGGAATACCCGGGCATCGTGTTCTGCGACCGGCGCGACAAGAAAGATGCGCTCTGGGGCGTTACCGACCACGAATTCGGGCACAACTGGTTCCCGATGATTGTGGGCAATAACGAACGGAAGTTCGCCTGGATGGACGAAGGCTTCGATACGTTCATCAATATTTTATCCACCGAAAACTTCAACAAAGGTGAATACAACCGCCCGAAAGGTACGATGCACGACCTGGCTCCGGCCCTGTTCAACAACGACGAACCGATCATGACCACGCCCGACGTGCTGCAACCGCTTAGTTTGGGCATCATGGGCTACTACAAACCGGGGATGGGTCTGAAACTCCTGCGCGACGTGGTGCTGGGACCGAAGCGGTTCGATTATGCGTTCAAGACCTACGTAAACCGCTGGGCGTTCAAACACCCGACGCCGTACGACTTTTTCCGGACGATGGAAGACGCGGCCGGGGAAGACCTGGGCTGGTTCTGGCGCGGTTATTTCTACGAAACCTGGAAACTGGATCAGGCCGTGAAAGACGTGCGCTACGTCGAGCAGGACCCGCAAAAAGGCTCGGTGATTACCATCGAAAACCTGGAGAAATGGGCGATGCCCGTGATTATCGAGGTGGAAGAAGTAGGCGGTAAGAAAACGCGGGTCAACCTGCCGGTCGAGGTATGGCAGCGGGGCGGCACCTGGAGCTTCAAGCAGCCGACCACCGCGCCAATTCGGTCCGTCACCATCGATCCGGATGAACAACTTCCGGATATCAATCCGAAAAACAACACCTGGCGCAACAACGCCCCGTCGTCATCGACAGCAAACTAGAAAGCAATTATGAAGTATGAATGATGGATTATGAGTGGGCTACCGCAGCGCATTAATTCATAACTCATCATTCATAATCGCACGGGCGACCCCGTCATCATTCTTTTCACGCTTCAACGAGCATCGCGCCGAAGGAATAGCCGCCCCCGAATACCGTCAGCACAATTTTGTCGCCCTTTTGGAAGATCGACCGGTTTTCGGAGAGCGCGATGGCGCAGCCTGCGCAGCCGGTGTTGCCCAACTTTTGAATATTGGAAAGCAACTTGGATTCGGGCAGTTTCAGCGTGTTGATTACATTCATGCTGATCCGCAGGTTGGCCTGGTGCGGAATCAGGTAGGCCACATCGTCGATCGTCAGGTTGTGCTTTTCGAGCACCTGCATGCTCACCTTGGGCATGTACTGGCAGGCGTTGATGAACACATCGCGGCCGTGGGGCATACTCACGCCTTGTTCCAGCGGTTTCAACATCACGCCGGTGGTAGCTTTGCCACTGGTGGCGGCTCCACCCGTAATAATCGTGTGGATGGTCATGTCGCCGTCGCTGATTCGCTCTTTTGAAATCAGCAACGCCGAAGCGCCGTCTCCCCACAAATGACCCGAGATGGTATCGGTTTCGTTGTTATACGCCGTGTTGTGTTCCGAAACGACGACCACCGCCAGCGAGGCTTTGTTCATCGCAAAATACCCTTCGACCACTTCGATGGCGTTGATCAGGGAGGAGCAAGCCGTCGAGATGGAAACCACCGGAATGTCGGGAACGCCCAGGTTGTGCTGAACCACGTGAGCCAGGGTAACGATGGTATCGTATGGGGTGTAGGTGGCGCCGACGATCAGATCGATTTGGGAAGGAGCAAGGGTCGTTTGGTCGAACAGACGCCGGACGGCTTCCAGCGCCATGGTGTTTGTATTTTCGTCAGGAGCTGCTTTGCGTCGCTCGCGAATCCCGGTACGTTCGATAATCCATTCGCTCGATAATCCATTGAGCTTGGTAAAGTGTTCGTTACCAACTACTTCACTGGGCAGGTAGTGGCTAACTGCATGAATATACATCATACGAAATGAAAGAAAGGAACCACCCAAGTGGATTCCACACCGAAAATTAAGTATTTCCGGGAAAGCGTAGTATTGAAAATTGGAACAATACTACAAAATCTTTCTTTCTTTATGGGGTAAATGTCGTTACCTATTTTGCGGTGAAAACAAGGCGGATTCGCCTTCACATGATGCTATGGAAGCAAACCGACCGTCTGGTCATACATGTCCCGGAGCGGGAGCGTGAAATCGAGCGTCTGAATCGTTAGCGAATCCTCAATCTGCCCGGTTTCCTGCCGAAGTGTCCAGAAACCGTCCTCCGGTTTGAACCAGGCTTCGGCCCGGACCGCTTCTGAATCGATGAGAAGGTATTCCCGGAAAGACGGAAGCTGGCGATACAGCGCAAACTTCTCGCCCCGGTCGTAATTCTTGGTACTTTCCGATAAGACTTCAACAATAATCGTTGGATTCAGCAGCGTGTCGAAGGCGGCATCCAGCATTTGCGGCTCTCCGCAAACTACTACCAGATCGGGATACGTGTATAATCCGTTGGAAGGAATGTGAAGCCGCATGTCAGAGGAAAAACTCTGACAGCGTTTCCCTTTTAAATAAGAGCCAATTCCAATGGAAAGATTTTCCTTGATCCGGTTATGGTTCCGGGAGGCCCCGGCCGTCGCGAAGATTTCGCCCCGGAAATATTCGCTCTTGTGCGCGGCTTGGCGCTCAAGTTCCAGGTAAACTTCCGGGTTGTAGTAAGGTTTCGGTTGGGCAGACATAGTTTTGTTTTTGCAGAGGGCAGAGGGGTAAGGGCAGAGGGTGGCTGACGCGTTCTATTGTTGCGAAGCACCCTCTGCCCTTACCCCTCTGCCCAAACCCTTTAGTCAATCAACACCGCCCGGCCGCTTTGCACGTCGTTTTCAACGACTTTGTATTTGACATCCCGCTTGATGGTGCCGTCCATGTACTGAACGTTCACCTTCTCGTTGCGGTTGGCCACTTTCACCGCCCGAACCGGAGCTTGTTTCTCGGCCGTCGCCATCTTCCGGGCGTATTCCTGCGGACCACCGGCCACGGGCTCGTCGTGTTCCTCTTTGTTGGTATGCAGTTGGGGCTGCGGCTCCGGACGACGCTGGGGCGGAGCCTGCCGGACTTCCTGCTGCACCTCTTCGGCTTCCTGGCCCGGAATATCCGTTTTGGTCAGGAAACTGATCGTATCGAAATTGACTTTGCTCAAAAACCGCTTGAACAGTTCCACCGACTCGAACTTGTAGACCAGCAACGGATCTTTCTGTTCAAAAACCGCATTCTGCACCGACTGCTTCAGGTCGTCCATCTCGCGCAGGTGCTCTTTCCACTCCTGATCGATGACCGAGAGCGAGACGGCTTTTTCCATCTCCGTGATCAGCTCGCGGCCTTCGGTCTCGACGGTTTTGCGGAGGTTGGCCACCACCGTCAGTTCGCGGAGTCCGTCGGAGAACGGGACCACAATGTCCTGAATCGTCGCGCCCCGCTCGGCCAGGATGGCCTGCAAAATCGGCGCTGATTTTTCCCGGATGGCGTTGTTCTTCGCGTGATAATGCCGGTCGGCTTCTTCGTACAGCTTCTGCGTAAGGTCTTTCGGCTTCAGGCGGCCAAATTCGTCGCGGCTCAGGCTCAGTTCAAAACCGAGCGCCGTCAGCGTTTGCAGGGCCAGTTCGTCGTAATTGCCTTCCGAGTTGTTGACCAGGTCTTCGCAGACATCGTACATCGTGTTGGCGATGTCGAGCGCCAGCCGGTCGCCAAACAGGGCGTTTCGACGGCGTTTGTAGATGGCCTCGCGCTGGTAGTTCATCACGTCATCGTATTCGAGCAGTCGCTTCCGGATGCCGAAGTTGTTTTCTTCGACTTTCTTCTGCGCCCGTTCGATGGACTTCGTAATCATCGAGTGCTGAATCACTTCGCCTTCTTCCAGCCCCATCCGGTCCATGACTTTGGCAATCCGGTCGGAACCGAACAACCGCATCAGGCTGTCTTCCAGCGACACGAAGAACTGCGTCGTACCGGGGTCGCCCTGCCGACCCGACCGGCCGCGCAACTGGCGGTCGACGCGCCGGGATTCGTGCCGTTCCGTCCCGACGATGGCCAGACCTCCGGCCGCCTTCGATTCCGGCGTCAGCTTGATGTCGGTTCCCCGACCAGCCATGTTCGTCGCAATCGTCACCGTACCCGGTTTTCCGGCTTCGGCCACAATTTCGGCTTCCCGCTGGTGTTGCTTGGCGTTCAGAACCTGGTGCGCGATTTTACGCAGCGACAGCATCCGGCTGAGCAGTTCCGAGTTTTCGACCGAAGTCGTACCGACCAGCACCGGACGGCCTTTCTCGACCAGACTCACAATTTCGTCTACGACGGCGTTGTATTTCTCCCGTACTGAACGGTAGACTTTATCTTCTTCGTCTTTCCGAATGATGCTCCGGTTGGTCGGAATCACGACGACATCGAGTTTGTAGATCGTCCAGAACTCCGACGCTTCGGTTTCGGCCGTACCGGTCATCCCGGCCAGCTTGTGGTACATCCGGAAGTAGTTTTGCAGCGTCACCGTCGCGTAGGTCTGCGTGGCGTCTTCCACTTTCACGCCTTCTTTGGCTTCCACGGCCTGGTGCAAACCGTCGGACCACCGGCGGCCTTCCATGATCCGGCCCGTCTGCTCGTCAACAATCTTGATTTTGCCGTCCATG
Source organism: Larkinella sp. VNQ87 (assembly GCF_049445795.1). Taxonomy (NCBI): domain Bacteria; kingdom Pseudomonadati; phylum Bacteroidota; class Cytophagia; order Cytophagales; family Spirosomataceae; genus Larkinella; species Larkinella sp. VNQ87. Next base: position 448,134 of record NZ_JBMSDT010000003.1, read on the forward strand.
ATGACGTAATCGACGTTGATCTCGAACAAGCAGTACGCTTTCAGCAACTGGTTGACGGTATTGATCCGTTGCGTTTTGACCGAGTAATCCCGGATCAGCGCTTCCTTGTGCAGAATTTTTTCTTTCTCGTCCAGCTCCGGATTTTTGTCGATCGCGTTCATGTCAATCGACAGGTCGGGCAGGATAAAGAAGTTGGGGTCTTCGCCGGAACCGGTGATGTAGTCGATTCCTTTTTCGGTCAGGTCGATGCTGTTGTGCCGCTCGTCGATCGTGAAATACAGCGGTTTGTCGGCTTCGGGCATCAGCTTCTGGTTCTCGGCCAGGTAAATAGCTTCGGTTTTCTGCATGATGGCCTTGATTCCGGTTTCACTGAGATACTTGATCAGCGGTTTGTATTTCGGCAACCCCCGATGGGCGCGGAAGAGGGCCAAACCGCCTTCTTTCTCGTCGCCAGCGGCAATTTTCTTCTTCGCTTCGTTCAGCAGGTCCTGCACGAGTTTCCGCTGTACTTCGGCCACGCGGGACACGCGCGGTTTCAGTTCGGCAAATTCCTGTTCATCACCGCGCGGCACGGGGCCGGAGATAATCAAGGGTGTCCGGGCGTCGTCGATCAACACGGAGTCGACCTCATCGACCATTGCGTAGTGATGCTTGCGTTGCACGAGTTCATCGACACCCCGCGCCATGTTGTCGCGCAGGTAGTCGAAACCGAATTCGTTGTTGGTTCCGTAGGTAATATCGGCCAGGTACGCCTGTTTACGCGAAAACGAGTTCGGCTGGTGTTTATCGATGCAATCGACGCGCAGGCCGTGGAACTCAAACAGCGGAGCCATCCATTCGGAGTCGCGTTTGGCCAGGTAGTCGTTGACCGTAACGATGTGTACACCACGTCCGGCCAGGGCGTTCAAATACGCCGGGAACGTTGCCACCAGCGTTTTCCCTTCCCCGGTGGCCATTTCCGAAATTTTTCCCTGGTGCAAAACCGTACCCCCGATGATCTGCACGTCGTAGTGGACCATGTCCCATTTGATCTGGGTTCCGGCCGCATCCCAGCTATTGGCCCAGTACGCTTTGTCGCCGGTGATGGTGATGTGCCTCTTACGGGCGGCTAGTTCGTGATCGAAGTCAGTGGCTGTCACTTCGAGTTGTTCGTTTTCCTTGAAGCGTTTGGCGGTTTCTTTCACGACGGCAAACGCCTGCGGGAGAATATCGAGCAAGACCACTTCCAGTTCCTTGTTCCGGTCGGCTTCGAGTTTATCCACCTGGTTGAAGATGCGTTGTTTGGCATCCACGTCCAGATCGGGTTGTTCGGCCACCTGCCGTTGGAGGTCGGCAAGCTGCATATCGATGGGTTGCAACCGCTGAGCGATGGTTTGCTTCAGTTCAGCCGTCACATGCCGGAGTTCGTCGTTGGAAAGAGACTGTAATTTTTGAAACTCCGCGTTCACCTTATCGACGTACGGAAGCAGGTCGCGCATGTCCCGGTCCGACTTGGTGCCGAAGAGCTTCGTAATGCCCTTGGTTATGAGGTTAATCATTCTAAAGTCAATTAAGCTTTAATAAAGTTCTGCAAAATTAGGGGTTTGTGCCATAGTATAGTAACATTTTCTGAATCAGTTTCATTGCGGCAGACCCGGAGATTTTGGATAAATGGCTCAAGGCCGGGAGAAAGTGTCGTCCGGGGGGATTTACCTTTCGCTAAATGCCACGAAAACTTAACGGTACATCTTCGTCCGGCTACCTAAAAAATAGGTATTTATGCATGACCACTTCCTGTTCGGAAGCGAACTCCTAAACAACTGATAACCAATTTTTTCCAAGTCTATGGAAACGTTCAACGTGTTACTCTGGAATGTCGAATGGATGAATGACCTGTTCGACGCCAACGGCAACTTCCGGCCGGATAATGCCGTTCCGCAACATGCCTCCGATGCGACCGTTCGCATCCGGCGGGATCACCTCTCGGGTGTCATCCGGGAAATCGACCCGGATTTGGTCATCGTCGTCGAAGGCCCCAACAGCGACCGGGAATTGAAACTCTTTTTCGATACCGATGTGCCCGGAACCTGGGTGACGAAACTACAACCGACGAAAGGATCGACCCAACTCGTCGGCTGTGCCATTCGCACGGATCGCGGCAAATTTGATGCCGCCAATCCGTTGAAGTTTTTCGACACCGTGAATCCGGACCAGTTTCCCGAATTTCAGCCTTTTGACATCGATACGGAAGACGACGGCGTAATCGAACGCTACCGCTTCGAACGCTCTCCGCTGTATGTCGAAGTCCGAACGGCGGGAGGCCAGGCAGTGCGTTTTTTAGGCCTGCACCTGAAAAGCAAAGGGATTTTCGATGCTTATGAGTGGAGCAAATGGTGGGAGGTAGCCGACGCCAACCGGCGGAAACTGCTGGCCCAGGCAACCCAGATTCGGCTGAAGTTTTTGAATAAGTACCTGACCGACGACACCACCAAAAACATCCCGTTGTTAGTATGTGGCGACATCAACGACGGCCCCGGCCTGGACGCTAGCGAGAAGCGTATTCTGGGCAGCGGCATCGAGCGGTTGATGGGCACGGTCTGGTCTCCGAATCTCTGCCTGGGCAATGCGCTGTTCGACCATTGCCTGAGTCCGGCTGATCAGAAGAATCTGCGGTTTGAAAAGATTTACACCACTTCGTTCCGCGACCCGATTTTCAACAACACCTGGCACAAAGAGTGGATCGACCACGTGCTGTATTCCCGAAACCGCCCGCAACCTTGGGTGACCAGTGCCCGCGTTTTTACGGAAATGCCCGACGGCCAGAAGATCTGGGATAAGTATAAACATGCCTCCGACCACATGCCGGTGCAGGTCGGGATTAGTTTGTGAGGCTAATAAAACAAAAAATACCTGGAAGAATAAGAAGATTTTGTAGGATTATACTACTTTGTCGTTTCATTCTTCCTACGCCCCTATGGCAACTTCGCGCCGAACCTTTCTGCACCATTCTGCCCAACTGGCGACCGGCCTGGGCTTAAGCACCGCGCTCCCCGCTGATCTGCTGGCCGATTCGAGTAAAACCGCCCCGTCCGACGAGGTGGTCGTCGGGCTGATTGGCTGCCACAGCATGGGCTGGGCCGACCTGACCTCCATGCTCAAACAGCCGGGCGTTCGCTGCGCGGCCTTGTGCGATGTTGACAGCAACGTATTGAACAAACGCGCCGGGGAATTGGAGAAAAACACCGGGAAAAAACCGGTTCTGTACAGCGATTTTCGAAAATTACTGGAAAACAAGGAAATCAATGCGGTGATTATCGGCACGCCTGACCACTGGCATTGCCTGCAAACCGTCCTGGCCTGCCAGGCCGGGAAGGACGTGTACGTCGAAAAACCGCTGGCAAATTCCATTGAGGAATGCAACCTGATGGTCGAAGCGGCCCGCAAACACAACCGCATCGTGCAGGTGGGGCAGTGGCAACGGAGCGGTCCGCACTGGAACGCGGCCCTGGATTTTGTGCGCTCCGGGAAGATTGGCCGCATCCGTTCCATCAAAACCTGGGCGTTTATGCCTTATGGGAAAATATTTCCGGCCAAACCCGATGAACCGGCTCCGGCGGGTGTCGATTACGATTTCTGGCTGGGTCCGGCCCCAAAACGACCGTTTAATCCGAACCGATTTCACGGCAGCTTTCGCTATTTCTGGGATTACGCCGGGGGACTGATGACCGACTGGGGGGCCCACATGATCGACATTGCGCTGGCGGGCATGAACGTGACGGCTCCTAAATCCGTCGTTGCGCTGGGCGGAAAATACGGTTTTCCGGATCACGCCAGCGAAACACCCGACACGATGCAGGTGGTGTATGACTACGGAAATTTTACGCTGCTCTGGGAGCAGTCGCTCGGCACCGGGCGCGGCCCGTTCGACCGGGAGCACGGGGTCGCTTTCATTGGTAACCTGGGTACGGTGGTGATCGACCGCTCCAAGTGGGAGTTGTTTCCGGAAGTGGAAGCGGGCAATTACCTCGTTCCGGCGCAGCCGCCGAAATTTGGGAGTGGCCGGGATCTGGATTTGCATACACTCAACTTTGTAACCTGTGTCCGAAACCGGCAGCGACCCAACTGCCCGGTTGAGGTGGGACGGGATGTAGCGCTGCACGCCCATCTGGGCAACATCGCTTACCGGACAGGGCAGAAACTTTTCTGGGACTCGGCCCAAAACCGGCTTGTGGATAACGAAGAAGCCAATCGTCTGGTGAAAGCGCATTACCACGGCACCTGGACGCTCCCGAAAGTGTAACGATCCGCTCATTTTTATCGCCGGAATGGTGACTTTCGGGACTTAAAAACTTCTAAAGTAAAATGTTTGTGCAAAAGAATATTGGTTAAAACTTATGAGAACCATAACAAGCCTGACGGCAGTCCTGCGAAACGTGGCATTGATAGCGGGGTGCGGATTCCTGGGAATTGGGTTTGCCGTAGCGCAATGCACCGTAAAAACTGCTAAGGATCAGACCGTTGATTTTCGTCTGACGTATGATAAAACCACCCAACGGATTACTGCCTGGTATATTCCGTCCGTATCGAGTACGCATCGGTTGGTAACCGGGCAATTCAGCATCCTGACACCCAACGGATTTACAATGCCCGAAGCCGGTTCGGGGCGGGATTCTAAACTGGAAATTACCAACATCAACGGATCCTGGCAGGATTTTGTGTTCGATAATGACTTGTTTACATCAAAAGCAATGTCTCCGCTGGCCGCGATGGAGGGCGTGGCGGTTCATCAGGTCGGGATGGCACCCCAAGCGGTTGAGGTCGGTGCCGTAACGGCGGGCGTTCCCGTTCCGTTGTTTTCTTTTCCGTCGACCGGGCAGGAGGGCGTTATCCGGATTGTGGAAAGTGGCGAGAAGATTCAGAAAGAAATTCTGAATAAGTTTGGCAGCAATATCAACAACGAAATTTCCATTCAATCGCCGGTTAAAGCGTTCGTCCGGGCCGAATCGCGCTATTGCAAAAACGATTCTCAGAATAGCATTGAATTTAAAAAACCGGGTTTGGTTGACCCGAACGCTGTCACAACGGCTCCGTCCAAAAGTACAATAGCCGGGCAAACCGTTGGTCTTTCGACCACCGATGAGGAAATCGGGAACGAGCAACTGTTGGTAACACCGAATCCGGCGACGACCGAACTGACGGTACGATACCAACTGCTGACGGCTGGCAACGCAGGCATCGATCTGGTGGATGCCCAGGGCCGCACCGTGCAAACACTGGTTCCGCGCAAACACCACGGCATTGGCACCTACCAACTCAAAATAACCTTGCAGGAGGTAGCCGCCGGGATGTATTTCTGTTCGCTCAAAGGCGAGGACGTGCAGAAAGCCGTGAAAGTAATGATCGCCAAGTAGTCAGAAAACAAGTGGACGTCAAAAGCCGGAGATCCGATGATTTCCGGCTTTTTTGTTTTTGGAAAAACCGGTTTTGGCCGGTAGCGTGTCCGTTTCCGAAAAACCGGGTGTCCGTATCTGGACACCTGACTGACGGCAAACCCCTCAAAATGAAACAAAACGCCACTTCTTTAGTTTGGCCACAGATTTGTACGATAAAATAGAGACTAATCCTAAGTGCTATGCGTCGTACCTATTTAGGTGAATTTGAAGAGGTGGTTTTGTTGATGGTGGCTATTCTGGATGGCGAAGCGTACGGCGCGACGGTCAGTCAGGAACTTGAAGAACATACGGGACGACTGGTGACATTCGGAACCGTTCATAACACGCTCATCCGGCTGGAAGAAAAAGGCTTTGTGCAGTCGGAACTGGGCGGGGCTACGGCCGAGCGCGGAGGACGGCGGAAGCGGCTGTTCAAAGTGACCGCGCTGGGAAGTCGGGCTTTGCAGGACATTCAGCAACTTCGGAACCAGCTCTGGCAACTGATACCACCGAGTGCGTTAAAGGTAAGCGGGTTATGAAACCGCCTGAAAACCATTCCGAAAAACCGGGTTCCCCGCCCCGCTGGGCGCAACGGTTTCTAACCTGGCTTCATCCGTCGGAAACGCTGGAGGAAGTCGAGGGGGATCTGGAAGAACTATACACGTACTGGCACCAGCGCGCCGGAAAAACGCAGGCGACGCTGCGCTATGTGCTCAATGTGGTGTCGGTGTTGCCGCCGTTCGTGCGCCGACGATCTCGTACAAAAGACTACCGCCAACCCTCAACCCTGCATCCCGTCATGATTCGTAATTATCTCAAAATCGCTTTTCGAAACCTCTTGAAACACAAGGTTTTTTCGGGGGTCAACCTGCTGGGGCTGGTGGTTGGAATGACGGCCTGCCTGATGATTCTGGAATACGTCAGCTTTGAACTGAATTTCGACCAGTTTCAGAAAGACGCCGACCGAATTTACCGCGTCACCAACGATCGGTTTCAGCAGGGAAAACTGATTCAGCACGGGACCATCACGTACCCGACCATCGGCAAAACGATGGCGAATGATTATCAAGAAGTGGATGCCTATACGACAATGGCGAACGGTGGAACGATCAAGTTGCGAAAAGATAAATCGATTTTCCAGGAACAACAACTCTTTTATGTGGACAATCATTTCCTGACTTTTTTCACCTTTCCCCTGCTGGTGGGTGATCCGAAAACGGCGATGAAAGCCCCGAACAGTCTGGTGTTGTCGGAGAGCAATGCCCAACGGATTTTCGGCGCCCAGCCGAACGATTACGCCCGGCTGATTGGTCAATCCCTGTACATCGATCTGGATACGGAACCGTACCAAATCACGGGAATTATGCAAGACGTTCCGGCCACATCGCACCTGCAATTCGGGGCGCTGGCTTCGTACGAAACGCTGGTCCGGTTGTGGGGCGACTGGGTGAAAACCAGTTGGGACGGTTCGGATATGTGGCATTACCTGAAACTAAAACCGGGTGCGGATGCCGCTAGTCTGGCGAGCAAATTCCCGGCGTTCAGCGAGCGGTATTTCAAAGGCGATCAGGTATCGGGCAGCGTGGAGAAATTCTACCTGCAACCCCTGCAAAAGGCGCATTTGGATTCCGATTATGAGTACGAAATCGGCGTGGTCAACAACGGCAAGGCGGTTTGGACGATGTTGATCATTGCGGCTTTTATCCTACTCATTGCCTGGGTCAACTACATCAACCTGGCCACGGCGCGGTCGCTGGAGCGGGCCAAAGAAGTGGGCGTGCGTAAAGTCGCCGGGGCAAGCTCGGGGCAATTGATCGGGCAGTTTCTATCAGAGTCGGTTTTGCTGAATCTGTTCGCGCTGCTGCTGGCGCTGCTACTGACGGTTTTATTCCAACCCATTCTGAATCAATTGGTTGATAAGCCGCTGTCGCTGTCGTTACTAACGGGCCAGGGTTACGGCGGAAGCTGGATGACGCTGGCGCTGGTGGCGGTTTTTGTGCTGGGCCTGTTTCTATCCGGTTTTTATCCGGCGTTTGCCTTGTCGGCTTTTCAGGCCATTCAGGTCTTGAAAGGGAGCTTCAAACGGTCGGCGAAAGGCGTCTGGGTGCGCCAGTCGCTGGTGGTGTTTCAGTATACCGCTTCGGTAGTGCTGATCATCGGGACGTTTATTGTGTTTCGGCAGCTCGAATACATGCGGAAAGAAAACCTCGGCTTTAACATGGAGCAGATGCTGGTCGTCTCCGGCCCCGCACTGACCCGCTGGGATTCGACGGCCATTGAACGGATTAATAGTTTTAAAATGGAAGTAAAACGGTATACGGGCATTAAAGCCGCAACGGCGTCCCTGAGCTTGTTTGGTAACCGACTTCCGCGTTCGTTCAACGTAAAACGGGTAGGGGCAAATGAAACCAAGGGCGTAACCGTCAGCCGGATGGGTGTTGACCTTGATTTTTTCGGTGCGTACGAGATCAAAATGCTGGCGGGTCGGAATTTCCTCCCTACCGATGCCGATCCGGATGGCCGGAAAGTGAAAAATATAATTATCAATCGCTCGACTGTGCGGTTGCTGGGACTAAAGGATGCGGCTTCGGCGGTGGGTCAGAAAATCTCGTTCTTTGGTCGGGACTGGGAGGTTGTTGGTGTGGTGAGCGATTTTCACCAGCAGTCGCTGCGGCACCCAATCGAACCGATTGTTTTTCAACCGTTTTACACCAATGGCGGTTTTTATTCCTTCAAAATCAAAACGACGGATCTGGACAAAACCATCGACCAGGTTCAGCAGAAATACCAGGCGTTTTTCCCCGGCAACGATTTCTCGTATTTCTTCATGGATGAGCAGTTTAACCGGCAATACCGGGATGATCAGGTGTTTGGTAAAATTACCACGTTCTTTTCGTTCCTCGTCGTACTGATCGCATCGCTGGGGCTGTTCGGGTTGTCGTCGTATACAACTGCACAGCGGAGCAAAGAAATCGGGGTTCGGAAGGTGCTGGGGGCGTCGGTCGCCAGCATTGTCGCCCTGTTGTCGAAAGATTTCCTGAAACTGGTGCTGATCGCCATTGTCATTGCCTCGCCGATTGCCTGGTACGCCGTCAACCAGTGGCTCGACGACTTTGCCTACAAAATTGACATTTCTTGGTGGATTTTTGCCGTCGCCGGGATACTAGCGGTCGGCATCGCCCTGCTGACGGTCAGTTTCCAGAGTATCAAAGCCGCCCTGATGAATCCGGTGAAAACGTTGCGAAGCGAGTGAGATTAATGAATAATGAATATTGAACAATGAATAGCGAATCAAGAAAGCAGGCTGCGCTCTTTCAACATTTGTTGTTCGCTATTCGATAGTTCAAAAATTACCCTTCCGCACTTACCCCTATGCAACAAAAACCGTCTCCACCCCGCTGGGCGCACTGGCTGCTGACCCGGCTGCATCCGGCCGAAACGCTGGAGGAAGTCGAGGGTGATCTGGACGAATTATACGCTTACTGGCATCAGCGGACCGGAAAAACCCAGGCCACGCTGCGCTACGTGCTGAATGTGGTGTCGGTGTTGCCGCCCTGGGTGCGCCGACGCCAACGTAACGAAGAATACCATCACCCGTTTTTCCTTCATCCGGCTATGCTACGCAACTACTTCAAAATCGCGGTTCGGACGCTTAACAAGCACCGCCTGTACAGTTTTCTCAACATCGGTGGACTGGCGATCGGGCTGGCTTGCTGCCTGCTGATTGCCCTGTATGTGTATGATGAGTTGAGTTACGACCGCTTCAACGCGAATTACAAAGACATCTACCGGGTCGTCGAGAAACAGAAACAGGCAGACGGCATTTATGACGTGGCGGTTACGCCCGGTCCGCTGGCGGCTTCGCTGGCGAACGATTTTCCGGAAATCCGGCAAACCACGCGCGTAGGCCGGTGGTCGGGCCTGCTGTCGCAGGGCAGGCAGGCCGTCGAAGCACAGGACATGCTCATCGTTGACCCTTCCTTTTTTACATTGTTCAGCTTCCCGCTGCTTGCCGGAAATCCGGCTACGGTTTTGCGAGGACCCGACGAGGTGATTTTTTCGGAAGCCATGGCAGAGCGGTTTTTCGGGGCCGACTGGGCGCGCCGGAACGTGGTCGGGCAGGTGGTTCAGCTCAATGCGCAACAAAATTTGAAGCTGGTAGGAATCGCCCAAAACCCGCCGACCCGCTCAAACCTTCAGTTCGATGTCTTGCTGCCCTTCAAATGGCTGGAGAAAAACGACGAGTGGAGCATGAAGTGGAACAGCAACAGCTACCACACCTACGTTCAGTTACGCCCGGATGCGGCCGACCTTCCGGGTGATCCGGCGCTATTTGCGGATAAAATTCGGGATAGGCTCAAGCAATACAACAACCAGGTGGAAACCCAGTTGCTCCTTCAACCCTTATCGGAGATCTATCTGTACTCTGACTTTGCCTTTAATACAGATTTCGGAAAACGGAGCGCCATTGCCTACGTCCGCATTTTTGTGGCGGTGGGCCTGATTGTGTTGCTCATTGCCGCCATCAATTTCATCAACCTCACCACGGCGCGGGCGTCCGGGCGGGCCAGAGAAGTGGGCGTACGGAAAACCGTCGGGGCGCAACGCCTGAGCCTGATCGGGCAGTTTATGAGTGAAGTGTTTCTCATGACGACCCTGGCCGTTGTCGTCGCCCTGTTGCTGGCTGAAGGGTTCCTGCCGGTTTTTAACGACCTGGCCGATAAAACCATCCAAATCCCGTATCAGGAGCCGGTTTTTTGGGCGGCTCTGGCTGGCTTGATGGGGATTGTCAGTTTGCTCACGGGGTTGTATCCGGCCTTTTTCCTGTCGTCGTTCCGACCGGCGGTCGTCCTGAAGGGGCTGTTCAATGTGCCGACGGGGCGCAACTTCCGGCAGTCGCTGGTCGTGGGGCAATTTGTGTTAGCCATCGTGATGGTCATCGGTACGACGTTTGTTTACAAGCAGTTGACCTACATGCAAACGGCGAAGCTCGGCTTTGACCAATCTCAGTTGCTGCACGTTCGGCTGAAGGGTGAACTGCGGGGCAAGGCGTGGCTATTCAAAAAACAGGTCGAGCAACTGCCCGGTGTGGCGCGGGCCTCGCTGACGACGGGCAACCTGGTCGATATGATGAACTCGGCGTTTATCGAGTGGGAAGGGCAGGCACCGAAGGATGAGGTTTTGATTACCAACATGAATATCGATACTGATTTTCTGGCAACGACCGGCATGAAAATCAGCGCGGGCCGGAATTTTTCGACCCGGATGTCGTCGGATACCTCGGGTGTGCTGGGCGCGTACCTGATCAACGAGACAGCGGTAAAACGGATGGGCTGGACGCCCGCTTCGGCCCTCGGCAAACGGCTGAAACACTGGGGCCAGGAGGGTCGGGTGATCGGCGTCGTGCAGGATTTCCATTTCCGGCCATTGCGGATTGCCATCGAGCCGTTCATTTTCCGGTTTCAGCCCTCGAATCCCTATTTCAACCTGCTGATTAAAACAGAACCGGGAGCGGTTTCGACCACCTTATCGAAGATTGCGGCTCTGTACAAAAAACTGGAACCCGGCAACCCGATCTCGTACGGTTTTGTCGATCAGGACCTGGACGCCCAATACCGGGCCGAACACCGTGTGGGGCGCATCATTCTGTATTTTTCCGTCCTGACCATTCTGATTGCCTGCCTGGGGCTGTTCGGGCTGGCGACGTTCACGGCCGAGCAGCGCACGAAAGAAATCGGAATTCGGAAAGTGCTGGGCGCATCCGTGGCCGGTATTGTCGCCCTGTTGTCGAAAGACTTTCTGAAATTGGTGCTGATGGCCCTGTTGATTGCTTCGCCGGTGGCCTGGTACGCCGTGAATGAATGGCTGAAGAACTTCGCCTACAAAACCGACCTTTCCTGGTGGGTGTTTGCGCTGGCCGGTTTGCTGGCCGTTGCAATTGCACTGCTAACGGTGAGTTTTCAGAGTATCAAAGCTGCGCTGATGAACCCGGTGAAGACGCTGCGGAGTGAATAGAAGGAAATATCGAATACTGAATATTGAATAACGAATAACGAAATCAGGCAGCGGGCCTTCAATATTCGTTGTTCGTTATTCAGTATTCGATATTTCAAGAATTACCCCCATGCAAACAAACCCAAAACCGAATCGTCGGACCGCGCCCCGCTGGGCACACTGGCTGCTAACCCGGCTGCATCCTTCGGAAACGCTGGAGGAAGTCGAAGGGGATCTGGAAGAACTGTATGGATACTGGTATCGCCGATCCGGAAAAACCCAGGCCACCCTGCGCTATGGGCTGAGCGTTCTGTCGGTGCTTCCGCCGTGGGTACGCCGACGAAACTATAGCAACGAAAACCGTACGCCTTTTTTTCTTCATCCGACTATGCTAAAAAACTACCTCAAAATCGCTTTTCGTACGATCGGGAAGCACAAAGTGCCCGCTTTCATCAATGTGCTGGGCCTGACGCTGGGGCTGACCAGTTGTCTGCTGATTGCCGCTTACGTGGTCAACGAGTTTACCTACGACCGTTTTCACCAGCAGGCCGACCGCATTGTTCTGTTTCAACAGTTTGAAAATACAGCGGGCAGCGGGGGCAAATTCGCCACGGACCTCAAAAAACGCTTCTCTACCGTAGCCGACGCTGTTCGGCTTACCCGACTCCGGCCCCTGATCAGTCGGCCGGAAACCGCCTTTTACGAACCGAATTTTTGGTTTGCAGATAGCAGCGTCTTCTCGGTCTTTACGTTACCACTCGTGCAGGGGAATCCAAAAACGGCCTTGTCGGAGCAATACGGCGTGGTTTTGTCGGAAACGATGGCCCGAAAGTATTTTGGATCGGCCAACCCGATGGGAAAACCGCTGCGTATCAACAACAAAGCCACGCTGCACGTAACGGGCGTGTTGAAAGACCTGCCTACCAACTCGCACCAACCTATCGACTTTCTGGCTACGTACCTCAATGCCAATGAACTGGTTGGGTACGATGTAACGACCAATTACTGGGGTGGTTCAGATACGTGGACGTACCTGCTGCTGACGCCCGGTACGGATAAAACCGCCTTGCAGGCCCAACTACTGGCATACATCGCTCAATTGGGCGATCCGAACTCGGGTATCTGGAAACCGAATCTGGTGCCGCTGACCGACATCTACCTCCGTACGAATTTAGTCGCCAGCAATCGGCTGATGTATGCTTACGTTTTTACCGTCGTTGCGCTCCTGATCCTGGGCCTGGCTTGTTTCAACTATGTCAACCTGACGACCGCGCAGGCGACGCAGCGGGCAAAGGAAGTGGGCGTACGGAAAGTGATGGGCTCCTCGTTCGGGCAGCTTTGCGGGCAATTCCTGAGCGAAACCGCCGTCTTTATGGCCGTGGCCGTACTGCTGTCGGGGGCTCTTTTGCCAGCGGTTTTGCCCGCTTTCAGCCAATTGACGGATAAGCCGTTAGCGCTGACATCGGTTTGGGCTGGCGCACGAATCGGCTGGCTGGTACTCGGTTTACTGGCCGTGGTGATCGGGGCGGGAAGCTATCCGGCTTTTGTGCTGTCCTCTTTTCAGCCTATCACTGTTTTGAAAGGCGGAAGGCTACTATCGGGCCGGACGTGGCTGCGTAAAATCCTGATTGTCGGCCAGTTCGCCGTTTCCATCGGGATGATGGTGGCTACGGTGGTGGTCTATGAGCAGTTGACGTTTGTTCGCAATCACAACGTGGGCTACCAGCGCGATCAGGTGCTGACGCTGGATTTGCAGGATGCGTCCGCTGCGGTGAAAGACCGGATTAAACAACAGATTACGAGCTTGCCGGGCGTTGAGGCTGCGACGCGGGCATTCAGCCTGCCGGGAAGCGGGAGTCTTCGGGGGCAGAAACTGGTGAGTGAGTTTGTGCCGAAAGGAGCCAAAGACGCCAGCATCGGTCACCTGAACCTGGACGGGGATTTTCTGCGGACGTTCGGCATTAAGCTCGTGGCCGGGCGTAATCTGGACCCCAATCGCCCCGCCGATCAGCAGGCTTTTCTGGTTAACCGGGCGGCCATGCAGTATTTTGGCTGGAAAACAATAACCGGCAAGACGACCGGTTTTTACACGTATACCTACGATACCGGTGCTTCTGGCGGGTACCGCGAGGTGCCCCGGCGGGGCGAGGTGGTCGGCGTCATCGACGATTACAACCATGCCGACCTGAAACAGACCGTGGCGCCGATGATTTTTTCACTCAACGAAGGCTTTGAGAGTCAACTGGCGGTTCGGATTCGGGCCGGAGCCATTCCGGAAACCGTCCGGCAACTTGGTCAGCTCTGGCGGCAGCAATTCCCGGAAAAACCGTTCACGTATGATTTCCTCGACGATACGTTCAACCGGACCTACCAGGTCGAGACCCGGACGGGCCAGGTTTTTGCCTGGTTTGCGGGGCTGGCGATTTTGATTTCCTGCCTGGGCTTATACGGGCTGGCCATGTTCACCGCTGAGCAGCGTACGAAGGAAATCGGAATTCGAAAAGTGCTGGGAGCCAGTCTATTCAGTATCACCCGGCTGGTGTCTGCTGATTTTGTTAAACTGGTTATCATCGCCCTCTTTGTGGCTACCCCGCTGGCCTGGTATGCCATGCGTCGGTGGTTGGAGGACTTCGCCTACCGGATCAGCGTTGAGTGGTGGGTGTTTGCCCTATCCGGTTTGCTAGCCGTCGGAATTGCCCTGATTACCGTCAGTTTCCAAAGCGTAAAAGCCGCCCTGATGAATCCGGTGAAAACACTGCGGAGCGAGTGAAACGAAGAAGGAAATATCGAATACTGAATATCGAATAGCGAAATCAGGCAGCGCCACTTCAACATTCGTTATTCGTTATTCAATATTTTAAAAATTGCTTTTTCGCTCTTACCTCCATGCAAACAAACCCAAAACCGAATCGTCGGACCGCGCCCCGCTGGGCACATTGGCTGCTAAACTGGCTGCATCCGGCCGAAACGCTGGAAGAAGTCGAGGGCGACTTAGACGAGTTGTATGCCTATTGGTACAACCGGGCGGGTAAAACCCAGGCTATGCTGCGCCATTTGTTGAATGTCGTGTCGGTGTTGCCGCCATTTGTGCGTCGGCGGCAACGGAAAGAAGAACACCATCAAACCTCTTTGTTTCATCCGGAAATGATTCGTAGCTATTTCAAAACCGCCTGGCGAAATCTCGCCAAAAACAAGGTTTATACCTTCATCAACGTCGGTGGATTGGCTGTTGGAATGACCGTAGCCATGCTCATTGGTTTATGGATTTACGACGAATTGTCCTTTAATCAGTCTCATCAACAGTATGACCGCATTGCGCAGGTGATGCGGCATGAATGGTTTGAGGGGAAAAAAGAAACCGGTGGACAATCCAGCCCAATGCCACTCGGTCCAGCACTTCGCTCTTCGTTCGGGGATGATTTTACCCACGTCGTGCTGTCGACCAAAACCGTGAATTTCATCGTCGCTAGGAAGGATCGGAAATTCACCCAGGCGGGCCGATTCATGGAGGCAGGTGCGCCCGAACTGCTGACACTGAACATGGTACACGGTAGCCGATCCGGGCTTCAGGACGTGAACGCCATTCTGTTGTCCCAAACCCTCGCCCAAAAACTCTTTGGCGATGTCGATCCGGTCAACCAAATGGTTACGATCGATACGCAGGTACACGCAAAAGTGACGGGAGTCTATCAGGATTTACCCAACAACTCCGAGTTCCGGGAGGTGTCCTATATCGCTCCATTCGACCTGTACCTTTCCATTACGCCGTGGGCGAAAGACGCCCGGAATAATTGGGGAGACAATTCGTTCCCGATTTACGTGCAGATCGCGCCCAACCGGACTTTCGAGCAGGTATCGGCCCGGATAAAAAACAGCATGCTGCCCCATTTGAATCCGGAAAAGGCGGCCCGCAAGCCCGAAGTTTTCCTGCATCCGATGCGTCGCTGGCATTTGTTTTCGGAGTTTGAAAACGGCGCAAATGTAACGAGCAAACGGCTTACGTACCTTTTATTTTACGGTATTATTGGTGTGTTCGTTCTATTATTGGCCTGTGTCAACTTCACAAACCTGTCGACTGCGCGCTCGAAAAAACGGGCGAAAGAAGTGGGCGTCCGGAAAGTGATGGGTTCGGAACGGGCTCAGTTGGCAAACCAGTTCTTGTGTGAATCTGCCCTGGTTTCCAGCCTTGCGTTTTGTCTGGGACTCGGATCTGTTCAGTTCGTTTTGCCCTGGTTCAACCAGGTGGCTGATAAAGAAATACGTATTCTGTGGGCCAGTCCTTTCTTCTGGCTGGCAGGCATCACGTTCACCCTCGTAACGGCTTTGCTGGCGGGAAGCTATCCGGCCTTCTATTTATCCGCTCTTCAACCTGTTAAAACGCTGAAAGGAATTTTTTCTGGAGGCCGTTCAGCGGTTATTTCCCGTAAAGTGCTGGTTGTGTTCCAGTTTACGATCTCGATGGCCTTGATCATTGGTTCCTGGATTGTTTATCAGCAGCTTCAACTGGCCAAAAACCGTCCGGTCGGTTATGATCGCGAGGGATTACTAGGTTTTCCTAAAAATGGTTTTCTGGGCAAAGAGGAGGTACTTCGCAACGAACTGCTACAAACCGGCGTGGTTACGGAAGTGGCCGAATCCGCCTACCTGCCCACTGACAAAGGTTCTAACAATACCGGTTTTGACTGGCGGGGGAAAACTCCGGGAATGGAAGATGATTTTGGTACAATCCGGGTTTCGTATGAGTACGGAAAAACGGTCGGTTGGCAATTTGTCGCCGGACGGGATTTCTCGCGAAGATTTCCGGGTGATTCGTCGGGTCTGATTATCAATGAAGCCGCAGCGAAACGGATGGGCCTGAAAAAACCGGTTGGCGAATTCGTTCGGTCTGAGCATTGGCAAAAAGGCGCGTTCAAAATTCTGGGCGTTGTCAAAGACATGGTGATGGAGTCGCCGTTCGAGCGGGTTCGCCCGACGATTTTTTCACTTCAGGGGAAAAAACAGTGGCTACTGGTCAAATTAGACCCCCAGACTAATTTACATGAAGCTATCCCCAAACTCGAAGCGGCTTTTAAATTGGTTGTTCCTGCCGTGCCTTTTGAGTACAAATTTGTCGATGACGAATACGCCACCAAGTTTGCCGCTGAGGAACGAATTGGTAAACTGGCTGCGGTTTTTGCCGGACTGGCTATTTTAATTTCGTGTCTGGGGTTGTTTGGACTGGCTACGTTTATGGCCGAGCAACGCACCAAAGAAATCGGTGTTCGGAAAGTGATGGGTGCATCCGTATTTACTATCTGGCGTTTATTATCAAAAGATTACGTTCTCCTGGTCGCCATCGCATTTTGTGTTGCTACGCCCATCACCTGGTATTTTCTCAATCATTGGCTCCGAAATTATGAATACCGCACCGCGTTGTCGTGGTGGGTTTTTGCGGGAACCGGTTTCGGCGCTTTAGTGATAACGTTGCTGACCATCAGTTTCCAAAGCGTAAAAGCTGCCCTGATGAATCCGGTCAGAACGCTGCGGAGCGAATAGGGCTAACAAATAATGAATATCGAATATTGAATAACGAATATTGAATGGGCGCTGCCTGATTTCGCTATTTGTTATTCAATATTCAGTATTCGATATTTCAAGCATCACCCTTCCGCCCGCAGCACTTCCAACGGTGGACGCACCAGCACTCCCCGGCTGTTGAACAAACCGATGAGAATGGTCAGGCTGGTGACCACGCCAACGACCGCGAGTAAGGGGGCAAAGTCGGGTGTAAAAGGCACGTCAAAGACAAAATACGCCAGCCCCCAGGTGCTGAACAGCGAGAGCACGATGCCTGAAAACGCGGCCAGCATCCCCAGGAACAGGTATTCGATCAGCGTAATGAGCAAAATCTGACGGCGGTTGGCGCCCAGGGTCCGCAGCAGAACACTCTCCTGAATCCGCTGGTATTTGCTGATAATGACCGAACTGCTCAGGACCAGCAAACCGGTGATGATGCTGAACAGGGCCATAAACCGGATCACGAACGACACTTTGGCGAGTACGTCGTCGATGGTTTGCAGGATCAGCCCCAGGTCGATGGCCGAAACGTTCGGATAGCGCATCACCAGATCGCGCTGGAAGCGGGCCGATTGCTGGGTGTTGCCGACGCGCGTCATCAGGACGTGAAATTGCGGAGCCTGTTCGAGCAGACCGGTCGGAAAAACGATCAGGAAGTTGGTCTGAACGCGGTTCCAGTCGACCTCGCGCGTACCGCCCACGATGGTCGGAATCAGCAGTCCCTGCACGTTGAACGTCAGCGTGTCGCCCAGTTTCAGTTTCATCCGGTCCAGGTACCCTTTTTCGACGGAGATGTAATTCGTTTGGCCCGACTGATAGGGCGCTTTTCCGGCGGTCAATTTTTCGGAGCTGATTAGCGAGTCCCGGTACGTCACGCGGTATTCGCGGGTCAGCGCCCAGTCGGGTATTTTCGCACTGGTATCTTTCTGGATGGCTTCGACCGTCCGGCCGTTGATTTCGGCCAGCCGCATTGTCACCACCGGCACATTTTGCAAAACCGGCAGCCGGTGTTGCCGAACTAGTTGCTGAACCCCGGCTTTCTGTTCGTTCTGAATATCAAACAGCACCATATTGGCCTGATTTCCACTCGCCGAGAGTTGCACCCGGCTCAGTAACAGGTTCTGCGTCAGATACAGCGTGGCAATCAGGAAGGCGCCCAGGCCAATGGAAATGACCAGAATCAGCGTCTGGTTATGCGGTCGGTAGAGGTTGGCCAGACTCTGCCGCCAGACGTAGCTCCACGAAACCGGGAAAAACCGGCGGACCAGAAACATGAGCAATTGCCCGATGGCGGTCAGGATGCCGAAAGCCACCGCCAGCCCAACTGTAAAACCGAGAGCGGTTTTCCAGTCTCGAATCTGCCAGTAGGCAAAACCGGTAATGGCAACCAAAATCAGCCCATAGACGACCCACTGAAGCGGATCGCGGCCCGTCACGTCGTCGTCGTACGAACTGCGGAGGGTGCGCAGGGGCGCAATTTTCCGAATGACCAGCAATGGCAGCAGCGCAAACAGCGTAGCAATGACCAGTCCCGCGCCAATGCCCTGCGCCACGGCCTGCCACGATACTTCCGTCACGACCTCGACCGGCAGGAAACTCCCGAAAACCTGGGGCAGCACCAACTGCACCACCGACCCTAGCGCGGCACCGATCAGCGCTCCCAGAAAGCCCATCAGCGACGTTTGAATCAGGTAAATCAGAAACGCCTGCCGACCGCTGGCACCGAGGCACCGCAAAATAGCTACCGAAGCGACTTTTTCCTTGACGTACAGATGCACGGCGCTGGCCACGCCCACGCAGCCCAGCAGCAAGGCCACAAACGCCACCAGATTCAGAAACTTGGTCAGATCGGCGAACGCCCGGCCGGTTTGCTCCTTCCGCTGGGCGACGGTATCCGAATTGATGCCTAGTTTGTCGAGCCGGGCGTCCATGCCTTTGAGCAGTTTCTCCACGTCCGTGCCCGGTTCAAACTGGTAGTACGAACGGTACGTCGCCCGGCTGCCCCGCTGCATCAGCCCGGTTTCGGCCAGAAAGGTGTAGGGAATGAAAACCGTCGGAGCCACCGTCGTGGTGACGGCCGTCTGGCCCGGAATTTTCATAACCCGCCCCGCCACGTAGAACATCAGGTTGCCGACTTTCACCGAATCGCCGGGCTGGGCGTTCAACTGAACCAGCAGCGCATCATCGACCAGGGCGATCCGCTGGCGGTTTTGATTGGCGTTCCGGAACTGCGCGACGGCCGTTGTCGGTTGCGTGTCCCAATCGCCATAATACGGGAAATTACCCTGTACGGCTTTGATTTGCGCCAGCCGAACGCCGGACGAACGCGGAAACAGCACCATCGACGGAAAGGCCACTTCCTGGCTGCGTTCGGGGCTGATGCCCGCCAGAAACTGCTCGGTTTTAGGGCTGACTTCCTTGTTGGTGGTCAGCACCAGATCCGCGCCGATGAGTTCCTTGGCCTGTTCATCGATGCTCCGGGCGAGGTTATCGCCGAAGGAGTTGATGGCTACCAGGGCTGCAATGCCAAGCACGATGGCCGACATGAACAAAAAAAGCCGCTGGCGACTCCGGCGACTGTCGCGCCAGGCCATTTTCCACAGCCACGGATCGAACAGCGACGCGCGTTGCGGTTTCAGGGTGGGAAGTTGCCGGTCCATCAGTTCGTCGCGATGCGGTTTTCGGTGAGCGTATCCGAGACGAGGTTGCCGCCTTTGATCCGGATGATGCGCTGGGTGCGGGAGGCCAGTTCGAGGTCGTGCGTGACAAGCACGAGGGTGGTTCCAGCTTCACGGTTCAATTCAAAAATCAGATCGACCACCGTGGCGCTGGTGTCGGCGTCGAGGTTGCCGGTGGGTTCGTCGGCAAACAGGATTTTGGGCCGGTTGGCAAACGCCCGGGCCAGCGAAACCCGCTGCTGTTCTCCGCCCGAAAGCTGGGTGGGGTAGTGGTGGCCGCGTTGGCCCAGCCCGACGCGTTCGAGCAACTCCTGGGCGGTTTTGCCCGCCCGTTTTTCGCCCCGCAATTCAAGCGGCACCATCACGTTTTCCAGCGCCGTGAGCGTCGGCAGCAATTGGAAGTTTTGGAAGATAAACCCTACGTACTGGTTTCGAACGGCGGCCCGTTCGTCTTCACTGAGGGTGTCTAACCGGATGTTGTTCAGGTAAATACTGCCCGAGGATGCCCGGTCGAGACCGGCGCAAAGGCCGAGCAGCGTGGTTTTGCCGCTCCCCGACGGCCCCACAATGGAAAAAGTGTCACCGGCCTGGATATCGAAACTCACGGAGTTCAGGACAGTTAACGTTCGACCTCCGCTTTGGTAGGTTTTGGTCAGGTTTTCGGCACGCAGCATACTCATACGATCACAGCTTAACGGAATGGCTAGATAACCCATTCAAAGCCTTTTTCTTCTCCCGAGAGAACGGATTATTTGATAAAGGGCAGGAAATGGGGGTAAATGGATAAAATCCCCTTATTTTTGTTGGTAGTCGGCGCTGATTTGGGCCCAAAAATTTTGTAAACAATGAATTTACTAAAAAGTACGATGAGTTACAAGGCCTGGGCGTTCGGATGCCTGCTGGTCGCGGGGATGATGGGCTGTAATTCAAAAACGGAAACCACGCAGACGCAAGCCGAAAAACCGGCAACAACGGCTGAAAAGGCCGAAAAACCGGTCGGCGATACGAAGAAAACGATTCTGTTTTTCGGCAACAGCCTCACGGCGGGCTACGGTCTGGACCCTTCGGAAGCGTTTCCGGCCCTGATCGGGAAGAAAGCGGAGGAAGCCGGTTTTGATTATCAGGTGGTAAATGGCGGACTGAGTGGCGAAACCACGGCGGGCGGCAAAAGCCGGATCAGTTGGGTACTGCGGAAACCGGTCGATGTGTTTGTGCTCGAACTGGGCGGCAACGACGGCCTGCGGGGCATTCCGCTTGATGATTCACGGAAAAACCTGCAGGCCATCATCGACACGGTCCGGCAGAAAAGCCCGCAGGCGCAGATTGTGCTGGCCGGGATGCGCATTCCGCCGAACCTCGGCCCCGACTATTCGGAGCAGTTCCAGAAGCTATTTACCGATCTGGCCCAAAAAAATAACCTGGTCCTGATTCCCTTTCTGCTCGAAAACGTCGGCGGCATCCGGAAACTGAACCTCCCGGACGGTATCCACCCTACGGCTGAGGGCCACAAAATCGTGGCCGAGAACGTCTGGAAAGTGCTGAAACCGGTTTTGGAAAAACAGAGCAGTTGATCGGTTTACGGTTTATGATTCATAGTTGCAGAAATGTAGTGAGTTGAATAGCAGGCTTTTAACTGAAAACTTTAAACCAAAAACTCTTTTTCCAACCCCTGTGCGTAAACTCCTCAACAACCTGACCTTCCGCGTCCTCGTCGCGATCACGCTCGGTATCCTTGTCGGCCATTTTTTTCCGGCGACGGCGGCTAAGCTCAAACCGCTCGGCGACCTGTTCATCAACCTGATCAAAATGGTGATTGCGCCCATTATTTTCCTGACCATCGTGTTGGGAATCAGCAATATGGGCGATCTGAAAAAAGTGGGCCGGGTCGGCGGGAAGGCGCTGCTGTACTTCGAAATCGTGACGACGCTGGCGCTGATTATCGGGATTGTGATTGCAAATGTGGTCAAACCGGGGGCGGGCGTCCAGGCCACGGCCTTGCAGGGGGGCGATGTGTCGGCGTATACTTCACAGGGGAAGGAGATGGATTGGGTCAAGTTCTTCCTGCACATCGTGCCTGATAACGCCATCAAATCGTTTGCCGAGGGTGAAATTCTGCAAGTGCTCGTCTTTTCGGTGCTGTTCGGCATTGGGCTCACCCGCATGGGTGAGCGCGGCCACTCGCTGATTTTGACCTTTGAAAAGCTGTCGCGGGTGTTTTTCAACATCCTGAATGTGGTCATGATTCTGGCTCCGCTGGGCGCGTTCGGCGGGATGGCGTTTACGATTGGTAAATACGGGTTGAGCACGCTGCTGCCGCTGGCGAAGCTGATGGGGACGGTTTACACCACGATGTTTCTGTTCATTTTTGTGGTTCTGAACCTGATTCTGCGCTATTACCGCGTCAGTTTGTGGTCGGTTTTGAAATACATCAAGGAAGAACTGCTGATTGTGCTGGGCACGTCGTCGTCGGAGTCGGCCTTGCCGCAGGTGATGGACAAGCTCGAAAACATGGGCTGTTCGCGCTCAGTGGTCGGGCTGGTGATTCCGGCGGGCTATTCCTTCAACCTCGACGGCACGACGATTTACCTCTCGATGGCGACGATCTTTCTGGCGCAGGTGTTCAACGTCGACCTCACGCTGGGTCAGGAACTGACCATCATCGGGATTCTGATGATCACGTCGAAAGGCGCTGCGGGCGTCACCGGCAGCGGTTTTATCGTGCTGGCGTCTACGCTGACGGCCGTCCGGGTGATTCCCGTCGAGGGGCTGGCGTTGCTGCTGGGCGTCGACCGGTTTATGTCGGAAGCCCGCTCGATCACGAACATCATTGGCAATACGGTTGCAACGATTTTTATTGCCAACAACGAAAACGAGTTCGACCGGCAAAAAATGCGGAAGGCATTCGGGAAGTTGGAAAAAGAGGAATTGACCAATTATAAATACTGATAGGAACGCGGCCGGGTCGCGTTCCTATCCCTAAAAATTCCTTTGCGGTCAGCGTAAAAAATGTACTTTTGTTTTGGTAGCCGTAAGTCGGATTGGAGTTAGTGCATATCAACGTCGAGGAATGAGAGTTTCGGGCATTTGGGCAGGAATTATTGCGATTTGTATCATCGTCGGGTGCGATTGGAGTGAAGAAAAAAAACTGAAGCGTTCGGCGAAAGCCATGCACAACTGCGCCGAAGACCAGATCCTGACGCCCGCGCAGGAACAGGCCATCCGGCGGGAAATTGGCGCTGACGCTAAGATTGAGAAGATTGACGCGCTGATTCGGAGCAAGGTCCGGGCCGGTTTCAACGGCAACGTGCTGATTGCCCAGAAAGGCGTTGTACTTTACAAAAAATCGTTCGGCCTGGGGCATCTCGAACGGTCTTCCCGCGATTCGCTCAACGAAAACTCCAAGTTCCAACTGGCGTCGCTTTCCAAAACGTTTACGGCGGTGGCAACGCTCAAGCTCATTGAAGCCAACAAATTAAGCCTGACCGATACCATCCAGAAGTTCTTCCCGGATTTCCCCTACCACGGCATTACGATTGAAAACCTGCTGTCGCACCGGAGCGGTTTGCCCAACTACGCCTATGCGTTTGAAGACAGCATGCGGATCAACTTCTACAAGTTTGAAAAACCGTATCCGACCAACGCCGAAATCATGCATTGGTTCGCGAATGTCAAGCCGACTCCCCAGCGCTACAACATTCCGGGCCGCACGTTCAGCTACAGCAACACGAACTATTGTGTGCTGGCGGCTATTATCGAGAAAATCACGGGAATGCCGTTCGACCAGTTTGCCCGAAAAAACCTTTTCGAACCACTCGGCATGAAAAATACGTGGGTGGCGACAACCCGCAACGATTCGATCAACCAGGACCGTACGGCGGGTTACCAGTGGAACCGCCGGATTCCGAAGGATTATTACGACAACGTGGTGGGTGACAAGGGCGTATACTCCACCGTGGGCGATTTGTTCAGGTGGTACCGGGCGCTCAACGGCGACTGTCTGCTCCGGAAAACCTTGCTGGCGGAAGCCTTTCTGCCCCGCAGCTTCGAGCGCAAAGGCACCAAAAACTACGGGTACGGTTTTCGGATGTACGTCAACAACCAGAATCAGCCCGAATACATCTACCACACGGGTTGGTGGAAAGGCTACAACAGCCTGTTCTGGTTTAGCCCGAAAGACGATTTTGTGATCATTCTGCTCGGAAACCGCTACAACAAGTCGGTGTATCAGGTCAAAGAGTTACTCGAAGTGCTGCACGGCCACCCGTCGAATGCCGAACCGGAAGCCGAAACGGGCGAGGTCGACATTTAACTGGCTTCCTGCTTCTCAATGTCCAGGTTAAAATGCAAACCCCGGTTGTCGTGCCGGGCCATCGCGGCTTTGATCACCAGATACGCCACTTCAATCATATTCCGCAGTTCGCAAATCCGGTTCGATACCTTCGACTGCCGGTAGAGTTCTTCGTGTTCTAAGTAAATGAGTTCCAGCCGGTCGAGCGCCCGCTTCATCCGGCGGTTTGTCCGAACGATGCCGACGTAGTTCGACATGATCGATTCCAGTTCCCGCTGCATTTCCGTCACCAGCACCAACTCTTCCGGATGCGTGGTCCCGGCGTCGTTCCATTCCGGCAGATTGTCGGGAATGGCGGCTTCGTGGAAATGTTCGACGGTTTTCAGAAACGCCCGGTGGCCGAAGACGACCGCTTCCAGCAGCGAGTTGGAAGCCAGTCGGTTCGCACCGTGTAAGCCCGTGCAGGAACACTCTCCGGCGGCATACAGGAAGTTGATGTTGGTCTGGCCGTACTCGTTGACTTTGATGCCTCCGCACAAATAATGTTGTGCCGGAACCACGGGGATGTAATCTTTCCGGATGTCGATGCCTAAGTTGTCGCGGCAATAGGCGGTGATGTTCGGAAAATGCTCGACAAATTTCTCGAAATCGCAGTGCGTCACGTCCAGGTAGACGTGCGGATCACCGGATTTTTTCATTTCGGAGTCGATGGCGCGGGCTACAATGTCGCGCGGGGCCAGCGACAGGCGCGGGTCGTAGTGCTCCATGAACGTCTCGCCCTTCATGTTTTTCAGAATACCGCCAAAACCGCGCACGGCTTCCGAAATCAGGAAACTCGGTTTTTTGCCCGGTTCGTACAAGGCCGTCGGGTGGAACTGGATGAATTCCATGTCCTTGCAGATCGACTTGGCGCGGTAGGCCATCGCAATCCCGTCGCCGGTGGCAATGGTCGGGTTGGTCGTGCTTTGGTAAACGTTGCCGATGCCGCCCGTGGCCAGCAGCGTCGTTTTCGCCAGAAACATTTCGACGCGCCCGGTTTGCGTGTCCAGCACGTAGGCCCCGAAGCAGCGGTTGTCGGTGTCGTAGCGGTGGACGGTTTCGCCGAGGTGGTGGCGCGTAATGAGGTCGACGGCGTAATAGTGCGTAAACATCTCGATGGCCGGCAGCGACTGCGCCTTTTCGAGCAGCGCCCGCTCGATTTCAGCCCCGGTAATGTCCTTGAAATGCAGAATCCGGTGGTCGGAGTGCCCGCCTTCCTTCGCCAGATCGTAGTCGCCGTCGTCTTCCTTGTCGAAGCGCGTACCGTATTCGATCAGCTCGCGGATGCGTTCGGGCGCTTCCCGCACCACAATTTCGACCACCTCGCGTTTGCTCAGGAAGTCGCCCGCGATCATCGTGTCCTCAATGTGCTTCTCGAACGAGTCTTCCTCGGCCCACACGGCGGCAATCCCGCCCTGGGCGTACTTGGTGTTCGTTTCGTCGGCCCGGACTTTGGTAATGACGGCAATGCGGACGGGCTGGCCGGTTTCTTCAAAATGAATCGCCAGCTTGGTGGCGTAGCTTAATCCGGCGATGCCGGAACCGATCACAAGGAAATCGAAGTGTTGGGGCATGATTAAGGGGCGGTGTCTAATCGTACAAGGGTAAGTTTCTGTTCCAAAAGCTGTAGGTCTTCGGACCAGAGATCGTTACCTAACAGGAAGTTCTTGATAAATAAAAAATGTGGGTCATCCAGCAAAACTGTGGCTATTGTAGCACTATATGGCTCTTTAACCTGGCCTTGAGACATCAAATTTTCAAGGGAAGAACTAATTTTAAGCTCTTCATCAGACGTAAAACCGTCAGCAGACATTTTGATAATTTGCTCATATTGTTTATATATCTCTGCCCGAACGGCAAGGCCTACTTTACGGCGAGGTTCTACAAGTTGTTCTTCATCATTTAGCTTTAAAACAATAACCGCATTTCTTCCTTTTACTGTCCGCCCAAATAACATATAATCAAGCATGTAAAAATGCTCTCTAGGATTATCATTGATTGGATGTACGATCTGAAATTTATTTGGATCACGTTCTAACTTAGCGTTATTGCAATGACGACTGGAAGGTAAAAGATTATTCCAATCCAGAACTTGGTTCGGATAGATTGATTTGGGAAGGAAGTGTTCTACTTCCATAATCTTTCCTTCTTCTTGTAAGCGGATTTCAGAGTAGCAACACTTGTAGCTACTCATTTGCAGCAAGGCTTTTTTAAGAAAGACTTCATTCCAAACCCTTAATTCTCGATTGGCAAGAAACCGAGCTGTTTGCTTTTCAACCCATTCAGCAGTCATTTCGGCGGGTGGTTCTGTCCGTACTAATTGGACCATACGTTAGGCAGGAATCAGAGACGACATTTGAATTTGTAACACCTTCCGTTGGTGACTGGAAGGAGAGAGGATTTTGTCCAGTTCATCGTAAGCGGTTTTTGCACCAGCGTAATTCTCTGCCAGCAAAGCATCTTCGAATTGCCGCATTAATTCCAGGTAACGATCCGACCGGGTTTTTTCACCCAAGTCCATCAATTCCCTTAGAATCTCTTCGACCGTCCAGCCCTGAAAGGAGCCAAACTGCTGGCGAATGTTAATGCTGCCCGTTGCTTCATCTTTTTCCAACATGACCAAATTGACATTCTCTGCCGACTGGACAATAAGCGGACTGTGAGCGGTTACGATAAACTGCGTATTCGGAAATAAATCACTGAGGTATTTGATGATTTTTCGTTGCCATTCCGGATGGAGGTGCAAATCTATCTCATCAATTAAAACGATGGCTGGGCCATGAAGCGGATTTTCTAAGTCTGGATAGCGGTCAAACATTCGTTTGGCTAAATCAGCAAGCCAAGCCATAGTTGCCTGATATCCATAACCTAGATCTTTAAATCTAATCCAGTTAGATCCAACATTAATTTCAATAAAAGATTGAAGATTTTCCGTGGAGTTAACTCTAATGTTTTTTATGTCTGGAAATATTTTACTTACAAGAAGAGATTTAAGTCTCTTTAATTGGATTTCAGCTTTTTTACGATTTGCTTCCACCCCTACTTTAGTTGCATAATCTGTTTGTAAAAGCCATTCTTCAAAATTTAACAACTCTGTTCCTCTAAATAGGTTAGCAGTAGGATGCTTTGACTTAAAATCTAGAATACTTGCTTCAGATGTTTTTCTATTTATGCCATAACCGTATATAATTAAATCATCTCGGTATTCATTTAAAACATCATATCTAAATATTGATTCTGGTTTAATACCTCTTTTATTAAAATCATCTAAGTCAATGATTTTGTATTTGTTTTTTACACGGTTTATAAAAAAGCTATAATCATAAAATGGGAAAAATAGATTTGGGCCAATCATAGGTCTTTCCTTATTAGTGATTAGCCAATTGAAGAAGTCCTGTGATTCCACCGCTTCTTGTTTTTTTTTATTTATATAAGACTTCTTGAATATGTTGCGATATTTATTAGTATATTCTGATAAAACTTCTGCGTATGAGATAGCTCCTAATATTCTAAGCGTTGTTGTTTTGCCAGTATTATTATTTCCTAACAAAACAGTCCATTGAGCTGGTTTTTCAAATTTGTCCTTAAAACTAATCTCAAAATTCCCTGAAAATCCCTTTATATCTCTTATATAAAGGGATCTGAAATATACTGCTGTTTTATCGCTATTTATTAGCATAACTATTGGAGCTACAGAGGATTTTAGCAACAAGTTAATGACGAATCTTACATTAAATAATGTAATTTTAGTTCATTATTTAATCATCTAAAGGCGCGTCAAAGTCATCGGCCATATACGTAACAAGGCCTTTCATGGTACCTAACTTCCGTTCTATAGCCGGTTCCGGCCTCTCCTTTAACGTTTCCGTAGCCAATACGACCTGCAACGCTTTCTTTTCCTCAGGCGACAACTTTTCAACGGCTTGAAGTAACTCCTCAAAGCCGACTTGTACGGTCAGTTCCATGACGGTGCGGTTTTACAACCCCTTGCTCATCTCCAGCATCCGCAGTACCGAGGCTTCGGCTTTGACCCGAATGTCTTCCGGGACAAAAATTTCCGGTTTTTCGTAATACAACGTATTGTACAACTTTTCGAGCGTGTTCATTTTCATGTACGGGCACTCGGAGCAGGCGCAGGTGTTGTTTTCGCTGGCCGGGGCCGGAATGATTTTCTTGTTCGGAACGGCCTGCTTCATCTTGTGCAGAATCCCGGCTTCGGTGCCGACAATGAACACCTCGTCGGGCTGGTCGACGACGTATTTCAGCAAAGCCGTCGTGGAGCCCACGTAGTCGGCCTGGCTCAGAATGTGTTCCTGGCATTCGGGATGGGCGATGAACTTGGCGTTCGGGTATTTTTGCCGCAGGGCCGTCAGTTTTTCCTGCGAAATGTCGATGTGGACGATGCAGGCACCATCCCAGAGCACCAAATCCCGACCGGTTTTCTTCGCCACAAACCGCCCCAGGTTGGCATCCGGCGCAAAGATGATCTTCTGGTCCTTCGGCAGGCTTTCGACAATCTTCACGGCGTTGGACGACGTACAGATGATGTCCGACAAGGCTTTGATTTCCGCCGAGCAGTTGATGTAGCTGATCACGAGGTGATCCGGGTACTTCGCCTTGAAAGCCGCAAATTCGTCCGCCGGGGCCGAATCGGCCAGCGAGCAACCGGCGTTCATGTCCGGGATGACCACTTTCTTGTCGGGCGAGAGAATCTTGGCGGTTTCGCCCATGAAATGCACCCCGCAGAACACGATCATCTCGGCGTCGGTGGCGGCAGCCTGCTGCGACAACCCCAGGCTGTCGCCGATGTAGTCGGCCAGGTCCTGAATGTCGGAATCAACGTAGTAGTGGGCCAGAATCACGGCGTTTTTCTCTTTTTTCATCCGCCGGATTTCGTCCATCAATACCTGTTTATCTTTCGGCGTCGAGCGGCTGATGTAGCCAATCTGCCGGATCTCTTCGTCTAATGTCAGTGGAATCGTTGCCATAGTGAGTAAACAAATTCAAACGCAAAATTATTCGCCAAGCGCTTTTTGAACCATCGAAACCAGTTGTTTCAAGGTAGATAAATGCTTGGGTAAGCGGTCATACACCTCATCGAAGACCGACTCTTTGTAAACGTGACTCAACAGATTTCGGTCGTTGATGGTTTGAAACAGGGCTTCGGTCAATTCTTCGTCACTGAAAAAATTCAGAAAATAATGCCGATAAACCAATTTTGGCGCTGCGGGTGATTCGCCACCCTGTTCGTCCAGAATTCGTTTTACCGTTTTCCAGCCTAATTCGGTACAATATTCAAATTTCTGGATACAGGCGTTTTTATAAATGTCCAGTTCGATGGCGTTTCGCCCGCTGTAGTCATACTGCACGACCTGCTCAAAGCCATCAACGGCGCGTTTTAATTCCGCAACTTTTCTGCGGAGAGGTTCGCTGGGTTGTTCCACCATTGTACGGATTGTGAGGCAATACGTTTAAAATCAGGGTCCCGGATTTGAAAAAAATCGATCAAATCAACCTTGTACAGTAAATCGCTTTCGTCAAAAATTTCCTGTAACTGATTCAACAGCGCCGGATTGACGGGTTCCGGACCAATAATGCCGATGTCGATGTCTGAACGGCGACGTGCTTTGCCGGTAGCCTGGCTTCCAAACAGGAAAAAACCGAATCGGGTGGTGTCGAGGAATCTCAATAGCACCTCCCGACAATACGCCAGGGCTTCTTGCTGCCGTTCAACAACTGTTTTCATCATCAGTAAGCTTTTAAGCTCATGTCCAGGCTTTTAACCTGGTGGGTCAGGGCGCCGGACGAGATGTAATCGACCCCGGTTTCGGCGTAGGCCCGCAGGTTGGTTTCGTCAATGCCGCCGGAGGCTTCCGTAACGATGCGCCCGCCGATCAACGCGACTACCTCCTTCAACTCCGCCGGTTCGAAATTATCGAGCAACATCCGGTCAATGTGGTCCAGGCTCAACACTTCCTCTACTTCCTGCCGGTTTCGGACTTCCACCTCAATCGGTAACGACCGGCCGGTGGTTTTCAGGTACTCAATGGCTTTGGTAACGGCAGCCGTAATACCCCCCGCGTAGTCGATGTGGTTGTCTTTGATCAGAATCATGTCGAACAGACCAAAGCGGTGGTTGATTGCGCCCCCGATTTTGACCGCCATTTTTTCGCAAATCCGAAAATTGGGCGTCGTCTTGCGCGTGTCGAGCAATTTCGTGTGGGTGCCTTCCAGCAGGTTCACCATCGTCCGGGTGTGGGTGGCAATCCCGCTCATGCGTTGCATGCAATTGAGCACGAGCCGCTCGGCTTTCAGAATCGACTGCGCCCGGCCGCTGACCGTCAGTACGATGTCGCCGTAATGAATAGCTGAACCATCCGGGATGTTAACGTGGACGGCCAAATCCGGGTCTACTTCCCGAAAAACCGCTTCGGCTACCTCAACACCAGCCAGAATACCATCCTGTTTGACGAGAAGCCTTGCCCGACGCTGGGCGTCAGCCGGAATGGTTGCAAGGGAGGTGTGATCGCCATCGCCAACATCCTCGGCTAAGGCCAATTGTATGAATTCCAGTAATGTCATTGTCACGTATTTCGGCGAAAGTTAGTAGACTTCTTGAAAAATGCCTTAAAAAAAGCAATTTGCTTTCTTGCCGAACTATTGCGAAATTTGTTCCCCTCGTTCCGGCGAGTCGCTTTACAAAGTTATGAAGCAACAACAACCCAAAGACTTGATTCGTTTGATGAGCCTCTTTCTGACCGGGTTGCTCCTGCTGGTAGCATCCGGTGGCTTGTCGTGGTTGTCTGTTGAACAACTACCGGCGAAGCAAACAGTTCAATCAGCGGCTAAAAACGAGAAAAAAGCGAAGGATACGCAGCAGGCTACCGTTCAGGCGGCTTCGTTCGATGCCGTCGTCACACCTGCACTGACGTTTGGTTTCTCGCAACCGGTTTACCTGCTGCCACCGCCCGTGCTGTTTTTTGTCTTGAAACAGACGGTAATTCCACGTTTTTTTGAAATTCCCTACTTTTATTTTTCGTTTTTTCGCTACGTTTTCGGGCATCATATTGCCATTAATGCGCCCTGATTGCTGTTGCAGAGGTGAGAAGTTAGACAAGAGATAAAAGACAAAACCGCTGCTTACACGGTTTCAGACACTCTCTCTTATCTGCTCACGCTGCGATTCTTTTCTATTGTCTCACATCTTTTCTCTTTATTCTTACAATTACCAATGCAAAACCGAGTCGGAATACTCATTCTGACGGGGGTAATTGCGCTGCTGTGCATTTACTACCTGTCATTCACCTTCGTGTCGAACAGCATCAAGCAGGACGCGACCAACTACGCTACCTTGGCCGATGGGAGCATCGATTACGGCAAAAAACAGCGTTACCTGGATTCGCTCTGGAAAGAGCCGGTTTACCTGGGCAACACGCTGGAAGAAGTAACCGCCCGCGAACTGGGCCTTGGTCTTGATTTACAGGGCGGTATGCACGTTGTGCTGGAAGTTTCGCCCGCCGAGATCCTGCGAGGCCTGGCCGGTGGCACGCGTGACCCCAAATTTGAGCAGGCGTTGAAAAAGGCGGTTGAAGCCCAGAAATCAAGCCAGTCGAGCTTTGTGGATCTTTTTATTGATGCCTACAAAGACATTGCGCCGAACACCAAACTGGCGACGATCTTTGCCAACAGTGCCAATCGGGGTAAAATCAACTTCCAGTCGTCGGATGCCGAAGTTCGGAAACTGATCAACGATGAGGTCGACGGTTCCATCAGCCGGGCGTTCCAGATCATTCAGGCGCGGGTCGATAAGTTTGGGGTTGCCAACCCGAACATCCAGCGGCTGCCGGGTTCAGGCCGGATTCTGATTGAATTGCCGGGCGTCGACAATCCCGAGCGGGTTCGCCGACTGCTGTCGGGTGCGGCCAAGCTGGAGTTTGCTGAAGTTTATACGCTGAACGACGTAGCCGGTGGGCTGGATCAACTCGGTGCGTACCTGGTTCAACTGGAAGCTGAACGCAAACAGGCGGCTGCGCAAAAACCGGGCAGCACGACGGCCACGGCTTCGACCGATACGACCCAAAAAGACAACTCGCTGGCGGCTCAGTTGGCGCAGAAAAATCAACC
Organism: Larkinella sp. VNQ87; assembly: GCF_049445795.1. Taxonomy (NCBI): domain Bacteria; kingdom Pseudomonadati; phylum Bacteroidota; class Cytophagia; order Cytophagales; family Spirosomataceae; genus Larkinella; species Larkinella sp. VNQ87. The sequence continues at coordinate 480,224 of NZ_JBMSDT010000003.1, forward strand.
CGCCAAAGGGGATACGGCAAAAACCGATACTTCGGCCACGGCCGCGCAAAATGCCGCTTTGACGAGCCTGTTTGTGCCGATTTCGCAGAATCAACTGGGCGTTTACCTGAAAGATACCGCCCGCGCCAACGACATTCTGGGCCGTCCGGCTGTGAAAGCCCTATTCCCGGTCGATGCCGAATTGCTCTGGGATCGGAAAGCGATCGTCACCAATGACAACAAGGAAATTCTGCCGTTGTATTTCATCCGCAAACCGGCGGGTAAAGCACCCCTGGAAGGCGATGTCATTGTGGATGCCACGAACGACTACGACGATCGCGGCCGTCCGGAAGTAACCATGCGTATGAACGCCGAAGGTGCCCGCAAATGGCGTGCGCTGACGGCCGCCAACATCAACCGGCCCGTCGCCATCATTCTCGATAACCTGGTGTACACGGCACCGACGGTTCAGAACGAAATTCCGAACGGTAGCTCCAGCATCTCGGGTAACTTCACGGTGGAAGAAACCAAAGACATGGCCAACATCCTGAAAGCCGGGAAGTTGCCAGCGCCGACGAACATCGTGGAAGAAGCCGTTGTCGGGGCCACGCTGGGTTCCGAAGCGGTTAATGCCGGAGTTATTTCCTCGCTGGTTGGTCTGGCGATTGTCCTGGTTTTCGTGGTAGCCTACTACGGGCGCGCCGGTTTCATTGCCGACCTGGCCCTGTTTGTCAACCTGTTTTTCCTGCTGGGAATCATGGCCTCGCTGGGTGCAGTTTTGACCATGCCCGGTATTGCCGGTATCGTGTTAACGATCGGGATGGCTGTTGATGCCAACGTGTTGATTTTCGAACGGATCAAGGAGGAACTGGCGCTCGGTAAGCCGTTCAAACAGGCCATTGCCGACGGTTTTACGAATGCTTATTCGTCGATCATCGACTCGAACGTGACGACGCTGTTAACTGGTGTCATTCTGTTCATCTTCGGAACGGGTCTGATTCTCGGTTTTGCCACGACGCTCGTCATCGGTATCCTGACCTCGCTGTTTGCGGCCATTTTCATTACCCGGATCATTCTGGAGCAATACGTAAAAAATGGCAAGACGCTGGCATTTGGCACGAGCTGGTCGAAAAATCTTTTCAAAGACTCGGCATTTGACTTTGTATCGCGCCGTCGGTTGTATTATACGATTTCGTCGGTTGTGATCGCTTTGGGGATTATCTCCGTGATCGTTAAGGGCTTCGGTCTGGGCGTTGACTTCAAAGGCGGGCGTTCGTACGTCGTTCGGTTTGAAAAAAGCGTTAGTACCGAAGACGTTCGCAGTTCGCTGGAAAATGAACTGCCGGGTTCGCTGGAAGTAAAAACCTACGGCGGTACGGGTGTTGGCGGGGGTAACCAGGTTCGGGTAACGACCAGCTATCTGGCCGATGCGACGACGCCGGACTCCGACAAAGAAGCTGAATCGAAGTTGCTGGCCGGTATTGCCAAAATTCAGGGTAATAAAGGCAGTATCGAAAGCTCGCAGAAAGTAGGCCCGACGATTGCCAATGACCTAATTTACTCCGCCCTCTGGTCGATTTTGCTGGCCGTGGCGGTGGTGTTCTGCTATATTTTGATCCGGTTTAAGAAACTAGCCTTCGGCTACGGTGCGGTGGTGGCCTTGTTCCACGACGTGCTGATCATCCTGGCGATTTTCTCAATTGGCAACGGTTTCCTGCCGTTCTCGCTCGATATCGACCAGGCTTTTGTCGGCGCTTTGCTGACCATCATGGGGTACTCGATGAACGACACTGTCGTCGTTTTTGACCGCGTGCGGGAGTACCTGAACGATTCGAAAGGCCGAAAAGAAAGTATCCCGGTTGTGATCAACAACGCCTTGAACAGTACCCTCAGCCGGACCGCCGTCACCGGTCTTTCGACGATGCTGGTACTGATTGTTCTGTTCATCTTCGGGGGCGAAACCATCCGGGGCTTCTCGTTCGCGATGCTGATCGGGGTGATCGTCGGGACGTACTCATCGCTGTTTGTGGCAACGCCGATTGTAGTCGATGCCCTGAGTCGTGACCAGCTTAACGAGGTTACCGCTACGCCGGAAACACCGGCCCCTGGCAAAGCTGCCCGCGCCAAGGCGTAAGGCAAACAAACAGGAAAAGGGATAAAGGCAAAACCGTCTTTATCCCTTTTTTATTTTTCGCTTTCCTTTTATTGACTAAGGCACCAAAAGCGTTATTTTGCAAAACATTTATTTCGAAAAATTTTATTCGGGCCTCTATGGAGTCTACCAAATCATCGACACAAACACAAAGTTCACTCTGGGCGAAGAAATCGATCTCAAAACTCATGGCCGAAACGGAGGCCGATCCGACTGGTCATGAAGGTGGTACCTTAAAACGAACCCTGACAGCAACGAACCTCGTGGCGTTGGGGATCGGCGCCATCATCGGGGCCGGTCTGTTTGTCCGGACAGCGGCCGCAGCCGGTGGGCATGCCGGGCCGGGGGTTACGATTTCGTTCGCGATTGCAGCTTTTGCCTGTGCGCTGGCGGGTTTGTGCTATGCTGAGTTTGCGTCGATGATCCCGATTGCCGGAAGTGCCTACACCTACAGTTATACCACGATGGGCGAGTTTATCGCCTGGATCATTGGCTGGGATCTGGTGCTGGAATACGCCCTGGGAGCCGCTACGGTTTCCATCGGCTGGTCGCAGTACCTGAACGCGCTTCTCTACGACTTTTTCCAGTTTCACATACCCTACCGATGGTGTCACTCGCCGTTTCAAATCAGCGATGGATTGGGCATGTACGCCGGAGAAGCAGGGGTGCGGGGACTCATCAACCTGCCTGCGGTTTTTATCCTGTTGATGTTGAGCTTATTGCTGATTCGGGGCACGCAGGAGTCAGCCGCGTTTAACAACTTTATCGTTATCGTCAAGGTCAGCATTGTGCTACTGATCATCGGTTGCGCCTGGAAATACATCAACCCGGCCAACCACGTACCGTACTTGATTCCGGCCGATGCCGGAACGGCCCGGCTCAGCACCGGCCAGGTTCACGATTACTCCGATCCGCTCAACCACGGCTGGCTCGGCGTTCTGCGGGGAGCCGGGATTGTGTTCTTTGCCTTCATCGGTTTTGATGCCGTCTCGACAGCCGCGCAGGAAGCCAAGAATCCGCAGAAAGACATGCCCGTTGGGATTCTGGTATCGCTCGCGATCTGTACTGGTTTGTACATTCTGTTTTCCCACGTGCTGACGGGGCTGGCCCCTTACAAAGAATTCATGGGACACGGCGGAGAAGCCTCGGTAGTGTATGCTATCAATACCTACATGCCCGGCTATGAATGGCTGGCTTCCATGGTGACAGTGGCTATTCTGGCCGGTTTTTCGTCGGTGATTCTGGTGATGTTGCTGGGCCAGACCCGCGTATTTTACACCATGAGCAAAGACGGTCTGGTGCCGGCTATTTTCTCGAAACTGCACCCGACTTACAAAACACCATACCGGTCACAATGGGTATTCTTTGTCTTTGTTTCGCTGTTTGCCGCTTTCATTCCGGATAGCGTCGTGGGCGATATGACCAGCATCGGAACACTGTTTGCCTTCGTACTCGTCTGTATTGGCATCATGATTCTTCGGAAAACCGACCCGCACCTGCCCCGGCCGTTCAAAACCCCGCTGTATTTGATTGTGTGTCCGATTGGGGCCCTCGTCTGCCTGTCGATGATTTTGAGCTTGGGTTGGGAAAACTGGACGCGGCTGATTATCTGGATGGGTATTGGTCTGTTGATTTATTTCGTATACGGACGGTACCATAGCAAGTTGCGTGGTTAATTCGTTTAAGGTTGACGTATACTTTCAATTGGGGTCATCAGACCGTAGTAAAACTCCTAAACTCTACCGGGTTTAGGAGTTTCTCGTTTCGAGCCTTTTCTTTGCAAAAAGATTTGGCAATCGGAGGTATGGAGAGCGCAGAACTGATCGGCTATGTAGCGGCTATTGTGGCCGGACTGGTAATCGGGCTGGCGGGTGGGGGCGGTTCGATCCTGACCGTACCGATTTTCGTTTACCTGTTTCAGATTCCCCCGGTTTTAGCGACGGCTTATTCGTTGTTTGTGGTCGGAACGACTTCGCTGGTGGGTTCCATCGGCTATGCGGTCAAAAAACAGATTGACTTTACAGTTACGGCCGCTTTTGCCATTCCGTCGTTTCTGTCGGTTTTTCTGTCCCGGCGGTTTCTGGTTCCGGCCCTGCCCGATCCGTTGCTTCAGATTGGTTCCTGGGCGCTGCCCCGCAACGAAGCTATTTTGTATTTTTTTGCCTTTGTGATGATCATGGCGGCTCAGGCCATGCTTCGCCAACCGGTTCTGGAACAGCCGGAGACCGTTCGGCCCCGCTTCGGGTTGCTGGCCCTTGACGGCCTGGGCGTTGGCTTGCTGACGGGAACTATCGGGGCCGGGGGTGGGTTCCTGATTGTGCCGATGCTGGTGTTGCTGGCCGGTTTGCCCATGCACCGGGCCGTGGCGACCTCGGTGCTGATCATTGCCGTCAATTCGTTCGTGGGTTTTTCGGGCGACCTGCACCGCACGGATCTCGATTGGCGGTTTCTGATTGAATTTACAGCCTTTTCGGTCAGTGGAATCATACTCGGTATTTATCTCGCACGGTTTGTTCCGCCTGCCCAGTTAAAACGTGGCTTCGGTGGCCTGGTGCTGGCCGTGGCGGTGTATATGTTGATCAACGAACTTATAAAATCATGATCATCGAGCAATTATATACGGGATGTCTGGCTCAAGGAGCCTATTACCTCGAAAGTGAAGGCGAAGCGGCCGTGATCGACCCTCTGCGCGAAACCGCGCCGTATCTGAAAAAAGCTGAACGCAACAGCGCCCGGATCAAGTATGTTTTTGAAACCCATTTCCACGCCGATTTTGTGTCGGGGCATTTGGATCTGGCAAAAAAAACCGGGGCCACCATCGTGTACGGCCCCAACGCGCAAACCAGTTTCGACGCCCACCACGCGCAGGATGGAGAGGAATTTAAGCTGGGGAAACTGACCATCAAAGTACTGCATACACCCGGTCATACGCTGGAATCGACGACCTACCTGCTCATTGACGCCAACGGGAGAAACCACGCCATTTTCACGGGCGATACGCTGTTCATCGGCGACGTAGGCCGTCCGGATCTGGCCATCAAAGGCAATCTGACCGAACACGACCTGGCCGGAATGCTCTACGAGAGCCTGCATCACAAAATCATGCCGCTGGAAGATGATGTGATCGTGTATCCGGCCCACGGTGCCGGTTCGGCCTGCGGCAAGAACATGAGCAAGGAGACGACCGATACGCTGGGCAACCAGAAGCGGTTCAACTACGCGTTGCAAACGAAATCCAAAGAAGAATTTATCGAGGCTGTTTTGAGTGGACTTACCAAAGCGCCTGCCTATTTTGCCGAAAATGCCCGGTTGAACAAAGAAGGCTACGAAGCTATCGATCAGGTGATGGCGCGCGGACAACAGGCGCTTTCGCCGGCCGCTTTCGAAGCCGCCGTGAACGAAACCGGGGCGCTGTTGCTCGACGTACGCGAGGCTGCCGAATTTGCGAAAGGTTTCATTCCTAATTCCATTAATATTGGCTTAAATGGCCAGTTTGCGCCCTGGGTCGGGGCATTGATTCCGGATCTGAAACAGCCGATTGCCTTAGTGACGCCGTTGGGGCAGGAAAAAGAAACCGTACTGCGGCTCGCCCGGGTAGGCTACGACCATAGTATTGGCTACCTGGAGGGCGGTTTTGCGGCCTGGCAGCAAGCCGGGAAAGAAGTAGACACCGTGCCGTCGATTTCGGCGGAAGAATTTGCCAGACAGTACACACAAGGCCAGGTGGTGGATGTGCGCCGACCCGACGAATTTGCGACCGAACACGTCAACGATGCGGACAATTTTCCGCTCGACAACCTGAACGACCACATGGCGGAAATCAGCAAAACCAAACCGGTTTTTGTCCACTGCGCCGGGGGCTACCGCTCGATGGTAGCGGCTTCCATCCTGAAAGCACGCGGTTTCGACAACCTGATCAACGTAGAAGGTGGTATCGCGGCTATTAAAAAAACCGGCGAGGTAAGTACCGCCGGACTTTAGTCCGGTTGAGTTTATATACCAGTTGGATAGAACAAACTCAGCCGGACTAAAGTCCGGCGGTACTATTTCTTCAACTCGTTGAGTTCATCGAGCTGCACGGTGTTGAAATGCCGGTAGACCTGCAGGATGATCGCCAGCGCAATGGCGGCTTCGGCGGCTGCCACAATCATCACGAACAGGCTGAACAACTGCCCCTGCAACCGAATCGGGTCATTCTGACTAAAGGCAATCAGGTTCAGGTTGACCGCGTTCAGCATCAATTCAATGCCCATCAACACCATGATGGCGTGGCGCTTGAGCAATACAATCGCCAGCCCGATGCTGAACAGGGCGGCTCCGACAAGCAGAAAAATACCGGTGTTGATTTCCATTCGTTTATCCTTTTTTTCGGACCGCAGCCGCAATGGTCGTAGCACCAATCAGCGCAGCCAGCAGTAAAACCCCCGCGATTTCAAACGGGATCAGGTATTCCGTCATCAGTTGCCGACCAATCGTATCGACGGTCGGGCGGTATACCGGTTCGCCCGGCTGGAGCAGGACAAAATTCGCCCGAACCAGCGCGCTGTACAACACGCAGAAAATGCCCCCGGCCACCAGCAATGCCCAGAACCAGCCCCGGTTCTGAGTCAGAATGTGGTTCGGTTGCGTAAAGTCGGTCGGGGCGGTTTGCGATTTGTGCGTCAGCATCACGCCGAAAATAATCAGCACCAGCACCCCGCCGACATAAATCATGATCTGTGAAACGGCCAGAAAATCTGCCCCCGCCAGCACGAACAAACCCGCCATACCGAGTAAGGTCAGCAAGAGGAAAAAGGCTGCGTACAGCACATTTTTCGTGAGCAAAACGGCCAGGGCCGATCCGAGGGTGAAGAGAATGAACAAATAAAAAACAACCTGGACCACGGATTTCGCTGATTAGTTGGATGCTTCTGATTCGCCCGGGGGCGGAGTCTTGGGTTTCATCGTAGGCCGGAACGCCGGACGAGGTTTAGGCGCTTCGGGCATTGTTTCCGGAGCAACCGGTATTTCAGCAGCCGGTTCCACGGGCTCTGTCTCATCCGTCGGTGGAGCGGTTTTAGGCCGCATGGTAGGCCGAAAAGCTGGCTTGGGAGGAGCGGGTTTAGGCGCTTCGACTGGCTCTGATGCCGTGGGTTCCGTTGGCTTGGGATCTTCCAATGATGGAGTCCCTTTGGGCTTCATTGTGGGTCGGAAGGCCGGTTTGGCCGTGGCCGGTTTTGGTTCTTCCGCAACGGGTTGCTCCGAAGGACTCGATTTCGTCTCCTCGGCAGGGGGCGCGGTTTTCGGTTTTAGGGTAGGCCGAAAAACCGGGCGCGGTTTGGGCGCTTCCACCGATTTTTCCAGGCCTTCCATCGCAATTTTCTCGGCTTTGTCGGGGGGCACGTCCGTCAGCGGATGTTCGGCTGCCGAACCCGCCGAATTCTGTTCCGTCAGCGGTTTTTCTTTGTTGGTTGGCTGGCTGGCTGGTGGTTTCTGCGTCGGCCGGAAAACCGGACGCGGTTTGGGGACCGGAGTCTCAGAAACCGGGTTGTTTTCGGCGGGTTCCGCCGAAGTTGGTGGCAGTATCGACGCATCGGCTGTTTGCGGCTCGATCGGTTTGGATGCCGGTTTCATGCCGGGGCGGAAAACCGGTTTTTTGGGCGCTTCCGGTGCTGTGGCCGGAGCCGCTTTAGCAGCCGCCTGCTGGGCTTTCAACTCTTCTTTTTCGCGAACGAACTGCTCGTACAGCCGCCGTTTTTCGTCGGCCTGGTCGGGCGAGAGATTCGCGTAATGGTAGGTCATGTTGCCCAACTCATATTCGCTGAAGTCGTAGGTCTTCGTCATCGTCAGGCACTCGGTGGGGCAGACGGTCGTGCAGAGGCCGCAGTAGCAGCACTTGGCCATATCGATGTCAAACTTACCCGCATACAGCCGGATGGGCGATCCGTCGGAAGCTTTGCCGACTTCTTCCGTGGCCTTGATAGCGTCGATGGTGATGCAGTCGACCGGGCAAACCTTGGCGCACTTATCGCAGACGATGCAGTCGTCCATTTCATTGTGCAGCCGGTAGCGCCCGTTGTCGGGCAACGGAATGGTTTCGAAGGGGTACTGAAGTGTGACGATACCGGTGTCCTGCCCAAAGTAGTCGGCCTGCTGGACGTTGATCGGTTTTCGGCTCTGGCGGGCACCCCACAAATGCCGGAACGTAAGCTTTAGTCCCGTCAACGTCGTTTGGATGCCTTCCTTTATATCGTTGAAATACTGATTCATTTTTTAACAGAAGATAGACAGGAGAGGAAAGACAAAGAGCGGTTCTCTCACCGAAATAGGTCTTTCCTCTCTTGTCTAACCTCTTTTCTCTCCATATAATTTCGGGAAGCGGGTCGGATTTGATTCATTCATGATTTCATACACCGCATCGAACACATCTTCAACACTCGGTTTGGAGAAATAATCGCCGTCCGAACCATAAGCAGGGCGGTGGGCTTTGGCCGTCAGGGTGCGCGGGGCCGAATCGAGGTAACGATAGGCATTCTGACCTTCCACAACCTGCTGCATCATGTAGGCCGAGCCGCCACCCGGAAAGTCTTCGTCGGCAAACAACACCCGGTTTGTTTTTTTAACGGATTCCACAATGGAATGGGAGAGGTCGAAGGGCAGCAAGGTCTGCACATCGATCACTTCGGCCTGAATGTCGAACTGCGTGAGTTGATCGGCAGCTTCGAGGACGATCCGGCACATGGAACCGTACGTCACAATCGTAATATCAGTGCCTTCGCGCAGCACGTCGGGTACGCCCAGGGGCAGGCAGAACTCATCCAGATTTTCCGGCAGTCGTTCTTTCAGCCGGTAGCCGTTCAGGCATTCAACCAGCAGTGCGGGGTCGTCGCCTTTGATGAGGGTGTTGTAAAAACCGGTCGCCTGGGTCATGTTGCGGGGCACCAGAATGTGTAACCCGCGCAGGCTGTTGATCATCGCGCTCATTGGCGAACCAGAGTGCCAGATGCCTTCCAGCCGGTGGCCCCGGGTCCGAATGATGACCGGTGCTTTTTGCCCGCCTTTGGTGCGGTAATGAAGGGTAGCCAGGTCGTCGGTCAGCGTCGCCAGGGCGTAATAAATATAGTCAAAGTATTGAATTTCAACAATCGGCTTCAGGCCGCGCATGGCCAATCCGATGCCCTGCCCGACGATGGTCGTCTCACGAATCCCGGTATCGGTAATGCGCAGGTCGCCGTATTTTTCCTGTAAACCGGCAAAACCCTGGTTCACATCGCCGATGAAGCCCACATCTTCACCCAGCGCTACCACACGCGGGTCGCGGCTGAACAGGCTGTCGAAATACCGCTGCATGAGCTGGTAGCCGTCGATCAGCGGGCTATCTTCGACATAGCGGGCCGGTACGGGGGTAACTTTCAGCGGTGAATCCGGCGATTGGCTGTAAAGATGGGAGCTATAGCGTTCTTCATTCTCGGCAGAGGTGCGGTTCAGCCACGCCAGCAAACCCTGTTTGGCCTCCGATTCGTCGGTTCGTAAATACCGCAAAGCGCGTTTTACGGCGGCCACGGCATCCCGGCGAATGGGGGTGTAAGTGGTGCGTAGTTGTTCCCGAATTTGGTTAATAAACCGACCTTCGCGGGCGGTTTCAGCGGCCTGTTTCAGCAGTGACATGGTCTCGTCATAATCACCTTTGAGCGAATCGAGGTAGGCACTCCAGGCTTCCTGCCGGGCGGTTTTGGCCGTTTTCGACGCTTCCCGCTCAATGGCGTCCAGGTCGTCGTCCGAAGCATAGCCATTTTCCAGAATCCATTGCCGGAATTGCCGGTTGCAGTCGTGCTGGCGTTCCCATTCCAGGCGCTCGGGTGATTTATAACGTTCGTGCGAACCGGAGGTGGAGTGGCCCTGTGGCTGCGTCACTTCCTGCACATGGACCAAAACCGGAACGTGTTCTTCCCGGCAAATCCGGGCAGCTTTCTGATACGTTTCGATCAGGGCCGGATAATCCCAGCCCCGTACTGTAAGGATTTCGATGCCTTTTTCGGTATCGGTGCGCTGTAAACCGGCGAGTGCTTTCGAAATACTGGCTTTGGTGGTCTGGTATTCAACGGGAACCGAAATCCCGTAGCCATCATCCCAAACCGACATCAGCAGCGGGACCTGCAAAACCCCGGCCGCATTCATGGTTTCCCAGAACATTCCCTGGGACGTTGACGAATCGCCGATGGTTCCGAAAATAATTTCGTTACCATTTCGGGAGAACGTCGTCAAAAGATGTAGATGGGGGTTCTGACGATACAGCCGCGATGCGTAGGCCAGCCCGATCGATCTGGGAATCTGGCCTGCCGTCGGGGCAATGTCACCTACGGAGTTGTAAAGTTCGGTTTGGTTGCGCCACCGTCCGTTGTCGTCAAGCCAGCGGGTGGCATAATGGCCGTTCATCTGACGACCCGCTGAATTGGGATCGGCTTCGAGGTCGGTATGGGCGTAAAGTTGGGCAAAAAACTCGTTCCAGGTTAGTTCACCGAGGGCGGCTACAAACGTCTGGTCGCGGTAGTAACCGGAGCGAAAGTCACCGGGTTGAAAAGCGTAAGCGGCTGCTAGCTGGGCCAGTTCCTTGCCGTCACCGAAAATGCCGAACTTGGCGCGCCCCCCCATCACCTCACGTCGGCCCAACAGGCTGGCCGACCGGCTTTCGCAGGCCAGTCGATAGTCCTGCAGGATTTTTTCCTGCGTCAGTGTACCGGTTCTATTTAATGGTTCGTTTGCAATCACAGAACAGCCACAGTTTTAGAGGTTTTGTTTACTCGATTCATTGCCTGTTCAACGGTTTCGTTTGTAAGTCAGAAAGATATCGAAAACGAACGATCCTTGAACAAACAAAGAAACTCCGGCGATCGGAGTAAAAATAATATAAAGTTTGGCAGCTTTCAAAAAAACGATTTTTTGAGTTTCTTTGTTAAGCGAACAACTGCCAAATAAATGCTGGCAAACCTTTTGTACCCTAATAGGATTGTAACGTAGTCTACCCGTTTATTTGTAACTAAATTTTTTACACGAAATGAAAAAGGCGTTTTCACTAATCTTGGTTTTTTTGGCAGTTTCGACCATTGCTTTTGCTCAGAAAGGCGTTATCAAGTTTACCAAAGAGTCGCATGACTTCGGTAAGGTTCCGCAGGGCTCGCCCGTCACGTACACCTTTGAATTTACCAACGTCGGTACGGACCCGGTCGTCATCTCCAATGCGCAGCCTTCCTGCGGTTGTACGACGCCTGACTGGACCAAAAGCGCGGTTTTGCCGGGCCAGAAAGGTTTCGTGAAAGCCACGTACAATGCGGCTGCAATGGGTGCCTTCAACAAGAATGTGACGGTGGTCAGCAACGCTGAACGGTCATCGATTGCGTTGAACCTGACTGGGGAAGTGGTAGCGAAAGAGGCACAGTCGACGGCAGCAACCACGCCGGCCGCTGATAAAAGCAAGAAAAAAGGTACGCGTTAATTCCAACCCGGAGGAACGGCTACTTACTCCAAAAAGCAAACCGTCAACGCGGTTTGCTTTTTTTGTTGCCGAATGGTAAACCGTAACGTTTGCAAAGCCGGATAGAGCTGTAAGCCGGGCCGTTGACTAACTCCTGTACTCGAAGTCGGTAAGGAGGATTTAAACAAAAATTTAAAATGTAGAATGATGAACGCCAAATGTAAAAGTGCTGGCCCCGGAGGGACCAAAACAACCTGATTGGATGAGTAAGCCAATCCTTCGTACACTCCTAATTATGAACTGCTTCGGCTGTCAGAATCAATAACCGTATCCGTACCCACCGGTCGACCGTCGGCGGCTGATTTTCAAATCCTGCAAAATCGACGACCGCACGCGTAGATCGAACGAGTAGAAGTTGGAGCGGAACCGGTTGCCCGAGAACGGCGTGTAGCTGAAATTCATGTCCCAGCAGTGCAGATCGCGGTGGACCGTGATGGTCGTGAGCGAGGGGGCACCGGCCGAAAAGTCAAAACCGGTCTGGAGCGAGATTTTCCATTTCGGCGTCAGGCTCAGGTCGCCCGTCACCTGGAGCGTCTGGATGATCTGGCTCTCGATGGGCGTAAACTTGGTCAGGCTGAAGGTATAGCTGAGGTTGACGCTCCAGGGAATGTTGAAATCGACGTATTCATCCGGGTTTTTGTTGATGTTCCGCAGTTCGGCCGCATCCGCCGGGGTGTTGGCTGTGTTGGGGTTGGGGGCGGTTTTGGGCTTCTGGGCTCCCTTCGGCGCGAATTGCGTGCTGACAAAAAAGTTCATGTTCTGCAAGTGCGCCAGCCCCTGGCCTTCCGAAATCGCCAGTTTATCGATTTTGTTCAGCCGGAAAGCATTGGCATAAGGACCGCTCTGAAAGTACTCCGATTGCTCCGGTACGAAGTAGACACCCGTTGGGTTGGTGGCTTCGCTCGAATACGCATATGGATCGAAAACCGCCGAAAAGTTGAAGCTGATCTTCTTCAAAATCTGGGTGTTGGCGCTCAGGTTGACCTGCGAAAACTTGAATTTGGTGGCGTAGGGATTGTAGGAACCCGCCAGACTGATGTTATCGAACAACGAAATCTTCTCGAACTCGCTCTTGGCCGAATCACTCCGGGCGCGCATCTTCATTTCAAGCTGGTTCACAAGGCTGTAGCTAATGGCCGCCGACCGGGGCGTATAGGTGGACGAACCCGCCGTTCCGCCCAAGCCCCGAAACTTCGACACCCGGACCGGCCGGGAGCGGTCGGTGGGGTCCGTGTATTGAATAATTTCCTGCGTAAAGGCGCTCGACAGGTCCGGCGTATAACTGACCGAAATAGAGGGCGCGATGGTGTGCCGAATGGCTTCCACCCGCCCGGCCCGGATAAAGAAGGTTCCGTAGGCCCGGGTATTCATCGAGGCACTGAAGGAAAGAAAATAAGTGGCAAAAATACCGGGTATGGTGTCGATTTCGACGGCTTGCCGTGCCTGGTTATACCGGTAGTCCAACTGTTTGGTGTACACATCCCCGCTCAGCGATACGCCCGGCGTGAAGTTCAGGTACCGGGCAAGTTTGAAGTTGGGCAGCGAGATGGGTAAGCTGTACCGGCTGATAATCTGGGCGTTGTTCAAAATCGCAGGCAGGTTTTCAAGCGTAAACGGCAGCAGGTTGGAATTGACGTATTGTTGCTGGTTGGCCACAGCCGCCAGACTGTCGCGCAGCCGTTGCGTGGTATCGCCCCGCAGCGCCACCGTGGTGATAATCGGAAAGCCAAGACCGGTGGTATCGGCCTGCCGGATCGTATTATTGACCGTTGCCTGGGCATTGAAATCCAGTCCGAGCCGGAAACTTTCGTACCAGCGCCCGGTGCCCCCTTTGAGCGCGAAAGGCGCAATCTGGGTGACGGCGAAGTTAAAGCCCGACGAAATATTAGTTTGCCCACTCTCGCGGAGGCCGGTGGTCGGGTTGAGCCGCCCGAAGTTCTGGCTGACATTCAGGTTGGCCGAACTCGTCACGTACTGACCGAATTTGCGGCTATAGTTTACCCCCGAATTGGCCGCATTGGAAACGTAGTTCCGCGAACCGAGGGACGTATTCAATTGGTTGTAACTGTTGCTGCTCACGTTGACGTTGGCCGAAAACTGCGAGTTGCCGCGTGGCCGGGGCGCGTGTGACCAGACGATGCTGAAATCGTTCCGGGGTTTCGAGGCTGTATCGACCAGCGAGGTGGTGCGGTTTCGGGCGTAGGTCAGGGCAAAGTTACCGCCGTAGCGATACCGCTTGATGTATTCCGACGACAGCCCGAGTCCCCAGCTTCCGTTCGAGTAAATCTGGCCCCGCACGCTCATGTTGAGGTACTGGCTGATGGCAAAGTAATAACCGCCCTCGCGGAGGTAAAAACCGCGTCCGTTGGGCTCCTCGCCGTATTGCGGAAAAATGATCCCCGAGGTTCCAATTTCGTTTTTCTTCGGAACCGGAAAAAAACCAAACGGCAGTGCCAGCGGGGTCGGAATGTCGTTAATCACGAGGTTGAACGGCCCCGAAATGAGTTGTTTGTTATGAACAACCTTGATCTTGCTGGCGTTGATGTGGAAGTGTGGGGTGGTCAGGTTGCAGGTGGTGTAAATGGCGTTTCGAATGTAGAGGTTGTCTTCGGCGTCTTTTTTGACGGTTTTTCCGCGCACATTGCCTTCGCCCTGAGCCGTGATGACGCTTTTGATAAAACCTTTCCGGGTTTTGAAATTGTAGCGGATTTCCTGCGTATCGTACCGGCCGCTATTGTCCTGGAAGACAGGCAATCCTACGGTTTTTCGGGCCGTCGAATCGTAGCGGCCTCTGGCAAATACTTCATTGGTGGTCCAGTTGAGTTTGATGTAAGCTGCCGTCAGGTGAATGTCGCCGTAATCAACTTTGGCGTCACCGAAAAGTTCAACAATCTGGCCCGTTGCGTCGAAGAGCGTCGAATCTTTCGCGGAATAGTTGACAGTTGTTTGTAAATTACCATTGTTATTGGCCGTGTCGGGCCTGGCAACCGTGAGTGAATCCCGGCGGGTGGTATCCACAATCACCGAATTGCCGGAAACTGTCGCCGAAGTTGGCGTGGCCGACCGGGGCGTAAAAGCCGGAACCGTCCGACGCACCGGTTGTTGCTGCGCGTGCAGTACCAGCGGAAAGCAGATAATCAGGCAACTGACCAGGTTCCGTAAAATAAAGTATGTATTTTTCAGTTGTATCAAAAAAATTATATTTGCTCGTAAGACAGCGCTGGCGTACGCTGTGAATCGGTCAGGTCGAATTGCCAGTCGGATTCCGGCCGGAGCCAGTTCACAAAGTTAGTCGCTAACTTCATTCCAATCACTGCCTTGAAACGGTTAAACCTGTTAAAAATTATTAAATCAACCGAGCGAACTGCCGAGACCGCTCCCCGGACAATCTGGCTTGGGGCGTTATGTCTGCTGGCTATGCTGAGTCTTGTGGCACTACCCGGGATGCGGCCGGTTTTGCCGCAGGATAATCCGAAGCAGGACCAGGCTGCGGCCGAAACCCGGCCCGGTCGGCTGCGGACGGTGGTGCTGGACCCCGGCCACGGTGGCAAAGATCCCGGCACGATGACCAAACGGAACCGCGAATCGCGCATCGTCTTAAAGATCGCCCTCGAATTAGGTCGGCGGATCAAGGAAGAATTACCGGACGTTAAAGTGATTTTCACCCGCTCGACGGACGTATTTATCGAATTGAACGAGCGTTCGGCGATTGCCAACCGGAACAAGGCGGATCTGTTTATTTCCATCCACGTCAACGCCAGTCCGTCGTCGAGCCGGGTCAACGGGACGGAGACCTACACGATGGGTTTGCACAAAACCAACGGCAACCTGGATGTTGCCAAACGCGAGAATGCGGTTATTTTGAAAGAGAGCAACTACCGCGAAAACTACCAGGGCTTTGATCCGGACTCGCCCCTGGCGCACATCATGCTGGCCAATTACCAGCACGCGTTCATGAACAACAGCATTGATTTTGCCCAGAAAGTGGAGTGGAGCTTCCGGAAAAACGCCGAGCGGCCCAGCCGCGGGGTGAAGCAGGCGGGCTTCATCGTTCTCTGGCGGACCACCATGCCCAGTGTGCTGATTGAAACCGGATATATTACCAACCCGGACGAAGAACGGTACTTAGCATCCGAAGAAGGGCAACACGAGCTGGCCAACGCTATTTTCCGGGCTTTTAAGGCGTACAAAGACGAAGTCGATGCAGAAGAGTAGACAAGTTGTTGTTACCTTCGCACCGTTCCTCTATTCACACTCCGCATGAAACTTTCAAAAGAAGCTAAAGTGGGCATTTTGGCCGTGGTGACACTGGTGATGCTCTATTTCGGATTTAATTTCCTCAAAGGCTCCGATATTTTTTCCCGGTCAAATAAGTACCTCGTCGTGTATGATAATGTGGACGGACTGACGGCTTCCAACCCGGTTTTGCTCAATGGGCTGAGCGTCGGGCGGGTGGAGCGAATCGACATCATGCAAGAGCGCAACAACCAACTCCTCGTCACCCTGGATATCGATAAAAAGATTCAGGTTGGGCGAGGCTCAAAGGCGATTCTGGGCGATGCCGGGGTATTGGGTGGCAAACAGATTGTGCTGCAAATCAATCAAACCGGAACGGCGCTCGAAAACGGCGATACGCTGGTGAGCGGCAAGGAAGAAGGCCTGACCGCGCTGATCAAAGAGAAAACGCTACCGGTTTTGAACAACGCCGATTCACTGATGCTGAACCTCAACCGGATCGTGAAGCAGTTCGACCGGACGGGCCTGATTCTGAACAAAACCCTGGAAGGAGCACAAGCTACTACCGGTGCCCTGCAACTGACCATCGGCGAAAACCGCGAGAACATCCGGAAACTGATGGCAAATTTGAGCAGCCTGTCGGCGTCGCTGGCCGAAACCGAAAAGGAAATAAAACCGTTGCTGACCAAAGCCGGCACGTTTGCCGATTCGCTCAACGCCCTTAAACTGAGCCAGACGCTGGCGACGGTCAACCGCTCCGTTAGTACGCTGCAACAGATGCTGGCCGACATCAACAGCGGCAAAGGCACGCTGGGCAAGCTGAAGGGCGACGAAGCGCTGTACCGGAACGTGAACAGCGCCACCGCCAGCCTGGACAAACTGCTGACCGACTTCCGCGAAAACCCCAAACGCTACGTCCACTTCTCGTTGTTTGGGCGGAAAGACAAGAAACCGGCTACCACCCCGGCCCAGAGCGCTACGGTGGTAGCACCCGCGCCGGATTCAACGCAATAGAGTTTAACTACGGTTTATCGTTTATGGTTTATAGTGACTAACGCGCTCGTTCATCAGGTGTCAGCCACTTTAAACCATAAACCATAAACCATAAACGATAAACTATACCAACCCGCCTGACAACAATGACCCCACTCCTGGATGAACTCAGCCGGAAAACCGCCCAGACGCAGCTTGGGGGTGGTTCGAAGAAAATCGACGACCAGCACCGCAAAGGCAAGTTAACGGCCCGCGAACGGATTGATTACCTGGTCGATCCGGGTACGGCGTTCATCGAAATCGGTTTGTTTGTGGGCGAAGGCATGTACGCCGAGCACGGCGGTTGCCCGTCCGGGGGCGTGGTGGTAGGCATTGGATACGTTTCCGGGCGGCAGTGCGTGATTGTCGCCAACGATGCGACGGTGAAAGCCGGGGCCTGGTTTCCGATTACGGCTAAAAAGAACCTGCGGGCGCAGGAAATTGCGATGGAAAACCGCCTGCCGATCATTTACCTGGTCGATAGCGCGGGCGTTTACCTGCCCTTGCAGGATGAAGTGTTTGCCGATAAAGAGCACTTCGGGCGGATTTTTCGGAACAACGCCCAGATGTCGGCGATGGGCATTGTGCAGGTAGCCGCCATCATGGGAAGCTGCGTGGCCGGCGGGGCTTATCTGCCGATTATGTCCGACGAAGCGCTGATTGTGGAAGGCACCGGGTCCATTTTTCTGGCGGGGCCGTACCTGGTCAAAGCGTCGATTGGCGAGGAGGTCGATGCCGAAACGCTCGGCGGGGCCAGCACCCACAGCGAGATTTCGGGCGTAACGGACAACAAATATCCCGACGACAAAAGCTGCCTGGACGCCATTCGGAACATCTTCGATAAAATGGGCGCGCCGGACCAGGCCGGTTTTAACCGCTCGGCTCCGCAAGTACCGGCCCGGAATCCGCAGGAAATTTACGAGTTGCTACCGACCGACCGTGTCAAACCGTACGACATGCGCGAGGTGATTGCCCGGCTGGTCGACAATTCTGAGTTTGAGGAATACAAGGAACTCTATGGCCAGACAATTCTGTGCGGGTATACGCGCATCGACGGCTGGGCGGTCGGGATTGTGGCCAACCAGCGCAAAGTCGTCAAGGCGAAGGGCAAAACTGGCGCGGGCGGCACGGCGGGCCCCGGCGAGATGCAGATGGGCGGAGTGATTTACTCCGATTCGGCCGACAAGGCCGCCCGGTTTATCATGAATTGCAATCAGAAGAAAATACCGCTGGTGTTTTTGCAGGACGTGACCGGTTTTATGGTCGGCAGCCGGTCGGAGCAAGGCGGCATTATCAAAGACGGCGCCAAGATGGTGAACGCGATGGCCAACTCGGTGGTGCCAAAATTTACGGTGATTGTCGGTAACTCGTACGGCGCGGGCAACTACGCCATGTGCGGCAAGGCGTACGACCCCCGGTTGATCGTGGCCTGGCCGACGGCGCAGATGGCCGTTATGAGCGGAGCGTCGGCGGCCAAAACCCTGTTGCAGATTCAGGTGGCTTCGTTGAAGGCCAAAGGCGAAACCATTACGCCGGAAAAAGAGCAGGAGTTGCTGCAAAAAATCACGAATCAATACAACGAACAACTTTCGCCCTATTACGCGGCTGCCCGGCTTTGGGTCGATGCCGTGATTGATCCGCTCGAAACCCGCACCTGGATTTCGATGGGCATCGAAGCAGCCAACCACGCACCAATCACGAAACCGTTCAACGTGGGCGTGATTCAAACGTAGTGCCGACCGCAAACCGTAGTAAACTTTTACCCCTGTCCGAAGCGACCCCTCGCCACAGGGGTTTCTAGTCTAGTGTTTTCAACAACCGTAGCCCCTCAGGCCAGTCGCCGTACCCGGCACCGACGTTAATGTGCCCGGCTTCACCAAGTTGAATGAACTGACTACCCCAGGCATCGGCGAAGAAGGTTGCCCGTTCTAAGGTGACGTAATAATCGTTCGTGCTGGCCACGACGATGGATGGAAACGGAAGTTTGAGTAGCGGGACCGGGGCAAAACCGGTTGTGCCGGTCGGGTAAGTAGCGGCTTCGGTATCGCTCGGAGCCACGAGAAAAGCGCCTTTGATCGGTCGTTGGTGGGCTTGTGCCCAGAAGACAATTGTTGCGCAGGCCAGGCTGTGGCCCACAAGCAGCACATTCGAGGAACCCGCCGTCAACACGGCGCGGTCGATCTGTTCGACCCAGTCAGAACAAACCGGCGTATCCCAGTCGCGCTGGTTGACGCGCTGAAACGAGGGGTACTGTTGTTCCCACAGCGTTTGCCAGTGGCCTTCGCCGGAATTACCCAACCCGGGGACAATGAGCACGTTAGAGGTAAACTGCATAATCAATTCAGGTTGTTTATTAAATCGGAATGGGTGTAGTGGTGCAACGTCCGGATTTGCTTCGGAATGGTAAACGAAAACGTGCTGCCAACACCCACCGTGCTATCAATCCAGATCTGACCACCGTAAATATCGACGACTTTTTTGCAGGTAGCCAGACCAATGCCAGTGCCCGAATATTCTTTCCGTCCGTGTAGTCGCTGGAAGATTTGGAAAACCCGGTCGAAATATTGCTGTTCGATGCCAATGCCGTTGTCGCTGATCGAAAACCGGTATTGGTGCTTTTCTTCCGTTGCCCGGATCGCAATGGTTGGTGTAACGTCCGGTTTTCGGTATTTCAGGGCATTCGACAGTAAGTTTTGAAAGAGTTGTTTGAGGTCCGTTCGGTGGCCCCGGATCGTAGGTAGTAGATCAAGGTGGATGACGGCTCCGGTAGCCTGAATTTCGCCTTGTTGTTCTTCCAGGATTTCGGCCATCAATTCGTTGAGGTCGATCTGTGTCAAGGCAACGTCACTGCCAATTCGTGAGAAATCGAGCAGATCGTTGATCAGGTTGCGCATCCGGTCGGCTGCCGCCGTTGACTTACCAATGATCCGGAGAGCTTCTTCGTCCAGATGATTGCCGTGATTGGCTTCCAGTAAGGATAAATACCCCGTGATGGTTTTTAGGGGCGATTGCAGGTCATGGGAGGCAATGTAGGCAAACTGCTGCAACTCCTGGTTCGAGCGGCTCAGTTCCTGCATGGCCAGTTGGCGGTAGGATAACTCCCGATCGTATTCTTTGGACGTTCGCAGCCCGACGGCTTCGTGGAAATACCGGATCAGTGCGATGACCGTGGCTACGGACACCACCGCCGTCAAAAACCGGATCAGGGCATTGATGCGGTACGCCGGGATCCAGAACATGGCGGCATCAATGAGGTGCGTCAGGCCACAAAACAGAATGAACGCGCCGAACAGCCAGAAAACGCCTGCCAACGGAACCCCTTTTTTGATGAAGATAAACCGGATCAAAATCATCGGAATGGCCATATAAGCCAGCCAGATGGTCAGGTCGGAGATGATGTAGAGCCAACCGTGAAAGTCGGTCCAGCGGCCGCAGTACCAACGGGGAGGCCAGTCGCTGGTATCGCCCAGCCGTCGAAAAAAATCCAGTATTTCCTGCATTATGCGACGAAAACGAATAGAACGGTAACCATTTTCGAGACAAGCCCCTTCAAACTTGTAGCAACTGTCTGGTCCCCAGAATTGTTCGAACGGCGTCGGGCCGCTGGGTTCCAATCAGTAAAAACCGTTTTTTCCCTTTCCGATTGATTTGAATACCCCAATTGCCGGACGTCGTCTGGGCATTTCCCTGCCAGCCGATCCGCATGCCCCAGCCGCCAAATTCGCCGAGTCCGGAGTACTTTCGGACGGTTATTTGCTCCATATCGGTCCAGGGAATGCGGTAAAACCGGGGCTGAAACGGAAACCAGCGGAAGGCAATCCCCTCGTGATCGATAACCGTTTCCAGTTTCAAAAACCAGAACAGGGCGATGACGGCCAGCACGATCAGGATACCACCAAGTTGCCCGGCATACAGCACAACGCCCAGGCAAGCCAGTAGCAAGACCCAAGCCCAGGGCTGGCGAAATTTCTGCGTTTCTGTGTACATGACACACTTCGTTTTCGACGGTGAGACTGCGTACTTTCCAGCTTTTGAAGTTAACGTATATTGTGCTTATTTTCAGGATGACAGGACTATTTTTTGTAAAAATCGGTAGGGCTCGTCAAAACCGGATTTCCTGCGTCAGGTAGGTGGCCTGGTTGTCGCCGTTGATGCGGGCCGTCACGGTTAGCGGTTTTTCGTTCCAGTTGATCGTAAAGTGGCCGTAATTCAGTTCAAAAATCACCGGGCCTACGCGCAGGTTGTTTGTTTCTTCGCGGGGCTTGCTGACGTGCGTCAGGCCACTGCTGGTAATGTCGTACAGGTCGTAGCCCAACCCCGGTACGCTCGTTTTGGAAACTTCGGCCATGTGCCGGTCACCACTGATCAGAATGGCTCCTTTGGGTTTAGTTTTACCCAGTAAGGCCAGCAGCCGCTGGCGGGCCGTGGGGAAGTTGCCCCATTTTTCATAGATGTGGTCGTTGGCCAGAAACTGGATGCCGCAGCCAATGACGTGTACGTCGGCATCGGAGTTGGTCAACTGCCGTTCCAGCCACTGCCACTGCGCTTCACCCAGAATGTCGCCCGATGGATCGGGCACGTTGATCTTGTTTTCTGTCTTCAGCGGATCGCGAAAATACCGCCCATCCAGCAGAATCACTTTGACGCGCTGACCTTTCGGGCCGTACACATGGGCCGAATATGCCCCTTCCTGCTTCCGAAGCGGGTCGTTGGCGGGTACGTCCAGAAAGTCGAGCAGCAACTGCTGGCTCTCTTTCCGGCGCGGGTATTCTTTGCCACCATCGTTGACGCCATAATCGTGATCGTCCCAGATGCCGATGATCTTGGTGGATTGCCGCAATTGTGCGTAGCCCGGATTGGCTTTTTGCTTCTCGTACTTGGCCTTCAGCGTATCCATGCTTTCCGAATCGCCGTAGATGTTGTCGCCGAGCCAGATCCAGACATCCGGTTTCTGGGCCACAATGTCGTCCCAGAGGGGCGTCGGGCGTTTCTGATGGCTGCACGACCCGAAAGCGATGGTGGTTATCGGTTTCTGGCGGTCGGAAGACGCGGTTTCGGTTTTGGGCGTCCGGCAAGCGGCCAGTGCCGTGCCAAGGAGCAGGGAAAGGAAAGCGGTTTTTTTCATGGGGCAAGAAAACGTGGAAACACAAAAGTAAAAAGTCCGCGCGGTTTCGGCACGGACGTCATGGTTTGTTAATGGAAGAAAACTGGGCTTTCGATCATCTAATCTTAAGCATATCGTAGAGATCATTCGTATTTACAACACGCT
Source organism: Larkinella sp. VNQ87 (assembly GCF_049445795.1). NCBI lineage: Bacteria > Pseudomonadati > Bacteroidota > Cytophagia > Cytophagales > Spirosomataceae > Larkinella > Larkinella sp. VNQ87. The sequence goes on from NZ_JBMSDT010000003.1 coordinate 502,403, forward strand.
CAAACCCCATCTTGCGTAGATGAGTTGTTAGTTTTTTGTCACCCGTCCATAGCCATCCGTCTTTTTGTAAAGCCATTGCAACATAACTGATATCAAAACTGTCAATGTATGCTGTGAGACGGTCTGCTTCCTGCCAGAAACGGGGTTTAATTAAGGCTTCATTTTCAAAATTTATTTGTTGTACAATGGAATATAAAGTCGAAATAATATTTTCGATAGGTTGTTTGGAAAGCTTAATAATTTTAGACTGATGTTTGAAAAGTTCAATAAAGGCATAATAGCAACTAATCCTCTCATACGTTGGTAATGGGCTAAAAAGTAGTTCAGAAATTTTACCGTTTGGAGAAATTGCGGCACTGAACAGAATAATGCTATCAATAATGACGATCATGGGAGAAAACGGTGTTTGTTTGATTTCCACCAATTGGCTTCGACCTCACGCGCCAGTTCCGCAGCCTGTTCTTCTGTCCCTTGATTTTGGGCGGTAATTTCCAAAATATTTATGTAGTCAATTACCTTTTGAACGGCTTCCGTATTAATAGAATCGTTCGCTTCGATAATAATACTTCGATCTTGTCGGGTGATGACCATAGTCTTAGCATTTATTCAAATATACCATTCTTTCAGCTCCAATTCAAATCGGCTAAAATCCTGAAACACACGAAGCGGAATAAAAAGTTTACTTCCCCGTCTGCGCCGTAAACGTGCTTTCAAAAATCTTGTCGGCGTTACCGGCTTCAAAACCGTCGCGCCGGTGTTCGCGCCCGATCTGGTCGGCGGGCAGGTGCTGAAACTCCGGCAACACGCGCCGTTCGGCAAACTCGACGTATGAACCGGCGATGCGGTGGCTCTGGCCATTGGCAAACTCCGCGTTGATCATCTGGGCCACCGTCGACGCCTGCAACAACCCACCGTCCGGGCTGGTTTTGATGGTGCCGCCCGCCGTGTTGAGCTTGAACCCGCGCCGTTCCAAAAACGCCACGAATTCCTGAATGGTGTTGTAACCCGGTTTCAGGTTATGGACGCTGATCGTGAAATGATTCAGGTAATACCGGTTGTAGATTACCCAGGCGGCATACTCGCTTTCACTCAACAGCGTCCGGTAGTCGTCCAATGTGGGAATGTCCCAGAGCGGCTGGTGCAAAAACCGGTCGACGGCCTGCGCATCGTCCAGGTCCAGGCTATCGACCGGATCAAAGACGACAGTATCGGTGTACTGGTAAATGATGTGTTGTGCCTGGTCCGACAAATCCCGTACGCGCAGTTCGCTGACGAAAATGCGCGGGTAATGCGGTTTGGGCGGGCTGTACCAATACGCATTCAGTTTCTTCTCTTTAAAATCGTACGCTTCCCGTTTTTCGTAGCCGTAGTGCAGGAAAATCTTCTCAAACGACTGAATCCCGAGGCTCGGTACGCCCATCGTCCGGAACGCAATGTGGTCATTTTCAATATCGTCCGGTTTCTGAATAACCGTCTCGTCGATCAGGGCGTTGACGATGCCCGACACGTCCGGCACCCGTTCGCGGTAGCGGCTCATCAGACCGTCCAGAACGGCGTCGAGGGTTTTGAGTTTGCTGGATGATGTGGTCATGGCGCAATCGGTCTTTTTGTAAAGATACCGATTTTGTCATTCCACCACCACTTCATCCACTGATACCGAAGTCGGCAGCCCGGCGCGGGGCAAACCCGCCGGGGCCGGACCCGCGTTTTTGGCCCGAATCCGCACGTACCGCGCCCGGGCGGTTTTGAAATCGGCCACGACGGGCAACATTCCCCATTGTCCTTCGAGCGGATACTTCACCGGCTGGCTGATGGCGTCTTTATAGGTGTTGCCGTCCTGCGACAACCCGATTTCGACCGCCGAGGGCGGGAAGTCGTTGTACGAAATACGCTTCAGAAAGTTGGCCGACACCTTTGTCACCGGCCGGACTTCGCCCAGGTCAATGGTCACTTCCAGATCGTCGCCCGACACGCTGACCCATTCCGACTTGTTGCGCGGACTTTGGGCCACCTGCCCGTCGGTGAGTTTTTTCCGGTTTGGGTCCGATTTTTCGGCCGCCGTGTTGGCATACGTATACGGTTTTCCCTTGGCCCGGTGGATGTAAAACGTTTCCTCGAACTTCGCTCCGGCGGTGGTGATCGCCTTGATCGTCGTCGTTTTTTTCAGCGCAATCGGCATGGTGTACTCGGTGGAGGCCGTGTTGGGCTGTTTTCCGTTGGTCGTGTAATAAATCTTGCTGTCGGAGTCGAGCTTTTCCAGCCGCACCTGCAATTGGTCGGCGTCCGTAAACTGCGTGACGGCCCGGACATCGAGCAGCCGTTTGGAATAATTGACGTTCAGGTACGCAAGCCGCTTCAGGTGTTCTTTCAACCGCATGGCGAAATCTTCGAAATTGCGCGGTCCTTTCGGCATCCAGCCCACTTCGGCCAGCGCCGATGCGCGCGGATAAACCATGTATTCGACGTGCTGGGTGGTCGGGATGTACTCGGTCCAGAGGTTGCCCTGCACACCGAGGATGTATTTTTGCTGCTCGGGCGTCAACTCAGTCGGCGTGGGTTCGTAGCTGTATACTTTCTCGATGGGCAGAAAACCGCCCCCCGCCAGCGGTTCCTGCGCCGGACTGGCCTGGTATTGATCCAGGTAGCAAAACTCGCCGGGCGTCATCACGACGTTGTGCTTTTGTTTAGCCGCTTCGATACCGCCCTCCGTACCGCGCCAGCTCATGACGGTTGCGTTCGGAGCAAGACCGCCTTCCAGAATCTCATCCCAGCCAATGATGGCCCTTCCTTTCGAGTTGACAAATTTTTCGATGCGCTGAATGAAATAGCTCTGCAAGGCATCCTCGTCTTTCAGCTTCATTTTTTTGATCAGATCCTGACAAAACGCGCTGGCTTTCCAGGCATCTTTCGGACATTCGTCGCCCCCGATGTGGATGTATTTGCCGGGAAACAGCGCCATCACTTCTGTCAACACATTTTGCAGAAAGGCAAACGTGGGTTCGCTGGGGCAATAGACTTCCTTGAAAATGCCCCAGCGTGTTGCTACGGCGTATTTTTGGGCCGGATCGCACGAATACTCCGGGTACGAAGCCAGGGCCGCCAGCGCATGGCCGGGCATCTCGATTTCCGGCACAATTGTAATATGCCGCGCAGCCGCATACCGAACCACGTCTTTGATTTGTTCCTGCGTATAAAAACCGCCGTATTCCTTGCCATCGTACTGAAACGGATAATTTTCGGCGTTATGCCCCACCACGGTTTCCTTCCGTTTGGAGCCAATTTGCGTCAGTTTGGGGTATTTTTTGATTTCGACCCGCCAGCCCTGGTCATCAGTCAGGTGCCAGTGGAAGGTGTTGAATTTATGCAGCGCCATCAGGTCGATAAACCGCTTCACGAACGAAACCGGCATGAAATGGCGGCTCACGTCGAGCATCAGACCCCGGTAGGCGTAACGCGGCCGGTCGAGAATCTGGCAGGCCGGGATGGTCCAGGCGGTATTTTCTACTTTCGCCGGACTGAAAACCGCCGTGGGCAGCAGTTGCAACAAGGTCTGAACGGCGTAAAAATAGCCCTTCGGCGTTTCGGCTTCCACCAAAACCCGTTCCGGTGCGACAGTCAGCATATAGCCTTCCGGACCGCAGCGACCGGCTTTATGCGCCTGAAAGACAATGTGTTTCCCTTTTGCCAGGGCGGGCGTTGCCGGAGCGAGGGCAATCGACAAACCGCTGGCGGTTTTTAGCTGACTGACCAGCGTCTGAGCAGCCGCCCGTTGCCCGGCATCTTTGGCGGCAATGACAATGCGCGTGGTGGCTGAAACCGTAAATTGGCCGTCTTTTCCCGCAAACTGGGCCGGAAAGGGAAGGAGATTATACGCGTTGTCGGATTGGGCAAAAACGGAAAGCGAAAGGAGCAGGCTGCCGAGAACGGCCAGAAGGTTTTTCATGGAACAGGAAACGGTGGTTGCAAAATTCAAAGGTAGACAAAAAGCCCTTTTACACCCGGAAATTACGAGCAACCGGCTTAGGCAGGCTGCTGGAATGTTAGCGGAATCCGGATGATCACACGTGTTCCGGCGGGTTCGCCATTGTCGTGGTATTTATCGACAATCCGGACGCCTGCTTCCTTTCCGCTGCGCTGGTGGATGAGTTGCAGCCGTTCTTCGGTCACTTTCAGGCCTACACTTTGGTGCGAGGTGGCCGAATTTTTCTTGAGCGCAGCCGCTTTTTCCCGCCCAACGCCGTCGTCGTCGACCAAACATTCGAGGTGTCCGTCGACGGGTTTGATGCAAACCTGAATCCGACCCCGGTCGCGTTTGTGCGCCATGCCGTGCAAAATCGCGTTTTCGATGTAGGGCTGAATGATCATGGGCGGAATGGCAACCCGTTCCTGATCCAGCGAGGGGTCGGTGTCGATGGAAAAATCAAATTTGTGTCCAAACCGCAGTTGTTCCAGTTCGAGATACAACTGAAGTTGCTCGATTTCGCTGGCGAGTGTGACCCATTCCTGCCGCGAATTGCCCAGAATGAGCCGCATCAGGCGGGCAAACTTAACGAGGTAACGGTCGGCATTGTCGCTATCGTTCTGCAACACAAACAACCGCACGGCATTCAGCGAATTGTACAAGAAGTGCGGGTTCATCTGCGACCGCAACGCCTTCATCTCCGACATAGCAATCCGCTCGCGGAGGTCGCTCTTTTCTTTAGCCTCCTGCGCCAGTTTACGGGCTTGCCATTGGGCAATCACCACGCCCAGCGCAATCAGCGCGGCTGCCAAGGCGGTTCGGAACCACCAGGTTTCCCAAAACGGCGTTCGGATCATGATGCGCAGCCGGTAGCCGTTGCGGTTCCAGATGCCATCATTGTTGGCCGCGATAATGTGCAAAACGTAGTCGCCCGAGGGTACGTTGGTATAACTCGCGAAAGGTCGGTTTCCGGCCTGGTTGTATCGATCTTCAAACCCTTCCAGCCGGTAGGCATACCGGTTGGCACCAGGATTGTCGAAGTTGAGCGCGGCCATGTCAAAACTAAACTGGTTCTGGTCGTGGTCAAGGACAATGACAGGCGGGTTGGCTGTGGGACCGGGCAGGTATTCGCGCCCATTGACTTTGAAGGACGTGAGGTAAACCGGGGGCGCAAACCGGTTGATCCGCACCCGGCCCGGCTGGATATACACCAGCCCCCGCATGGCACCAAAATACAGCCGCCCTTTCTTGTCGCGTTCGCTTGAACCGGATTCGAATTCGATCGTGGGCAGACCGTCGGCTTCGTCGAAAGCGACAAACCGTATCTGGCGCACGTTGGTGACGGCGGCTCCGTTGCTGGTACTAATCCAGAGCGTGTCGCCGGTATGCCGCAGGGCGGCAATGTCGTTGTTGGGCAAACCGTGTTTAGTGGTGTACACGTCGAACCGCTTCGTGCGTTCATCAAGCCGGGCCAGGCCGTTGTCAGTGCTCAGCCATAATCGCCCGTCGCTGTCCTGGGAGAAGTCGGTCACGCCATCGTCGGGTAAGCTGTGCGGGTCGTTTTCGTCGTGAACGTATTCTGCGAGCAACTTCAGATCCGGGCTGATTTTGTACACCGGTCCAAAACCGCCCACCCAGAGATTATTCGATTTATCGATATACAGGGTATTGTAATTCTTACCGGGCAGCTTTCGGATGCGCTCGTCGTTGAACTGGTTGAGGTAGGTGTTCGTTCGCGGGTCGTAGATTGTCAGTTTTTCATTGGTACCGATAAAAATTCGCCCATCGCGGGCCTGCGTACAGTAAAAAACCTGAAAACCGGCGACAAAATCCTGGCGTTTCGGATCGAAAGGCGGGTAGTTGGCCGGATCATCGGCGGTCGGCAGGCAGCGAATCTGCACAAACCGCTTCGTCAGGGTATCGAGCCGACTCAATCCCGTAAAATGGCCCACCCAAATTTTGCCATCACGGTCGGCCAGGACGTTGTACGTCAGGTTATTGCCCATGCTGGTGGGATCCTTCGGATTGTGGCGATAAATTCGGTACGACTGAGCCTGCGGGTCGATCATCACCAGACCGTCGCGGCTGGCGACCCAGAGCCGGTCGGCCCGGTCGAAGGAGAGCGAACCTGCATCCAGCCCCAGCGTCGAAGCGGGCCGGTACCCCACATCGTCGTAGAGCGACCGAAACTTATCAATTTTGGGGTTGAACCAACTTACTCCGGCATCGTCGGAGCCAATCCAGATAATCCCCGAGCGGTCTTCAAACAGCGCCCGGAGCGAATTGGAAACCAAACTCCGGAGGTTATTTTCGTCGTTTTTATACCCCAAAAATCGGTTTTTAGCCGCATCGTATTGGTATAACCCTTCACTGGCGGTGGCGACCCACAACGTACCATCACTGGTAAACAGTAACGACGCAATGCCCTGACGAGCATCGATGGGCATACGTTGAAACGGCCCGTTGACCGTGTTGAGGATGGCAATGTGTCCTTTACGGGTGCCTACATATAGAGCACCCGTACGCGGATGCCGGGCCAGGGTCATGACGTGATCTTCGGGAAGGGAGGTAACTACCGACGCCTGATGCCGAAACCGGCGAAACTGTCTGGTTTTGAGGTCGTAAGCGTAAAGGCCGGCCTGTGTGCCAATCCAAAGCGTTGGGCCATCGAGCAACAGTTTGCGGATAAAATTGGCGGTGGTGTGCTCGGCCGCATCCGCTGGCATGGTTAGTAGGCTCGATTTACCGGTTGCCGGATTAAAGCGGATGAGGCCCCCGCTGGTGCCCAGCCAGAGCTGGCTGTCGGGAGTCTGGACGATCGTTCGGATCAGGTTACAACCAGCCCCGAAACTGGCAAACAAATACCGCCGGAAAGTCTGGCTTTGCGGATCGACCCGGGCCATGCCTTTCTGCGTCCCAACCCATAAAATACCGTCTTTGTCTTTGAAAACCGTACGAACCGTTCGGTGAGGCAGCGATTGGGGATTGCCGATCTGGGGAACGTAATTGACGCAGCGCAGGCCATCGAAGCGCGTCAACCCGTTAACCGTCCCGATCCAGATAAAGCCCAGATCGTCTTGCGTAATGGCCGACGTGTAATTGGTTGCCAGTCCCTGCCGCAACGACAGCCGTTGAAACGAGAGCGTGGGCGACTGGGCCAGCGCCGGTGAAACCAGTAGCCATAAAATCAGCAGCCACGCCGGGCGTCGTTGGGTACGCATTTAACAAAGAAGGGAATAGGCCGTCAAAGCTCCTTTCAGGCTTTCCGGTTTTCAAACGACGCAAAAATACACGTAAAATGTATCTGTTAAGATACTTCCAGATACAAGTACGTAGTTAGAAATTGTTTGAGCAAGTGCATAAACAGGTCAGATGCACCCACCCGTGGTTTGAGTACCTAAAAATTTTTGAAAGGAACCCGATTAAAGGCGTAAAAATTAGATGATTCACTGTTCGTCTTGGCAGCAAAAAAGGCTTTAGCACATCATTGAACTGCATTCAAGTGAGCGAGCAGACTCAGGTCGTAACATAATCAGATTTTTAAAGGTCATTCGTTCACTATTCCTTAATATTTACGGAATCTGCTGGTAACAACCCTCCCATACATTTGCTCATCTTTCGATCAGCCCACCATACCGGGTTGATTACGATCCATCTCTTCCGGTTACGTACCCCACAACGAACTTTTCCAGACCGGCTACCTGATGTGGTTCATCAGGACTATCCTGCTTTGCTTTCACAACCCTACTCATAAACTCAGATTTACCGTATGCAATCTATTCTATCACCTATCCATCCTGGCGAAAGAAAGCCGGTTTTCCGATCCTGTTTTCTCGCTTTTTTACTGCTTCTTCTGCAAACAAGCCTGATGCCCATGCGGGTTTTGGCTTTCCAGTCGGAGGCCACCCTCCGTGGAAAAGTCGTCAATGAACAGGGCGAAGCCATGCCCGGTGTCAGTATTCTCGCCAAAGGCACCACCACCGGTACACTCTCCAACGAAAAAGGAGAGTTCACGCTGGCGGTTCCGGCGGGTGTTCGTACCCTGATATTTTCCTTTATTGGCTATCTTTCCCAGGAAGTTGCTGTTACGGGATCCGCCGTCCTCGACATTCGGATGAACGCCGTGGCCGGACAACTCAATGAGGTGGTCGTCACGGCGCTGGGTGTCACCCGCGAAAAACGGGCATTGGGCTACGCCGTGCAGGAAGTAAAGGGCGATAACCTGACCCAGGCCCGGGAAACCAACCTCGTCAGTGCGCTCGCCGGGAAAGTGGCCGGGGTCAACGTAACGGCAGGTTCCAATTCCATCGGCGGCTCGTCCCGCATTGTCATCCGGGGCGAAACCTCCCTGGCGGGCGACAACCAGCCACTTTTTGTCGTCGACGGCATGCCGATCAACAATGCCGTTAGTGCATCCGATCAGCGTCAAAACATCGATTACGGCAACGGGGCCGCCGAAATCAACCCGGACGACATCGAGACGATTTCGGTGCTCAAGGGCCCGAATGCGGCCGCGCTCTACGGTTCACGGGCGGCCAACGGCGTCATTCTGATCACGACCAAATCCGGCAAAGGGAAAAAGGGTCTGGGCATTTCCGTCAATTCCACCACCTCCTTCGAATCGGCCCTGCGGTTGCCCGACTACCAGAATGAATACGGCCAGGGGCGCGGAGGACAGTACAACATCGGCGACGGCGGTCGTAGCTGGGGGCCGCCCCTCGACGGTCGGATGATTGCGGTCCCGGTCAATACCGAGTGGCCGCCCAAGGTAGGCGAAACCGTCCCCTGGGTGCCGTATCCCGACAATGTCAAGGAGTTTTACGAAGTTGGCCGGACCTTATCCAACAACATTTCCCTCGCCAGCAGCAACGACAACGGCAATTTCCGGATTTCCTACACCAACCTCGACCAAACCGGGATCGTTCCCAATACCGATCAGCGTCGACACACGTTTGCCATCAACGGAGCGTATTCGCTGACCGACAAACTGAAGGTCAATACGTCCGTCAATTACATCTACACCAACAGCAAAAACCGCCCCGTCGTCAGCTACGGCAACGAATCGGTGGTGTATACCTGGATCTGGGAAGGGCGGCAAGTGCGTACCGATAAAATGCGTGATTACTGGGTGAAAGGCCTCGAAGGCATTCAGCCGTTTACGTACAACTACCAGTTCAACGACAACCCGTACTATACGATGTACGAAAACCTGAACGGGCTGGTAAAAAACCGGACCACGGGTCAGGTGAACCTCACCTATCAATTTACGCCCGCGCTGAGCCTGCTCGTTCGGACGGGGATGGACATCAGCAACGAGCGCGCCGACCGTCGCCGAACGCCGGGTAGCACGGCTTTTCCGCTGGGGATGTACAGCCAGGACAAGGACTATTTTGAAGAGCGTAACTCGGATTTTTTGCTGGCCTACGACAAAGCCATCGGAAAAGAACTGCAACTAAAGTTGTCCGTTGGCGGAAATCAGATGCGGCAGCGCCGGGACGAACTGAGCAGCCGGGCCAATGCGCTGAGTGTTCCGGGTATTTACAACCTGGGCAATTCGCAGGTTCCGCTCGTGGTCATTCAACGCGATTTTAATTACCGGATCAACAGCCTTTATGCGTTTGGCCAGTTTGCCTATCGCAACGCCTTGTTCCTCGACGTGAGCGCCCGCAACGACTGGTCGAGCACGCTTCCCTCCAACAACAACAGTTATTTCTATCCTTCCGTATCGGCAAGTGCGGTTCTGTCGGACCTTTTCGACAAGGTGAACTGGGGCGTTCTGAGCTTTGCCAAGGTCCGGGCGGGCTGGGCGCGGGTCGGCAATGACACCGATCCCTACCGGTTGCGGAATGTCTACAACTACGGGTCGCCCTGGCAAAGCAGCCAGGCGGTTTCCGAATCGGCGACGATTAATAACGCCAACCTCAAACCGGAAACCCTCGACACCTATGAACTGGGCGCCGATGTGCGGCTGTTCAGCGGACGGCTTGGGCTGGATCTGACCTATTATAATACCGTCAGCCGGAACCAGATCCTGAACATTCCCATCGACCTGACCAGCGGGTACACGTCCCGGTTTTTCAACGCGGGCGTCATCCGCAGCCGGGGTGTTGAAGCCGTGCTCACCGCGACGCCCATCAAAACAAGCAGCGGTTTCAAATGGGATCTCAGCGTAAACTGGTCGACCAACCGGGCAAAGGTAGAAGAACTGGGCGATGGACTTACTACCTACGAATTGCCGAGCCGCTACGTGTCGGTTCAGGCCCGCGTCGGCGAGCGGATGGGCGACATGTATGGCCGGGGTTTTCAGCGCGATCCGCAGGGCAATATCATCCACAGTCAGGGCCTGCCGTTGTTTACCAACGAGCTGATCAAGGTGGGCAATTACAATCCTGACTGGATGGCCGGACTTTACAACACGTTCAGTTTCAAAGGTTTTACGTTGGGCGGCTTACTGGATTATCGCAAAGGCGGCAGTATCTACTCGTACATGTACGTTCGTGGGAACGAAGCCGGTCAGTTGGTCGAATCCCTGCCGGGCCGGAAAGACGGCTACGTCGGCCCCGGCGTGATCAAAAACCCGGATGGCACGTTTCGGCCCAACGATGTCAACGTAACGGCCGAGCGCTACTGGGGTTCCGGGTATTTCAACCCCGAACAGTCCACCTTCGACGCCACCTACCTTAAACTCCGGGAGTTGAAATTTGGGTATATGCTGCCCAATCAACTGGTTCGCAACACGCCGTTCCGCGACATCACCGTGTCGGTGGTGGGCCGTAACCTGGCCCTCTGGACCAACGTGCCGCACATCGATCCGGATGCCACCGGCATCAGCGGCAGCACCATTCTGCCCGGCATCGAGGACATGTCGCTGCCTACGCCCCGCAGCATTGGTTTCAACGTCAACTTCCGGCTCTAATCTTCAGAAATCATGTTTTCGATCCAAAAAACCAGCTTCGTTTCGCTCGTTGCCTTCCTGATCGTTTTGCTGACGGGCTGCGAAAAGGACTTTGAACAGGTCAATTCCAACCCCAATAACCCGGAAACCGTCAATCCGGAACTGCTGATGGTCACCATCATCCGGGGAACCGTCAATCAAATGGTCAACGAGGCCTTTTCCACCGGGAATATGGTGGCCCAGTATGCCGCCGAAATCCGTGAACCCAATACCGATCGCTACATCTGGGGCTCGTTTGACACCTGGAATAACGGCTACACGATCCTGCGGGACGTCAATAACCTGAAGAAAATTGCGGAAGAACGCAACCTGGCCAATTACAAGGGCATCGCGCTGGTGATGAAGTCGCTGATCTATTCTCGGATGACGGATGCCTACGGCGATTTGCCCTATGCGGAGGCTCTGAAAGGCAAAGAAACGCAGGCGGTTTATTCTCCGGCGTACGATTCGCAGGAAGTCGTTTATCAGGGTTTGCTGAAAGATCTTGCTGAAGCCAACACGTTGCTGACGACCGCCGGCGGGGCCATCCGCAACGACATTCTGTTCAATGGGGACATTTCGAAATGGAAAAAACTGGCCAATTCGCTCCGGATTCGGTTGCTGGTTCGGCAGTCAAAGCGCGTTGATCCTTCGTCGGCCCTCCGCGAAATCCTGGCCAGCCCGACCAACTTCCCCATCATGCAGACCAATGCCGACAATGCTGCGCTGAAATACGTGGAGGCTCCCAACCTGTTTCCGATCACGAGCCAGCGTTCCGGTTTTTTCTTTGACCGCCGGATGAGCAAAACATTCATCGACCTGTTGAACGCGAGCAAAGATCCGCGCTTGCCGGTATTTGCGGCTCCCACCGCCGAATCGCAGGAAGCCCTGGCGGCTGGCAAAGGCCCGCTGCAATGGGTGGGCGTCCGCAACGGAGAAACCGATCAGAACCTGGGTAGTAATCTGGACAAAAAAGTGTCGGCGCTCAGTGACCAGTATTACCGGGGGCTCCAGACGCCCGTACCGGCTCAGGGCCTGATCATGACGGTCGCCGAAGTAAAATTCCTGTTGGCCGAAGCCGCCCAGCGAGGCTGGATTACCGGTTCGGCCGAAACCTATTATTATGACGGCATCAAGGCATCCGTCGAACAGTACCAGTTGGTTTCCGGCACAGCCCTCATGGCGTCGGCGGAGTTTCTGGCCCGGCCCGGGGTTGCCTTTAACCCCGCCAATGCCCTGGCACTGATTGGTACGCAAAAATGGATTGCGCTCTATTTTACGGACTTACAGGGTTGGCACGAGTGGAAACGGACCGGTTTTCCAGATCTAAAACCGGCTTTCGTCAATAACAACAACGACAAAATCCCGGTCCGTTTCCGTTACCCCACCGCCCAGCAGGTAACCAACCGGGCCAGCTACACCGAAGCCGTCCAGCGGCAAGGTCCCGACGATATTAACACCCGCTCCTGGTGGGCTAAATAAAACTAGTTGGTTGAACGCCCGCTCCGGCTATCGATTGGAGCGGGCGTCCCAGTTTCCGCTACTAAAACCGTATTCCATGAAAGCACCTATTCTCCTACTGACGTTTTTATTGAGCACGACCTTCGTTCAGGCTCAGTTTCGCTATTCCGGGCGTAGTTTTGCCAGCCGTTCGGAGGTCATTGCCCGGCACGGTATGGCCGCAACCAGCCAGCCCTTAGCCACGCAGGTCGCCCTCGATGTCTTGAAAAAAGGCGGTAGCGCCGTCGATGCGGCCATTGCCGCCAATGCCCTCCTGGGGCTGGTCGAACCCACCGGCAACGGAATTGGTGGTGACCTTTTTGCCATTGTCTGGGATGCCAAAACCAAAAAATTGTACGGTTTTAACGGCAGCGGCCGTTCGCCCAAATCGCTTTCGCTGGCGTATTTTGAGCAACAGCAAATGAAGCAAATTCCCGGTTCCGGTGCGCTTTCGGTGTCTGTGCCGGGTTGTGTCGATGGCTGGTATACACTGCACGAGCGGTTTGGAAAACTGCCGATGAAAGACTTGCTGCAACCGACCGTAAACTACGCCCGGGAGGGCTTTCCTGTTACCGAAGTCATCGCGTTTTTGTGGCAGGGATACGCCCGCTCGCTGCAAAAATTCCCCAATTACCGCCAGCTTTACATGCCTGGTGGGCAGGCTCCGCAAAAAGGCGACATTTTTAAGAATGAAGACCTGGCTGCTACGCTGGAAAAAATCATCAAAGGGGGGCGCGATGCTTTTTACAAAGGCGACATCGCCCGCACGATCGCGGCTACTGTGAAACGCGATGGCGGGTTTCTGAGTTACGAAGACCTGGCCACGCACCGCTCCAATTGGGTTGATCCGGTTTCGACGAATTACCGGGGCTACGACGTCTGGGAACTGCCGCCGAACGGGCAGGGAGTTGCGGTGCTTCAGATGCTGAATATTCTGGAAGGTTTCGACCTTAAAAAGATGGGTTTTGGTAGTCCGGCGCACCTGCACGCGATGATCGAAGCCAAAAAACTTGTTTTTGAAGACCGTGCCGTCTATTACGCTGATCCCGATTTTTATAAGGCTCCCACGGCCCAGTTGATTGCCAAACCGTACGCAGCCGAACGCCGGAAACTTATCGACTCCCTGCGGGCCGGGCGGAACTACAAAGCAGGTTTGCTGGAGGGCGCCAGCAATACCATTTACCTGACAACGGCCGACCAGGAAGGCAACATGGTCTCGCTGATCCAGAGTAATTATGCCGGTATGGGTTCAGGCATCGTCCCCGATGGCCTGGGATTCAGCCTGCAAAATCGTGGAACGTCGTTTACGCTGGAAAAAGGCAAATCCAACACGTTCGAACCGGGAAAACGTCCTTTTCACACGCTGATACCGGCTTTTATTACCAAAGACGGTCAACCCTACGTGAGTTTCGGCGTAATGGGCGCTGATTTTCAGGCTCAAGGTCACATTCAGATCATTACCAACCTCATTGATTTCGGGATGAATCTGCAGGAAGCCGGGGACGCTCCCCGCTTTAGCCACTCCGGTTCTTCCGGTCCGACAGGTTCCAAAGCACAGAGCGGAGGTCAGGTAAGTCTGGAAAACGGCTTTCCCGCCGAAACCGTACTCCAGTTGATGCGCATGGGGCATGAGGTTGGCTACGACCTGCGTGGCTACGGCGGTTATCAGGGAATTATGTATGATGCAAAAAACAAGGTGTATTATGGCGCTTCCGAATCCCGCAAGGACGGCCATGCTGCCGGGTATTGATTCTGGATTGACTTGATGTAAGTGTAGATCAGATACCCCGGTCTGAACATTTTGCAGCCGGTGATGAAGCGAGGGCGACCACTGATTTCCTTCTATTTTTAGTCGGCAGCCAGTTGGAAAACCGCCCCCTCCATCGTCTCGTTGACGCGCAACTGGCAGGCCAGGCGACTGTCGGAATTTGCATCGGGCAGGGTGTCGAGCATGGCCCCTTCGGCGTCGTTGATGGGCGGGAGGTTGTCAGCTCCTTCCAGCACATGAACGTGGCAGGTGGCGCAAAGAGCCATGCCCCCGCAGGTGGCTAAAATCGGGTAGTCCGAACCTTTCAGCACTTCCATCAGGCTCAGGCTGATGCCTTCCGGGATTTCGAGCGGCTGCCGGTTGCCGTTGCGATCTTCTACAGTGATGTGGATCATGGGAGAGAAGTGATAATTAGATTCTGCCCCTAGATCCCTAAAGGGCAGGGCTGTTAAGTGCTTGAATCATGACCATACAAATTGAAAAATTCCGGGCTCTTTTTACCCCCAACCCCCTAAAGGGGGCTGGAACATCCGGATTGCAAAAGCTCCCTCTAGGGGGTTGGGGGTAAAACCGCTTAAAAACTAGGTATTCCGTTAACCGTCGTGTATTTAAAGCTCAGTTTCTGGTCGGGATACACGTATTTGAACGCGCTCTGGCACATCAGGGCGGCTTCGTGAAAACCGCACAGAATCAGTTTCAACTTGCCCGGATAGGTATTGATGTCGCCGATAGCGTAGATCCGCTCCACGTTGGTCGAATAATCGGTGGTGTCGACCTGGATGGCGGATTTATCGATATGGAGTCCCCAGTCGGCGATCGGACCGAGCTTGGGCGTCAGGCCAAAAAGCGGAATCAGGTGATCGGCGGCCCGGTTCGTTACGGTTTTGTCTTTGGCCGTGATCGTTACTTCCTGCAAATGGCCGTTGCCCGAAATGCGGGTGATGTTCGATTGCAGGACAAGGTTGATCCGACCTTCTTTCGCCAGTTCGAACACTTTTTCGGCCGAATCGGGCGCACCCCGGAAGCTATCGCTCCGGTGGACGAGTGTCACCTCGCTGGCGATGTTAGCCAGAAAAATCGTCCAGTCGAGGGCCGAGTCACCCCCACCGGCCAGCACCACGCGCCGGTCGCGGAGCAGTTCCGGATTTTTCACCATGTAAGCTACGCCTTTCCCTTCAAATTCTTCCAGACCGGCAATTTCCGGTTTTCGGGGTTCGAAGCAGCCCAAACCGCCCGCAATCACCACGACCTGGCAGTGGACGACGGTGTTTTCGTTGGTCGTTACCTGAAACGAGCCATCGGGCTGGCGTTCCAGCCCTTCTACCCGCTCGCCGAGCGTAAAGGTGGGATGAAATGGGTTGATCTGCTCCATCAGGTTATCCACCAACTCCTGCGCTTTCACGTCCGGAAAACCGGGAATGTCGTAGATCGGTTTCTGCGGATAAATTTCGGACAACTGCCCGCCCACCTGCGGCAAGGCGTCGATCAGGTGGCAGCGCATTTTCAGTAATCCGGCTTCAAAAACGGCAAACAGGCCTACCGGCCCCGCGCCTATAATGCAAATGTCGGTCGTAATCATGGTCTTTTGGTCACTTGTTCGTTCGGGTGTGGTGGCAAATCGGCTGCCTAACAGGATCTCTGTCACCGTGTAGCTTTTTGAACCCTTCGGAAGTTTGGTACTACTACTTCACTCACAAACTTCCGGTCGATAGCTTGATCGCCCTTGCAAAAATAGAAGTTGATCATTGATTTGCTATAACTAAATATATGAATTATAGGAATTAATAATAACCAAAAGTAATGAAAAATTTTGATCAGATGCTTACTGAGTGAATGGTCATGCGTTGTCGCATAAAGCCGCTTTTTCGGCGGGAAATGCGACAGAGCGGACCGTCAAAAACCTGCAATTTTGTACCCGTAGTTGAACGCTACTTGCCAAAACAGTAAACAACATCAAATCATGAAAAAACTAGTCAGTCCTTCCGCGAGGATCTTCGCGGCAAAATCGTTTGCCATTCTGCTTTCGGCCACTTTTCTGATGACGGGCTGTAAAAAAGACCCGGAAGTCGAGCCGACCCCCACGAACACCGTCACCGCCAACGCTGGCCCCGATCAGGAAGTGCAGGTTGGCGAAACCGTCAAGCTCGACGGCAGTGCCTCCACCGATACCAAAGGCGCCCCGCTGACGTTCCAATGGAGCATTGCTTCTAAACCGGCCAAAAGTACGGCGGTTATTTCGTCAGCCACGACAGCCAAACCGACCTTCGTACCGGATGAAGTTGGGGATTATGAACTGGAACTGACCGCTTCGAACGCCAACGGCACCAGCAAGGATAAAGTAAAACTGACCGCTTCGGTAGCGCAACCGGTGGCCATCGATAAAAGCATCACCGTCAAAACCGTCCTAACGGATCGCATTGCCAACCCGGATTACCCGGATTATATCGTGACGAAAAGTATTGCCGTATCGCACGAACTGACCATCAACCCCGGCGTCGTGATTGCTTTCGAACGGGATACACGCCTGGACATCAACGACGGCGGTGGTCTGGTAGTCGCCAAAGGCACGCCCGAGAAGAAAATCCGTTTTATCGGCGTTGAGAAAAACAAAGGGTATTGGGCGGGTATCGTACTCTACTCGGGCAGCAACGCCAATGTTTTTGAAAACGTTGAAGTGATGCACGCCGGAAGCCGGACCCTCATGAGCTCGACCAAAGCCGGTATGGCTTTCTTTGGGGCCAACAAAGCGCAGATTGCCCTGAGAAACTGCTCGTTCTCCGAAAACGATGGCTACGGGCTGTACGTACAGGACGGCTCGATTCTGCGGGAGTTTGCCGAGAACAGCTTTACAAAAAATACGGAAGCCGGTATTCTGCTCGATCCGGCCAACGTACAAAAACTGGATGCTGCTTCGGTCTTCACGGGGGGCAACGGCCGGAATGTGGTTGAAATCAGAGGCTATTACCTGCGGGAAGGCGACGACATTACTTGGGGCGGTTTTAAAGATAAAACGCCGTACCGCCTGATGGGTGACTTCGCCGTGGAAGCAGGCCTGACGCTAAGCCCGGGCGTAACGGTGGAAGCCGCCCGCGACGTGGTCATCATGATCAACAGCAAAGGCTACCTGATCGCCAAAGGGACCGCTACCGAAAAAGTAACGATTACGGGCGCTGATCGCACTTCGGCTTCCTGGAAAGGGCTGATGATCTACTCGAACAATTCCCGGAACGTGATTGAGAATGCGGAAATCAGCAACGGTGGTAGTCTGGCGATCGTTTCGGGTAAAAAAGCCAACCTGGCACTATACGGTGGTAATCTGACGATCAAAAATTCGACGCTGGCCAAAAGTGGCGGGTATGGAATCTTTGTTAGCTACGCATCGAAACTGAACGCAGATGCCTCCACGACGAACACCTTCACGGCCAACGCCCAGGATAATGTTCTGCTGGAAAAATAATTGAGAGTAAGGGTTAGGGATAGTCAATACAGCCCGGCGCGAATGGTGCCGGGCTGTTTTTATTGGCGTAATTTCAAATGTTAAATGATGAATGTTAAATGTAAAAGTGCCGGACTAAGAACAGCTTTTACATTTAACATTTGAAATTTTTGACTTGGCTATGCCATAAATTACAAGACAAGCCGGGGCCGCTCCGTCAATTTTTTTCAGGACGGTATTGGGCCGGGTGCTGCAAAACGAAAGGTCGATCAATCAGCGGTTTGTCCATTTCTTACGCTTCATTTCACACCGCTAATCGGGGCTACAGGATAAGTTTAGGCAAACAATTACAACTACTCCCCGGTCGTTAGGGTCTTATTACCAAACGGTGGGATCGCATGCAGGGTAAGTGATCGGTTCTTGAAGTGCCTATTTTCTTTCTAACACTTTGATAGTTAGCCCGGAACAAACCGACGAATTGGTCGGGAGACAGGCTTGCATGACGCGCCCGCCATAACTTCAACACCACATGGATAGCTTGATTGCGTTCGACAAGCACATCGCTCGGCTTGTGATGATTTCGTTCTTACTGCCCAATCGGGTACAAGTTCTGTTGCTGATCGGAATTTGTCTGTATTGGATTATCCGGGACAATTTTTTTCGTGCCAGCCACCATTTCAAGCCGTATGGCGGTGCTTTGCTGCTAGGCAGTATGTATCTGCTCTACGTCATTGCTCTTCCGTTTACCGATCCGGAAAACCGGTCCGGCGTCTTATTTGATCTTGAACAGAAAGCCAGTTTGTTCGTCGTGCCGTTTGCACTGTTATTACTGCAGCCGCAAACCCGTAAAATAATCGCCAACGAAATTATTTATTTCGTGTATGCTTGTTTCATCTCCTGTCTGCTCGGCAATCTGTTTTACCTCTTTGAATACGGTTTGCAAATTACGGGTCCGGAAGCGCACATTCAATACCGTCTATATTTCTCAAAAATAACCGGAATGCACCCGACGTACATGGGTATTTACCTCTGTTTTGCTACGGCCATTCTGCTGTTTTCGCCGGTGCAGCGGCAGAAACTCAAAGGCTGGAAGCTGGGAGCGGTGCTGTTTCCGCTGTTCTTGTTTCTGATGGCGCTAATGCCCAAAACGCCGGTTATTGCGCTGGTGGTAATGTTGGGTTATTACGGCTGGATTCACCGGGCGCAAAAACGCCGGTTTGTGCCGGTTCTGGTGGTTTTGTTGCTCTCGGTGTCGGTGGCCTGCATTTCCATTCCCTTTAGCAGCCAACGGATCGGGGAGTTTTCGGAAGTGATGAAAGCGAAACCGAACGACAATCCGATGGACAATTCGGTGCAAATGCGTCAGGTGATCTGGTCAGTCGACTTGGATGTTCTGAAAGAAAACTGGCTGACGGGCGTTGGCCCTGGCGATCTCGATGAAGCGCTGGGGGAACAGTATGCCAAATACGCCCGAATGCTGAATGTGCCGCTGGTCGCCTACGATACCCACAACGAGTACCTCAATCAGTGGCTCAGTTTCGGTCTGCTCGGGATCGGGTTAATGCTTTTAATCCTGATAATCCAGTTTACCAATGCTTTCCGTCGGCGAGATCACCTGTACGCGCTTCTGCTGCTGGCCGTAACAATCACGTTTTTTACCGAAAATGTCTGGTCGCACCAAAAAGGCGTCGTCTTTTATTCGTTCTTTTCTTCCCTGTTTTTCTTCGCGGGTATGAAACTTCAGGCCAACCCGGTCGAAGCCGTACCGCAAACGACCAACCGTGAAGCCGAACTGGTCGAAGAAGTCAGTTAAGAATTAAGAGTTAAGAATTAAGAGTGAGGAGTTGTCAGTAACTTGCGGCAGCAACCGCCGGGCGTCGGACGGCCGATGCCGCCCCGTCTTAATTCTTAACTCATAACTCTTAACTGATGAATGTTCGATTGGCGACGTTGAATGATGTTCCGGTTTTGCTGCAACTGATCCGGCGGGTGGTGCCGCTGATGCAGGCAGCCGGAAATTTTCAGTGGGATGATCAGTATCCGAACGCCACTGTTTTCGGGAAGGATATTGAACACGGGCAACTTTGGGTCGCCGACCTGGACGGGCAAGTCGTGGGCGTGGCCGCCATTACGACCGATCAGGAGCCGGAATACGCGCAGGTGGGCTGGGACCTGACCGAAACCGCTGTCGTGGTCCATCGCTTGGCTGTCGATCCGGATGTGCGGGGGCGCGGGATTGCGGCCCGCTTGATGGAACAGGCCGAAACGGTGGCCCGGCAGCGCGGCATCCCGGTTCTTCGGATCGATACCAATACGCAGAATGAAGCCACGCAACGGCTTTTTCCAAAACTGGGCTACGAATTTGCGGGCGAAATCGACCTGGGCTTCCGGCCGGGTCTGCGGTTTTATTGCTACGAAAAGCGGTTGACCCTCTGACGCATGACACGCCTTCTGTTCGCTCTGACGGTTACGCTGCTGTCGTTTGTCGCCCTTCGACCCATTCCCCAAAACCGGAAAGACACGCGGCCCAACATCGTCCTGATTGTGGCCGACGACCACGGGCGCGAAGCCCTGGGCTGTTACGGCAATCCGGTCATTAAAACGCCCCACCTGGATCAGCTAGCCGCCGAAGGAACCCGGTTTACGAATGCATTCTGCACCACGGCCAGTTGCAGCCCCAGCCGGTCGGTGCTGCTGACGGGCCTGCACAATCACGCCAACGGGATGTATGGACTGGAGCACCGCGAACACCATTTCGATTCCTTTGACGCGGTTCAGTCGTTGCCGGTTTTGCTCGAAAAGGCCGGTTATCAGACAGTCAGGGTCGGAAAATTTCACGTCGCGCCCGAACGGGTCTATCATTTTCAGAACGTCCTTCAGGCTGGCGGCACCAACGATCCGGCGTCGATTGGCCGCAGCCCTGTGGCAATGGCCGACCTATGTTATCCGCTCTTTTCCGACGCTTCCGACAAACCGTTTTTCCTCTATTTTGCCACTGATGACCCGCACCGCAGCAATGCCGTTGCGCTGGACGGTTCACCGGTTTTTATGAGCGATAAGCCTAATTTGTTCGGAAACCGACCCGGCGGGTATCCGCAGGTACACGATGTTTTTTACCAACCCTTTCAGGTTGTGGTGCCGCCGTATCTGCCCAACACGCGGGCGACCCGGATGGAGTTGGCGCAGTATTACGAATCGATCAGTCGGCTGGACCAGGGCGTCGAACGACTGGTGGCGCTGCTGAAAGAAACCGGGCACTACGACAACACGCTGATCGTTTATTTGTCGGACAATGGAGCGCCTTTTCCCGGCTCCAAAACAACCTTGTATGAACCGGGTATGCGTCTGCCGTTGATCGTGAAACTTCCAAAACCGCAAAAACCGGGTTTTGTGCAGGATGCGATGGTTTCGTGGGTCGATCTAACGCCGACGCTGCTGGATTTTGCCGGTGTCTCGATCGATCAGCCGGTTTTTCAGGGCCGGAGTTTCAAAGCCATCATCGAACAGGAGCGGGTAACGGGTTGGAACGAGGTATACGGGTCGCATTCGCTGCACGAGGTGACGATGTACTACCCGATGCGGGTGCTGCGCGAACGGCGGTACAAGCTGATTTTCAACCTTGCCCACGCGCTGCCGTTTCCGATGGCGCTGGATCTGTACCACTCGTTTACCTGGCAGGATGTTCTGCAGAAAAACCGTAACCTATTCGGCAAGCGCACCGTCGAAGCCTACCTGCACCGCCCGCGCTTCGAGCTGTATGACCTGCAAACCGACCCCGACGAAGTAAAAAATCTGGCGAACGACTCGCGTTATCGGGCAGAATTGAAGCGGATGCAGGAAAAACTGAAGCGGTTTCAGCAGGAAACGAAGGATGTTTGGGTAAGTAAGTGGGAGTTTGAGTGAAGGAGCATTCACGGCTCTCCCTAAACCATCCCTTTCAGCGTCAGCGCGTTTCGGACGGCGTGGCCTCCGCCGTCGTTGTTGAAATAGACATACACTTCTTTGCCCATCGCGGTCCATTCCCGGATGCGGTCGGCCCACCAGCCGAGGTCGGCGTCGGAATACGAACCACCATACAAATGCTGGGGGTCGGGGCCGTGCATCCGGACGTAGACAAAGGGTGCCGTGGCCCGCAAAATGCAGGGCAGATTAGCCCCGCTCATGATGCAATAAGCGGCCTGATGTTGCTCCAACAACCGGAAAGTATCTTCGTTGTGCCAGCTCAAATGCCGGAATTCGACGCTGACGGGCATCCAGTCGGGTACCTGTTCCAGAAAGTAGGCCAACCGATCGTAATCGTACCCCAGGTGCGGGGAAAGCTGCACGAGTAAAACCGCCCGTTTTTCGCGCAATGCATGCCAGCCGGTTTTGATCCGTTCGAGCCAGGCTTCGGGTTCGTAGAGTTTTTTGGCGTGAGTAAGCCCGCGCGGGGCCTTGACGGTCAGCCGAAAACCGTCGGGTAAGCGGCTGCGCCAGCCCGCAAAGGTGCTGACCTGGGGCCAGCGGTAAAAGCTGGCGTTCAGCTCGACGGTTTGGAAATGCTGTACGTAGTAGCCCAGCCGGTCGTGAACCGCCGTGGGGTACGGATATAACACGCCCTGCCAATGGTCGTAACTCCAGCCCGATGTACCGATGTGGATGCTCATAAAACGATGCAAAACCGGGTCTGAAACCCGCTCGAATCAGCGCGACTGGTACGGCCCGTGGACGGCCTTCACCCGAAACGACTCGTCATTGTCTTCCAGAATAATAACGCGGTAGGTGTCTCCGCCCGGATCGACCCGCACCAGCACGTGCCCCGAATCGCTTTTCAGACGGTTTAATAACTCGCCAATCACCAGTTTGTTCGCTTCCAGCATGTGCGTGGCAAACACGTCGCGCTCGCCGGGGTAGACCTGCTGTGAGTAGATTCGGGCCAAAACGTCATGACCCGGATGGTCGGACGACCAGACCGGAATGACCAGCACGCGGGGGCGCAAACTGCCGAGCAGAAAACCGTTCTGCGAATCCCGGTTTCCGTGGTGGTCGAGCAGTTGCACCTCCACCGGCCCCACCGACCGCGCCACGGGCGTTTCGACATCGTGCCACATCGGTGCCCCGAATTGCAGCACGCCCGGAATGTCGCCCCCCGAGAAGTAGTCGAACTTGCCGTAACTGAGCCGCAGGGCCATGCTGCACATGTTTTCGTTCGGGTACTGGTTCGGCGGCAGCGATTTGAGTTCCGGAAAGTGCTGCCGCGTGACCGAGCCGACGCCCGTCCAAATTTCGCCGTTGACCGCCAGATTGCGGATTTCAAACCGGTCCTTGTATTTCGCGGGTTGTTTCAGCAACTGAATCTGATCGTTGCGTCCGGCCTGAAACCGCTCTACGGTCAGGCCTTTGTTTTGCACCTGCCAGGTTAGGAATTTCCGGTAATTCTGCACCAGCGGGTCCTGCTCGAACGAGCGTGGGTAGTTATAATCCGGCCAACCCCGGTCGATTACCTTTCGGATCGGAATAAACTCACCGACTTCCGTCACGCCCGTTAACACATAATCGCCAGCCGGTGCCTTCTTCGACACCGACGAGGGCGTGCCCATGTGGTCGTCGTGAAAATGGGTCATGATGGCGTAGTCGATGGCAGGATCGTTCCGAAAACTGAGCGCCTTCCGGGCGTAGCGGGCAATCCACTCCCCGGCCTGGCGCTCGCCGTTCGGCTTGGCGGGGGTGTTGCGGGGGCTTTGCGTACGCGGGTCGGTGGGGTCGAGTTGTCCGGCGTCGATCAGGGCGGTGGTGCCGTCAGGCAGGATCAGCAGGGCCGCATTGCCGCGTCCGGTATTGATCTGGTGAATGTCGAGATAGCCTTCCCGCCAAACCGGCAGCGGCTGCCCCACCTGCTGGGCGATGGCAGGAGCGTTGGAGAGGAGTAGAAGGAGTAGAATTCGCTTCATAAAGGTTATTACACAGGGTTTATCAGAGTTAATCAGAGGTGATCAGGGTTTCTCTGATTAACTCTGTGTAGCAATTGAATTTTCACTGTTGATAAACCCGCACGTAGTCGACTTCGAACCGGGCGGGGAAGGTCGTGGCCGAGGGATCACCGCCGTTTTGCCCACCGACGGCCAGGTTGAGCAGCAGGTAGTGCGGCTGGTGGAACGGATTTTTGCCGCTGCCGTCGCCGTTGATGGTTCGGGTTAGATCGACGGCGTTGAGAAGTTGATCATCGACATACAGCTTGATCGAATCCTGATCCCAATCCATCCGCCAGACGTGGAATTTTTCGGCCCACTGCGGGTCCGCAAACGTGTTGAGCGGTTTTTTGGTGGTGCTCCATTCGGCGATGTATCGTCGGTTGGTTCCCCAGGCCACATTTGCCAGGAGCATGTCGCGGTAGTACTCCATGATGTCGATTTCGCCGTTGGACGGCCACTCGCCGGATACGCCCAGCGTCCAGAACGCGGGCCACATGCCCGGCCGGACGTCAATTCGTCCGCGCATTTCGAACCGGCCGTACTGCCATTGGTGCAGCCCTTTCGTCATTAGGCTGGCGGCCGTGTACCGGATCGAGTCGCGGCTGGTTCGCCAGTCAGTACTGTTGAACTGGTAGGTGGGATTCGGGCGGTTCTCCCGGCTGGTTTCGATGATGAGCAAGCCGTTTTCGCAGCGGGCGTTGTCGGGCTGGTACCACTGCAATTCGTTGTTGCGGACAAAACCGGTTTCAAACACCCAGTTTTTCGGATCGGGCGGGCCGGGCGTGTTAAACTCGTCGGCCCATACGAGCTTCCAGTCGGCGGTTGGAGCCGCTGGTTGGTGGGTCATCATCCAGAGCAGCAAAACAGGGAGAAAATTCATGCCGGAACAGGTTTGGAATAGGAGAGCGAAGGTACGAGATTTGGAAACGTTTACGAGCGACCGCCCACCCGGTTTGGGTTAAACAATCGTTAAATCATGGAACTTCAGGAAGCCATCGAACTCATTCAATATGACCGATTACCGCAATCCAATCCGGCAACCTGGGCCGATCTGGGATGCGGGAGCGGATTGTTTACCTTCGCCCTGGCGGCCCGGTTGACACACCCGGGGACGATTTACGCTGTCGATCAGCAACCGGTCCGGTTGCTGCCACTTCCTGTTTCGGACTCGGTGACGATCGAAACAAGGCAGTGCAATTTTGTGACCGATGAGTTGGGACTAACGGGGCTGGACGGTATTTTGATGGCAAACTCACTCCATTTTGTGGCCGACAAACCGGCGCTGATTCGGAAATTGGAACGATACCTGAACCCTAAAGGCGGTTTTTTACTGGTTGAGTATGACACCGATAAGGCCAATTCCTGGGTACCTTTTCCGACCAGTTATCGATCGTTGAAAAAACTTTTTGAAACCGTTGGATATACTTCAGTTACTTGGCTGAACGAGCGGCCTTCCCGATACGGCCGGGCTAACTTGTATGCGGCTTTTGTGCAAAAGTAACAAGCCGTACCGGGGAATTTTTGTGAAGCGTCGTCGGGTTGCCGGGCTAATTTTCAGTACCTTTGCCCTCTTTTACCCGAAGCAGGTAACCTTCACGAATAGGCCGGTAAACCATTGCTAAGTTTTTGATGTTTTGTTTGTTTCGTTACAACTTTCTATTGTAACTTTTAAGATTTGTTGTCGGAGACTTGTCTCCTGGCATAAGAACGTGGCCCCTGCTGGTCTTCAATCCCTGAAAATGACTATACCTACAGCCGACCTACAGTCTTCAGAAATCAATCTGACCAATTGCGAGACGGAGCCAATCCATATTCCGGGCTACATTCAGGCCCACGGCTGTCTGGCTGCGATTGATGCGGATGATTTCAGTATTCAGTACGTCAGTGAAACAATTGATGGGTTGGCTAACCAACCCGCTAAGGAGTTGCTGGGCAAACCGTTGGATGCATTACTGGCTAAAACCGACCTGCCAGGGGATGACGTAAAGGCGTTGTTGTCCCTCGGAATCCGGGACAATGCCTGGTCGCGGATCAATCCGCACCGGTTTCGGGTCAACGGGAAAGAATGGAATCTGATTGCGCATGAGCACGATGGCCTGATCCTGCTTGAGTGGGAACCGGCCATTTCGGCCCAAAGCAACCTGGATCAACAATTGATTGCCGAAGCGCTGACCGAAGTACAGTCGAACCGAACCCTGACCGAATTGATTCAGAATACCGCCCGGCGGGTGAAGCAGATTATCGGGTACGACCGCGTGATGGTCTACCGGTTTGGCGCCGACTGGCACGGTGAGGTCATTGCCGAAGAAATAAACCCGGGTGTCGATTCATACCTGGGCCTACATTACCCAGCTTCGGATATTCCGCGGCAGGCCCGCGACTTGTACAAAACCAACCTCGTGCGCATCATTGCCGATGTGAACAGCTCGCCATCGCCGATTTATTCAGTCGCCGATTCGGTTCAAAACCGGCCGCTCGATCTGACGCATTCGGTGCTGCGGGCGGTATCGCCGATTCATATCGAGTACCTGAAAAACATGGGCGTTCGAGCTTCCTTCAGTATTTCGCTTTTGTATCGGGGCGAGCTTTGGGGGCTGATTTCCTGCCATCACTCCACGCCCAAGTTTGTCGATTACCCGGCGCGTCAGGCCGCCAAGTTTGTGAGTCAACTGCTGTCGTCAGCGCTGGAGTTTCGGCGGAATGAAGAAGAGCAGTTATTCCTGTTCCAGATTCAGCAGAACGAACAGAAACTCAACAGCCACATTCTGAAAGACTGGGATATCGTTGCCGGTCTGACACAGCACCCCATTACGGCGATGCACGTCACCGAAGCAACCGGGGCGGTGCTGGCGTTCGATAATAAGTTTTATCCGATGGGCCAAACGCCAACGGAGTCGGCTATGGCCGGGATTACCAACTGGCTCAACACGGAGTCGTTCGATACGGTTTTTGAAACCGACCGGCTGCCTGAACTGTATCCGCCCGCCGAAGGCTTCCGCGATGTGGCTTCCGGTCTGCTGGCGGTGGCTTTGTCGAAAGAACTGGGCGAATACCTGATGTGGTTTAAACCGGAACAAGTCCGACAGGTGACCTGGGCCGGTAACCCTGACAAACCGGTGACGATTTCGGAGAACGGCCAGCAACACCTGCATCCCCGCAAGAGCTTCGAAGCCTGGTCGCAAACCGTCCGGAACACGGCCGAACCCTGGAAAGAAGCCGAGGTTTCGGTGGCCTTAAAGCTACGCGAAGATGTGTTGCAGGTGGTGGCCCGCAAGGCCAACGAAGTCCGGCAACTGAATGAGCGCTTGCGAATTGCCTACGAAGAACTGGACGCCTTCAGCTACACGGTTTCGCACGATTTGCGCACACCCTTGTCTTCCATTCGGTGTTACGCCGAAATCATCATGGAAGAGCAGGGGGGCGGCATGGACGACGATACGCGGGTGATGTTCCAGAAGATCATGGATTCGACGGAACGGATGCGATCGCTGATCCGGCACATCCTTTACTATTCGCGGATGGGCCGTACGGAGCTGAATTTCAAGCATCTTGATATTCTGAAGATGCTGGACGTAATTCGGGATGAAATTCTGATTACCGAGAAAAAGAAAAACCGGAACATCCGGATCGAATTTGGCGATACCCCTTCGATTTACGGTGATCCAACGATGGTCAATCAGGTGTTTACCAACCTGATTTCCAATGCGACCAAATACACCCAACCGGCGGCCGAAGCCGTGGTTTGGATTGAAGGCCGTGAAACCCCCAGGGAAGTGATTTATTCCGTGAAAGATAACGGAATCGGCTTCGATATGCGGCACGCCAATAAAATGTTTGAGTTATTCAAACGTTTGGACAATGCAGCCAGTTACGAAGGAACCGGCGTTGGACTGGCGATTGTGAAACGGATTATCAGTCGGCACAATGGCAAGATCTGGTTCCGCAGCGAACCGAATCGGGAAACCGTCTTTTCGGTATCATTTCCGAAAGAGTCTCATAATTAGCAAACTTGTACGACAATGTTGGATGTATTGTATGTAGAAGACAACCCGGATGACGCCGACTTATTCGGCAGGGTCATCCGAAAGATGGAGAAAGGCATCTCCTATAAAGTCATCAACGTGGGTTCCGAAGCCCTCGACTACCTGACGGCGCAGGGAAAATACCAGGGCGAAACCGCCCCCCTGCCCAAACTGCTCCTGCTCGACCTGGATTTGTCGGAATACAGCGGGTTCGAGATTATTCAGAAAGCGCGGTCGGTGGCCCGGACGCGGTTGCTGCCCATCGTTGTCTTCAGCACGTCGGACAGCCCGCAGGACATCAGCCAGTCGTTTAACCTGGGGGCCAATGCGTACGTCGTTAAACCGGGTAGTTATCAATCCATCAATCAATTGTTGCGTCGGCTGTGTGATTTCTGGCTGATCGACAACAACGTAGTCAATTGAGCATGACGTTAGCGGAACGGCTGCGGAACGAAACCCGGGCGCTGCACGAAGAAACCGAAGCGCTTCTGTATACGGAACCGCTCCGGGCCGGTACCCTGACACGGGAGCAGTACGGGCATTTGTTGCAGATTCACTGGTTGTTTCACGAAGCCCTGGAAACCGCCATTGACCAGAATCCGGCGTTTTTTCAGGCCTATAATCCCGACGACCGCCGGAAAGCGCCCTGGCTGGAGGCTGATCTGGCCGAACTCGATGTTTCGCTGCCCGATGCCCGGCCCGGTCTGTTTGCCGACTGGTCGCCGAGCGAATTACTCGGTGCGGCTTACGTTGGCGAAGGGTCAATGCTGGGCGGGAAGGTGGTCATGCACCTGCTGCACAAAAGTCCGGAGGTGGAACCCTTGCTGACAAACGCGCGATTTTACCAGGGATACGGGGTAGATGCGATGACGAAATGGGCGGGTTTCAAGGCAATCCTGGCCGATCAAACGGAGGACAGCCACGATACGATTGTGGAAGCCGCATACCAGACTTTCCGGGCTTATCACGATATTTTTCGGACTACGAAACGGGAAAAACCGCCCGTTTGCTAGGCGTTATGCCCGTAAATGGGCAGATACACTTTGAACGTCGAACCGTGCCCCACCTGGCTGCTCACGTCCACCGTGCCGCCGTGAATCTCCGCTACTTTCTTGCAAATCGCCAAACCAATACCGGTGCCACTGTAGGCCGACCGACTTTCCAGCCGCTGGAAGGGCTGAAAAATCCGTGCTTTATACTTCTCATCGAACCCGATTCCGTTGTCGGTTACCTCGACCAACACATACAGTCGTTGGGATTGCTCGCGCAGTTCCTCCGGTAGTTCAGTGGGTTCGGGATGGCGGGCCGTCACCTGAATCAGCGGTTTTTGATCCGGTTTCTGAAACTTAATGGCATTGCCGATCAGGTTCTGAAACAACTGCCGCAACCGGAGCGGATTACCCAGCACGTTGGGGAGTGCAGCCACGCGAACGGTTGCGTGTTTCTCGTTGATGGCCACTTCCAGATCGCCCAGCACTTCCTTGATCAGCCGCGCAAGCGACACGGTTTCAAACGGTTCGGTCTGTGTGGAGAGCCGTGAATACGTCAGCAGATCCCGCACCAGCACCTGCATCCGTTTGGCCGAATTCTGAATTCGGCGGACGAGATCGACTTCGCCGTCGACCAGGCTGTCGGCAAACTGGCTCTGCAGGACATCGCCGAACGCCTGGAGTTTCCGCAGCGGTTCCTGCAAGTCGTGTGATGCGATGTAGGCGAATTGTTCCAGGTTCTCGTTTGAGCTCCGGATCTGGTGAATGGTTGCTTCGAGTTGGTGCTGAATGCGCTTGTTTTCGGTAATGTCCAGAAAGGTGACACGCAAGTCGTTGCCGAAACGGTCGGCCACCAGCGTCAGCCAGCGGTCGGCACCGTCGTTTTGGTAATGGTGTTCCAGTTCCAGGGGTTTATGCTGGCTCAGTGCCCGGCAGTAATGCTCGAAAATACCGTTGGATTTGTAATCCGGCCACCAGCGGCTGTGCAGTTCGCCGAGAAGTACGTCCGGTTCCTGACCGACAAAAGCCGCCACGGTTTTATTGGCAACGACAATCCGAAAATCGGTTATTTGTTCCTGCTCATCGCGCACGGGGTGTAGCAGGAGCAGAGCCGATTGTGAACTGTCCATCAGCGCTCGAAGCCGGGAAATTTCGGTCAATAAGGAATCTACTCGTGAATCCAAGGGTGGGTTTCGTTATTTCAACTAATTCGAACGGGGCGGACAGATGCCTGATCAATCAACTAAGATAGGCGTTAATTTGTTGTTATTGCCTGACGCAAAATGAAAAACTATTCACTGGTTTAGCCCGGTTAATTTTTTCTCTGGCGGAATCAGGTACTTTTGTCCTGCGGGTTTCGCATTTATTCCTTACTGAACCGATCCTGTCATGCAGACACAAAACCGCCTTTTTATTCACGATCAGGAAATAGCCTGGCAAGACGTCGGGCCGGGCGTCCGGCGAAAAATCATGGCGTACGATGCCAACCTGATGCTGGTGAAGGTAGCGTTTGAAACGGGCGGTATCGGTGCCATTCATCACCATTACCACACGCAGATGAGCTACGTGGAGAGTGGGCGGTTTGCCATCACTATCGGGGAGGAAACGCAGGAACTGAAAGCGGGTGATGTGTATCACCTGCCGCCCAACGTTCCGCACGGAGCCGTCGCGCTCGAAGCAGGCGTGCTGGTGGATGTGTTTACTCCCGTGCGGGAGGATTTTTTATAGGGTTACGGTATTCGGTTTTCAGTATCCAGTTTACAAATTCGTTATTCGGTGTTCGTTATTCATTATTTAAAAACCGAATACCGAACACTAGTAATACCGCCCCAGCAATCGGTTTTCGACAATCCGGCGCTTCATTTCCAACACGTCGATGGTGCCCTGCTTGCTGTAGACGATCTTTCCGCCCGGTTCGACCAGGATGGTGTACGGCAAGGCGCCCTGCCATTTCGGGTCGATGGCTTCGATCAGGGCGTATTTGTCCTCCGAATTGAACAGGTAGTTCTTGTTCGAGGCTTCTTTTTTTTTCAGGAATTCGAGCGCTTTGGCCTTTTTGTCGGGCTTGTCGGCCGAAACCGAGACGAATTCAAAATCCCGTTCGCGGTACATCCGGTCGATGCTGACAAAATCCGGAAACTCCTGTACACAGGGGCCGCACCAGGTCGCCCAGACGTTGATCAGCCGCAATTTGTCGGAATCGTTCCGGAGCAGTTTTTTCAGTCCGGCCACGTCGATGTCTTCCAGCGAAACCGGGCGTCGGGCCCATTCGGCCTGCTGTTTCTGGATGTAATCCTCTTTCTCCATCCACTTCACCGAACAGCCAAACGTTTTGGTCGTCGGCACCGGTACTTTCTGACCAGCCAGCACGGCATCCAGCGCGGCCCGGGCGTCTTCGGCATTGGCGGTACCCGGTTTTTCCTTCGCATCAAACCGTCCGGCGTATTGCAGTTTGCGGCTTTTGTCGAAAATGAAAACGTGGGGTGTTGCCACCGGGCCGTATTTCTGGGCCGTAGCCTGTGTGTCGCCGTCGTACAGATATGGGAAATTGTATCCCTTGGCTTTGGCCCGGATTTTCATTTCCTCGAAGCTGTCGCTGAGATCGGTGTAGCCCAGTTCGGCCAGGCTGACGGTTTTGGGATTGTTGGGCGAAATCACGACGAAGTTCACCTGCTTCGGTTTGTAATCGTTCACGAGCTGGATGAGCCGGTCTTCGTAAGCCTGGGCGGTGGGGCAGTGGTTGCAACTGAACACGATCACCAGCGCGGCCGAACCGGCAAAACTCTTGAGCGTGTACTGTTTACCATCGATTCCGGGCAAGGAGAAGTCCGGGGCCGATGCGCCGATTTCCAGCGTTTTGTGCTCCTCGTTCGGGCTGAAAGCCACGCTGCCGACCAGCATCAACGAGATTGTCAGTCGCTGGAGTTGTTTTGTTAAAAGGTTGGTTATCATAGGGCTAAAAAAAAGAGTGTAGGAATACTATAAAACTACCTGAAAATAATGAAAGAAAACCGTAGCGGGAATTTTCAGTCGAGATTCTTATACGCTGGCCCGAAAAAAGGCGGATTCGACCCGCAATTTTTTGAAACGAAAGTCCGGACTACTACTTTTAAGAACCGTTAACCGCTTCACCAAGAGCGAACTGCGGAACCTGAAACCCGTATCGTGTGTGAATAAACTGACGACGGCCCTATCGATTAAAGGGGCGGAGCCAATTCATGATAAATGGCTGCAAATCATCGGCATTCCGCTGGCGGTGCTGCCCTTCGTTTTCTTTTACCAGTATGAATACGGCTACGACTGGGGGCTATTTGCCCAAACGTTCATCTGGGGGGTGATTTCAACAGCCGTAACCTGGCAGGTGCTCCGCTGGTGGGTTATTCGGGTACGGATGGAATACGGCCAACGGACGCAGTTCCGGCAGCGGGTCTGGAAAACCTTTGTGGGGTACACACTGTTGACGATCTGCCTGCAACCCGCCGAAACCTGGGTGATCAGCCACCTGGACCTGACCGGCCTGATCGCTCCGGCCGAATTTCCGCGCGTTTACCTGCTGCACATCGCAATGGCCCTGTTGTTTGCGCTCCTGGTGGGTGTGATTTACGAAAGTATGTATTACCTGAAAAAAAGCCAGGAAGCGATCCGGGAAGCCGAATCCTTGAAAAAAGCAACCTTGCAGAGCCAGTACGACAGCCTGAAAAATCAGGTGAACCCGCATTTTCTGTTCAATTCACTCAATTCGCTGTCGTCGCTCATTACGGAAGACAAGCAACTGGCGGGCGAATTCCTGGACGAACTGGCGAGCGTTTACCGGTATTTGTTGCAGGAGGGCGACCGCGAGCTGACCACGCTTCGGAGCGAGGTAAATTTTATCCGGTCGTACCTGTTTCTGATCGATAAGCGGTTTGGCTCGGCCATTTCGGTCGATGTGAAGGTCGAAGAGCGGTTTCTGGACGACTCGTTGCCCCCGCTGACACTCCAGACGCTGGTTGAAAATGCCATCCGGTACAACGTCGTTTTGCCCGAAAAACCGCTCCGGGTTTCCATCCGGACGCAGGCCGATGCGTCCGTCCTGGTGACCAACACCATTCAGCGCAAACCGCTACGCGTAGCGGCTTCGCCCATTGGCCTCGGCACGCTCACCGACCGTTTTCACCGGCTGAACTTTCCCCCCCTCGTGATCAAGGACGACGGCGAGGAGTTCCGGGTGACGGTTCCGCTGCTGCGTGTTGATAGGAACACGGATTGAACGGATTAAACAGATCAAAACAGATTTTATCCGTTAAAATCTATTCGATCCGTTCAATCGCATCGGCGACCCGGCCGTGTTCCTATCAGTCAGTCATTTTAGCGCCTGCCGAATGGCTTCGGCAACCGGGGAGTAACCGCCCTCGTTGCCCTCAATCCGGAATTCTTCCCGAATCAACAACGGCGGCTGGGCCAGAAACCGGGGTTCCGTGCCGTGGTGGGGCTGGGCCGCGTGGACCAGAAACGGGTGGCAGAGATAGACGGTTCCGGCGTTTCCGGTTGCCAGTTGTTCCGGTCGTTCGGGCAGATCGGCCAGCTTTTCGGCCACTTCCATAAAGGACAAACCGGCTTCGCCCGCAGGCTGCAGCAAGCGGGCCACATCCTGGTGAGAACCGGTGCGAATGCGGGTCGGGGCATCGGCTTCACTGACATCCGAGAAAAGAAACAGCATGAGCAGTCCCCGGCCTTTCGACCAGACATTAACGCGCCACTCCCAGAAGTTGCCCGGATCGGCCCCGGGGAAACCGGCGTCGACATGCCAACCGGTATCGCCGGGATCGGTGTCGGAAGGAAAACGAACCGGAAACGTGCCCATACTCCGGCACGGAATCCACTGGCCTGGACCGACGAGCTGGTCGAACGCCCGGTGCAGCACCGGCGTATTGGCCGCTTCGACAAACGGCGGCTGGCTGTACATCCCGAGCCGAATAATGGGTTGGTTCCAGGTGGTCCGGTCATTCGGGTCAAGCTTCAGATCCTGCCAGAGAATGGCGCGGGCTTGCCGGGCTGTGTCGGCTGAAAAGGCATTATTGATGCGAACAAATCCCTCCCGGATAAACTGTTCGAGTTGCGCTTTAGTGAGAGCGTCTTGCATGATTTTTCGTCATTAAAAAGGAATGGAAGGTCTTTTTCGGAAATGACAAAAACCGGAATGCCAGCGCAAAGCAGATGGCTGGGCTAAGGTGATTCGTTCGAAAAAGACAAAGAAAAAGTGGGCCTTACCGAAAAGGCGGTTTGTCGGAGCGACAAAGGGAGGGAGTCTTAAAGCATTGGAGCCATTCTCATGCTCGCAAAGCTAACGGAAATGCCGTCGTTGTCAAATTTTCCGGCTTCAGATTTAGTAAAAGCGATCCGGCGATCAACGGTTTGGCGGCTTTTTATACCGTTTATCCAAAATTTTTCAGGGCCAATCAACCGGTCGCCTATTTTTGGGGTCAGGTAAACAACAAATACGATGAAAACCCTGAAAATTAGCTTCTTAGTGGCTCTGTTGAGCCCGCTTCTTGGCGCTGCCCAATACGCGCCCCTCGGTGCCATTACGTCCTGGACGGACGGGTATGTGGTCACCACCGACAACGATACCATCCGGGGAAAAGTCCGGGTGGGCATGATGGTGAACGACGCCCCGGCCAACGCCATCGTCCGCACCGCCGACGACAAAAAAGTAACTTTCAAAAGCGACAAGCTCCGGCTGATTGCGCAGGACATTCCGAAGTTTGCCTACGCCACCGGCGCCATTCCGCGCGAACGCGAACAGGTAATTTTTGAGCGGGTTCCGAATCCGCGTCGCGACCACAAAACCGCCCTGCTTGAACGGCTGAGCCATCCGGGTAAGCTGGTGCTTTATTTCGACGCCAACGGCTGGAAGAAAAACATGGAGTATACCTTCGGCAACTTTACGATCGGCACCAATCCGAAAGACCTCAGCTTTGTGGTGGTGAAAGACCAGACCAACGCCCGGATTGTGAAAAAAGGCACCATCGACGACGAACACGAAGCCCTTTTTGGTGATTGCCCGGCCTTTGTGCGCCAGTATCCGGCCGCTACCCGCCGGGACTGGAACCGCTTCGGCGAAATCGTGGAAGCTTACAACCAGACCTGCGTGGTCGGGAGCGTCGCCAACTGACATTTTTCAAAAATTTTTCGGGGAGCTGTAGCGTTCCGGTTGGCGGGCTCGTCATGGTTGTAAAGAACACTTAAACATCTCTTTACAACCATGAAAAGTAACTTCCATCCAGCCACCCTTTTGACGTATCGAAAACTTTCCGCCGTCTTCAGTTTCGTACTGTTGCTGACGCTGGGTGCCTGTAACCAGGATTCGGGCAACGATCCGGCGCCGTCGGACAAGAACCTGACGCCCATCGTGACGAGCGCCGACGAATATAACCGCGCCATGAACGCCCGGGCCAATGCGGAGGGCACCCAGTTTACGATTGAGAACGTGTCGCGCGAGGGTAACATCCTGACCGTGAAAGTAAAAGGCGGTTGTTCGCCCGAAGCATTCAAGGCGGTTTGGAACGGCATCGAGATCATGATTTATCCGCCGACCATCCACATCGCCCTGACGCACGATGCCGGTGAGGTATCGGGCTGCCCGACGGATCTGGAGCACACCCTGAAAATCGACGTAACGAAACTGGTAGGCGAAGGCGATCACTCGAATACAACCTTTGTGGTCTACAACGGATCGAAAGTGCAGGACACGACGCTGAACCCCGACGGTACGGTGACCAATAAGCAATAACCAACTACTCATCTCTGGAACGGTGGGGCTGCCTGCGGCTCGCCGTTCTTTATTCTGCCCGTAGCCAGTGGCATGGCACTCGATTGTACCCCGTTTGAGCGACAACTGATCGAAGGATGCCGAAAAGGTAATCCGAAGCACCAGGAAATGTTTTACAAGCATTTTTACGGGTTTGCAATGGCCATTGCGTTGCGGTATCACCCCACCCGGCAGGAAGCGGGCAGCGTGGTAAACGACAGTTTTCTGAAGATTTTCGACCACATCGGGCGGTATTCATTCGAGCAGACCTTTCGGGGCTGGCTGCGCCGGATTGTGATCAACACGGCCCTCGATCACTACCGCCGACTGGTTCGGCATACCCAGCCGCTCGACCTGGATCATCCGGAGAGCCAAACCGTTGAGGTGGAAGACTCTATAGTGAGCCAACTGACGGCGGAGGACATCCTGAGCCTGCTGCAACACCTGCCCGACCACTACCGCATGGTTTTTAATCTCTACGAAATTGAGGGCTATTCGCACGAAGAAATTGCCCGGCAACTCAACCTCTCGGTCAGCTCGTCGCGGGTATATTTGACGAGGGCGAAAGAAAAGCTGGCCCGGTTGGTGAAATTCTATTTTCCGAAGCACAATGAACGATTCTTTCCATAAACGGCTCACCGACCACATTCGGAAAACCGTCGTACGGCATGAAGTGCCGTACGAACCCGGCTCGTGGGAAGAGTTCCAGCGGCTCCGACACCGACGGCGGCAACGACAGCCCGTGGTCTGGTTCCGGTATGCGATGGCGGCCTGTCTGCTGCTTGGGGTGCTGGGCGTGCCCGTATGGCTGTATACCCCGGTTTTCGATGCAGCAGAACAGGCTGTCCATACGAAAACAACCGATCGTTCAGGAAAACCGTCTGAACAACCGATGGCCGAAAACCGCTCAACTTCCAAAACCGCAAAACCGGTCCAGCCTTTCGAACAGTCGGCAAGACAAAAACCAGTTCAGGAGTTGATTACTAAATCACCCCAAACCCCGTCTGCATGGGAAAAACCGCTACCGAACCTGCCGGACGAGCGTATTTCGTCCCTAAAAAACCGACGGCCTAATCCTTCAAAAAGCCGTTTTGCAAAACCGGAAAACCGGCTCCCGGATGCGTTGAATTCGCCTTCGGGGTTAGCAACGTCCACGGTACTGCCCAAATCCGGTTCGGTATCCGGGCCCTCTTTTCCGGAAGTTGGCACGCCGTTGCTGTCGTTCGAAACCATCAAACCCCGGCACAAAAGCTTCTACCGCTGGTCGCTTCGGCCCCTGGGCTTGCCGTTGAAAACGCAGGTCGACGGACCGGCCCTAGCACAAACGGAACGCGAAAAAACCGCCATCCGGCCCATTTGGGGGCTGAGCGTGGGGCCACAATCGGTGCGCGTGAGCGAGTACGAACCCTCGACCGGATTGAGTGGGGGCGTGTTTTCCGAAATCCCCATCAGCCGCCGGTTTAGCCTTTCGACCGGTTTGTCGATGGCGGGTCAACACGCCGGTAAAACGTCGGATCTGGTTCCGATGACGACAACGCCCACGCTGGTAGCTACCGATATCCGGTTGCTGGCGGTCGACTTTCCGCTCAATCTGCGCTTTCGACCGCTGAAATCGTCAAAAACCGGGATATATGCCGAAGCTGGTGTGTCGTCCCTCGCGTTTTTGAACGAGCGGTATGTGTATACCTACCGACTGATTCGAGAAACCGTCATTTACGTGACGGGTTCGGACGGACAGCCTAAACCGCAAACCAGTTTTGCAGAAGCACAGGAAACTACCATTCGTTCGGAACCGGCTTTCCGCCGGATTTACTGGGGGCGGCTGATCAATCTCTCAGTTGGCGTCGAGCGTCAACTGGGCGACCGCTTCCGGCTCTCGGCTGAGCCTTACCTGAAATACCCGATTGGGCCACTTACCCGGGAAAATCTGTCACTCGGGTCGGGCGGGGTGATTCTGCGGCTCGGTTTTCAATCGGGCCGGTAGTTCGTACAACCGGGTGCCAATCAATCAGATTTCAAGTTCCTAAAGCTGTACCAAGTAGCTTGAACCGGCTTTTCGCTTTCTTTTGTGTACTATTCCAACACAAGACCAATGAAAAGCATAGCGAAAAAAACGACAGAATGGCGTACTGTCAGGACGGTCCTTTTCGGCTGTCTGACAATGGGTGTTCTGGTCGGGAATGCTCAGAATACCGCGAAAAAAGGCAATGACATCCCTTTCAAAAAGAGCGTATTAACCCGTGAGTTCATTGCCGAAGGGGCTACCGTTGCCGATGTCAACAAAGATGGTAAAAAAGACGTGGTGTCCGGTGCTTACTGGTTCGAAGCGCCCAACTGGACCCGGCATGAACTCGATAAACCCCAGAAATTTACCTACAATACGGGTTACAGCAATTCCTTCCTGAACTTCACCCTGGATGTCAACAAGGATGGCTGGCCCGACATCATTCGCATCGACTTCCCCGGAAAAGCTGCCGTCTGGCACGAAAATCCCAAAAACCAGCCGGGCTACTGGAAAATTCACCCGATTCATCCATCGGTGGGCAACGAGTCGCCCCTGTTTGTCGATGTCGACGGCGACGGGCGACAGGATTTAGTCTGCAATGACCCAACCGCCAAGGAAATCATCTGGCTGCGGTCACCCGACAAGGATTTTGATCAGGAGTGGGAGCGAACCGTGATCAGCAAAGGCGAGAGCACACCCGGCACGCACATGTACACGCACGGGCTCGGTTTTGGTGATGTCAACGGTGATAAAAAACCGGATGTGCTGATTCACATCGGTTGGTGGGAAGGCCCAACCGACCCGAAACGCAGCAACTGGACCTTCCATTCGGCTAAACTCGGGGAAGAATGCGCCCAGATGTACGTCTACGATGTAAACGGCGACGGATTGAACGATGTCATTTCGTCGTCGGCGCACAAATACGGCATCTGGTGGCACGAGCAGGGCAAAGATGCTCAGAGTAACCCAAGCTGGCAGACCCACGAAATTTACAAAGGCTTTTCGCAAAGCCACGGACTGGCGTTTGTGGATATGAACGGCGATAAAAAACCGGATCTTGTCACGGGCAAGCGGTATTATGCCCACAACGGTCACGATCCCGGTGCCGAAGAACCGGCGGTTTTGTACTGGTTCGAGTTTCAGCCCGGTAAAAATCCGTCCTGGATTCCGCACGAAGTAGATAGCGATTCCGGCGTTGGTCTCCACGTAATGGTAGAAGACATCAACAACGACAAACGACCGGATATTATCGTTGGAAACAAGAAAGGCGTCCACGTTTTCGAACAACAAAAGCGCCGGTAACAGGGATACTGCACAAAGTCTTCTTCGAAAAAAGTTATCTTAGGCTTGGTAGAAGAAGACTTTTTAGGTGTAAATCGCTATTTTTTAGCGGTTTGTGTCCTTATTTAAAAACATTCTCAGTAGAATTTTTATAATCAGTCTAAATAGTGTTTACCTTTACAGCGGAATCTTACTTTTTTATCTAGCCGCTATGTTTAAACCCCGTTTACTCGTCCGAATCCTTCCCGTTATAGCGCTGGTAGCCAGCTTGACGGCCTGTAATGATGACGACGATGATTTTGAGATTACGCCACCGGAAAATCTGCGTTCAAAAATTGATTATTCCAAGTTGACGGATACCACGGCCTATGCCAACTTTTTCGCCGATAACAAAGGCACCAAAACCGTCGATTTGACGCCCGGCAGCACCCGCTTGCTGATGTTCCGCGCCATCAACACCTACAACGGCACGGCGGTTGGAACGGGCGCGAAGCTGGATTCGACGGTCCTGAAAAACATGTTTGCCAATACCGGAAACGCCTTCACGGATGCCGCATTGAATACGTCCGGTGTTAACCTGCGGTCGGTGTATGCCTCATCGCTGTCGGCAACTGATGCCGAGAATGAGCGTAAAAGGCTCGAAGCCGGTTTTGGGGCTGTTGCCACGGCCAGCCTGTCGGTGTCGGCCACGGCGGCAGATGGAAAAGCCGGAAAGCTGGGCAACTACCTGGTTGATGCGAAAGGCATTGAATGGGCGCAGGTCATCCAGAAATCGATGATTGGCGGTTTGCAACTCGACTATATCAGCAACGTCCTGTTGAGCGATAAAAACCTGGCGCTGGACAACTCGAAAGTGGTGAGCGGAAAACCGTATACCGAACTCGAACACAACTGGGATCAGATTTTTGGTCTGCTGACGGCCAACCCGGTGTACGGCGGAAAAGCGACCGCTACTTCGTCAGGCGAGAGCTTTATGGGGTCGTATCTCTGGGAGTACAATAAAGAGGATTTTCCCAAAATCCACATGGCGCTGTTGAAAGGCCGGGCGGCCATTGTCAACAACGACCCGACGACGCTGAAAGCACAGGTGGCCATTCTGCGCCCGGCGATGGAAAAAGCCGTAGCCGCTGCGGCCCTCGGGTATCTGGGTAAATGGAAAACGAATGCGACGAACGACGCAGCCCGGGCGCACGCCATCGGCGAAGGGCTCGGTTTCATCTACTCCCTGCGGTTTGCCAAACTGGCCGGTGCCGATGCGGCTTTCTCCGACACCATTCTGGCGGGCCTGACCTCCGCACCAAACGGTTTCTGGGGCCTGACCAATACTAAAATCGACGCAGCCGCAGCCGCCATCCGAACGAAGTTCAATATCACGAATTAACCGTAAGTACCCACGGACCGGGCCGCGCAGGCTTTAGTCCGTGTAAG
This sequence comes from Larkinella sp. VNQ87, assembly GCF_049445795.1. Taxonomy (NCBI): domain Bacteria; kingdom Pseudomonadati; phylum Bacteroidota; class Cytophagia; order Cytophagales; family Spirosomataceae; genus Larkinella; species Larkinella sp. VNQ87. The sequence continues at coordinate 542,468 of NZ_JBMSDT010000003.1, forward strand.
CTTCTATGACCCAGTAGTTAATATTAACTTATAGGTTATTCTGGCTTACACGGACTAAAGTCCGTGGGTACGTAGTAACTATGGCACAATTTTACTGGAAAACCGCTGTATTCATTGGCATCACCGCCGGACTGATCTGGGCCTGTTCAAGCGGCTCGGACTCGCCCGACCCCGATCCCGGCACCAATCCGAATCCCACCAATCCGGTCGGAACCGATCGCAAGGCGATGCTAACGCACCTGGCTGACAACATCATTTTGCCCAGCTACGCGAATTTCAAGACGAAGTTCGACCTGATGCTGACGAAATCGGACGCCTTTGTGGCCAAGCCCGACCAAACCACGCTGACCGAATTCCGGCAAGCTTGGGCCGATGCCTATACCGAGTGGCAGAAGGTCGAGCTGTTCGATGTTGGCCCCGCCGAGTCGCACACGCTGCGGTATTTTTTCAACATTTATCCGGCCAATACCACCGGGATTGAAGACAACATTAAAGCGACCTCCGTCACGCTGGATTTACCCTCGGCTTATCCCCGGCAGGGTTTTCCGGCGATCGACTACCTGATCAACGGTCTGGCTGCGACCGACGATGCGATTATTCAACGCTACACCACGGCGGCCGACGCGGCCAAGCGGATTGCGTACCTGAAGCTGATCACGAACCAGATGAAGACGGTTTTCACGACGGTGCTGACCGAATGGACAACGGGCGGTTACCGCGACCGGTTTGTGAACAGTACGGGCATCGACGCCAGCAGTTCGCTGTCGAAACTCGTCAACGGCTACGTGCTGCACTACGAGCGGTACATCCGTTCGGGCAAGTTCGGCATTCCGTCGGGCGCGATGACCAACGGCACCACCGCCCCCGACAAAGTAGAGGCTTTTTACAAAAAAGACCTGTCGCTGACGCTGGCGAAAACCGCCCACCAGGCTGCTATCGATTTCTTCAACGGCAAAGACGTAAAAACCGGGCAAGAGGGACCCGGCCTGAAAAGCTACCTGAACGCCCTCGGCGCGAAGGATAGCCAGACCGGCAAGTCACTGACGGAGGTGATCAACGCCCAGTTTGAGTCAACCAACGCAAAGTTGAATGCGCTGAAAACCAGTCTGTACGACGAGGTCAAAACAAACAACGCGGCCGTGCTGGCAGTCTACACCGAAATGCAGAAAGCCGTGCGGATGCTGAAAGTGGACATGACCTCGGCGATGAGCATTACGATTTCCTACGTCGACACGGATGGCGATTGATGCGGACGTATTTTCGGACATACACGTCGGCGGCTCCCCTGGCGGTTTTTCGGCTGGCGTTTGGGCTGATGCTTTTCGGCAGTGTAGTTCGGTTCTGGTCGAAAGGCTGGATTGACGAGCTTTACATCAAACCCTCGTTTTTCTTTTCGTATTACGGTTTTGAATTCGTCAAACCGCTGGGCAACTACACCTATCTGCTGTTTGTTACCTGCGGTTTGAGTGCGTTCCTGGTGGCGCTCGGCTGGTTCTACCGGCTGGCGTCGGTGGGCTTGTTTCTGAGCTTTACGTACATCGAGCTGATGGACAAAAGTACCTACCTGAATCACTACTATTTTGTGAGTCTGGTGGCTTTTCTGCTCATTTTCCTGCCCGCCAACGCCTGTTTTTCGGTCGACGCGGCCCAAAACCGTCGGATGTTGCACGACCAGGTGCCCCGCTGGACGATCGATAGTTTACGCTTGCTGATGACCATTGTGTACTTCTACGCCGGATTGGCTAAAATCAATTCCGACTGGCTGCTCGAAGCGCAACCGCTCCGGATCTGGCTGCCGGGTCGCAACGATCTGCCTATCATCGGTTTTCTGTTCAACTACCGCGAAACGGCGTTTGCGTTCAGTTGGCTGGGTCTGTTGTATGACCTGAGCATTCCGTTTTTGTTACTCAATCGCTTCACGCGGCCGTACGCGTACGTCGCCGTGGTGATTTTCCACGTCCTGACGGCGGTCTTGTTTCCGATCGGGATGTTTCCGTACATCATGATCGTGGCGGCTCTCGTCTTTTTCCCGGCCGGTTTTCACCAGCGACTGCTGGCGGGTCTCAGCCGCTTGCTGCGCCTTCCGGATAACCTATTAGAAGGTAGCAAGATATTACTTTACAGGAGATCGCAGCACCGGTTTCTGGTATCAATTTTCATCATTTTTTTCATCCTGCAAATCCTGGTCCCGTTTCGTTACCTGCTCTATCCCAACGAGTTATTCTGGTCGGAAGAGGGCTACCGGTTTTCGTGGCGCGTGATGCTGATGGAAAAAATGGGCTATGTGCAATTTAAAGTGACGGACGACGCGGGTCGGCAGGTGATCGTCAACAACGAAAAACACCTGACGCGCTTGCAGGAAAAAATGATGGCAACGCAACCGGATATGCTGGTTCAGTTCGCGAATTACCTCCGGGATTATTACGTCCGGCAGGGTTTCCAAAACCCGAAAGTGTACGCCGATACCTACGTCAGCCTGAACGGGCGGCTGGGAAAACCGTACATCGATCCGACGATCAATCTGGCGCAGGAAACCGACTCGTTCCGGCCTAAACAGTGGATTTTACCGTTTGACGATGACATTAAAGGGTTATAGATTCACCGCCCCTAAATCCCCTAAAGGGGACTTTTTGCATCCGGACTCTTCTGTGTCCAAGTCCCCTTTAGGGGATTTAGGGGCGGTGAAGTATCTAGTTTCTTGTATCCTGCTTTGTCTTTTTTCCTATTCCGGCTTTGCCCAGCACACCTTGCAAGGCATTGTTCGGGAAAAAGAAAGCAGCGCACCCATCGATGGGTGCAGCGTGTACCTGAAAGGCTCCCGGACCATTTTCACCACCGACAGCCTGGGGCGGTTTATGATCCCAAACCTGAAAACCGGGACATATCAGCTCCAGTTTTTCTCGCTGAACCACAAACCGCTGAAGACGGAAGTTACCGTAGATTCAGGAACCGCATTGCTGGAATTTACGCTCGAAAATACCGAAAAGACGCTCAGCGAAGTCACCGTGACGGCCCCGCAGGGCAGTTTCGGCCAGACGCGGCTGCGCGAAGTGGAAGGCACGGCCATTTTTGCGGCTAAAAAATCGGAGGTGATTTTACCCGAAAACCTGGTCGCTAATTTGGCCACCAACAACGCCCGGCAGGTCTACGCGCGCGTCGCCGGGCTGAACATCTGGGAGAACGACGGGGGCGGTTTGCAATTGAGCATCGGCGGGCGGGGCCTCGACCCCAACCGGACTTCCAATTTTAATGTTCGACAAAACGGCTACGACATCAGCGCCGATGCGCTGGGCTATCCCGAAAGTTATTACACCCCGCCGACGGAGGCCCTGAAACGCATCAAGATTGTGCGCGGGGCGGCCTCGCTGCAATACGGAACGCAGTTTGGTGGTTTGTTGAATTTCGAAATGCGTCAGCCCGTCACCGATCGGACGTTTGAAGTAACTTCAAGGCAAACCGTGGGTTCGTTCGGCTTTTTCAATTCGTTCAACAGCGTGAGCGGCACGGCCAAAAAGCTGAGTTATTACGCCTTTTTCCAGTACAAAAAAGCGGACGGCTGGCGGCCCAATTCGCATTTTGACAGCAAAACCGCCTATGCCGACATTCATTATCAACTGACCGATGAGGCCAAAATCGGGCTGGAAGTGACGCACATGGATTACCTGGCGCAGCAACCGGGCGGTTTGAGCGACGAGATGTTCCGGGCCAATCCGCGTCAGTCGAACCGCGAACGCAACTGGTTTAAGGTGGATTGGAACCTGTTCAATGTGCATTACGACTGGAAACTGAACGCCCGCTCGGAGATTAATCTGATTAGTTTTGGCGTTATTGCATCACGCTATTCGCTCGGTTTTCGGCCCAACCGCGTGGCGACGGTCGACAATGAAGCCATCGAGCGCGACCTGATTGCCGGGAATTTCCGGAACTGGGGGTTTGAAGGACGGTTTCTGAATCGCTACAAACTGGGCCGGAAAGACGGCGTTTTCCTGGTTGGCACCCGGTTTTACCACGGCTTCAACCACAGCCAGCAGGGTATCGGACCAACGGGCAAAGGAGCGGATTTTACGTTTGTCGAACCCGATCAACTGATGTCGTCCGACTACCGGTTTCCGAACCGGAACGTGTCGCTGTTTGCCGAGAATGTACTGTTTCTCAGTTCCAAGTTTTCCGTAACGCCCGGTTTGCGGTACGAATACATCCGCACGACTGCCGACGGTTTTTACGGTAACATCGTCCGCGACCTGGCCGGTAACATCATCACAATCACCAAAACCAACGAGAAACGCGTCAATCCGCGCGGTTTTGTGATTGCCGGTTTAGGCCTGAGTTACAAACCGTCGGCGTCCGTGGAATTTTACGGCAATATTTCGCAGAACTACCGGTCGATCACGTTCAGTGACATGCGGATTGCGAACCCCTCGGCGGTGATCGACCCCAATTTGCAGGACGAACGCGGTTTTTCCGCCGATCTGGGTGTGCGGGGCGAGAAAAACCAGGTGCTGAATTACGACCTGAGCCTGTTTGCGCTCAACTACGGAAACCGCATCGGCGAAGTACAGTTTTACGACGAAAACGACCGCGTTTTGCGCAAGCGAGCGAACGTGGGCCGGGCGTTGATCCTCGGGCTGGAGTCGTACGGCGAAGCGGAACTGCTGCGCTTGTGGCAACCGTCTTCCGATCGCTGGTCGTGGTCGATTTTTGGCAATATGGCGCTGATTCGCTCGGAATACGTGAAGAGCCAGATTCCGGGTGTGCAGGGCAACGAAGTCGAGTTTGCTCCGGCGGTTAACCTGAAGTCGGGGATGCGCGGGGGCTACCGCAACCTGAAGGCATCGTTCCAGTTTACGTACCTGACGGATCAGTTTTCCGACGCTACCAATGCCATTGATGGCGGTTTTTCGGCGGTCGTTGGCCGGATTCCGGCGTACCACATCCTGGATTTTTCGCTGTCGTGGAATTACCGCTGGCTGAAACTGGAAGGCAGCGTCAACAACCTGGCGAACGAATTTTACTACACGCGCCGGGCCACGGGCTACCCTGGTCCCGGTATCTTGCCCTCCGACGGCCGGGCTTTCTTTTTGACGGTGGGGGTGAAGTGGTGAATTGTGGATGGAACACGGATCAAGAATCCGTGTTCCTATCAATCCTCCATTATTTCCCCGGTTCCAACTGCGTGGAAATGGCAATCCGGTTCCAGGCGTTGATGGTGACGATGGCCATAATCAATTGCGCCAGGTAGTTTTTGCCAAACGCTTTTTCGGCCTGTTGATAAACCGCATCCGTCACCCCCTGGGCGTGAATCAGCGTGATTTGCTCGGTCAGCGCCAGAATGATTTTCTCTTCTTCCGTAAATAAATCGGTTTCTTTCCAGGCGTTGAGCAGGTAAATCCGCTGTTCGGTTTCGCCCGCTTTTCGGGCTTCCTGAGTATGCATATCAATGCAATACGCACAACCGTTGATTTGCGAGGCCCGAATTTTAATCAGGTTTTTATGAGCTTTCGTAATCTGGGCGGTTTGCAGATAACCCTCTAATCCGAACATGGCTTTATAGGCCTGTGGTTCAGTTATTTGGATGTTGATTCGCTTTTCCATTGTCTCGTGGTTTATTTGTCGAGACAAAGCTAGGTACCGGTTTTCGGGAAAAACTTAAACGGGTTTAAGAAGAGAAGAACTGTTTTGCGAAAATAGAGCAGACAGATGCAACGAGTCGTAAAAACTCACAAATACAACCTATATTTTTGCCTGATAAATAGCAGATTATTTGTCAAATAACTTTAAATTAGGACAATGATTTCGTGAAAAAATCCGGTTTCCGTAAAATATCTCATTTAAACATTGCGATTATTTACATAACCCTCCGGTTGGGTTAATGTCTGCTTATTGGCTCACTTTAAAACCGTTTACGGATAGGGATTCCACTGCAATTCTAGTGCTATTAGCGGTTTAATATCTTTTGCTCACTTTTCTTTTCACCTTATAATCAACGATCCGATGTCGAAATGTTTACGAGTAAGAAGCCTACTACCGGGCAGGCTTTGGAAAGGTTTATGGATTTTTCTATTCATTCAGGTATTTACTCATTTTGCAAAAGCCCAATCGCAGCCTGGTAAGCTATGGGATAAAACCTTTGGGGGAGAGGATAATGAATACTTAAACGATGTCCTGGCTACTTCAGATGGTGGGTATTTACTCGGTGGAACTTCGTGGTCGGACAAAGGTGCTGATAAAACGGAGAATTCAAGAGGCCCTGCTGGTTTCAGGGGAGAAACCGACATTTGGCTAGTCAAAGTAAAGGCCGATGGCACCAAACAGTGGGATAAAACGATTGGTAGCAACCCGAGTGAATCACTTACTTCCCTGGTGGCGACGGCGGATGGCGGTTACTTACTGGGTGGATCGGCCAATACCTCTATTTACGAACATGTAGGCGACAAAACTGCGACTGGAAAAGGCGGGAGTGATTACTGGCTGGTCAAGATTAACGCAAATGGCGCGATTCAATGGGATAAAACATTCGGGGGTGGATCGAATGACGTCCTCGTGTCGCTGTTGAAGACAGCTGATGGGGGCTACTTGTTGGCGGGGTATTCAGCTTCTTCCACGGGTGACGATAAAACCGAAGCTTCAAAAGGAGGGACAGATTACTGGCTGGTTAAATTAAAGGCCGATGGGACCAGGCAATGGGATAAAACGTATGGAGGGCTTTACAGTGATCGACTTTCGGCCATCGTTGCGACGACCGATGGTGGGTATTTACTCGGCGGCTACTTTTCTACCGAGCAGACGCCAATCTCAGGTCTGAGTGAGTATTGGCTCACCAAACTGGATGCCAATGGCGCAAAACAGTGGGATAAAAAAGTTGGCGAAAACCCGAATTCGATGGCGACGAAACTATTGGTAGCCAATGACGGCGGTTATTTATTAGGGTGGACGTCAGGCCTTAATCCTGACGGGGGGCAAACGGAACCTTCAAAGGGGGGCTATGATTTCTGGCTTTTCAAATTCGGTAGTGATGGCACCAAACAATGGGATAAAATATATGGGGGAAGTAAAAATGATAATTTATACATCCTGACGACTACCGCTGACAAAGGGTATCTGCTCGGAGGGGTATCCGTTTCAGGGATAAGCCATGACAAGACGGAGGATTCCTACCGGAATAGCTTCGACTACTGGATCGTTAAGATTGATGAGAAGGGAGCCAGGCAGTGGGACAAAAGGTTTGGCGGGGTGTACAACGATGCGTTGACCAACATTGTGCCAACGCAGGATGGAAATTATTTACTGGGAGGATATTCGAGTTCAGTATTGAGTGGTGATAAAACAGAAGATAACAGAGGAATAGACCACGATTACTGGATTCTAAAAGCTAAATCAAATGATTGCGCTTTTCCCGTCAGTATACAAACTACTTCGGATGGGTTGAGCTGTACGAATCAATCCGTGACACTGACCGCCAAAAACGCTGGCCCGGCGCAGTCTTATCGCTGGAGCACCGGTGCGACCACGGCAACGATCCTCGTTTCGACAGCGGGAAGCTACTGGGTTCAGGGAACGGCGTCTAATGGCTGCATGACTCAGGCGACAAAGACGATTGGCGGCAGCACTACCGCCCCTTCCGTGCCCCAGTTATCTGCCAGTTCACTTTTGACTACGAACCAGCCAATTTCTGTAACGGCTGCCGGATGCTCAGGCCAACTCAACTGGACCGTGAAAGGCGGAACCGGGGTCGCCAATGGTCCTATCTACACCCTTTCTGCACCCGGGCAGTACACGGTAGCCGCTACCTGTACACTGAATAGCTGTACAAGTCCTTCTGCATCTTTAACGGTCAGGATTCAGCCTGCAGTCAGCCCCCTAAAGCTTGTGGCTCCCACTTATAATTGCCAGACCGGTGCCATTACTTTCAACACCCAGGGTGGGAATGGATCGCTGATTGAATACATGGCCGCTGGGATTACCCGCTGGAGTTCCAGCCGAAACCATACCGTAGAGGCCGGTCTTCGACAGGATCCCAAAGTGCTTTTGCTTCAGGCCCGACAGAGTGGGGTACTGGTTAGCTATAACTTTGACCTGCCCGCAGCCTGTTCGCCATCCTCTCCCACCAATACACCGCCCCAACCACCCGCTCCACCACTCCTAATTTCTGCGCAGGTGGCCCAGGTGGATATACCGTTCTCAGGAACGTTGGTAACCTTCACTGATAAAGAAACACCGTCCTCATTAACCTATACGCTGCGCGGGTTGCCCGGTGGCCTAAGTTTTAATCAAACAGGGCGGGTTATTAGTGGTAAGCCAACGCAGGCTGGTTCATTTGTGATTACCTACCGGGCCACTGATGCACAGGGAGCTTCCAACAGCATCGATTTCATCCTCACGGTCAACTCCGCATCCCCGACTCCCGTAACGGGCAACTTCGATGGTTATCTGGATAAAGTTGAATGCGGAACCATCCGTGGTTGGGCCTGGGATCGCAACAAGCCCAATACACCGGTTACTATCGAGTTCTATACAGGAAATACAGTCTGGGGGAGTGCAGAAGCCACTATCTACCGGGATGACCTGAAGAATGCGGGAAAAGGCAACGGGGCTCACGCATACAGCTTTGAGGTGCCCAATACGTTGAAAGACGGCACACCGCGAATCATCTACGCCCGGGTTCAGGGGTCAAGCTATGAGCTAAAGTGGTCGGGAAAGCCTTTGCATTGTCCGTCATCAGTCCGTTTGCCTTTTAATAGCCGGGAGTCAAATTCCGACTTAAGCGTCGTAGTACTAGGTAATCCGGTTACGAATGGAGAAGTTTTGGTTGAAATTAAAGGTGCTAAAGATCAGGTGATTACACTGACTCTTGTGGATACCGAGGGGCGAATTGTCAATCAAACTCAGGTAAAGATGACCCAACATGAAGAACGGCACCGATTGTCTCTGAATCAAAAGCTATCAGGGTTCCTGTTGCTTCGGGCGAGCACCAAAAGCTTTTCAAAAACATTGAAATTGATTCATGAAAATTAGGTTCCTGGAAAACTTTCGATAAATCGAAACAACTAGCCCCGGATAGTTAGGGGCTAGCTGTTTAAATTAAATGGCTTCAATCTTCCCGGTAGTCTATAGGCCGGTTTTAACCAGTTTAAGGACGCTTTTTCTTCCGGATTTCGCTCAAATATTCGGGCGTAAATCCCAGAAACGAAGCCAGCAGATACTGCGGAATGCGCTGAATAAAGTCGGGATAATGATCACTAAAGTGGTAATATAATTCTTCCCGCGACAAGTCAAACAGGTATTTGACCCGCAATTGTGTGGCTGCGTACGCGCGCTGGTAAATCAGCCGGAAATACCGTTCCAGTTGAGGAAATTCTTCAAAAAGCCGTTCCTGTGTCGGATAATCAATCGCCCGCACTTCGGTGTTTTCAACGGCCTGAATATAAAAATCGGTCGTTTTTTGACTCTGAAAAGCCATATAATCCGACAACCACCAGTTTTCGATCGCAAACTGCAGGGTTTGCTCTACACCTTTGTCATTGACAAAGAATAACCGCAAACAACCTTTCACCACGAAATAATGGAATTTAGCCATGTCGCCTTCTTCAACCAGATTTTCTTTCTTTTTGAACGATTTTGCCTGAAAAAAACGCAGAATCGCCGGACCATCTTCGTCCTTGAGCGAGACGAATTTTTGGAGGTGCTGGATGAGTTGTTCAGCCATATGACTAATTGAAAAATAGTGATTACACAGGGTTGATCAGAGATGATCAGGGTTTATCAGCGAAATTCCCTGATAACCTCTGATAACCCCTGATTAACTCTGTATAACAATCCATGATCCCACTACAGCGGTTTGCTCAGCAACTGCGGTTTTTCGTCGACCATTTTCAGCACCAGCTCCCCGAACAGCGTATTGGCCCAGGCAAACCATTTGCGTGTGAACTTCGCCGGGTCGTCTTTGTCGAACGATTCGTGCATGAAACCGGTGTTGGCGTGGTTTTTTTTCAACTGCCGGAGTTGCGTCAGAATTTCCTGGTCATCGGTGGAGGTCAGCGCCCGCATCGTCAGGCTCATCGGCCAGATGTTGTTGACCAACGTGTGCGGACTGCCGATGCCTTCGGCGGCTTTTCCCCGGAAATAATACGGATTGTCGGCGCTGAGTGAAAACCGGCGGGTATTGCGGTAAATCGGATCGCTGGCCGAAACCGCGCCCAGGTATGGCAACGAAATCAGGTTGGGCACGTTGGCGTCGTCCTGCAACAGGTGATTGCCAAAACCGTCTACTTCCAGCGCGTAGATTTTCCCGTATTTCGGATGGGTATAGACGGCGTATTGTTTCAGGGCTTTTTCCACCTCATCGGCCAGCGCCCGGCATTCGGCGGCAAAAGCCGCGTCGGGCCGGATTTTATCGGTCATCGTCGCCACCTGGCGGAGCGACACCACGGCAAACCAGTTGGAAGGGACCAGAAACGGAAAAACCGTCGCGTCGTCGGAGGGTCGGAAAATGCTGTGAATGAGCCCGATCGGTCGGGTCGGATTGCCGTAGCCGTTGCCCGGAACCGTGTCCGTCGACCAGGCGGTTTCGCGGCCAAACTTGTACGGTCCCGGCCCGGTTTTGCGTTGCTGTTCGCGGCACGTTTTCAGAACGTGCCGCATCGCGTCGGCCCAGTCGGCATCGAACGGACTGGTATCGCCGGTGGTTTGCCAGTAGTGATAGGCCAACCGGATCGGGTAGCACAGCGAATCCAGCTCCCATTTTCGTTCGTGCAGACCCGGTTTCATGGCGGTGATGTCTTTCTTCCATTCGCCTTCCTTGGTCGGGTCAGAATAAAACGCGTTGGCGTACGGATCGAGCCGGATGCATTGCGTCTGGCGCCGAATCACGCCCGCAATCAACTTCCGGAGCGGCTCATCTTCCTTTGTGAGTGGTAAATAGGGCCAAACCTGGGCGGTGCTGTCGCGGAGCCACATGGCGTCGATGTCGCCCGTGATGACAAAGGTGTCGGGTTGGCCTGCTGCTTCCCGAAATTGAACGGTGGTATCGAGCGTGTTTGGAAAGCAGTTTTCGAACAGCCAGACAAGCTCAGGATCTTTGACGGTTTTCCGGACCTTCTCGATGGCCCGTTCGACGGCGACACTGGCAAAGTTGCGCTTCTCGGGCGCGACGCGGACGGTCGGGAAGCCGGCATCGCGGGTGGCAAAAACCGGGGATACGCCCAGGCTCAGCCCGGCGCTGGTAGCGGCTGCTTGTTGAATGAAATGACGACGGTTCATAAGCGGGTTTTGATGGGAACACGGATTGGTTCCTATCTTTCAAATCGACCTAAAAGTAGCAAATTAATCACTGGCGATCATCAGGCTCTCCGCACTGTCCAGATGCGTACAGGAATTGTCCAGAAACGGACAAATTCGCGTTCGACAGTTTTCAAAAACGCCCTCATACTCGCAAAAACCGCCTGTCTGCCGAATTGGCAACAGATTTGATATACGGAAATAGAAGAAATAAACCGGGTACTTAACCTTACGAACTACGCAACACATGCGACGGAGCGATCTGGGTGAATTTGAAGAAGTTGTGCTACTGACGGTGGCCGTGCTGGTACCAAAAGCCTACTCGGTAGTCATTGCCGAGGAACTGGAGCGCGAAACCGGGCAACCCGTCAGCACCGGGGCGGTTCATGCGGCTTTGCAGCGGCTGGAGCAGAAAGGCTACGTCAGTTCGGTGCTGGGCGACGCCACGGCCGAGCGCGGTGGTCGCCGGAAGCGGCTGGTTACCGTCACGGCCCTGGGCGGACGGGTGTTGCAGGAAGTTCGTTCGG